>JBNKLA010000071.1:0-128635 GCA_050292115.1 Sulfurimonadaceae bacterium | reverse complement strand
GATGGCGTTTCTCTCGATCAGCTTCGTCTGGTCTATTCTTGCAGGAGATTACCGCACACTTCAAGAGCCTATTGCTTTTAAAAAAACTCCAAAACCGCAAAACCTACCCGATAAAAAGCGTATTCAAGCATGGATTGGAGTAGCTCAAGAACGTATTGGTCAATTCAAGGCTCAAAAGCAAGGAGTTTTCCGTGTTGCTTAGCTTGCTTGAACGCTCATTTGCCAAAGTTCGAAAGTATGGTGTCGTGGAGTGAGAAAAATAGGTGAAATTATCTCAGTTTATTAATCTTGAGCACAAATTCTACTTCAGGTTTAGAGAGGCGAAGCTCTTTAGAGATGGTTTCAATATCAATTCCCTGTTTGAAAAGCGTGATAATCCGCTCATCATCCATGCCATTCACCGAAGCAGGAAGTGAAAAAGCGCGCAGACTCTCTTCGATCTGCATCAATCGCTTTTGCATCTGCTGCGTGGTGTGCGACAGCTCGTCTTGAAACTTATGCAGTTCGGTCTGCATCGGTTTTGTGTATTCGCTGATTCCTACTTCAAGCTCATAGCGCAGATCGGCATCGTTGATAAAACCACCCTCTTTAACCTCCATCTCTTTGAGCGATGCATTCACACGCTGTTGCAGTTCATAAACTTGATGATTTAAATGCTCCACCGCCGTAGCAATCGCTCGTATCTGGCGATGTTGCTGCGAATCGCGGCTGAAAATATAGTATATCAGCACCAAAATTACGATACCTACCCCTATAAGCAGGTATTCATACAACATCATGATTCACTCCGCATCTCTCGAATCATTACCCGTTCACGCGCCGTAAGATAGGCGTTCCACTCTTTTTCATCACGCTCATGCATCTTTGTAATTTTGGCAAGATGCGCATCTTCGGCAATAAAAAAGATGCCCACGTCATGCTTAGGATGAATCGGCATTTCAATACGCCCGTAATATTCGGCTCCCACTTCCAACATCAACGACGGTACACTAAAATGCCCAAATCCAATACTCTCAATCATAGCGTACTCTCGCAACGCGATACGTTTAGGGGTTTCATTTTTTATCAAGCGCTCAAGATTGTCAATTTTACGGTGTAGCTCAATCAAAAGCTGTAACATCACCGGATCGCTTTCTGAGGTTTCGCCTTTGGCTTTTGCTAGTTTGAGCCACTGCCCAATGGGATCATCGTCGGCTTCGCTGAGTTGATGATATTCGCGTTCGAAGTGCTCGTTATCCTCGCCTAGCATTTCAAAAGCGATCTCAATCGGTGCGGGAATCAAGCGGACACTCATGCGATACTCCTGTCTACGATAATCATACCTAAAAATAGAATCCCCAAATATCCGTTGAGTGTAAAAAAAGCACGATCAATCTTGGTAAAATCCTTGCGTACAATCTGATGTTCATACCACAATATTATGACCGCGCATACAATGGCCAACCATCCCATCCATCCCACTAACGCACTCCACGCAAAAAAAGCCCAAAAGAGCACGGCCACACCGTGAAACAGTGCAGCAATAAAGAGTGTAGCGCTAGCACCGTAGCGCGATGGGATTGAAAAGAGTCCCTGCGCTTTGTCAAAATCGATATCTTGTAGCGAATAGAGCAGATCAAAGCCCGCCACCCAAAACATCACACCCACGCCCAGTAGCACCGACCAGATCGGTATTGCCGCTTCAACTGCTACCACACCGGCAATGGGAGCCAATCCCAGCGATATCCCCAAAACCAGATGCGCCGTTTCGCTAAAACGCTTAAAATAGGAGTAACTGCCCAATACCGCTAAAATGGGGAAACTGAGCCAAAAAGCCAAGCTATTCACAAACCATGCCACTACAATAAAACCTACGGCATTCGCCAGTGTAAACGCAAAAATAGCTTGAGAGCTCAATCGCCCGTCAACATTCGGACGATTTTGCGTACGCGGGTTTTGCGCATCAATATCACGATCGGCATAGCGGTTTAGTCCCATCGCAAAATTACGTGCGGTAAGTGCGGCTAAAGCACCGAGAAACAGTAGTTTCCAACCAAACCATCCGTCCGCAGCAACCACCATGGCGATAAAAATAAACGGCAAAGAGAAGATGGAGTGCTGAAACATCACTAATTCGTTAAAATCTTTGAGCTTTTGTAACATAGTGTCATTTTATCCAAAAAGCTATTATAATAGCGCCATGAAAGCAATCGCCATTATCGGTCCTACCGCTTCAGGCAAAAGTGATGCTGCGCTCGAACTGGCGCAGAAAATCAATGCCGATATTCTCTCTATCGATTCACTTAGTATCTACAAACAGATCGATATCGCCTCTGCTAAACCCTCCAAAGAGGAGCGTCTACATGTAAAGCATTTCGGCATCGATGAGCTCTACCCCAACGAACCGTTTAGTGTGGCGACGTTTATCGCGCTTTACAACAAAGCGCAGGCCGAGTGCAAAGCCAAAGGCAAAAACCTTATTATTGTAGGCGGTACGAGTTTTTATCTCAAATCGCTCTTAACCGGTCTGTCCGATATTCCCAAGATTGCAGAAACTACACGCCAAAAAACAGAAGCACTACTTAGCGATCTTGCACAGGCTTACGGTTTGCTTGAAAGCGTTGATCCCGCCTACATGCACGCTATTAAGCCTAATGACCGCTACCGCATTGAAAAGATGCTCCACCTCTATCTTGAAACAGGAGAAATCCCCTCGGTATGGTTTGCCGCTCATCCACCCAAACCGATCATTGCCGATCTAAATATTTACAATATTGCCGTAGAGCGTGATCTCTTGCGCTCACGCATTGCGACCCGCACGCAAAAGATGCTTACGATGGGTCTTATCGATGAAGTCGCTATGCTTGAGCACGCTTATGGACGCGCTCCAAACAGTATGAAAGCCATAGGTATTGTCGAGGTATTAGAGTATTTTGACGGCCTTACATGTAAAGCTACGATGCTTCAAAATATCATAACGCATACCGCTCAATTGGCCAAACGCCAGCAGACTTTTAATCAAAATCAATTTGATACACTCATACATGTAAGTGCCGAAACACTCCCATCAACCGTATTACGGCAGCAGTTTTAGCGCATCAGAGGCCAATTTTGCCCAAGAGCCATTACTATCAGCCTCCATACATGCTTCATACGCCTTGCGGCTAGAGTCTATCGCGCCGTTTTTTTGATATAAGGTGCCCAACAGATACTTTTGACGTGACCGCTTTGATGGATTGAGATCACGCTTATCAAGGCTTTTGACGACTTCAAGGGCTTGCGCAAGCTTACCGTTAGTTTGCAAGGCCTGTGCAAGCGTAAACTCAATATAAGGCGATTGCGTAAAACTTTGTGTGCGCTCTTGAAGCGTCATCACTTTTTTAGCAAAGCTCTCAAGCATTACATCATCGCTGCTGTCTTTGGCCAGCGTGACCATCTGTGTATAGCGTTCAACGTCATCAAAATTCAGACCCGACACGGTTTCGATTTGGGTTATGGCGTCAAGCATCGTCTCTTTTTCACCCAGACGCTGCGCGGCATCAAAAAGCGTACGGTAGATATCGCCCTTTGAGGCAACATCGTCACGCAAGGCTATCAGCTCTTTAGCCGCGTCGATAACCGCCGTATAATTGCCCAAAGCGAAATCGATTCGGATATAACGCTCCAGCCATGCACTGCGTTCATTATAATTTTTGGATTTAAGGTGCCCCAAGGCGATATGTTTTGCCGCTTCGAAATCACCCGCCGTAATAAAGCACTCAAAAAGTTTGCCGTCCCACTCACGTGAGAGATTAATATCGTGGTATTGAGACAAATTTACGACATTCTCACACGCATTTGCACGTAATGAGGTCTCGATTTCGCCGATTGCCGCTTGCACTATAATACTCGGTACGTCATCATAGAGCGTAGGATCGACATGCGAAAGTCTCTCTTCGAGTTCCAATACCTCCCGATAACGCTGCTCAGCTAACAAGAGTTTCGCTTTTTCATACAGCGCGCGCTCTGCAATAGAGTCGCCTGCGTATTTATTCATCAAAAGGTCGTATCGTTCTAGCCGTGCCGAGCTGTTCTCATCATTGACGTCAAAAAAGAGTGCATCTTTCTCTTTTTTAATCTCATCGGCATACATACCGTATTTATACGCGTCTAAGTAAGCGTTAAAGGCGTCAAGTGCATCCTCTTTATACGCTGTTTCTGCCAGCCAGTACCCTCTATTTTTTAGCAATGTCTCATAATTTTCATTGGAGCGATCCATCGCATCAAGAAGCACTGTGGCGATATCGGCAGCAATCTTAAAATAGCTACGCGACGCAAAATCCAGCGCCAGCTCAATCGAGGCCTCACTCTTGCCCACGAAGTATGCGGGGTTGCCTTGTAATATTTTACGCGCATACATCTCGGCACGCTTCGTTTTACCCTGCTCAAGCAGTAAGAGTACCATCCGCTCTGCCGCAAGCGAAGCCGTATCACGATCTGTTGCTTGGCGCAACGCACGTTCATAATACTCCATCGCCTTAACCGCATTACCGCTCGATTCAAGTTGCTGCGCTTTATACACATACCCCAAATGCGAAAACGGGCTCTCTTTATGTTCGTCAAAAAGCCGATCAAAGAAATAATCTGCATCGGTGAAGAGACCGATATTGGCATAAGCATTAGCCGTATCGGCAAGCACTTCGGCCATATTCAGATCTGAGGAGTACTCTCGCATAAACTGTTTGGCAGTCTCTATCAGCGGCTCGGCTTCACCCTTTTTATGGTAGCTGCGAATCCGATACAGCATCAACTCACTTTTAAAAATTGTATCGGGGTACTCTTTGAGCACCTCATCTATCAGCCCCAACGCCATATCATAGCGACCCGACTCATAATGCTTTTTGATATTAAGATACTCGGACACATCTTTAATGCGCGTCATTTTAATAGGATTACCCAACATATCAAGACCACCGATAAATGGGTGTGCCGTCTCCATATGTGGAATCGGAAAATTGATGCTTAGTTTATTTTTATCAAAAGTTTTAAGTAACGGTGGATTCTTTTCATAACCCATAATAATCCAATGTTTTGCATAATCGTCTTTGACTTGAAACGTTTCATTCTCATCGAGTAGATTAAAATATTGAGGATAGAGTGCAATCTTTTTAAAGGGGGTTACGATAATAAAAAAAGTGTTCTCTTTAAGAGTAGAACGAATGCTAAAAAAATCATTTTCAATCTGCTGTATCGGTGTCGGCGGACGTTTTTTAAATGCACAAACGACGGATGTCGTCACATCCATATCGTCACGTTTCTCCTGACACAAAAAACGTTCCGTATTACGAAGATGTAAAAGAGAGTAGGATTGGCTTGCCTCTTTACCGCTTTGAACACTCAATTCCAAAGCCGATATCGATAGCGTAGCACAAAGGAGCAACACCAAAAACTGCAATGTTACTCCTTTACATGTAAGGCTTAGTATCCGCTATTATATACCATTGCAGAGATGAATTCCATTAACGGATTAATCGCAAACACACTAAAAATGGTCACAAAGGCGGCAAAGCCGATAATGCTTTTAAGCGACAAGGATGCATTGAGCATATAAAAGTTTTTTTCCGAGATCGTCGGATCTTTCATGAACATGAAAATAATCAGTTTCAGATAGTAATACCCTGCGATTGCGGAGTTAAGCGCCATAATCAGTGCCAACACCGGATAGCCTGCACTTACGGCTGAGCCGATCATGTAGAGTTTACCCCAAAAAAGACCAAAGGGAGGAATACCGGCAAGTGAGAGCATAAATAGCCCCATCATCAGCGCCGCCATCGGCATGGTATGTACCAATCCCGAGAACTTCTCATACGGATGGTCGGAACTTTGGCCCGGAAGCAGGGTTTTTTGACGGTTAACCCATAACATGGCAAAAGCACCTAGGTTGGTAAAGACAAAGAGTACCCAATATAAAAAGAGCGCCGAATTGGCTTGAGTGGTACCAATAAGAATCGCCGCCATTACAAAACCGGCATGTGAGATGGAACTGTAAGCCAGCATCCTCTTGATATCGTTTTGCACCAATGCCCAGATGTTAGCCGCCGTCATGGTCATTACGACACCCGCGTAGAGTATCGCTTCAAGCCATACCACTTCACTTTGAATTAAAAACTCAAACAGACGCATCGCCACGACAAACGAAGCGATTTTAGGCACAATCGACATATATCCTGCGAGTGCGGCACTTGAGCCCTCATACACATCCGGTGTCCATGTGTGAAACGGTACCATCGAGAGCTTAAAGCCAAAAGAGGCTAGCATAAAGACAACGGCAACCAGTACGTAACCGATATTGCTATAGTGATCGGCAGCGAGCACACTCGCAATCTGATTGATTTCGACCGAACCGCTAACTGCATAAAAGATCATTGCACCAAATGAGTAAAGACCCGCGGCAAGTGCACCCATGGTAAAGTACTTCACAGCTGCTTCAAACGATTTGGAGCGGTTGTGCATGGCAATGAGCGTATAGAGCGCCAATGATGCCGTCTCTAAACCTACAAAGATCAATATGAGGTTATCCGTAGCCACCATAAACTGAAAGCCCGCGATCATAAATAAAAAGAGTGAAAAGAATTCAGGATATGAAAACTCGTGAAAACGCTTAGAGGTAAGCGATAGTGGAATAAAAAGCATGGATGCGATCACAATAATCAGTTGCGAAAGAATCGCTAAACCGTCGATGACCATGACATCAAAAAAGCCCAGCATCGTACCGTTAGCAGTGAAAAAGTCGATAAAACTGACAAGAGCGCCAAAATCAAGTACCAAAAAGAGCAGTGCTACCATGACATAAAGCGACTTGTGCAAGCCACCTTTAAACAGATCCATCACCAAAATCGTGAGTGCCCCTGCAATTGCAATAAGCATGGGCGAAAGCGTCACAAGGTTGAGTGAATCAAATGCGATATTAATAGCCTCCATTAGTGTGCCTCCTCAGATACGGCTACCTGCGTTTGGGCAGCTTCCATTGGGTTAGGAATACGCGCTTTGGCTTCATCGCTAACCGATTTTTCATGCATCAGTGTCACAATCGATTCCACACTGTTATTAATCGGATCCAGTATCGGTTTAGGATAAACACCAAGCCATACCGTAATCACTGCAAGTGGAATGAGTGCAAGTAGTTCACGCTTGTTCACATCGGGAAGATCACGGTTTGCATCATTCGTGACGGTTCCAAAAAATGCCTTTTTAAATGCAGAGAGCATATAGACTGCACCCACGATAATGGCCGTACCCGCAAGTAACGTCAGCATATGCGACTGCTGATAAAACCCAAGCAGACTTAAAAACTCACCTACAAAGTTGATGGTAAGCGGCAAACCTACCGATGCCATTACCATGATTCCGAAAATCGTGGCGTAGTGTGGCATCACGCTAGCGAGGCCTCCAAATTCACTCATCAATTTAGTATGGCGGCGATCATAAATAACACCTACCAAAAGGAAAAGCGCACCCGATACGACACCGTGTGCAATCATCAAAAATACCGATCCCGAGATCCCCTCAACATTGAGTGCAAAGGTTCCTAAAATGATAACCCCCATATGCGAAATCGAGCTATAAGCGACCACCTGTTTCACATCCTCTTGTGCATACGCTACCATCGCCGTGTAGATAATCATAATAATCGAGATAACGGCAATCGGAACCATAAAAAAGACCGAAGCGTCAGGAAACATCGGTAGCGAGAAACGCACAAACGCGTACGTTCCCATCTTTAGCAAAATCGCGGCAAGAATGACCGAACCAATGGTAGGTGCCTGGCCGTGTGCGTATGGCAGCCACGTATGAAACGGGAACATCGGAACCTTAATAGCAAAACCGAAGAAAAAGGCGACAAAGAGCCAGAGTTGCAGATCCTCAGGCAAGACCAGACGGTACCACTCCAAAATTGAGAAGCTCCATGTGCCCGTAGCCTGATAATAAAAGTACGCCATAAAGAGCATCCCTACCAGCATGATCAGTGAGCCCGTAAAGGTGTAGAGAAAAAACTTAATTGAAGCGTAAATACGAAGCGGCCCGCCCCATGCACCGATAATATAGAGCATCGGTACCAGCGAGAGCTCCCAGAAAATGTAAAAGACAATCGCATCAAGTGCGGCAAAAACGCCTACCATCGTCATCTCTAAAAAGAGAAGCGTGATAATCATATCTTTGACACGCTTCGTATCACCAAGCGAAGCGATACCGATCATCGTAAAAAAGGTCGCTAAAATAATAATAAACATGGAGATTCCATCGACTCCAAGCAGATAGCTAATGCCAAATGCCGGAATCAACGGCACGGACTCCATAAACTGCATCCCTACAACCGAAGGATCATACCCATACCACAACACTAGCGAGAGGACAAACTCTACTGTGGCTACCGTAATGCCGTAAGAGCGAATGCTGTCTTTTTCCACCACAAAACCGAGCAGTGCGGCCAGTGCCGGAAAGAAAATCAAAATTGATAAAATCGTGTCATACATCTATACGCTCCTTAACCTGCTACCATCGTAGTAGCCACTGTAAAAGCCACTGCCAAAAGAAGTAATATCATGGTACCTGCCACCATCCAGCGTAGCATCGATGAGAGATTACCGTTTTGCATACTATGCGTCTGCTCACCCGTTTTATAAAAAAGCATTGCGATCATATCTACCGTGGCATCAACCACTTTGAGATCCAGCTGTTTCCATGCGGCTGTTGAGAGCTCACGATAAGGCTTACAGACATACTCTTCATACAGATAGGGAATGTAATACTGATTAAACAGTATTTTGTAGCACGGACGCTCTTCAAACGCCTTATCTATTTTCGCATTGCGATATTTGTAGTAAGCGTAAGCGATTGAGATGCCTACTAAAATCTGTGTTCCAAATACCATAGTCCAAAACACGATAGGAGAGTGGATATGATACTCCGCTACCGGAATGACATGCTCCGCCGCTTCAAGCATTGCAACATAAGAGCCTTTGAATGCGAATCCGGCAATAACCGCAAAGAGTGCCAATGGGCTCATAGCAATCAACATATAGGTATACGCTTCATGCGGATGAAAGCCGTAGCTTTTATAACGCTCTTCGCCATGAAAAATAAGTGCCACCAGACGGAATGAGTAAAATGCGGTTAGCATTGCCGTTACCAGCAACACGGTATAAAGTACATAGTGATGCTCTACAAACGCAACTTCCAAGATAAGGTCTTTGGAGAAGAACCCAGCAAGCGGCCAGATGCCGGCAAGAGCAACCGAAGCTAACGTCATCATAATCCACGTCCACTTCATCGCTTTTTTGAGTCCGCCCATTTTAAACGGATCGAGCTCATCACTCATTGCGTGCATGACGTTACCGGCACCCAAGAAGAGGAGTGCTTTAAAAAAGGCGTGTGCCATGAGATGAAAGAGCGCTACCCAATACGCACCCAAGCCCGCGGCCACAAACATGTAGCCCAGTTGAGAGAGTGTTGAGTAGGCGATAATGCGTTTCATATCACGATTCACAAGCGCCATCGAAGCTGCGAACATCGCTACAAACGCACCGAGGCTAGCGATAAAATAACCTACTTCGGGAATCAGGTCGTACAGCGGATTCGCACGGACGACCAAATAGACCCCCGCCGTAACCATCGTTGCCGCGTGAATCAGTGCCGAAACCGGAGTAGGCCCCTCCATCGCATCGGCAAGCCATGTGTGTAGGGGAAACTGTGCCGATTTACCCATGGCACCGATAAAGAGAAACACCCCCATCAATACCAATACCGACGTATCAAGGGTTGGTACCGCCGCAAAGACCTGATCGTATTGCAGTGAACCGATGTTCCAATAAAGCAAAAAGATTCCGATCAACATGCCAAGGTCGGCGATACGGTTCATAATAAACGCTTCGTTTGCCGCCCATGACGCACTCTCTTTATGATACCAAAAGCCGATAAGCGCCCACGAACACAAGCCTACGCCTTCCCAGCCAATGAATAAGCCTGCGAAGTTGTCGCTCATGACCAGTACCATCATCGAAAACACAAATGCCGAGAGCCATGCAAAGAAACGGTTAAAGCTCTTATCGTGATCCATATAGCCGATAGAGTATACATGTACGACAGTAGATACGATAGTGACTACCATCATCATGGTTACCGATACCTGATCAACCAAGAAGCCAAACGGAATATAAAGATTACCCGTTGCCATCCATGTCATCATCTCTACATGTACGGCATCACCGCCGCCAAGAATATGCGTAAGCAGTATGCTTGAACTCACAAACGAGGTAAAGAGCAGCAACGACGTGATGATGCCCGTAAACAGCGTCTTTTTTTGTGCGCCAAATAGCGACGCGATCAAGGAGCCCGCCAAAGGTGAAAAGAGCGCTAAATATAAGTAAAACTCCATCCGCTTATCCTTTCATCGATATCATAGTAGTCAGATCAATGTCGCCGGTACGTTTAAACCATACGATTAAAAGTCCCAGACCCACGGCCACTTCCGATGCGGCAATCGCAATCACGAAAAAGGCAAACATCTGCCCCGTAAGATCGCCATAATAACGCGATATCGCGGCAAAACCGATATTGACGGCGTTGAGCAAAATTTCGGTAGAGAAAAAGAGCATCAACAGATTGGTACGTCGCATCACGCCAATAAGTCCAATTGCAAACAGCACTACGGAGAGTACCATGTAGTGCGAGAGTGTAATTTCCATTATGACACCGCCTTTTCTTGAGATTGTTTAGCCAGTTCGATCTCCTCTTCTTCCATAAGCGTGAGTGAGTTGTCCATCTTTTTACCGGCCAGTACGATTCCTGCGATCATAGCCACCAAAAGCATAACTGCGGCAACTTCAAACGGAACAAGATATTGAGTAAAGAGTACCTTTCCCACTGCTTGCGGGTTACCTACGTTAGTTTCTATAGGGTTGAGCGCCGTAATATTTCCAGAAATGATCGGAGATACAAAAATCACTACCACCAGTAGCGCGACCATGCCCGAGAGCAAAAAGACAAGCTGAGGCGCTCTGCCATGCTCGGTCACATTACGGGTGGTATCAAAAAACATCATACCAAAGGCATACAGTGCCATTACGGCTCCCGTATAGACAATGATCTGTACGGCGCCAAGAAAATCGGCTCCCAGCAAAAAGTAAAATGCCGAAATAAAGATCATTCCCGCGGCTAAAGCCGTCAGCGCATAAAGCGCCTGCTTTGTAAACACCGTGATTCCAAACATCACAACCGTTAAAAAAGCAAAAAGATAAAAGGCTATCACTTCAAACATTGGGCCTCCTTAATATGCCAGCGGCGTGGTTTTCACGCGCTCGTCTTCATGTGGTGTTACGGCTCCAAAACCGTCAAACTCTTTTTGCTTACCGCTGATCGCCATATCAATCGGTGTGAGCATATCCGCGTAATCGGTATAGTGCGCACGTTGCTGTGACGCATTCTCATAGCGCGGACCGTGAACGATAGCAAGCTCAGGGCACACCTCGGCACAGTAACCGCAGAAAATACAACGCCCAAGGTTGATTGTATAATCCGTCACCTGCTTACGACTGCTCTCATCAAGGCGCGTCTCCATGCGAATACAGTTGGAGATACAGATTTTTTCACACAACCCGCACCCGATACAGCGCTCCGTACCCGACTCAAAGAGACGCTGCATCTGGTGCACGGCGCGGTAACGCGATCCTACCGGAAGCTTCTCTTTGGGATATTGAACGGTATGAATATCAAACTTGATCATTTCACGAAACACCACCCAAAGCCCTACAAAAAGCTCTCCGCGAAAAGTTCGCGCAATCAGTCGTTTGAATTTTCCCCACGGTGTGGTCGGATAATCCGCAATATCGACGTGAAAATAGTGCTGTTCAGCCACGTTGCGGTCTTGAAATTGTTGTAAACTCATCATCACCCCTTAAAACATCATCACGATGCCGGTAATTACTATATTAAGTACGGCAAGCGGCATTAAAACTTTCCAACACAGCCACATGAGCTGATCGGGTCTCACATCCGGCCATGCCGCACGCGTCCATAAGAAAAAGAAGAACAAAAACGACACTTTTAAGAGCAGACCAATTGCACCTAAGAGTGTTCCATCACCATAGCCACCTAAAAAGATAATCGCCGTTACAAACGAAATAAAGAACATATTGGCATACTCGCCGATAAAGAAGAGCCCCCAACGCATTCCCGAATATTCCGTACCGAATCCGTCTATAATCTCATGGTCGTTAGCTACCAAGTGAAACGGTGTACGACCCGTCTCGGCAAACGATGCAATCACAAACAGCACAAAAGCGACCGGTTGCGACCAGACAATCCAGCTACCGATACCTCCACCTTGAAAGTCATTAAAATCTACTAGCGAGAGCGATCCTACCATCATCAACGGTGCCAAGAGCGAGAGCCCCGTAATTACCTCATAAGAGATAAAAATCGCCGCGGCACGCGCCGTAGAGATCAGTGACCATTTGTTTGCCGAAGCCAAGCCGCCAAGCAGAGGACCGTAAAGTCCCGCACCCATAACACCCAAAATATACAAAATACCGATATTGACATCGGCTACGATCGGATGCACCGTATATTCACCAATCTCAAACGGCGGTAGAAACGGAATCGCAGCAGCAGCCATAAATGCCGTTGCCGCAGTAATGACCGGTGCAATTTTAAAGATCGGACCTACTACATTTTGCGGAACGATATCCTCTTTGGTAAAAAGTTTCACACCATCGGCCGCAATCTGAAGCAGTCCATAGGGACCTACGTGCATTGGCCCGAGACGTCGTTGCATAAACGCCAGTATTTTACGCTCGAAATAGGTTCCAAAACCTGCAAGCGCCGAAAAAACCAATAAGATAACAACGATTTTTAGAATCGTCTCAATTATAAATGCCATATCCATTCATCACACCTTTGCAATCGAAGCGGATTCAAAACGGTAACCGTCAAAAAGCGCCTCTGAGTTGAGATTGAGATCAAACGTCGGAAGATATGCAATCTCCCCGTTGATTTTAGTGTCAAGGAGTACCGAAGTCTCCACTTCGCCACCAGCCGTTTTAACACAAACGCGTGTACCCTCTTCAAGATCGTGCTTACTCATAAATGCCTCAGCGGCATAAAGCGCACCCTCGGATTTAAGCTGATGTGCCGCATTGCTAAATGCACTAAACTGCAAGACAGGATTGGCACAATAGATGATATCACCCTCAAGCGCCATCTCGCCAATCGCTTCCACACGTGCATCGTTAGATGCCTTACATGTAACGTTCTCAAGTATATAACCGCGCACCTCTTCGCCACTGTTAGTGTAGTGGTTAGGTAGGGCATCAAACGCCTCTGCCTTAAAGCCGGAAACAGCTCCTAGCTCAGAGGTGTAATCTACGGTAAACGCGCTTTTAACACCTAAAGCATTGGCAATATCGTTAAGCACATACCCTTCATATGCCACTGCGGCATTGGTAGGTGCGACACGCTTATTGATACCCGTCAGTGTCCCCTCTTGCTGATTCAGTGCAGGCATATCCAAATCGCCGTTACCTAAAGCCGAAAGGGTGAAATCACCGATAGTGTTGTATCCGATGCTATAACTACCCGCTTCATCATCAAGATCACAAATTAGGCTCACACCTAGCGAGTTTGACAAGGAGGGAATCATTACCAGTTCAAACGACGTATATTTTTCAACCAGTGCACAGAGACGCGCAAGATTTTTGGCATTGGGGTGCGTATAAAGATCAGGCCCAACCATCAATGAAAACTTCTCTTTTTTCGCAAGAAATTTTTCCAATTTTTCACTAAAGTCTTCCGGTGCGCCCAGCATGTTAAGCAGTGCATTTACATCCGCTTCAACCTCTTTAGTAACTTTTTTGGGCACCATTTTCTTCTTCTCTTCTTCGACCTCTTCCTCTTCGCCCGTCTCTTCATTGACTTTAGTAACCGTTACCTTTTCGATCACTTCTTCTTTAATCGTCTCTTCAACGGTTACGGTCGTTTTCGAGTGAAATCCATCCAGATACGCCACAAGGTCATTATCCATTTTTTCACGTTCACCGAAAAGATCAAGTAACAAATAGAGCGCGGCTTCCTCTTTTAGCGGTGCATGGTTGATACACATAATATTTTTAGAGAGCCCTTCCATAATAGGGTCTTGAATCGGATGAAAGTAAAGCCCCGCGCCTTTATTCATGGTAAGCGCGTTATTAAATGCAAAACGGGCATTGGGATTGTCGGTTTTAAGCGCCGTACCGATGGAAACAATAAAATCGCAACCGTGTACGGCTTTAAGATCGCTACCATAAAGCTGTTGACCGCTTAGCTCGGCATAATTATTTAAGAAGGTACGAAGCGCTTTGGCTTCAGGGTTGATAAGACGGTATCCGCGCTGCTCTTTAAGTTTTTGAAGTATCAGTGCCTCTTCATTCGTAATGGTTGAGGTAAATGCAATGGTATCGGCTTTACCAAAGGCCTCAATCGCCGCGGTAAAAGCGCTTTCATCTTTAGTAACTCCGGCGTTTTGAAAATCATAACCGTAACGTCCGGCACCGCAGAGCGACACATAGTTCCACTCGTTTTTAACGCGGTAAATTTTGCTATCGCTGTTGGCGATATCCGTATGCTTGATCTCGTAATTAATCTGGCATCCCGCACTACAATGCGCACATGTCGCAGGAACCTGTGTTAACTCCCACGCATTTGAGGTGTATTGAAAATCACTGCTTACCAGTGCGCCCACCGGACAGACCGATGTACATTCGCCACAGTTGGTACAATCAAGCGTATCGCTACCGTCACTCGGTCCGATAAGCGACTTGTTAAGCTTGTTCCACATCGCATACGCATCTTTAGGCATCGTCGCTTTATATTCGGCGTCGAGTGCATCACCACCGCGCGGTACGGTTTTGAGCGCCGCATCGCCAATCATATCCTTACAGACCGTCGTACAACGCTCACATACAATACACAGCGCCGGATCATAATGGATCATGCCCCAATCTTGTGCCGGCTTATGTGTATCTTTAATGGCATAGTTTTGAACATCTACACCTACCTCAAGCGTGTAGTTTTGCAGTTCACACTCGCCCGATTGATCACACACGCCGCACTCAAGCGGGTGATTCACATCATACACTTCCATAATGGCACGGCGTTCGGCCAAAATGTTTTCTGTTGTAGTAACGATGTTCATGCCCTCTTTGGCTTTGGCGTTACAGGCATAAACCTGTTTGCCGTCCGCTTCCACAAGACAGATACGACACGCCAAGGTTGGGCTACAACGTGTCAGATAACAGATAGCCGGAATAAAGATACCGTTGGCACGTGCGGCGTTGAGGATAAACTCTCCTTCGCGCGTCTCTATCTCACGTCCGTCTATCGTTATGGTGATTTGATTTTCCATTTAGAGCCTCTCAAATTTAACTTGCTGATAGCGATAAAGCGACGGACGCTCCAACGTATCAAAGTTTGGATTGAATGCAATCGTACCTTTTAGCTTATTGCTTACCTGAAAAGTACGCGTCACACGCTTACCGCCAATCTCAAATACAACGCTCTCGCCCCCTTTAATCTTTGCGGCTTCGGCAAACTGCGGTGAACCTAAGATAACCGCCTTGTCAACAATTTGGTGTGCCTTGTCGGTAAAGAGATTGAACTGCGAGATTGGATTGCAGTTATAAAGCACACTACCGTTAAACTCGCTAATCTCGGCAATAGGTTGCGGCTTTTGCGTAGCGCGCACTTTTTGATTTTTAAGTTTATAGCCGCGCACATGGGTACCGTCATTATGATACACGTCTTTAAGATCATCAAAGTGAATCTCTTGATAGCCCCGATCTTTAGGAAGCTTACATGTAAAATCGATCACATGCTTACACGCTACCGTTAATGCTTTGGCGATATCGCTAAGCTCATAGCCGTGATACGCCAATGCCGCATTAAGAGGGATGACCTCTTTATTAATCGTAGTGAATGTCCCCTCTTGCTGATTAAGCGAAGGCATATCCAAATCACCGCCACCATGTGCTAGAAGCGTGCATTCACCCTCGATGTTATAACCGACAACGGGAGAGAGCACTTCATCGTCAAGTTCACAAATCAGGCTGACACCCAGCGTATTGGTATCACTTGGCGCAATCAGCACTTCAAAATCGCTATAGCGCTCAAGCAGACCCGCCATTTTAGCAATATTTTTGGCCTCATGATGCAGATACAGATCGGCTCCAAGAATCAAAACTGGCGCTTTTTTGCGCATTTTTTTCTGTTGAAGTAGTGCAATCTCTTCTTCGCCTACACTGCTTTCGCCACAGATATACCCCGTATCGATATCCTCAAAAAACTCTGGAAATTTTGTTTTGGCCTCATCCGATGCGAAGGCTTCGCACAGCAGTGCCATCAGTCCCTCTTCTGAGCCTACTTCATGCTTTATGTGTTGCGAAACGATATTGCGGATCGTTTCATCTTCCACGGGATGCATTGTGGCGACATACGCTTTATTATTGTTCACGGCGCGTGACAGTGCAAAACGGATCATCGGGTTGTCATTTGAAATCGCACACCCGATACTCACGACATAATCACTCTGTGCAACACGTTCAAGATCGGCACTGTAAAGCGAGTGCGTGCTCACTTTTGAGTAGTGTGTCAAAAATTCCTGATACGCTTTGGCTTCGGGATTAATCAAGCGATAACCGTAACGCGCTTTGAGTTGCTGCAATAGATACGCCTCTTCATTGGTGATCATCGAAGTAAAGCGAATACTTTTAGCGGTTTTGAAAAAATCAACCACACGATCAAATGCGCTCTCATCTTTACATGTAACGCTATTTTCGTAGTCATATCCAAAACGTCCGGCCCCGCAAAGTGACTCATGATCGTCCCCATTAGTCACACGGAAAATACGACTGTTTTTAACTTCATACGTGAGTGCACAGGCGCTACTACAATGCGCACAGGCTGAGGGAATCTTTTTAAGTTCCCATGCATTTGAGCTATACTGAAAATCCGTACTCGCCATCGCACCGACCGGACAGACTGAAATACACTCGCCACACTGAATACAGCGTGAGTAGTGATTATCGATAACCGATTTATATCCGCCGGGTTTAATGTAAAGCGCTTCACTACCGACTACCTGATTACAGACCGCCGTACACTTTTCGCACATAATACATAGATAGGGATCATAACTCAAAACACCCCATTTTTTGTTTTTTCGCTTCTGATCTTTAGAGCTAAATGTCTGCTCAAAAACTCCAAACTCCAGAGTTTTGTTTTGCAGATCACACTCGCCGCTTTTATCGCACACCCCGCACTCTAGCGGATGGTTGACGTTGTAAAGCTTCATAATATTTTGACGTTCTACAAAGAGTGCGTCTGATGTTGTTGTAATTGCGGCACCCTCCGTTGGAGGCGTGTTACAACTTAAAATAAACCCGTCAACTCCCTCAACTTCAACCACACACATACGGCATGAGGCATTAGGCGTTGTTTTAGCCAAATAACACATGGTTGGAATGTAAATTCCTTCGCGACGTGCGACTTGGAGAATCGATTCACCCTTTTGCGCGCTTACGGATCGGCCGTCAATAGTAAAATTAATACTCACCCCATCCTCCTTAATGCGCTACCATGGCGATGTAATAACAGCGCATACAGCGTTCTGCCTCAGAAATGGCTTGATCTTGCGTAAAGCCGTAGTTGACCTCTTTGTTATTGTCTCTACGCTCATCAACACCCAATACTTCGCTTTTTTGGCGCGGTACACCGGGCATCCAGCCGCGCACTTTTTCGTTTTTATCATACACACGCATTTTGCGCAAGTGATCTTCCATAATCTCACTGTCGCTAAGCGTCACTTCGCCCTCTTGTACGTAACGCGCCATCACCGAAGCGGCGCGTTTGGCTTGACCGACGGCATTTACAATCGTCATCGGACCGTATTCACAGTCACCCGATGCAAAAATGCCCTTGCGCGATGTCATGTAATCTTTGCCGTTGGTTTTAAGCGTAGCCCAAGATGTCATCTCAAGTTCCCACTCTTCGGGTATAAAATCGAGATCGGCACTTTGTGAAACGGCGGGAATAAGATAATCGCACTCAATATCAAACGAAGCACCATCAATCTTCACCAATTGCGGACGTCCACCATCGGGATCGGGAACCAGCTCAAACTTATCGACTACCAGCTTTTTGAGTACATCCTCTTCATCAATAATCGCATTAACCGCAGAGTGAAAAATAAACTCCACACCCTCTTCAACCGCCTCGTGATACTCTTCGTAGGTGGTATTGCGAATAATCGTCTTCTCATCACGACGGTACAGCATGACGACGCGTTTCGCCCCTGCACGGATGGAACAGCGCACCACGTCCATCGAGGTAAATCCGCCCCCGACGCATACTACGGTTTTGCCGCTCAAATCGACAAAGTCGGCATCAATGGCGTACTCTTTTTTTTGATCCTCAGTAAGCGTATAGCCAAATTTTTCATAAAGATTCACGCGATCAAGAAAATCGATAGCACCCCAATATCCGGTGATTTCAGGGCGCTCATTATCACAACGCACTTTTTTAGAGATACGCGTTCCCGAAGCGATCATCACGGCATCATAATCGCTCTCAAAGCGGCGCATCATCTCGGCACTCACTTTGCTATTGGTATGAAACGTCACACCTTTTAATGAACCGACCGCTTCAATATCTTTTTGATATTTACCCCACGGCATACGGTATTCGGGAACGCCCACCGTCACTTCCCCGCCCAGTACCGGAAGCTCCTCAAACACATCACTCGCTATGCCCTCAAGGCCAAGATAGTATGCGGTGGTAAGCCCTGCCGGCCCCGCACCGATAACGGCCACTTTTTTACCGTTAAGCGGCTTCGCTTTAGTAGGATGAAAAAAGCCTAAAGCGTGATCGGTCTCATAATCGGCACCCAAACGCTTAAGCTCCATAATCGAAATCGGCTCATCCAGATTCGCACGGCGGCACTCGTCTTCGCACGGGTGCGGACAGACGCGACCACAGGTATGCGCTAGCGGCATCGTCTGGCGTGTTGCTTTAAGCGAGTTATCAAACTTAAGATCACGCACACCCTCAATATACGAAGGGATATCTACATGTGCCGGACACGCATCGCTACACGGTGCCGTTATTTTGGCAATGTAGTTAATCTCGGCATCATAGTGCTTTGAGGGTTTCTGCTCATTTATACATGTAAGAAAATCCGCTTCAAAATGTTCGATCAGATCAAGCAGTGGATTGGGTACCGTTTTGCCGATCTCGCACTTTGAGGTCGATTGCATCGTTTGAGAGACCTCTTTGAGATGTTCGATATCTGCCATACTTCCTTCGCCACGGGCAATTTTATCAAGCAGATCGTACAAAATACGTCCACCCCAACGCCCCGGTGCACAGCGTCCGCACGCCTCGGAATAGACCTGATACTGCGCAGCATACTCACTGGCCAAACGCACTACGTCTACATCGGCATCAAAGAGTGCGACGCCGTCCCATCCGATAAAGGCTTTGGACGCTACACCCGCATTATACTGCTCAGGGAGCTTATGTGCTGATTCTTCCCATGTATCGGCTTCTTTGCCTCGATTATCAATCGATTCGCCGCGCCATGTAGAAAAATAGACTTTACTCACATTTCACCTCTATTTTTTGACCACGATGGTCCAGTCTGCTTCATTGAACTTCAATGAGTTTACCAGCGTATAGCCTTGCTCTTTCATCAGATCGGCAGAGCGCTGAACACCGGAAAAATCGCCGATTTCAAACAAAAAAATGATCACTTCGCCCTCTTTGGCCTCATGATCCATAATTTCAACCATTCGCGCATCAAAATCCGCTTTTAGATGGCGTAAATCATAACGTCGCATCGCTTCTCCTTCTTAACGGTCAACTTCGCCAAATACGATATTGGTAGTACCAATAATCGAAACGACGTCGGGAATATAGTGACCCGGTAAGAGGTCGGTTAGAATGCCGGTGTGCCAAAATGAGGGCGCACGAAGTTTCAGGCGATAGGGATACGGGCCGCCTTGAGAGTTGATAAAGAAACCCAGCTCCCCTTTTGGTGACTCGGTTGCCACATAGACCTCGCCCACCGGAGGACGCATACCCTGCGTTACCAACACAAAGTGCTGCATTAATGAGTAATTTTGCGACATGATGTCAAGTTTGGGTGCCGAAATATACTGCGGGGCATGTGCCATTAGCTCCGTTTGGTTATTGCGCACCGTCTCGTCATACATATCAATACATTGATAGAGGATTTTGGCACTTTCGCGCATCTCTGCCATATAGAGTTTATATCGCGCGTAGTTATCGCCTTTATCCGAAACCGGTACGTTAAACTCCACTTCGTCATAAAGCTCATACGGCTCCTCTTTGCGGATATCCCACTCTACGCCCGAAGCACGTAGCATCGGACCGCTACAGCCCCATGAAAGTGCCATGTCGGTTGAAATAGTGCCCACATTTTCCATACGCATCAACCAGATACGGTTGCTATCAAGCAGGTCTTCATAATCTTTAATGTTCTGCGGCAGTTTGTCCAAAAACGTTTTAAGATCCGACATGAAATTATCGGGAATGTCAAGCGGCACACCGCCGATACGCACTGCGGCATGGGTCAAACGCGCCCCACAGTAGTCTTCGATAATATCCATAAGATACTCGCGTTCACGAAACGCATATAAAAAGACCGTCATCGCCCCGATGTCAAGCGCCGTGGTCGCTAACCAAAAAAGGTGCGACATTAAGCGGTTAATCTCCAATAGTAGCATACGGATGACTTTGGCACGGCGCGGTACCTCAAGACCGATCAAACGCTCAACCGCCAAGGCAAACCCGTAGTTATTAGCACTTGAAGCAATATAGTCCATACGATCCGTCGTGGGCATGAACTCGTTGTAGATCATATTCTCGGCCATCTTCTCCATACCGCGGTGCAGATACCCGATATCGGGATGCGCTTTAACAATCTGCTCTTGTTGCAGATGTAGCATCAGTCGTAGCTGACCGTGCGCCGAGGGGTGTTGCGGACCGAAGTTGAGTACCAGCTCATTGTCGTCGCGCTCAAAGGTAATATTTTCAAAAAACGGACGTAGTCTGTTGGTCTGTTGCATGCGTCCTCCTATCGCTTTCTATCGGTAATGGTTTTAGATTTCTCTTCTTTGAAACCTTCGATCAAGAAGACACCGCCCTCTTCTTGATATGCAAGCGGTGTTGCCTCACCTTCGGGATCAAACGCTTCACCTTTAGGGACTTCATGACCAAGACGCGCAAAGCGCTCGGTATCGTAACGCTCAACGCGTGCTGCATCACGGATTTCAGGGCCAATCGCATCACGCGCCTCTTTACCAAAAATACGATCCACTTCATACCATGCAGCAAACTCGTCTCCTTGAAGCGGGTAGGTTTTGCGTAGTGGATGGCCTTCCCAATCATCGGGCATCAATATACGTTTCAGAAACGGATGGTTATTGATTTTAAGACCCAACATATCGTATGCTTCACGCTCAGACCAATCCGCAGAACGCCAAAGCTTCTCTACCGAGTTGATAGCCTGATCCTCTTTGACAAAACATTTCACGCGCAAGCGCTTACGCTTGCTAATGCTAAGGAGTTGGTAAAAGACCTCGAAACCGCCACGTTCGGCAATCCAATCGATAGCACTCATTTCAGAAAGTTGGGCATATTCACAAGTGTCACGAAGCAGTTGTAATACTGCAACGTTGTCATCAGGATTGATATATACCACCATCTGACCTGCCTGAATATATGCATCACTTACTTCAAATTTTGCCTTAATTGCATCAAGGTCGGCACTAAAAACTTTATCATCACTAACAGGAGATTTCGGAACCTGTGGTGCCACCCAGTAGCGGTCGGTATAGTACGACTTTTTCTGAACGTCGTCTTTTGGCGTATAAGCTCTCATTACATCAACCTCTTTGGTTTTTGGGCTTTAATCGCTTTTTCGGAGCGAATCTTTTTTTGCAGTAGCATCACCGCATACTGAAGTGATTCGGGGCGCGGTGCACAACCGGGGAGGTAAAGATCAACAGGGATGACGCGATCAACACCCTGAACGGTTGCGTAGGTATTAAACATCCCGCCGGTATTGGCACATGAACCCATAGAAACGACCCATTTAGGTTCTGTCATCTGATCGTAAAGACGGCGAATAAACTCGGCATGTTTTTTGGTCAGTGTTCCCGCCACAATCATCACATCTGCCTGACGCGGAGAAGCGCGAAAGATCGTACCAAAACGGTCAAAGTCATAACGTGACGCACCTGAGGCCATCATCTCGATACCGCAACACGCCAATCCGTATGTCAGTGCCCAAAGGGAGTTTGAGCGCCCCCAGTTAACGACTTTATCAATTGACGTTAGCGCAACCGGCAGGCCGCCGTCTTTCATATAGTTTACTTGATGTTGTGCCATTCAAGCGCTCCTTTTTTCCATGCGTAAACAAACCCGATTGCCAGCAGTAGTATAAACAACAGCATCTCGGCAAACCCAAACCATCCCAGTGCTTTAAAGTCAATCGCCCACGGGAACATGAACACAATCTCCACATCAAACAGCAAAAAGAGCAGTGCAAAGAGATAAAACTGCGGCGAAATTCTATTGGGCTGTTTCGTCACTTCCGGACCGCACTCATAGACAGTCAGCTTCAGTTTTTCGGTATCTTTCGCCGCCATGGCACGGCTGGCCAAGCGTGCGATAACGGTCGTGGCGTGAAATGCGCCAAACGTGAGTACAAACAGAACAAAAACCCCAAAATAAGAGTTGACAACGTTCACGTGTTCCATATTCAACCTTCCTGTTGTTATGGCGTCTAAATGCAGATTTTACACACTGTTTACAGACGCCTCGCTTTTTATCAAAAAACAGCTATTGCACTATATCAAAAAGAGTATTAAATGTAGAAAGAATGTCGATAAATTATCAGAGTATCTGTAACGAAACGAAACGCTTAAATTTGCGCAAAGTTCTCTTTTGGGAATATTCGTAACAATTATAAGGAGAAGCTTGTTTACATATAAGTTTTTTTTACATGTAAGCCTCTATTTCGAAAGAAAGCCCATCGATTTTTCCGAATCGAAACTTCCCAGTTTTTCACGATCGATCTCTTCGATAAAATCTTGCATCTCAAAAATAGGTTCTTCTCTTACGGCTACCGTATACGCTGTATTTTTAACCACCAGATTGATCTGCCCGCCGGTGAGTTTGTATTCACTTAGTGCGTCTACATCGAAATCCGCTTCATAGTCGGCATTTTCGGGAAGCATAAACTGCCACAGTTTTTTGCGCTGCGGCTTGGTCGGGTTTTTAAACTCAATTTTGTAATTAAACCGGCGTGAAAACGCGGTGTCGATATTCTCCAACAAATTTGTAGTAGCAATCAACACGCCCTGAAACTTCTCGATCTGCTCTAAAAAGATATTTTGCATCTGGTTGTGCATCTGATCGGCACTGGTGGTAACACCACTGGAGCGTGCCCCTAAAAATTGATCGGCTTCATCCAAAAACAGAATCGGCTCGGTTTTCGTCTTTTCCGTCAATTCCATATAGGTATCAAAGATTTTGCGCACATTTTTTTCGCTCTCACCTACATACATAGAAAGGATTTTTGAACAATCAAAACTAAGCACCTGACGCTTTAACGAACGCGCCAGCGAATAGGCCGTGAGCGTCTTGCCCGTTCCGGGAGGACCGTAGAAAATAATACGTGCATCAAGCCCGCGGCGTTTATCCTTTATCCCCCATTCAATCAGTCGATTCACCACCTCTCGATCAAGCTGACGCATCAGATTCTCAAGCGTTTCACGTGTCTTGGGATTAAGTACGACATCATCGAGCGAGGTCGTCGGCTCAACCAGCTCAAAAATATCCTGCTCTTTGATGAGCATATTAAGTTTGAGTCGCTGCGCCTTCTTTTTCTTTTGCGGATGCATAATCTTTTGTAGCCACTCATCGGTAATATAAAACGCACGCGAAATGCCGCCAAAAGGGTTGAGCATCTCTTCATAATCGATAATCTCTTCACTAATAAGCCGTGCGCCGTCTTCAAGCAGTGAACGGTTTTTAATACGTTCATATTCGTCAAAACTGATCAGATCGATCAGTGCATTCATTTCGCGCAAATTGGCATCTGCCGCAGAGTACTCTTCTTTAAGCAGTGCCAAAAAAATCACCTGCTCTTTATCTTCAAGCTTTTTTTGTTTAAAGAAGCGATCGAGTACCACCTCTTCTTGGGTCTGCTCGATACGCTCGACAATACGCGCTTCAAGCAGTTTGAGTTTTTTCATGATGCGATCGATTCCAGGTGAGTGTTCGTGCACGTTTTGGCGAATCGTACTCATCTTCTGATAGAGCTCAATTCTAAAAAACTGATCTTGCAGATACTCCAAATGATCGGCATAGGGCTTAATCTCGGGCAACACCATCTCAAGCGTTCCCTCTTCAAGCAGTTTTAAAAACGATGGGGTCAAAGCTACGGCGCTGTTAAGTAACTCCAAGAGTGTCACTTCACTGACCTTTGGCGGTGTAAATGCATGTTGCGTAATCCATCCCATCTCCAATAACACTCGTATGGTTTTAAGATGGTTAACATAGACATACTTTTCATTGCCGTAAATATCTTGTAGCAGGTCTACTACCAAAATATCATCCTGACCCGAAATGTATTTTTGCGCCAAACGCTGAAGGACAATCGCTTCATCTTTATTGCATTTGAGATGCGGATAGATTTGTGTCTTTTCTACATCGTTATGCTCAATAAACTCAATCAGCTGTTTCACACATCATCCTGTACATACTGCTCTTTTAAGACGCGTTTGAGTATTTTTCCCGTTGCATTTTTGGGAAGTTCCTCGACAACATACACACTTTTGGGTAGTTTAAAATTAGCCAAATGGGCTTTGAGCGTACTGCGTACCGCTGATGACGTGATCTGATTTTTATCAAACCCCTCCTCAAGTTCCACGTATGCAATAGGCACTTCACCGCTGTGCGGATCTTTAATCCCAATGACGGCAGCCGCCTTGATATAATCGAGTTTTAGGAGTTCCTCTTCTATTTGTCTGGGATAAATATTGATCCCTTTGGAGATTATCAGATCTTTCATACGATCTACGATATAGATGTAATCATCTTCATCCATTTTACCCAGATCGCCGGTGCGCAACCAACCATTGATAATCGTCTCTTGCGTGGCTTCGGGATTACCGAGATAGCCCTGCATTACACAGTCACCCTTGACAATAATCTCACCCACACTGCCGCGAGGTACTTCGACCATCTCATCATCGACCACTTTCACTTCATAACCCGGAAGCGCTCTGCCGACCGATAGTGTTTTTTGAAGCTCCAATGGGTTGATGCAAACAGCAGGCGAACACTCACTCAGACCGTAACCTTCAAGAATTTTAGCGCGCTTAAAAACGCGCCCAAACTTGGCAACAGTATCTTCACTTAGTGCCGATGCGCCCGATATAAAAGCCCGAATCGAGTTAAACCATAAAAAGTACCATGGCAGTTTTGCCCGAATGAGCGCATTGTAAATATCGGGAACGCCTAAAAAGATTGTCACCCGTTTAAGCAGTGTCTGCTTGATGATATTGCTAAAAGGCATAATGGATCGGATAATGACAAACGAGGCACGCGTGTAAAAAGGCAACATTACCATAACCGAAAAGGTAAAGGCGTGAAACATCGGCAGATAGACAATAAAGCGGTCTTTTGGCGTAATGGAAAAGAGCTGATTCGCGGCGTCAAGGTTAGAGAAGATATTACGATAGCTAATCATTGCACCCTTAGGATTTCCCGTAGTGCCTGAGGTGTAAAAAATCACAGCCAGATCATCCAGTGCTCGAGGTACGATCTTCTCTTCGGCATGAGGACGGATACCGATTACCTCATCAAACACCACATGGTACTGATCGACCAGTGGCGCAGAGTCAACCCATACCGTCCGTTTGAGCGATGTATGCTCATGCAGTGTTGCCGTCTCTTTGGCCACTTTTACCGAAGTAATAAGTACTTTAGCTTCGCAATCATTAAGAATATAGATATACTCGCTTGCTTTTAGCAGTGAATTAATAGGCACAATCACGGCACCGATTTTGGTGGCGGCAAATATAGCTATAGCAAACTCTTCACTATTAGGTGCGATCAGTGCGACACGCTCATTCTCGTGCACACCCGAAATCTCTAAAAAACGGGCAAATGCATCTACTTTTTTTAAAAAATCAGCATTACTTACACGGGCATCGTCTATAAAAATGATCGTCTGATCGGGAGAAGTTGCCGCATTAGCGGCAATCATCTCATAAAAGTTCTGATACGGGTAATTTAGTGCCATTAAAACGTATACTCAACGCCTAAAGTTAGCAGATACGCTCGGCCATTGCTAAAATCACCGTCGATATCGATATCGCTATGGTTAATATTGCGGCTCTCTTTAATATCAATCAATCCGGCGACACCCACACTCCACTGTGAATCAACCTTGTATCGCCCGCCAAGTGAGTAAATCCAAGCACTTGAATCAGGAAGTTCAAAATTGAGCGACTCTTTAGGCACCGGCGACTCATCATACGCGATACCCGCCATTGCCGTCCACGCTTCATACTCTTGAGTCAGGCCTAAACGAAATGTGTTGGTGTCGTTCCATTTTTTGCTGATGGGATCATCAAAGGTTGGCGTCAGCACACCGATAGAAGACTCATACTCAAAGTCAAGCTCTTTATATGCCGACCAAAAGTTGCGCTCATACACAAACTCGATTGTGGTACCGTTTTGCGTGTGGTACGCCAGTGCCAATGCAACGGTTGCGGGTAGCGGTACGGCCACTTCCGCATCGCCGTCATACACTTTGTTGCCGCTATAATCGGCACTGTCGGGAAAATAGAGTTTTGCCGTACCGACTTCGGTAAGATCAACATTAGAGCGGTATGTTGCCGCAATGTCAAAACGCTCTGAAGGTTTATAGCTTAATGCAAGATTGTACCCAAAATCGATCGAATCGCCGCTAAGATCGCGTGATGCCGTAGACTGGCTTTTAACGACACCTTTGCTTTGAACCAACCGTAACCCGCCGCCTATTGCTAATACGTCATTTATTTTATAAGCTACGGTCGGATTGATCTCAACAACCTGTAATGTAAACTCTCTGGCATAGCTTTGTGCCGGCTGTATCTCCCAGCGTTTTGAAAGTCCGCCGGGAACCACCACGCTTAAACCCAATGTTACGTCCCCGAGTTTTGGGGAGATATAGTGCAGTGTTGGCAAAATGTACGCTTCACTTTCCGAACTTCCATCCATTTCAATCTCGCCGACGTTACCGTAAAAATCAACAGGAGTGAGCCCCACATATGTGGCATCAAACTCAAGAGCATGACGCGATTCAAATGCCATAGCGGCAGGGTTGTAATATGATGCGTCGGCACCGTGAGCATTGGCGACATATGCCGCTGAAAGCGCCGTACCGTTAAGTGAATTTTCGGGCAATTTATACGCCGCGCCAAAAAGTAGTGTAGAAGCCGCCAAAGCGCTTAAAGCGAGTTTTTTCATTATTCATTCTCCTGTAGTGAATAGAGCAGTGCAATCTCCTGATCCCAAATGCTATCATCAATCGTCTCAAGTATCAGCGGGATATCATCCATACGTGCGTCATTCATAATCAGACGAAACGCTTCGAGCCCGATTTTCCCCTTGCCGATACTTTGATGCCTGTCAACATGTGATCCCAGATCCGGTTTAGAGTCGTTAAGGTGCATTCCTCTCAGATACTCGAATCCAACAATGTTACCAAATTGTGCCATAGAAATCTCATAAGATGCCTGATCACGAATATCATATCCTGCCGTAAACATATGACAGGTATCGATGCAGACCCCAACCCGTGACTTGTCCTCTATCTTGTCGATAATATGCGCCAGATCCTCAAACTTCCAGCCCAAATTGCTCCCCTGACCCGCCGTATTTTCCAAAACCAAAGTGACACTTTTCGTAACATCAAGTGTACGATTCATATTTTCGGCGATGAGATCAAGACACGCCTCTTCGCTCATCTGTTTGAGATGTGATCCGGGATGAAAATTGAGCCGGTCAAGTCCAAGCTGTTCGCAGCGCTCTACCTCATCAATAAACGCATCAAGCGATTTTTGCCGTTTTTCACTCTCGGGGTGTCCAAGATTGATAAGGTAAGAGTCGTGCGGCAAGATGTGCTTGGGAGCGATTTTGCTCTCGTTCAAAGCTTTTTGGAACGCATCTATCGTCTCAATATCAAGTGGCTTCGCTTTCCACTGACGCTGATTTTTTGTAAAGAGTGCAAATGCTTTTGCTCCGATCTTTTGGGCATTAAGTACAGCATTAAACACCCCTCCCGAAGCTGACGTATGAGCGCCGACAAACTTAGCCATCTTATAACCTTAACCCAATTTATTTGAAGTAATTATACTCATAAAGGCTTTACATGTAAGAGATTCGTTAAAATTTTGTTACTATAATGCAATTTCACTTTTTTTAATCAAAGGAGCACCATGAAACATTTGGTACTAATTTTAGCCCTAGTTTGGTCGCTGATGGCGTCTGTAAATATCAATAAAGCGGATAAAGAAGAGCTGATGAGTCTCAAAGGTATTGGAGAGAAAAAAGCCGCTGCTATTATCGATTACCGCACAAAACACGGTAAGTTTAAATCAATCGACGAATTGACACACGTTAAAGGTATTGGTGAAAAAATGGTAGCCACAATCAAAAAAGAGGTTACCCTCCAATAGCGTATTTAGAAGAGGCAAATGCCTCTTCAATCCTCTTTTAATCTTCCATAGTGTAAAATGTCCCATTATTATGATTTGAGGGTGGATTTTGTTGCGTATATTGGTTACCGGAGGTGCCGGCTATATAGGCTCGCATGTGGTTAAACAGCTTTTAGAGTCAACATCCTATCAGGTTACAATCATTGACAACCTTTCCACTGGACATCAAACTACCATAGACACTCTCACCGAAATGGCTCCCCAACGCCTTGAATTTATAAAAATCGACTTAGCCGAGTTTGAAGCCGTCGAACGTTTTATTGCTACACACCGATTTAATGCCGTGATTCATTTTGCGGCTAGTATTGTGGTGCCCGAATCGGTTACAAATCCGCTTAAATACTATATGAACAATACCGTCAATACGACACATCTTATCAAATGTTGCAACGACTACGGCATAGGTAGATTTATCTTCTCCTCCACTGCCGCCGTTTATGGAGAACCTACGGAAATTCCTGTTAAGGAGACGACTCCAAAGGCTCCTATCAATCCTTACGGCATGAGTAAACTGATGAGCGAAACCGTACTGCAAGACACTGCCAAAGCCAATGAAGCATTCAAATATGTCATTTTGCGCTATTTTAATGTCGCAGGAGCCGATGTCCATAACCGTATCGGCCAAAGCTTTCCCGATGCGACACATCTTATTAAAGTAGCCGCGCAAACGGCAACGGGACAACGCGATAAAATGTACATTTTTGGCGAAGATTACGATACTCCCGATGGTACATGTATTCGTGATTATATCCATGTGGATGATCTGGCTTCGGCACATATCGCCGCGCTGGAGTATCTCGAAACGCACCTGCAATCCAATATTTTTAACTGCGGTTATGGCAGAGGATTTAGCGTAAAAGAGGTTATTGAGACGGTTAAAGAGGTCTCGGGCGTAGACTTTCAAGTGGATACAGAAGGTCGTCGCGCGGGAGATCCCGCACTACTAGTTTCGGATAATAGCAAAATCCTCTCCAAAATGAACTGGAAGCCTCAATATGATGATCTCAAGACCATTTGCCAAACGGCACTAAACTGGGAGAAGGAGACACTAAAATGAAAGGTATCATCTTAGCCGGGGGTAGTGGAACACGGCTTTATCCTATCACCAAAGGCGTTTCTAAACAACTCGTACCTATTTATGATAAACCGATGATTTACTATCCGCTGTCAGTATTGATGCTTGCAGGAATCCGCGAAGTACTTATTATTACTACGCCGCAAGATCAAAACAATTTTATCAATCTTCTCGGTGATGGATCAGAGCTGGGAATGCGATTTGAGTATGTTGTACAGCCCTCACCAGATGGACTAGCCCAAGCTTTTATTTTGGGTGAGAAGTTTCTTGACGGTGACGATGCCTGTTTGGTTCTAGGCGACAATATTTTTTACGGTCAGGGCTTTAGCAAATTGCTGGCACAATCGGTTAAAAATGTCAAAGAAGAAGGCAAGGCCACGGTATTTGGTTACTATGTTAAAGATCCCGAACGTTACGGCGTTGCCGCATTTGACGAACATGGCAATGTGACTTCTATTGAAGAAAAACCTGAAAATCCCAAAAGCCACTACGCCGTAACAGGGCTCTATTTCTATCCCGCTTCTGTGGTTAACATCGCTAAAAACGTTACGCCTTCTCATCGTGGTGAACTTGAAATCACCTCAGTCAATCAAGCCTATTTGGAGCAAAAAAAGTTAAAAATGGAGCTCATGGGTCGTGGTTATGCGTGGCTCGATACGGGAACACACGAGAGTATGCTTGATGCTTCCAACTTCATTCATACTATCGAGAAACGCCAAAGCCTTAAAGTAGCGTGCGTAGAAGAGATCGCGTTTGAGATGGGCTATATCGACAAAGAACAACTCCTCAAACTGGCCGAACCGCTCAAGAAAAACCAATACGGACAATACCTCATACGCCGCGCCCATGAAGGCAGGGGTATTAAATGACCTTTACGCGCCAAAGCATTTCCGATGTTATTGTGATTGAACCTAAAGTGCACGGTGATCACCGTGGCTATTTTGTGGAAACCTTCCGCGAAGATAAATTGAGTGCATTTTTAGGCTATAAAATCGCTTTTTGTCAAGACAACGAGTCTAAATCTTCAAAAGGCGTCCTTCGAGGCTTGCACTACCAACTCGCCCCCTTCGCGCAAACCAAACTTGTCCGTGTAATACAAGGAAGCGTCTTGGATGTGGCAGTAGACATCCGTAAAGGCTCTCGTACTTTTGGAGAGCATGTCGCCGTAAAACTCTCTGCTGAAAATAAAAGACAACTACTGGTACCCCGCGGTTTTGCGCATGGTTTTGTGGTGCTTGAAGACGATACGACTTTTGCCTATAAAGTCGATAGCTACTACTCCCCAGAGTGCGACCGCGGCATCGCTTTTGATGATCCGAACATCAACATTGACTGGCAACTGCTTCAAGAGGAGCTTAAACTCTCCGATAAAGACACCAAGCAACCCTCACTTGTTGAAGCAGAGCTTTTTGATTATGGAATTAACTACTATGCCTAGCATCCTTGTCACCGGTGCCAATGGACAGCTTGGAAGCGAAATCCAAGCTTTACATGTAGAGCATCCTGAGTGGCAGTTTTATTTTACCGATAGAGATACGCTAGATATTGCCGATAAAGATGCTATAGCGCTTACATGTAACCAGCACAACATCACCCATATCATTAACTGTGCCGCTTATACGGCAGTAGATAAAGCCGAAAGTGAACCAAAACTCTGCAATGCTATTAACCACATAGCAGTACGTCATCTTGCTGAAGTGGCCAAAGAGAACGCGATTTCACTCATACATGTAAGCACCGATTATGTTTTTAACGGCACCAACTATAGACCCTACGTAGAAACCGATCCAACAGACCCACAGGGTGTTTACGGCGCGAGTAAGCTTAAAGGTGAAGAAGCATTGTTACATGTAAGCCCCAAGCAGAGCCTGATCATCCGTACGTCATGGGTCTATTCGAGTTTTGGCGCCAACTTTGTCAAAACAATGCTGCGTTTGGGAAAAGAGCGCGAAAGCCTTAATGTCATTTTCGATCAGGTCGGCACTCCTACTTACGCCCGCCATCTGGCACAAGCTATTCTTACAATCCTGCCAAGAATCAGCAACACTACGCCCGAAATTTACCACTTTAGCAACGAAGGTGTCTGTTCATGGTATGATTTCGCTCATGAGATCATGCGTATGACGAAGCTTACATGTAAGGTAAACCCCATTACAATAGAGCAATACCCTACACCGGCTTCACGACCGCATTACAGCCTGCTTAATAAGGCCAAAATCAAAAACGATTTTGAGATTGAGATTCCTTACTGGAAAGAGGGGCTTGATCACTGTCTAAGAACAATCGGTAAGCGAGAAAAAAATCGCTTTGATACTTGGAATAGCCTCAAGAAACAGCTACATCAAGTTAACAAGCCCATTGGCTTTAATCAACAAGACATTCTATTTATGTCTCTGGGACAAAATATTGGATTTGAGTCTTATGGCAAAGGAGATGAATTTATGAGACCTGTAATTGTGCTCAAAAAATTTGGTACCTATAGTTTTTTAGGTGTTCCGCTCACTTCAAAATCAAAAGAGGGCAACCACTTTATGACGGTTACTTTCAAAGACCGTGTGAATACAGCCATGCTTAATCAGATTAGAACATTCGATGCGAAACGGATCAAATACAAAATCGGATATCTAGGGAAAAAACAGTATGAAGCTCTAAAAATTAAGATTACAGAGCAGTTAACCCCACTCCATGATGAAGGGGGAGCGCACAAAGGCGAAAATCAATATAATTATAACAAAATACAAAAAATGGGTCAAGGAGAGGGAAAATAACTCATGATAAATTTTGATGAAGTTCAAAATGATATTATTAATAGATTAAAACCACTCAATCCAAAACGTGTCATTCTCTTTGGAAGCTATGCCCATGGAGTGCCTACCGAAGAGAGTGACATCGATCTATATGTTGTAACCCAGGATCTTTTTATCCCTGAAACTTGGAGGGAAAAAAGTACAATCTCTCGTAAATTTTCACACAGCCTACGAGACTTAAGAAAAAAAGTTCCTATTGATTTGATTGTCCATACCCAGAAAATGCATGAAAAGTTTTTAGAGTCTCAGAGCTCATTTTCAAAAGAGATTATGACAAAAGGGGAGGTTTTGCTATGAACATTCTTCTTACTGGCTGTGCCGGATTTATCGGAAGCAACTTTGTCCCTTACTTTTTAGAAAAGTACCCCGATTACACACTTATAAACCTTGATTTGCTAACGTACGCAGGCAATCTTGAAAACCTTAAAGAGATTGAAGGGCATCCTCGATATAAATTTATCAAAGGTGATATCTGCAACCGCGAACTTATTGAGTTTATTTTTAATGAGTATGACATTCAGGGAGTCATTCATTTTGCGGCGGAAAGCCATGTAGATAACTCTATTAAAAATCCTGGCGTGTTTGTGCAGACCAATGTCAATGGCACCTTCACTTTGCTCGATGTGGCCTACAAACACTGGATGGAAAAACCCTTTACATGTAAAGCAGGTTATGAGCATTGCCGTTTTCATCACATCTCAACGGATGAAGTTTATGGGACATTAGGTGAAACCGGCCTTTTTACCGAAACCACACCTTATGCACCAAACAGTCCCTACAGCGCTTCCAAAGCCTCCAGCGATATGATTGTAAGAAGCTACCGAGAAACGTACGGCATGAACACGGTCATCACCAACTGCTCCAACAATTATGGCCCCAAACAGCATGATGAGAAACTTATTCCTACTATCATCCGCAATGCCCTAAAGGGCAATCCGATTCCTATCTACGGCGACGGCAAAAACATCCGCGATTGGCTTTATGTGCTTGATCACTGCAAAGGTATTGACCTCGTTTATCACAACGGCAAAACGGGAGAGACCTATAATATCGGTGGCCGCAATGAGCGTGACAATAATTATATTGCTCACAAGGTATGTGAAATTCTTGATGCACTACACCCTAAAGCAGATGGAAGCTATACAGAGCAAATCACCTACGTACAAGACCGTGCAGGCCATGACCGACGCTACGCCATTGATGCCACCAAACTCGAAACTAAGCTCGGATGGAAAGCCGACGAAAATTTTGAAAGCGGAATCGTCAAGACCATTAAGTGGTATTTGGAGAAATATATAGCGTGAGATATGCAAAAGAGTTTTACCGTTTTTTAAAGCATATTTTAGAGAATAAAACCCTTCTCTATCGCCTAACAAAAAATGAGTTTCAGAAACAGTACATGGGCTCTTATCTTGGGCTTGCATGGGCTCTCATTCAGCCTCTTGCCTTTATTGGCGTCATATGGTTTGTATTTGAGATTGGATTCAGAGCCGGACCTATAACCGGTGATACGCCATTCTTTTTATGGCTACTCTCCGGTATGGTGCCGTGGTTCTTTTTTTCCGAGGCAATATCCGGAGGCAGTAACGCCATAGTCTCCAATGCCTATTTAGTAAAAAAAGTGGCTTTTCGCGTTAGTATCTTACCTTTGGTGCCGATAGGATCCGCACTAATTGTACATCTTATGCTACTCTGTATATTGGTTATTGCTTTTTTGCTTTATGGCAAATATCCAACGCTTTACTGGTTACAACTTCCCTATTTTGTACTGTGTACCGTTTTGCTGGTTCTTGGTATCTCATGGCTTACCTCGGCACTGCGCGTTTTTATTAAAGACATTGGCCAACTTATCGGGATTTTACTACAATTTGGTTTTTGGTTTACACCTATTTTCTGGTCGGCAGACATCATTCCTGAAAAGTATGTTTATCTCATAAAACTCAATCCTATGTTTTACATTGTCGATGGATATCGCGATACTTTTATTAACAATGTATGGTTTTGGGAACAATATAGGGTTACACCATACTTTCTTATTACCGCAGGACTATTTTTTGTAGTTGGAGCGATTGTATTCAAGCGATTACGTCCTCACTTTGGAGATGTGCTGTAATGCAAAAAAACATTGCCATTAAGGTTCAAAATATTACAAAAACCTACAGGCTCTATAACCAACCCATCGATAGGCTCAAAGAGTCATTGCACCCTTTTAAAAAAAAATATCACAAAGAGTTTCATGCTCTCAACGACGTTTCATTTGAGATTAAAAAAGGTGAAACCGTCGGTATAATAGGACGAAACGGTAGCGGTAAATCAACATTATTAAAGATCATTACCGGCGTACTTACTCCTTCACATGGACATGTACATGTAAACGGTAAAATCTCTGCCATACTAGAGCTAGGTGCGGGTTTTAATCCTGAAATGACAGGGCTTGAAAATATACACCTTAACAGTACCATCAATGGGCTAAGTGTAACTGAAATTAAGCAACGCGTTCACGAAATTGTTGAATTTTCAGAACTGGATGAATTTATTCATCAACCTGTTAAAACTTATAGCAGTGGCATGAATGCACGTTTGGCTTTTGGAGTTGCAATACATATTGATCCGGATATTTTGATTGTTGATGAGGCTTTGAGTGTGGGGGATGCTGCATTTCAGCGTAAATGTTTTGCCAAAATGGAAGATATCCGGTCAAAAGGAGCAACCGTTTTATTTGTATCACACAGCGAAAGCAGCATAGTAAACCTTTGCAGCCGGGCGATCTGGATTCATCAAGGGAACTATATGATAGATGGTGAGCCAAAAATTGTCACTAACCTCTATATGAAACATATGCAAAACACTAACTTGACAAGAGAACTGCTTATAAATGAACTTGATACACTCCAATCCAATATACCTTCAAAATCAGAAGTTAAAAAATCTAAGTTGAATACAGAATTTGAAGAATTTTACAACCCTAGTCTCAAATCAAAGTCAACAATATTTTACGATGAAAATGGAGCGACCATTAGCAATGTTAAAATTACCAATAAGTCTGATAAAAATGTAAACGTACTTCTTTCTGAAGAAAGCTATAAAGTGCACTTTGATGTTGAACTACATGAATCCTTAAACGATGTACGTTTTGGAGCATCAATTAGAGACTTAAAAGGAGTTTATTATGCAGGTGTTGCTTATGAACTTTTGAAACATTCAAATGTGCAAATGCTTACTTTAGGAAAGTATCGAATAACATTTGATTTTGACTGTTTATTGACAGAAGGGCTTTTTGTACTGAATGTAGCTATATTAAAAGATTTTACGCAACATAGAATTAATGCGCATAGAATACATGATGTTATATTATTCAAAGTCATTAAAAAATCAAAGTCATGGATTGAACAATCTCATGTCTCATTATTTAAAGGCTATGATCTCAAATGTCTCTCATAAACCGACTATTCTCCAACAAATCACTTACTATTGCATATAGTTTTGTTGTAGATGATAAACCAAAGTTTTATTGGCAAGCAAGAATTTTTTTACTCTCACTCATTCACCTAGCAAAAGTTTCCCCAAAAAACATCTTCGCTCATATGACCTCTCCAAACCATACCTTTGAATCTTTTGCAAAATCATTAGGTATTCACATCATTTTTATTGAAAAATGGGGTGATAAAAAGTATTGCAATAAATTACAGCAAATTGAGACCATTCAATTACAGCAAACTGATTATGTGTTTTTATGTGATTGTGATTTAGCAATTTTGAATGCTTTAGACTCCATAGTTATACCAAAAAATATCACAGGTAAAGTCGTAGATATTGATAACCCAAACATTGAGTCTCTTAAAAAAATTTTTGATCACTTTTCTCTAAATTATCCGAAAATCAACTATGAAACTTTAACATCACAGCCAACTTTTGACGGAAATTTCAATGGTGGTCTGTACGGCTTACCAGGAAAAGAGCTTAAAAAATTTGGTACCATTTGGAAGAAATGGGTAACGAAACTTCTTAACTCTCCTGAATCTGAAAATATTCTGGGAAAAAAAATTATACATGTAGATCAAATCTCATTTTGTATGGCACTTCAAGAGACAAAATCACCATATAAAAAACTCTCTTTAGCATACAACTGTCCAACACACATGAAAGATAACTCAATTTTAAATAATACTCTTAATACCCGACCTTATGTTTTACACTATCATACAAATTTAACGAATGTTGGAACGCTTTGTGCGACTGGAAACAGTAATATAGACCAAGCTATCAATAAAGTTAATCAAATATTAGAAAGTAATTTTGATAATCAGTCTTTTTGGGATTACAGATACAGCACCAACCCAGAATTAGGAAGTGGTATTGGCTCAAGAAAAAATATTGCTAAATATAAACTAGAAGTTTTAAAAAACTGCAATATAGAAGCTTCAGAGAGTATTCTTGACATCGGTTGTGGCGATTTAGAAATCATTAAACACCTTAAATTAAAGAACTATCATGGAGTAGATATCTCTAACGAAGCACTAATGCTTGCATCAAGAAAAATGCCTTCTGGTCATTTCTATCATTTTGAAGACGATTTTAATGCTATTCCAACTGCCAGAACCGTTTTATGTTTTGATGTATTGATTCATCAAGTAAACGCTGAAAAATATTTTGATCTAATCAATTTACTAGCTGAAAAAACTGAACAAACACTTATTTTGTCCGCTTATACAAAAGAGCATGACAACTCTCATATGTGTTTCTTCTATGAGAATATTTATGATTCTCTTAATCGCCTTGATATCTTTAAAGAAATAAAGAAAATTGGTTCATACCGAGGCGTAGATATCATAAAAGCTTCTAAATAAATTCGCCTCAGAAAAACATTTCATTAGTATTATTGCTGTAGAAGTGCTGAATGTTTACGATTTGTACTATTAGACAACATATCCATTTTCATTTCCATATTAATCATTTTTAGCTGTAAGCTTTCATAGTTAGCTATTACTTTGTTTAGTCTCTTTATTTCTTTCTCTTTTTGATCCAACTCTTTCTTTAATGCTTGAACACCAGCTATAGCAATAAATGCTGCATCATTTGGTGAAATATGTTTATCATCAATACCAATTTGAAAGTTATGATAAAAATCCTGTGCCATAGCCCCAAAATGCTTAGTATCATTTTCTGAAGCGATATAGTTCCATTTATATAGAGGTAAGGTTTCAATTCTATTCAGAATCGAATCAACACTCACTTCCTCAATGTTCTCTTTAACATTCCGGTCTGATGAAGGATTCAATGAACCGCTGATAGTCAAATCACCATTTTGTGCAAATCGAAACTGTTTATTCGCCCCATTCCCCCAAGTTGTAATGACAAAGTCATCAGTGTTTGTACCCAACATCCAAATATATGTACCTGCAGTATTTTCTAAATTGATATATGGATCACCATTATTTGTAAGCTCTGCAAGAATACGTGCTAAATTAGTTGTAGACGCTTCCTCCAGAACAAGTTTTGTTGTTCCATCTGATCGTTTTACATGCAATGGAGCATATGTTGCTGCACCATAATCTGAGTCAGATATAAGTGTACTGCCTACTACATGTAAATCAGCATCCGGCGAATCCGTACCAACGCCAATATCTCCGTCAGATGCAATATCAAGACTGCTTTGTGGTGCGCCAGGGCGAATTCTAAATGACAATGCACTCCCATTTGTCACATCCCGAATAAAGAAATTTGCTTCATTGCTTGCAACATCCCATGTTTGAGCAGCAAACCCTGAAGAACCGTCCTGTTGAAGCCTCAGGGTTGGCGTATTTCCACTTACTACATGTAAATCAGTAACCGGTGTAGAGGTTCCAAAGCCAACCTGCCCAGAATCTTCGACGTAAAGTGAATGACTCGGCGCACCTGCTTCAACGGTAAACGGGTTTTTGTTGTTAGATGAATCTTCAATTCGAAAGTAATTCGCTCCGCCGTTCGCAGTGTCGTTAATAACGATTCGCCAGTCATTAGAAGGAAAGCTGGCAGAATTAGAAGTATCATTGAAGTGGATACGAAGATTATTCTCTTTCAAACGCAGTGTGTCAAATCCAAAACTTTCACCATTGACACAGTCAAAACCGATACACTCGGAGCCCGTTACGATTAAATCATCCAAAATTTGCTGATCCGCACTCAAAGGAGCGATAAGCCCTGCCAAAATTAATGCAATCGAATGCTTTTTCATCCTCATCTCCTTATCATTTTTCTTTTACGTTATCGACAACCGGATGCCCGTCAATCACACGGAAGTGACCGGAATCCCGAAGGCCACCCCCCTTGCCACTAAGTGTTTGCTCTAAAGAGTTGCGCTCTTCTGCCGTTACTCGAAGACGTTTCTGCATTGTCTTGTTGGCCGTCAACTCATATTTGTACAGCCCATCCGTACCAAATTCGGTAATAGAGATATCTGTCGTATCACATGTTTTATCAATTCTAAAACCTTTTGGACCCACTACGGTCAGGTGGAATGATTGCAACCCATCATTGGGCACCCAAAATACTCCGGTTTCACTCTTTTGCAGGCTTGCCACATCCCCGCTAAAAAGAGCACTTCCGCTCAAGCAAAAAGCCAATACTCCAGCTACATGCTTTGAGACTAGCGTTCGTTTTCGGTTTTCAGACATGGAGTCCTCCTTTGTAATTACGACAAATTTGTTTACCGTTCATTATATCTAAAACTTTTACGGTATCTACTCATAAATAACATAAAGTTTATTCTTTTTAACATTATCGAAAATTTGTTCATGCCCATCAGGCCATCGGATTTTCAAATATTTAATCACTTCGCCCCAGCTAAGCCCAAAATGCTGTCGGGCAGGTTGTGCACTATCCCAGCTACCGCCAAGACGTATTTCACGGGTCTGAATACTCCGGTTGGTGTGAAGTTCCAGACGGCTTCCTAAAGCAAAATAGTTCCCGTTTTTACTGCGTAGTTCAATCTGAATACTATCCCCTCCCAATGCGTTAAGATTATACATCGGAGCATGAAAAACGGGGTTAACTACAATGTCGCCGTCACCATCAAGATCAAAATCGGCGATCATAACGCCCCTACTGTCTTCAAGGCTATCCAAGCCATAAGTTTCGGCCTCGTTTACAAAACGGATACTCCCGCCGAGTCTCATCGTTGCTTCGTCGCTATCGCCATATTTAAAATTTTCGTCTACGGTACCTACCGGACGCGTCTTGTTGATTAGTAGCGCATTGGGAATCCTTTGCAGACTGATTTCCGCCCCCGTAGTGATGAACTGATCAAGCATACCGTCATTGTTGATATCATACGAAACACCTGCCCATGACCAACCCGTAAAACGTGCTTCTTCATCAACAAGAGCATCGGAGTATCTGCCCTCGTGGTTAAGTCTAAGTGCAATGTTATACTGTACCTTTTGAGGAAAGCGCTCAGATTCAAACTTGCTGTTGCGCGGATCGTAAGGTTTAAGGTGTTGTGTTTTAACCAATGTTTGGCAAAAAATGCGTTGCCCAGAATTTTCAACGGCATCACACGCCTGTAGGTCGGCTAATCGGCTACCCCTATACAACGCTACCTTCTCCTGACAAATCAGCCCAAGATAGGTTCCTTCATATTCAGAGCAATCAATTCTACCCGAGTGCACCCCGCCACGGATTTTTTCAAGCTTTTCACTAACCTCATCGAAATAGTTTCCGGGTTGGGCGATAGTATCCTTAAAACGATTTTTTTGGTAAAGACGTGAGTTGGATATACAATTCTCCCATAATTCAAAGATACCATCATTGTCCAAATCCACACTATAATAAGACATGCTTGAATCGGCGTTATAGGGCAACTTCTCTTTTTTCAGTAGCTTAAACCCGCTGTCGCTTCCAATCATTGTAAAACTGGGTTGCATATCGTTGCCGATCATAAAGTCGGTTTTGTTGTCGTTATTTAAATCGGTAAAAAGAACCGTCATCCCTGCAAATGCCTCTTTGGCCAAAGGCAGGTACTCTTCTAGATTCTCTTCCCAATCATTGCCGTCACTCACCCAAAACTGATCCACCAAACCATGACTTCTCATAAAGCCTCTTTTTCGCTCTTCGGTATTCCAGTTTCTTGAATTGACGATATAAAGATCAAGTATTCCATCGTTATTGATGTCATGTGTTGCGAGTCCGCCGGTCACACCAAAAGATGCCTTAAATTCACGTTTAAGCTTAAAATTTTGACTTACAGGATCGTACATGTAAAGCATATGGCTTGCCGTTGGGTTGGCATAGAGGTTATTTAAAACGATCAAATCAAGCCATGAATCGTTGTTCATATCGGCCAATGCAACGACATCGACTTGATTAGGGGTAACATCACCAAAAACCTTGCTAGTAGCATCGGTAAAACTGCCGTTTTGATTATTGATCCAAACCTTTATTTCGCGAGTCGGTTTGGCCATAACAAGATCGAGATAGCCGTCATGATTGATATCACCCGAAGCAAGTGCGCTGTGATGCATGTAATCCCATCCCATATGTTTGCGTTTCAAACGAGGCACGAAAGAGGAAAATTGCTTTGATGCATCAGGAAATGTCGCATTGGATTCTCGGTTTTTTTGATATGCCACCGTAACGATATGCGGTCTGTCCCAATGCGTTTTGTATAAGCTACTATTCGCATCAGCCCACTCAACGGTCATGGCAGTAGAATTTTGTTCAACTTGCGAATTTAACGGCTGCTCCGAGCTCTGACTCGTTACAATAGTGTTTTCCATATTGCGAATAATGTTATAGGGGGAAAAATAGAGCAAGAGTGTGCCCAAAGTGATGAATGCAAGCGTAATCTGATAGCGCCGATTGGCTACAGGAAGTTTCTCAAAACGGCGCACCCACGGTATGCCCAATGTTGTAATAAAAAGTGCCAAGAAGATATTGATATCTTTAACACCGATAAAAAGTTCAAACATAATGGCCAACATAGCGATAACCAGCGCAAACGTAATCTGACCCATTGTTGTCTCGGGGGTTGTTCGGGGGTCGGTAAGCATAAAGAACATAAAAAGTAAAAAGCTACCCGAAATGAGTGTCAGTAAGATCTCAGCAATATTATGTGTCAAAAAAAGGTACGTCATTGTTGCATACGCGATAATGAACACCAATGGAATAAGCGCACGACCGACACGTTTGGTGGTATAAAATCCCAAAAGCATCATTAATACGCCAAACCACCAAAACGCTCCCCACTGTTCGGGCGAAGTGTAGGTCTGATACGGGAACAGAGACAAACCTGCGACCACGGCGACGTTAGAAGGATTTAAAAAATGCTTTCCGTCAACTTTTAAAAAATGTTTTTGCAAAATGGCAATAACGGTGACAATAAGAAAAATGTAAAGATCAACAGCACGTAGCATAAAAGTGATACCCAAAGCAGTACTGACGGCAGAGTACGAGAAAAAGGGCAAACTATGCTGTTTAAACAATAAAATAATATGCTCAAACGCAATGGCAAAAACAATTACCACACCGATATGTAGCCAAGTAATGGGAAAATTCAGTAGCACTTTTCCTATAAACATTAATGTTAAAAGGTTAAACATCTGTAAACGTTGCGTGGTTGCAGTTGCGTACTTTTGAGCCATATCTTCCCTTTAGTTGAATAAGGTGAACCTGCATTGTATCGTGATCTGGCATACTTTTTCATAACATAACTTTTTAATTTTATAAATTTTTTATGTTAAAAAATACGAAAAAACACTTTAAATTTTTTGGAAAAATTTCGAGAATGTAATAGAAGATACGCTATGATGGTTTAATTTTATCTCCTTATTTTAAACAAAATAAAGGAAGTCCGATTGCAAGGAGCGACAGGTGATTAGAGAAGAGAAAAACATTGTCTTAAAAGTAATATGGTTTGCTATCATAGCACTCTTGTTAAGCACAGAAGCACACGCGGTGCCGCCAACGTTCTCAAAAACCTTTTCACCCGATACAATTGGACCTGGCAGCATCTCAACATTGACATTTTCGATATCCAACGATGGTGGCACTCCTGTTGATAGCATCGCTTTTACGGACACGCTTCCTGCGGGAATGACGATCGCAACACCGGCCAATGTGCTCCACGACTGTTCTGATGCCATTGTATCAGCGCCGGAGGGTGGAGACACCATTTCTGTCAATAGTGCTCGATTAGCCGGTTCATCAAGTTGTACCATTTCTGTCAACGTAACCAGCTCAACAATCGGCACACATACCAATACAACTTCTGCTTTGACAAGTAGCGACGGAAGCGGTGGCACGGCAACGGATGATCTTATTGTGGATGCCACCCTACCCGACTTTAGCAAAAGTTTTTCACCTTCAGCTATTAACATTGGACAAATCAGCACATTAACATTTGATATCGACAATAGCGGTAGAGCTATAAGAACTGGAGTTCAATTCACGGACAATCTTCCTTCTGGCATGGTGGTCGCACCGATTCCCAACGCCTCGACAAACTGTCCTACAGGAACCGGTCAAACGTTAACTGCCAATCCGGGTGCTACACAAGTGTCTTTGTATACAAACGGATTTAATTTAGCAGGTTATTACGCATTGGAAGCTGATAGCACTTGCTCTGTTCGTGTGGATGTCATAGCGGGATCGGCCGGTACATTGCAGAATGTCTCAGAAAATTTGATTGTTGATAATTCAATATCTGCCGGTAAAGCGAGTGCGATCCTAAATGTGAGTCGTCCTTCCCTTATCAAAGTCTTCACAGATGATCCAGTTGCACCGGGGGAAACCGTCAATTTGCAATTCACACTCACCAATTTCGACCGCAATTATGCCGCAACTAATATTGCCTTTACCGACAACCTCGACGGAGCGCTCTCGGGGTTGGCCGCTACGGGATTACCCATGAGCGTTTGCGGCGGTACATTGAGCGGGGCATCGGTTCTTAATTTTAGTGGAGGTAGCCTAAATGCAGAAGAGAGTTGTACGTTTGGCGTGACGGTTGCCATACCTCAAAATGCAACTTTTGGTACTTACACCAACACAACCAGTACGGCATCGGCTACAGTAGATGGAAGCAATGTCGTCTGGCTTGCCGCCAGCGATGACCTGAGCGTTGCACCGGTTCCAAAACTCACAAAAACATTTATCGACGATCCGGTTAAAGCCGGCGATACGGTAACCATGCGCTTTACTATTGTTAACCCCGACACCACCAATGCAATGAGCAATATTACTTTTACCGACAATATCAATGCCGCAATGGATGGTCTAACCGTAAACACCTTACCTTCAGCCGGCTTCTGTGGTGGTAGCTCGTCGATGACACAGAATATTATCTCCGATCAGTGGATCCTTACGATGAGTAGCGGCTCACTCGCTGCCGACGCAAACTGTACGTTTGATGTCGTTTTAAATGTCCCTACCGATGCAACTGGTGGAAATTACGTCAACACCACTAGTTCGATAGGGGCAATCGTCAGTGGCACACCGGTAACAGGGTTGGGTGCTTCAGATACGCTTCATGTAGTGAGTGCTCCTTCTTTGGTAAAATATTTTGCTCAAAGCGTCTCTCCTGGAGATACTACAACACTGCACTTCTCGCTATCACACAGTCCAAACGCTCCATCAGATGCCACTGCAATCACTTTTACAGACGACCTCGATGCCGCATTAAGTGGTTTGGTTTCGATCAGTGGAACGCTTAACGATGTTTGTGGTGCCGGTTCGTCTATTTCGGGTACCTCAACTCTGACGTTTACAGGCGGTACGCTGGCACTGGGTGAATCATGCGATTTTAACGTTACGGTGCAAGTTCCTTCTAATGCCGCATTTGGTTCACATACCAATACAACCAGCGGCATTAGTGCAACGGTAGATGGGCTTACGATAACGGGGCCTGCAACGTCAGCACAGCTTAAGGTAGTGGGACTGCTTTTTACGAAAAGTTTTGTTGAAAGCCCGACGTTTTCCGGCAACGATGCCACCTTGCGTTTCAGAATCGAAAACACTTCAACAGTTGATGCGACGAGTGGATCATTTACCGACAGCCTTACCACTACTTTAAGCGGTCTTAGCGCCACCGCATTGCCCGCAAACGGTTTTTGCGGCGGGAGTTCAAGCATCTCCGGAACGACCACGTTAAACGCAAGTAATTTAGAAATAAATGCCGGTAGCGTTTGTGAGTTCGACGCAACCGTAAGCATTCCCGCGTCTGCCTCAGTGGGAACATATAACAATACTACAAATAGTTTGACCGCAACTATGGATGGCGGTGGAGTCACCATCGATCCGGCAACAGCCGTTTTAGAAATTGTTGAACCGCTTAGCGTCACAAAAACGTTTGTTGAAAGCGTGGCACAACCCAGCGATACGGTTACTATGCAGATTACGCTTACTAATGAGGATAATGCCACCGGAATTTCAAATATTGCGTTTACGGACGATCTGGACGCGGCACTGTCGGGACTGGTAGCGACAGGGCTTCCTACTAGTGTGTGCGGCGGTACGCTTAGCGGTACAAGTACATTGAGCTTTTCGGGTGGTAGCCTGAGCGCAGGTGGAAGTTGCACCATCGACGTCAGTCTAAGCATTCCTGGCGCAGTGGCGCAGGGTAGCACCCTTAACAATACAACTAGCAGTATCACAGGGACCTATAACAGCAATAGCTTCAGTATTGCAGGAGCAAGCGCCGAGCTTTATATCAACAATCTGTTACTAAGTAAAGCTTTTAGCAATCCGGGAGTACCCGGATCAACCGTGACATTAAGCTTTCATATTGAAAACATCGGGGCTTCTACAGTTTCAGGTCTTGCCTTTAATGATGATTTAGCGTCAGTATTGAGCGGAATGGTCGCTACCGGTTTGCCGCAAAACAATGTCTGTGGAGCCGGATCGGTTCTTTCAGGAACTTCAAATATTTTACTCTCCGGTGCCTCGTTGAGTGCAGGCAGCTCATGTGATTTTGATGTGACAGTCTCGATCCCCTCTAACGCAACTTCGGGAACTTATGCGAATACCACTAGCAACCTGACGGCATCAGGACTCCCTGTTGCAGAAGCAGCCACAGCCAACTTAGACATTACAGATATCCCTAGCTTTAGCAAAAGCTTCAGCCCGTCTATTATCGGGCAGGGCTCTACAAGTACGCTAACGTTTACAGTTGATAATACGGCCAATTCAGGATATGCGGCATCTTCGTTGAGCTTTGTGGACAATCTGCCAACAGGCATGACAATAGCCTCTACGCCAAACGCATCAACAACATGTACTGGAGGAACCATTAACGCAATCTCGGGAGCAAGTGCGGTGAGTTATAGTGGAGGCTCCGTTTCTGCTGGGGCTTCATGCACACTGAGTGTAGATGTCACCGCGGCAGTATCGGGTACTTATGTTAATACAAGCGGCGTTTTATCTTCGTCATTAGGTACCACTTCGACGGCAACGGCGACACTAACAGTCACTGAGCCTCCACTGTTTTCAAAAACATTTACGCCATCAAGCATTCATCCTACAGAAACGTCGGTATTGACCTTTACCATTGACAACAGTGCAAATACCGTTATAGCCACGACACTTGACTTTACCGATAATCTTCCATCGGGACTTGTCGTTGCCTCCACACCAAATGCTTCGACGACATGTACGGGAGGAGCATTAACGGCAACCGGAGGCTCTGGAGTTGTTAGCTATAGTGGCGGTAGCATTACGGCCGGAAACAGCTGTAGCGTTAGTGTTAATGTTACCGCCAGCGTTGAGGGCAACTACACCAACACCACAAACGATTTTACAAGCTCCCTTGGCAACAGCGGTACGGCAACCAATATGCTTACGGTATCTGCTTTTATCCCTCCTAATTTTACGAAAATGTTTTCGCCTTCTTCCATTATGGTCACAAGTACCAGCACATTAACCTTTACAATTGATAACACAGGCAGTTTATACCCTAGTGCAAGTCTGAATTTTACCGACACGCTTCCATCGGGCATTAGTGTTGCTTCCACACCGAATGCATCGACAACATGTACGGGAGGAACCTTAATAGCAACTGCTGGTTCGGGGGCTATTAGCTACAGTGGTGGCACAGTTTCTGCCGACAGTAGTTGTACTATCAGTGTTGATGTGACAGCTACCGCAGAAGGTAACTATACTAATACCTCAGGCAATCTTACCAGTTCTCTTGGAAATAGCGGTGTCGCAATTGATACGTTACATGTAACACCTATTGATAGTGACGGCGACGGCATTGTAGATACTACCGAACAAGGTCCTAATGGGACGGATTTAAATTATGATGGCGATAACAATAGCATACCGGATCGCCTTGAAAACAATGTTTACTCCACATTCGTTAACAGTGGAAGTGTCTATATTACAATCAAAACCGAACAGCCTTTTGATATCGCAACAACCACTATAGAGAGTATAAGCAATCCCAGCCCTAGTGACACCCCTAGCGGTATCACATTCCCTATTGGATTCTTAAATATTGATGTGCCTGTTGATATCAATGGCCACGCTATTGTTGAACTCTACCTGCCGACAGGCTTAGGTATCAACACCTATTGGAAATATACCGGCACACCGACTAACACCACACCCCACTGGTATGAATTTTTATACGATGGCACCACAGGAGCTATTATTGAAGGAGATAAAATCACCCTCCATTTTCAAGATGGAGAACGTGGCGATAGTGATCTTGTAGCTGATAGCCACATTGATGATCAGGGCGGACCGGGAGTACATGCGATCAATGTTCCACTATTTGATAATGTAGCAAAATTTTTATTATCGTTTTTATTACTCGTTTTATCATTACACTTTTTACGTTTTTTCCGCGTAAATTTATAAATAATGAGTCCGAGGAAGCATTTATAAAACAATTTATTGCTATCCTCCCCACTTTATTAGGCTCTTATTGAAAATTACATATAATTTAAGATATTTTTAAATTTTATAGTTACGTGGAATATATGAAACAAACTTGTATTTTAATACTTGGCATGCATCGTAGTGGCACTTCGGCACTTACGGGTACTCTAGAAAAGCTTGGTGTTCATCTAGGCAATGATTTAATGGTTCAAAATGAATACAATCCAAAAGGCTACTTTGAAAACAATCGCTTATACAAGATTAATGAAAAACTTTTAGCGCAATGCAACAGTAACTGGGACGATGTTTTTTTTATGTCTGCTAAACTTGAATTACTTAAAAACAGTCCCCTTTTAGAAGAACTAAAATCTACACTACAAGATGAGTTTGGCAACTCTCCGTTGTTTGCTATTAAAGACCCTCGACTGGCCTACCTGTTTCCTATATACGCACACATTCTAAACGAACTAGATATCGATATTAAAGTTGTAATCCCTTATCGCAATCCGCTTGAAGTGGCTGATTCATTACACAAACGTGACCACATGAGCCCCGAACGTGCTATGTTGCTCTGGGCGTATCACGTGTTACTTAGTGAAAAAAATACACGCAAATACAAACGATTCTTCTTCTCTTTTGATACCCTCATCAAAAATTCTTCAGAATTAATCCAACAGTTAAGCTCTGCCCTAAAACTTGACCTATTAGATGCCTATAAATCCAATCAAATTGAAATTGATGAATTTCTAGAACAAGGGCTCAAACATCATAACTTAAACATTAATGATATCTCAGAACAAACTCCAAAAATAGTTAAAGATATTATTGAGCTTCGACATGAGTTCAATACAAAAAACATTGCAGAAAATTTTGATAGCCTGTATTCTAATCTGATCAGTATGCATAAACTTTTTTATCATGACGAAATTACCGCTCAACATCAAACACAAAAAGAGACAAAACATAATTTATATGTAACCCAACAAGAGCTTCAAACCACTCAAGCCAAGCTCAATGACTCTGAGAATGCCTTACATGTAACCCAACAAGAGCTTGAGACCTCACAAAACAAATGCACTCACTCTGACCATATTGTATTTGTGACGGCACAAGAAATTTTTACGTTGCAAAAAAAGTTTCAAAAACTGGAAGAAGCTTTTCTAATGAAAAAAAATACAATTAAAGATTACAAAAAAATAATAAAATCGAAAGAGCATGACATTCACGCTCTTCAATCTGAGTTGATTTCAATTTACCTTGGGCAAAGCTGGAAACTAACACGCCCACTTAGAAGATTGAAAAAAATCTTCTTAAAATAACGTCTCAAAAATTGGAGAAACAAAAATATTATGTCTAGTGCCACACAGAAACTCAAATACATGAGATGGAAAAATATTATTAAAAAAAGTGGACTCTTTGATAAACATTTTTACCTGACAACATATTCAGATGTAAGACATAACGATTTAGACCCAATCATACATTATATATTTTTTGGAGCCAAGGAAGGAAGAAACCCAAACTCTTGGTTTGACACTCTCTTTTATTCAAAAAAATACAATGATATAAATATCAATAAAATCAATCCATTTGTTCATTTCATACTATACGGGAAAAAAGAAGGTAGAACTACACACGCAGATATTTCAGAAAAAAAAGAAACAACTACCAATATCAATGCAAATAACAAAAGCTCAAATACTTCTAATAAAACAATATCAGAATGGATATTTACATCTATTAATAATACCTATTTTAATTTTATTTTTAATCAGAATAATACCAAATCAGCAAAATACATTGCATTTGAAAAAAAAGAACTTATTCAAACCGATATAAAACTAATTGCCTTTTATTTACCTCAATTTCATCCTATTCCCGAAAACAATAAAGCGTGGGGCAAAGGGTTCACAGAATGGACGAATGTGTCAAAGGCCATTCCACAGTATGAAGGTCATTACCAGCCACGATTACCTGGAGAACTCGGCTTTTATGACCTACGTTCGCTTAGCACTCAAAAACGACAGATTGAACTAGCTAAAAACTACGGCCTACATGGATTTTGTTATCATTATTACTGGTTTGACGGAAAAAAAGTCATGGATACGCCTTTGCAACAAGTACTAAATGATCCTGAACTCGATTTTCCTTTTTGTATCAATTGGGCTAATGAAAATTGGACAAAACGATGGGATGGTCGCGATAATGATATTATTTTAACCCAAAATCACTCTGCAAAAGATGATTTGGCTTTTATTGAAGCTATAAAACCTTTATTGACCGATAAGAGATATATCAGGATAAAAGGAAAAGCGTTACTCATGATTTATCGCCCTGAGCTCTTTCCAGATATCAAGGCGACTGTCAAACTTTGGAGAGAACACGCTAAAAAAATTGGAATAGGTGAACTCTATCTAGTTTTATCACACTCATTTGAACACACAAATCCATATTCAATAAATTTTGATGCAGCCGTCGAATTTGCTCCTAATACATTCCCTTCAACCAATATCACCAAAAATAGGAAGGCGTACAATCCACACTATAAAGGTACCATATTTGACTATGATGACCTGATAAACTTTAGCTCCAACTACCAAGACCCTAATTACATAAAATTTAGAAGTTGTTGCCCTAGTTGGGACAACGAAGCCAGAAAACCTGGTAAAGGTGTTTCCTTTGACAATGCTTCACCTGAAAAGTTCAATCATTGGTTACGTCAATTAATCCGCTTTACATCGGAACACCGTCGTGAAGAAGAAAAATATATTTTTATTAACGCATGGAATGAGTGGGCTGAAGGAGCATATCTAGAACCAGATAGAAAATTTGGCTATGCTTATTTAGAGGCAATATATGATGCACAAAAAAGTCACGAGGGTGCTTCTTTAATATCGCAAAACCCAATCCTGATAGTCTCTCACGATGCTCACTTTCATGGTGCTCAAATGCTCACATTGGCAATCATTCGTTATCTTAAAGAGTATTTTCACATGAATATTGTCCTGATACTTGCAGGTGATGGTGAACTTATTAAAGAATTTGAAAAATATGCTGAACTTCACAAATTTTACGAATACTCAGAACAAAAAAAACATGAAGTCGTATCATCCCTTTTTAACCTCGGATACCACAAAGCAATTTGTAATACTAGTGTTGTTGGCGACATCGTTGAGCTTCTTAAAAATCATGCTTTTAAAGTAATTAGTTTAATTCACGAACTTCCTGAATTGATTAAAGAATATCACTTAGAGTCATCCATTGAAAAAATTTCCAAATATGCGGATAAAGTGATTTTTCCTGCCAATTATGTTGCTAACAAATTTTTAACACTAGTAGATGTCAATCCACAAAAAATACTTATTCGTCCACAGGGAATATACAATCAAAACAGTTTTGCCAATGAGAAAGAAAGAGCTCGAAAGCTATTACGAGAAAAGTACGCTCTTCCCGCTAATGCATTCATATTTTTAAATGTCGCTTATGGGGATGAGAGAAAAGGCATGGATCTGTTTTTTAAAACAGCCATAAAAATTTTAAAGCATACACCTTCCGCATATTTTATTTGGGTAGGACACTACAAGCAAACTTTAGTAGATAATGCCATGAGTGAAATAAAAAAATACGGTATTGAAGATCACTTTATTCTACCAGGCAAACAATCTGCTATCGACCTCTTTTATTCAGGTGCCGACATCTTGCTATTCCCTTCTAGGGAGGATCCTTTCCCAGCAGTAGTTCTTGATGCCCTTCAAGCAAAGCTTCCCATCCTTGCTTTTGAAGATACGGGAGGTTTTTGTGAATTAATTTCAGAATACCAATGCGGAATTTTATGCAAAAAATTTGATACTGATGCCCTCTCTTCATCTGCGAATATGCTAATAAACAATCAAAAAATGTACCAAAAAATGGCATATTCGGCCGATCGAGCTTCAAAGAAAGAGTTTTACTTTATCGATTACATCCATGACTTATTAGATGTTTTGGATATTTTCAAGCCAAAAATATCCGTTATCGTTCCAAATTATAACTACGAAAAACATATCCGAGAAAGACTTGAATCCATTATAAATCAAACCTATCCTCCTTATGAAATCATTTTTTTGGATGATTGTTCAACTGACAATAGCGTAGACATAGCAAAAGACATTTTAGACCAATCCCATATCCCTTATCGTATTATTACCAGCCAGATTAACAATGGATGCTATCAGCAATGGCTTCGTGGAATTGAAAGTGCCCAAGGCGACCTTGTATGGATTGCAGAAGCAGATGATAGTGCAGATCATAGACTTCTTGAAAAATTGATTCATTTTTTTGAAGACAAAGAAGTAACTTTAGCTTATGCACAATCTGAAGTGATCGATCAAGATTCTAAACGAACAGGATATACTTACCACGAATACACCAACGCAATTTCGACTACAAAATGGTTGAATACTTATAAACAACTTGGCATTGTCGAAATAGAAGAAGCTTTGATTTTTCAAAATACAATCCCAAATGCCAGTGCAGTACTCATGCGAAAATCTGCTTTAAAAGATATTCGTAAACATTTAGAATCATACCAACTGACTGGCGACTGGTTAGCGTATATTTATGCGCTAACAAATGGAAAAATTGCATATTCTCCAGACACTCTTAATTTTCATCGCCGACATGACAATAGCATTATTCACAAAAACGTTGCAAAAACTGAATTTTATTTAGAATTGTTAAACACTTTAATGTTTTGTAAAAAAACACTTACGATAAACTCTTCAGCTCTTCGTTCATCATTGGAAAATATATCCAATATATACATAAACAATTTTGCAGATGTATTAAAATATCCTGCTATGGATACTCATCCGAAACTAAAAAAACTTGTTAGACAAATAGTGAAAGATATTTAATAATTCAAGACACATTTAAAACAAAAATAAAGATAATTATAATAGACTAGTTAATTTTAAACAGAAAGGGTAAAGATATGCAAACACTTGAGGACTGGCTACAACACCGTTCATGGCTTGATGATAAAACTAAAAACAATGATGCAAAAATCAAAGAGTATGTGGATCAGCTTGTAGAAAACAACAATCAAACCCTTTTAGAAGATTTGATTCATTGGCGCGACAATGGCTTTTTAGTTATGCAAAATGCTGTTGACCTCAACACAATAGACAACTTGCTTGATGATATTGAATTCATCAAAACACATCGTCATCAATTTCCAAGCTTAACAGTTACGACCAAAACAAAGACAAATGTCTCAATTACGGACATTAGTGAAGAAGAGCTTAATTCCCCAAACTTAAAGATCAATGTTCTTGTGCAACATAGTAAAGCAGCGGCAGATCTTTCATTAACAGAACAAGCCATAGCCTTTCTTCAGCATATTTACTTAGAACCTATCGTTGCTATTCAATCGCTAACGATGCTCAAAGGTACAGAACAACCTATACATGTAGATTATCCCTATGTAAACGTGCATGAAAAAATTTCTCATCAAGTTGCCACATGGATACCGCTTGAAGATATCCATCCAGATGCTGGGCCTTTAATGTATTGGCCGGCTTCTCATGATATAGATAAAGTACCGCCTTTTGAATGGGATAATGACAAAGATTTATTTATGGGTGACAAAAGCATCCAAAAACCATTTGAGCTAAGTAAATACTTACTAGCAAAAATGGAACAAAATGGTATTGAGGGCAAAGTGTTTACGCCCAAAAGAGGTGATATTCTTTTGTGGCATGTGCATCTATCCCATGCAGGTCTTCCCGTGGTAAATGAAAACCTTACTCGAAAATCTTATGTAACACACTATACTACGCTATCGTCACACCCATTAAACCATCGCCAAAAAGATGCATTTGAAAATAAAGCATATAGCAAAATGCTGGACAGCTATGTTTTTCACGCTCCATGGATAGATAGAAAGCAAACATTAGGTTTTAATTAGTACAATACGCGATGCAAATTTATATACACATAGGCTTTGGAAAGACTGGCACTTCATCAATACAAAAAATGATGTTGGAAAATAGAGACTACTTCTTAGCTCATGGTGTTTATTACCCTGAAATAGGTATTTACGATTGTGCCCATCATCATTTAGCTGACTTTTCAAAGCATGAGATGCCCACAGGTGTAAAAGAACAATTTGAAAAAATTTTATCTACCGCAAAAGAGCAAGAAGCAAAATCAATTGTTATAAGTTCAGAACAGTTTTGTTTTTGTAAACCTACATATATTCAACAAATATCTGATATTTTCAAAGATTATATTGTTTCAATTCTCTTTTACTACAGAGAGCAAATTTCACTAATCAAAAGCTCTTATCTTCAAAAAGTAAAAGAAGGGAAACAATACTATGGCACCATCAAGGATTATTTTGACCATGATAAAATTGCTTTTAATTATATGGAGCGTATTTCTCCTTGGATTTCAGCTTTTGGTTTAGAACACATCACTTCTGTTTTGTATTCTAAAGAGATAAATGTTTGTGATAATTTTTTGACACATATCCATCTTTTGAAAAATCATACTATCCAATACCAAATATATTCTAATCCTAGTTTATTGCCAGAAACGGTTGACATTATAAGGTATCTCGATTCATTGAATCTTAGCGAAAATCGACATGTTTTTATTGATCATCTGCTTGATATTTCAAATCAATTTAAAAAATGTTCTTCAAATAACCTTATTGATGAGAAGCTACAAAAAGAGATATGTACGTACTATGCCTCATCAAATCAAAAATTTTATGAATTGTTTCCTAATGCGGGCAATTAATGCACGCCATTAAAACACAACTCTGACAAAACAAAATTCAAATATAATTTCTAGTGAAATATAAATAAAAGGACGTTTACCATGAGAAATATTCTAAAAGCTCTGTTGTTTGCAGGGATCGTTAGCATTAGTGCCCACGCTGCTCCAGTTTGGTCTGCTGCTCAAACTGTTATAAAAGTTGCGCAACATCCTGATGCAGGTGCATTTGTAGTTGGGCAAAATGCAAGTACAAGTGCTATTGTCAAATGCTATATTAGAACAGCTGATGCAGATGATGAAAAGGCTATTTTTGCAACTGCGCTTACTCAAAAAGCAAGTGGTGGTACTGCACTTTTCTACCTTGAGTTCATTACAGACCCTTGGGGTGTAGTTGCGGGTACACCTTGTATTTTAAGAGGTATTCAAGCTGAATAATCAGTTGTAATCGCTTTTAATTTCTTCAGTAAAGGGTTGTTTTCAACCCTTTATATTCCTCTTTCATTATATTTTTCATATTATAAAAACTGCCTTTGTTCCTTAACAATCTATATGATATTATTTTTAATGTTTTACTCTACGCCAAAAGACGTAGAACAAGGGTTTAATCATGTTGCAAGTTTCAAACAGTATAAAATATTTTATCTATCAATACATCATAAACAAGAGTACATACCTTCAAAAATTTACTGCATCCTTAAAATCAGACGGCTTAGTTGCCACACTTAAAAAAATATACTCAAAACGTTTAACACCTAAAGAAAAAGCTGTTGTAAATTTACTACGCCTTAAACCTGTTAAAAATATTTGGAAACCTTCATCGCTAATGATTCATGAAGTTGACATCAGCGTGATTATTCCAACCTACAATCGTGCGCATATGTTGGGGGACTTGATTAAAAGCTGGCGAAAGGTCGCAGAAGCAACTCGCTATTCTTTTGAAATAATTTTCTCAGATGATGGCTCAAGCGACAACAGCGTTGAAATTCTTAAAACAGCTACAGACTTGCCTATTGTGATTTTGGCAAACAATCACGGCGGAGCCGCAAAAGCAAGAAATGCTGCCATTGCAAAAGCTCGTGGGAAAAAACTTTTAATTATCGGTGATGACATTTTTCCAAATCCGCAAATTCTCAACCAACATTATGAAAAACTAAAAGCTCTACCAATAACCGATGTCGTCTTGGGTGAATGCGTTTGGCACCCAAATCTGAAAGTAAACCATTTAATGGATCATATTACAACATATGGTCAAGAGCAATTTTCATTTGATGTTCTCCCCAAAAATGCCTACACTGATTTTCGACATTTTTATACATGTAATATCAGTATAGATCGAGAATTTCTTTTGTCGGAAGATATAAGATTTGACGAATCCTTTTACAAAGTCAATTTTGAAGATATTGAACTTGGGTATCGTTTAGCAAAAAAAGGGATGAAAATTTTTTATTATCCCGAAGCAAGTGGAGAGCATTTTCACCCTTACACCGATGTACGGAAATTTTGTATTCGTCAAGAAACAGTAGGAGAGATGGCGCTAGTATTTAAACAATTGCATGAAGAAGCCGAAGTTCTTCTTGACATCTCAAAGATTAGAGCAAAATGGAACCACTTTTTTACAAACAACTCATCCTCAAATACTACAGACCATTATGAAACTGTCATTCGATTTTGTCAATTTATTGAAGACAACTACGAAACACGTAACAGCGAATACTCCGATGACTTGAGCGAGGTGTATGTCAAGCTATTTCGTTTTTCTTATGAAAAAGGAGTTATGCAAGCATCACACACTTTGGAAAAACACGTCATCAATCGTGCGTTTTATCATGAAGTTTATACAAATGCCGTAAAAGGTGCTCTTATATCCCTTAATAACAAGTGCCGTGTAGCATTTTTTGATGAGATACTTGCTATTACGGATCAATCAGCTATTATTCCTCTAACAATCGAAGCTATTGATCAGGAACATCTCGAGAATCTTGTAAAAAACTACCCCAGATTAGGTTCATATGTACGATATACTCTCAAAAGCGAAATGGCAGCTGAAGGCTTCGTGTACCGCCCAGAAAAATCTTTTGATATTTCCGAAAACGCACTGAAACAGATTGTACTGTTTCTTCAGAAGTATCCGGATATCCAAAATATTATTATCTCTTTTGGGCTTGTGGATTTACCAAAAATCGGGCTACATAACACTATCGCAAATAGCATCATTACCAAGCAAGTATTGCCGCAAAAACGTATTAATGGCAAAATCATCCGTATTTTTGACACACCAAACACAGAGATAGTAGCACTCGAAAGCATTATTGCAACACCTGTCAAATTTCTTGATGACTTTGGTTTTTTTGGATCACATTCATTTAAAACATCTCGCCTCACTCATACTATTGATCATCTAAATTTTAGACTTGATTATGATGATAAGCCAACCATCTTCGTATTTCCAATCTTTCTTGCGGTCGGTGGAGTAGAACGAAATACTGCCGAAGTAATCAGTGCGCTTCAAGAAAAATATAATTTTGTCACCATTACGTTTGAACGACTCAAACAATCTCAAGGAACACTGCACCACCAATTTATTCAAAGCTGTTTGGGAGTTTATGATCTTACCGAACTCTCAGTCCATGATGATATTGCCAATTATCTTCGAGTACTCAAATGTCTTTACCGACCTTCACTACTCTGGATTTGCAACGGATCGCCATGGTTGGAAAAAAACCTCAATACAATTAGAGAATTATTTCATGATGCCAAAATTGTCGATCAGCAAGCTTATGACATAAATGAGGGTTGGATCAAGCTTTATAAAGAAAAAAATCCGCATCTTTTGGATTTTGACGCATTTATTGCAGTCAACTCCAAAATCAAAGATTTGTTCTTACATGTAGCAGAGATTAAACCCAAAAAAATTGATCTCATCTACTCGGTGCTTTCCGAGGAGAGAAGAAATGAGGCACTTTCAAAACCATTATCCGCTCTATATGAAAAATACGCCTTAAATCCACTTCAAAAGTATATTATCTTTATCGGGCGTATGGCTCCCCAAAAAGCACCACAGGATCTAATACGATTAATAAAAAAAATTGTAGATAACTATGGAAATTTATACCACTTTATTCTAGTCGGTAGCGGCGAAGAAAGTAATGTAATATCAAAGATGATTCAAACGAACCATTTAGAAAAACATATTACTAGGTTTTCGTATGTAGAAAACACTTACGAACTTGAATTATTATGTGATGCCATCATATTTACTTCGCGCTATGAAGGCTTATCAATTGCTTTACTCGAAGCACTTTCAGTAGGAACGCCAGCCCTCTCAACAGATGTAGGTGACACACAAATAATTTTGGAAAAATATAAAAATGGCATTATATTTGAGCAAATTGGAAATATTGATGATTATATGTCAGGATTCAGAAATTTTGTTGATCATTACTCTGAATTTAAAAACTATGCCATGTTAAACAAGGAAAAAGTTATTACTCAGTTCTCAAAAACAACCGTCAGCAACCAGTATATTACATTATTTGATCAACTTCTCGGTGTAAAAAAACATGATTGTCGGTAATGGGATGATGGCCAAAGCCATGCAAAATATTGATAAAAACGACTATCTATTTTTTTGTAGCGGAGTATCCAATTCCAAGGAAACCAATGAACACGAGTTTATAAAAGAACGCCAACTTTTGGAATTGCATTTAAATACAAAGCGCTGTCTAATATATTTCAGCAGTTATTTTGTAAATTTTAACACCTACCTCAATGAAAGATATTATCGCCATAAATATGAAATGGAACAACTAATACGTGATAATTGTTTCCACTATAAAATCTTCAGAGTGCCTCAAGTTGTCGGGCATTCATCAAATCCAAAAACACTAACTAATTTTTTGCATCAGTCAATCAAAGAAGAAAGGAACATTACTATCTATACTAATGCCGAACGTAATCTTTTGGATATCGATGACATTGTCTCTTTTGTTGATTACTCGAATCAAAATCAACTATTCTCAAATAAAACACTCAATCTTCTCTCCACCTCAAATAGCGCTATAGAGGATATAATCTCAGTTTTTGAAACAATCACGGGAAAACAAGCCAAAAAAAATTATGTCCAAACATATCAGCAACCCCTTGAAATTCTGTTATCAGATGAAGTACGTACAATTTATCATGCACTGAATATAGATTTTGAAGATGGATACCTAGAAAACGTAGTACAAAAATACTATCAATGACGGAGAAAGATACAGTGATCAGCGTCATTATACCAAGCTACAATCATGAAAAATACATCAAGACAGCGATAGAGAGTGTTTTGAATCAATCCTATAGTGACTTAGAACTCATTATCATTGATGATGGCTCTAAAGATAACTCAAAAGAGATTATCAACACCTATACCGATACAAGGATAAGAACGATCTTTCAGGAAAACCGAGGCGCACATGCTGCAATAAACAAGGGAATGCAAATAGCAAAAGGGGAATTTTTTACGATTCTCAATTCAGATGATTTTTATTCCCCTAAACGTCTTGAAAAATGTTTGCGCATTTTTGATTCAAAACCAGAGATTGATTTTATATCAACTTGGATCAACATCATCGACAATAATGATAAAATTCTAGGAGTCAAAAAGGCATGGCAAAACATGGAGCCGTGGCCTATTTCCGACAAAACCCACACATTTGCTAAATCAGGAGACTATACGCTCAATGCACTGATGGCGAATTTTGTAGCAACCACTAGCAATATGATTTTCAAACGAACAGTCTTTGAGCAACTCGGCGGTATGCGAAACCTGCGCTTTTCGCATGACTGGGACTTTTTATTACGCGTATGCCACAAGTTTAAACCATACAATCTGGAAGAACCGCTCGTAAATTACAGAATCCACGGTAACAATACCATTAGTACGTATCGCCCATGGATGCTTTTTGAAATCTGCTGGATCTATGCAACACACATTGACCTATTTGCCGACTTGCTACTGCCTGATATTCGTGAAGAAACCATGATGGAAAACATTGAACCGATGCTAAATTCCTTTAATTTTCAAGGGAATGAGCATGTAGTACGTTTATTGTATTGGCAATTCACTCTTTTAAAGAGCAGAGGAGTCACCAACCCTGAAGAGCTTTACCTTAGCAATGAAAAGCTCAGAAAAAAAATCATACAGCATATTGTCGATGATGAAACCACTAAAACCTGAGTTTATATCGGTACCATTGGTTTATTGAACTGGCTACAATAAATGGTACAAAGAAACTACAAGAGATCAAAGATATCAAAAGGTAGAAAAAATGGCTAGGGGCGGAAAAGTAAAAAAGTATGCAGAAGAGTTCAAGCAAACGGCGATAGAGCTTGCTCAAGTAGAGGGTGCGTCGGTATCACAAGTTGCACGTGATCTGGGGATGAGTGAAAAGACACTGCCTAACTGGTTGCGAAACCAACGCTTGAAAAACGGCACAGATACTAAAGTCATAGCCAACTCAGAGCATGAAGCCGAACTGAAACGACTGCGCAAAGAGAATGCTCAATTAAAGCAGGAGCGGGATATTTTAAAAAAGGCGACGGCGTTGAGCGTAGCCTCCTTTAGGGCTTCGCAAAAGAAGCTCACTGAAGTACGCCTGGATAAAAAAGCATCGTAAGCAATGGAGTAGAGGTGGTCCCCAAAATTTAGACAACAATGCAGTGAAATTAAGAGTAACCGCATAAATCATGCAGCTTTCCCCACCTGATTGTCCAAAGTGCCGTTGACCTGTAGGTTGTAGTATACCTCAAACGGTGTTTTCTCTCCAAACGTTGAATGAGGTCTTTGGGTATTGTAGTACTGTATCCAGTTGCCGATCTTCTGTTTTGCCTTATATCCCGATTCAAATGCCTGAAGATAAACACACTCATATTTGAGTGAGCGCCAGAGTCGTTCGATGAAAACGTTATCCATCCATCTGCCTTTACCGTCCATAGATATTTTGATATTGTTGTGTTTGAGTACCTCCGTAAAGCTCATGCTCGTAAACTGGCTGCCCTGATCGGTGTTGAAAATCTCAGGGGTACCATGTTTTTCAATCGCCTCTTCAAGCGCAGCGATACAAAAGTCGGTATCCATGGTGTTAGAGAGCCGCCATGAGAGTACTTTTCGTGAATGCCAATCCATGACAAAAACCCTTTTTGCATGCGGATATAGGTGATATTGGTACACCACACCTGATTGGGCCTGGTGATCTCAAGGTTTCGTAGCAGATAGGGATAGACTTTGTGTTCGGGGTTTGGCATGCTTGTTTTGGGTTCTTGATAAATGGCATGCAGTCCCATTTTTTGCATCAAACGACGTACACGCTTACGTCCCACGTTGTAACCCTGCCGGCGGAGATGGCGTGCCATCTGTCTGGCTCCGTACCATGGGGTATCAAGAAATTGTTCATCTATCAACATCATGAGTGATGATCATCTCCTGTCTCCGAATCTTGCTCACAGCTTGGAGACTCTCTCTAAAAAATCGCGCTCGATGGTGAGTTGGCCGATCTTAGCGTGTAGCTTTTCGATCTGTTTCTCATGGGCATCATCTTTTTTTTCAGTTTTGCCTGAGAAGATATCGCTCATACCCTCAAGTGCCTCTTTTTTCCATTTGGATATCTGGTTGATGTTAACGCCAAACTTGCTCGCCATTTCTGCCAAGGTGCTCTCACCCCTGATCGCTTCAAGGGCTACTTTTGCTTTAAACTCCGGCAAATACACCTTTCTTTTTGCTGCTCCCATTTTTTGCTCCTATGCTGAAAAAGTTATCTTAGCATGTTGTTTGAATTTGGGGGCCACTTCTGACAGATCAGTAGCCGCCAAGACCTGAATTTACATCAAAAGATAAAAAATTACCGGTGCTATTGGCTTATCATTTTCAAATGAAAAATTTAATGTAGTACCTTTGGAAACAGTATCCAAAGAATCAGCAGAAACAGATCCGTTTACATGTAACATATTGGTTCCAATAATATCAGTCGTACCAAACCCTGTTGTTTCCGTTAACGGGATACTATTTAAAGTAGCACTATCTCCACTCCAGCCATACACAAGATAACTAACGGTTGGTGGAGCAGAATCTCCTTGTGCATTTGAGTCATAAACTTTACTTGGTACCGCTAAAAGCTTTGCATATATAACTTGACTTGCAAGTTGTGTATTGGCAATAGTCGATTTATCTGTTGTTCCTACATTTCGAGTTACAATCAGACTATTAAGTCCAGAAACATCTTTTTTACCGGCTAAACTACTTTGGAATACATAATTTCCATCACTATTTTCAAAAAAGCTATTATTATTATAAACTAAAGCGTTACTTGGGCCATCAGCACGATCATCATCAAAGATTGCCAATCGAGTATTATTACTAAAGATACTATCGGCAACATTACCAGTCATGGCATAATTTCCCGATGTTGTAAACAATGCAGCCCCATAAGGTGCGGTAGAGACACTATTTTGAATAAACATACTATTGGAGATTTCAAGTTCGGATCCAGATGCAAATACGCCTCCTCCAAAAACTTCGGCACTGTTTTTTGCAAATGTCACCGATGACAAAGTCGCTACTGATCGATTCGCAATCCAAATGCCACCTCCTGAGCCATCGCCTAGATCAGGATCATAAGTGCCACTAGCGTCAGAATTAATAATCATGCTATTGTCCATGACAATATTGGCCAAATCTCCTGCTATTGCACCTCCAGCGCCACTTCCAAAAATACCGTTTGCAACAACATCACAATCATTAAAAGCAACATTTGACAAAGTGATATTTGCACGATTACTTACCTCTGTTCCATCTTGGCCTACACCGTTTTGACCATAAAGGCGATTAGCATCTCCTGACGCATAAAAACAGCCGCCAACATCCGCTACGGTTGCAATCGAATCATAGCGGCCTTGAACGTAACTGTCAGAAAGCGTTAAAGAGCCCGAAGGACGATTTATAGCTCCGTAGTTTGTAGTAATATCATTGGCATCATTTGAAATAATTGAGAAAGTTCCACCGATTGACTTTTGACTTAATGCAACAGCTCCAGTAGCATAATTGCCACGAAAAACACTATTTTCAACAACTGCATTTGCCCGATACACGTTAACCGCACCCCCATCCATCGCATAGTTTTTTTCAAAACGTGAAGCATAAATATGTATCAGTGTCTTATCTTCTACATGTACTGCACCTGCTTCGGTTGGATAACTAAAAGAAACTCCACTATCACGCTCAGCATTATTTGTGACAAATGTACAGTTACTAATAACAATATTCGAACCCGGTGCAACACCACTACCTTCCCAATTTTCCTCATAAGTTCCAATTGCATAGATGGCACCACCGACATAACCGGCCTGATTATTCTCAAAACGACTGTTGCTCACCTTTAATTGTGAATCTCCAACATGGATAGCTCCTCCAGCTGAGTTAACTCTATGTTCTGGCAGATTAGTACGATTGGAAATAAATTTAGAGTTATGTACATATACAACTGAATCCGATTTAATTGAAATAGCACCACCTTCATTTTTTGCACTGTTCCCATCAAAAGTCGAGTCGAGAATATACGCTGTTGAATTATCCCCTATTAAAATTGCCCCCCCTCCGGTATTAGGAGCATTATTTGTATTACTTTGAAATGTACAGTTTTTAAATTTAGCTGTAGCGCCGTATAACATTGTAACAGCACCGGCTATTCCATCTGCATTAGAATAACCATTCAGAAATGACAAGTCTTTAAAAAGTACAGTGCCTCGTATTCCCCTGTAATCTGGAGTGTAACCAAACCATATTAGATTTTTGTTTCCACCACCATCAATTGTAACCGTAGCACCCTCGACGGCCTGTATTGTTAAATTTTTTGTATTGTTTTCCAACCGGAATCCATCAGTTGGAGCACTATATGTACCGTTCTCCAGCTCAATAGTGTCGCCGCTATTTGCTGCTGAAATGGCACTTTGTAAATTGCCATAGCTTGTTGGGACATTTAACACGGCCGCATCAACCTGCAACAACCCAAGAATTAAAATGAAAAATATATATCGAAACTGTTTCATAATTTTTATCCTCCTTCTTTCTATTATCTATTTTAACACCAATATGGCCAATCAACAATGTGAAATTGATATGAATTGATCCCATTTTGCTATAATCTCTATACAAAATGGCACAGAGATATCTAAAAATAAGTATCAATATAAAATATACCGAGAGGATTATTAATGCGCAAACGAGTTTTAGTTACAGGAGGAGCTGGGTTTCTTGGCTCACACCTTTGCGAACGGCTTTTAAATGAAAAAAATGATGTGATCTGTGTAGACAACTTTTTCACAGGCAATAAAGCCAATATTACTCACCTTTTGAAAAACCCCTATTTTGAACTTCTCCGTCATGATATTACATTCCCATTATATGTGGAAGTAGATGAAATCTATAATCTTGCCTGCCCTGCATCACCCATACACTATCAATTTGACCCAGTTCAAACTACTAAAACATCTGTTATTGGTGCGATTAACATGCTGGGATTAGCACGTAGAACTAAAGCAAAAATTCTACAAGCTTCTACTTCTGAAGTTTATGGTGATCCTGAAATTCATCCCCAGCCCGAAGATTACCGCGGGTCTGTAAATACAACAGGTGTCCGTGCTTGTTATGATGAAGGCAAAAGGTGTGCGGAAACGCTTTTTTTTGATTACTACAGACAACATCAACTCATTATTAAAGTGATGCGTATTTTTAATACATACGGACCGAATATGCACCCAAACGATGGGCGTGTCATCAGCAACTTTATTGTCCAAGCTTTGCAAGGCAAGGATATTACAATCTATGGCAATGGTACACAAACTCGTTCATTTTGCTTTGTGGATGACCTTATGGAGGGAATGGTGCGCCTAATGAACTCTAATGACAACTTTACCGGACCCGTCAATATAGGAAACCCCAATGAATTTACAATGCTAGAACTTGCCAATACAATTTTGAAACTTACACATTCATCATCAAAAATAATCTATCTTCCTTTACCTCAAGATGATCCACTTCAACGTCAACCCAATATCACTTTAGCAAAAAAAGAGCTAAACTGGGAACCAAAAATTGAATTGGAAGAGGGTCTAAAAAAAACCATTGAATACTTTAAAAAAGTTTTATGATGCATGATAAATTATGATTTGCCTTTTATTATCAACTTATAATGGAGAGCCCTATTTACCAAAACTATTAGCATCACTTAAAACTCAAACTCATACCGACTGGAAACTACTAATTAGAGATGACGGCTCTTCTGATAAAACCGTTGATATTATTCAAGAGTTTGCACATCAGTATGCAAACCAAGTATTTCTTCTGCCTTCACGTTCTAATTTGGGTGTCAAAAAAAGCTTCTCATTGCTACTTATAGAAGCGTTAACACTCTCTACATGTAACTATTTTATGTTCTGCGACCAAGACGATATTTGGCTACCAAACAAAATAGCACTCACCTATGAGAAAATGCTCCATACGCAAGCACAAGATTCTGATCTGCCGATTTTGATTCATACCGATCTATGCGTTGTTGATGAAACACTACAAACCATCAACAACTCTTTTTGGCATTATGAATACATTGATCCTAAAAAAAATAGTCTTAATCGCCTGTTACTGCATAACACTATTACCGGATGCACCGTAATGTTCAACCGACCACTAGCTATTCTGGCACTCCCGATACCCGATGAAGCTATCATGCATGACTGGTGGCTGGGGCTTGTCGCAGGCCACTTTGGCAAAATTGCGTTTATTAATCAACCTACGATACTCTACCGACAACATAACGACAATACAGAAGGGGCAAAAGCCTTTAGTATTAAAATGGTTATCAAAAAAGCATTAGGACTTCTTTTGACCAATACACTCTACCAAACATTAGAAAAAAATTTTTTACAAGCTGAACATTTTTTAATAACATATGAAGATCGACTATCCAAAGAGGATATCAAAATGCTTCGTGGATTTATTCATATCAAAGAAAAGCCTTTTTTTGCACGAAAATCGCATCTTCTAAAGCATAAACTGTTAAAACACGGCTTTCTTAGAAATCTGGGGTTACTGTTTCGCATATGATCCGAGTTAGCGCTACCATTGTTATCTACCATGAAAAGCCAGCCACCCTTTCAAAGCTACTCCAGTGTATAGATATGCTCAATGCCAACAAGGAGATAGTGGTTGTTGACAACTCTAAAACAACGCAACTCCAACCCTTAGTAGAAAGCTTTAAAAAGTGTAAATACTTCTTTACTGGAAAAAATATTGGTTTTGGTGCTGCACATAATCTTGGTTTAAAAACCTTGCAAAAAGAATCCGACATCCATCTTATCGTGAATCCTGATATTGTTTTTGATGCTAAAAAGATAGACGAAATGCTACAATGGTTTTACCATAGCAATATTGCTTTAGCCACACCGCAAGTACGAAATCCAGATGGCTCAGAGCAATTTACATGTAGAGAGATTCCCACGTTAAAAAGTATGCTTTTAAGACGTTTAAATATTGGTGGCATCTTTAATAACTTTGTGATTCAAGATGAGCTCGGCAGGGAGTTATCAAATAGTACCCACGACATTCCCTTCTGTCATGGATGTTTCATGATGTTTAAAACGGATGTCTATAAAAACCTGAATGGCTTTGATGAACGCTTTTTCATGTATATGGAAGATGCAGATATTTTTATTAGGGCAAAAGAGTACGGTCGAACCGTTATCAATCCGCAATACTCAATTACTCATGAACACCGTCGAGGCTCTGCAAAAAGTTTAAAGCTTTTTTGGCTTCATCTTGTCTCTGCAATCAAATTCTTCTGGAAATATCGATAACATACCAGTTGTGCAATCTTTGCTATAATAAGCCGATATTCTGTACAGTAGAAGAGAAATGAATATTGATCCAAGCTATTTGAAACGATATATCGATGCGCTCGCTCAAGCGCATGAAAGCTTACAAAATTACTCCCAAGAAGCCCTAGAGTTTGACATCTACAGATCAGCCGTCATCAAAGAGTTTGAAATTATCCTTGAACAATCGGGAAACCTTTTAAGAAAGACGCTCAAACCCTACTTTCATTCATCTAAAGCTGTCGATAAACTCTATTTTAAAGATCTATTCAGAGAAGCAGGACTTCATGGATTACTAGGGATTGATGAAGTTGAGCGTTGGTTACAATACAGAGACAACAGAAACTCTACATCACACGATTATGGAGAGCATCTCGCTAACCATACACTAAAACTCATGGATCAATTTATTCAAGATGCACGAAAACTTGTTGAGGTAATCGAACATGATAATCAGAGAACAAGATAAAAACAATATCTTAAAAATTGCCAATGCAACCCTACAGCAGCCTGCAAAGATACTTGCATTTGGCAGTAGAGTCAATGGAGATGCACATGATACCAGTGACTTGGATCTCGTTGTTGTAACCGACACCAAAGAAAAAGTGCAAATCGACAATTTACTTGACTTTAAAGAGCAGTTAAGAGAATCAAATATTCCGATTATTGTGCAAGTTTTAGACTGGCATAGAATACCTCCATCGTTTCATAAGAATATTTTGCAAAAGTATGAAGAGTTTGGAGTCATTAAATCTGACCTTACGCACCAGAAGATACCTTGAGTAAAATGAGAAGCGATTCAATGCAAGGCAGTTTTTTCTTAGCGTAGCCGTAGCTACGGTAAGGAGAAACTAACGCAGTCAGTGGATTGCTTATCATTTTACCCTTTGGGTGGCTTTATTGGCACAAGATTGCGGCGTTAGTCTCATTCACCGTAGCTACGGCTACGCTTCACGAGACTGCCTTGCACTCTTATGCCAATAAAACCACTCAAGGTATCTTCTGGTGCGTAAGGTCAGATTAAATTGTAAATTATTTCAATCCATTAAAAAAAATAGTGTAGAATCTTTTCAATGGATTGAAAAGGAACAGCTATGTCTACCGCACTCTCTCTTGAAAAGCTCTATGAATTTTCAGATCTTTACTTTTCACTACCTACCCCTTCTTTTAATCGATACCTTTTTAAAGAGATTGACTTTGCCTCTAAAATGATAGGTATACTAGGTCAAAGAGGTGTCGGAAAAACCACACTCATCAGACAACTTGCCCAAAATTACGATCTTCCATCGCCTAAAATACTCTATATTAGTGCCGACAATATTGTGCACCCTCTTATTGATATTGCCAAAGAGTTTAGTGCATTGGGGGGAGCGTTACTTATTATTGATGAGATACATAAGGCAGACAACTTTGCAAGTGATCTCAAAAAGATTTACGATTTTTTAAATATAAAAGTCATCTTTTCCGGCTCATCCGCACTAGAAATAGAGAACAGTAAAACCGATCTGAGTAGGCGTGTTTTATTTTACGAACTTCACTCTCTCTCTTTTAGGGAATTTTTAGCCATAAAATCTGATAAGCACCTACCGTCATATAGTCTGCAAGAGGTATTAACCAACCATCACAATATTAGCTCAAAGATTCAACAGGAGTTCAAGCCCCTTGAGTACTTCAAGCTTTATAAAGAGTTTGGTGCCTATCCTTTTTTTACAGAAGGTGAAAAAAGCTACAATCTGCGACTCAATGAAATTATCAATATTATTCTCGATAGCGAAGTAGCCCTCATTTACAATATTGAAAACGATAAAATCCACACCATTAGAAAACTGTTACATCTGCTCTGCAGTAGCGTGCCGCTTGAGCTCAATATTCAAAACCTTGCCCAGTATGCCGGAATAAGTAGAAATACCCTCTATTCCTATCTGTACTACTTGCAAAAAGCAAATCTACTAGAGATTATCGGTGGTGACTTTGCCCATAAAAAACTATTGAATAAACCCGATAAAATCTATCTTGAAAATATCAACCTTTACAACATTCTTTGCTCCAATCAAAACATCGGAAGCCTAAGAGAAAGTTTTTTTGTATCTCAGCTTAAGATCAACCACTCAGTTAAATACGCCAAAAAGGGTGACTTTATCATTGATGACACCTACACTTTTGAAATTGGCGGTAAAAACAAAAGTTTTGAACAGATTAAAGAGACCAAAAACAGTTTTGTCGTAGCAGATGACATTGAAACAGGATTTGGCAATAAAATTCCACTTTGGCTTTTTGGCTTTTTGTATTAAGCTTTGCAAATGAAAAAATCAGCAACTCCAAAACTCCACCTCCTCCAGCGCTTTTACATCATCGTCATTGCAATCAACATCATTGCACTGGGTTTTGATCTCTATTTTCACCGTTCCTACAGCGCGCTCATAGAGAGTGGTGCTGTAGTGCTTTTAAGTTTGAGTTTATGGCACTTACATGTAAAGCACAAACTCACCCTATCGGCCTATCTTTTTTTGCTCATTACATCAAGTACTCTCTTAGGTCTGATCGCCATCAACCACTTTGCTACCATGTCGGTGGTTTTTGTACTACTATTGCCACTGAGCACTCTGCTCTTTCTCAGACTCCGCCAATCGCTATTTATGGTGGGCGTGCTCATTATCATTCTTGGCGCTATGCTCTATCTTGAGCATCTCTACAACCCTGACAATCCCATCGCCCACAACCCTCAGGCACTCTTTAACCTTGCGTACGCCGCAGCCATTATCTACTTTTTTGGGATTCTTTATCACCTCTCTATCATCCGAACTTTTGATGAGCTTGAAGATGCCAACCGCCAAAAAGCGATGCTGCTGAGCGAAGTGCATCACCGTGTCAAAAACAACCTCAACGTCATCGCTTCTATCGTCGGCTTACAAGCCAACCGCCAAGAGGGTACGGCGCACGACGCGCTCCTTTCGACCAAAACACGCATTGAGTCCATTGCCATGGTGCATCAGATGCTCTATCAGCATGATGATTTTGAAAATATCGGTGTTAAAGATTATCTTGAAGCGCTAGTGAAACTGTTGCGTAGCATGTACGCCTCTGAGCAAAACATCGACATCACTATTGAGAGCAAAACCGACTTCATGCCGCTTGAGACGATGATCCAGCTTGGCATGATCACCAACGAACTGTTGACCAATTCCATTAAATACGCCTTCAAACAAAACAGTGGACATGTTATAATCCATGTTCATAACGACGCAGAGGGATACCGCTTTGTCTATAGCGACGACGGTGTTGGGGTTGATGATACGCAGCGCCTGCTTAAAGGCCGCTCGCTAGGCATTAAACTGATTCACCTCGCCGTCAAACAACTTCGTGGTGAGATCGCTATTAGCAATGAGAGCGGTCTTACCTATACGATCAGGTTTACACATGGATAATATTACCGCCATTATTGTAGAAGATGAGCTTATTGCGGCAGAGTATCTCAAAGAGATGCTTGAAAAACACGATGTCGAAGTGCTTGATATTATCGACACCGGAAAAGAAGCCATTAGTGCCTGTATTGCCCAAAAACCCGATGTTATCTTTATGGACATTATGCTGGGTGACAACATTAGCGGCAGTGAAGCGGCAGTAGCAATTAGCCGTGAAGTGGATTCAAAGATTATCTTTCTCACCGCCTATACCGATCCTGAAATGGTGGAATATGCCGTACAATCACATGCTGTTGGGTATCTGACCAAACCGTACAATGAGATGCAGATCATCGCTAATTTACGCCTAGCAACTCAAAACAGCTTACATGTAACGCCTAAACAATCAAATATCGAACCCCTGAGTGAAACCCTTGAACTGCTAGGCGGCTTCACCTACCACCGCACCCAAAACCGCCTACTTAAAAACGGCCGTCAAGTGGAGCTGGGGCCTAAAGCACTCAAACTCATTGCGCTACTTTGCGAGCATCCCAATATCAGCGTCTCCGATGAGCAAATTGCCATGCACGTTTGGGGCGAACTGGTCAATGACCGCACACTGCGCTCACTCATTTTCCGCATTCGCGCCGCCACGCATGATGATCTGATTAAAAACGTCAGCGGAAGCGGATATATGATTCAAAGTGATTGAAGCGGCTCAAAGAGCTCTATTAAATCCTCTTGCCGTAATCCGGCGGTATCATTTTTATCGCTATAGACACCATCAGCAAGTGCCTGTTTGCGCTCTTGAAGCTGCAGTATCTTCTCTTCTAAGGTGTTTTCAACAATCAATTTATAGACAAAAACCGGTTTATCCTGACCGATGCGATAGGCGCGATCCGTTGCCTGATTCTCCGCAGCAGGATTCCACCACGGATCGTAATGAATGACGGTATCGGCTTCGGTAAGGTTCAATCCAACACCTCCGGCTTTGAGGCTAATCAAAAAGAGCGGCACCTCACCCTTTTTAAAAGCGTCAATGACCTCATCGCGCTTTCGCGTGGCACCGGTAAGTTTGCTGTAGGGAATTTTCATCTTTTTAAGACGCTTCTCAATGAGTGCCAGCATCTGCGTAAACTGTGAAAATAGCAAAATACGGCGCTTCTCTTCTATTAACTCTTCAAGTAGGTCAAAAAGGGCATCGAGTTTCGCCGACTCCCCAACCGATTGCGCCTGCTCCAGCTTTAAGAGCGAGGGATCGCAACAGACTTGACGCATCTTCAAAAGCGCATCAAGCACCATAATCTGAGAGCGCGCCAATCCTTTTTTTGCAATCGCATCACGCACCTGCTTATCCATGGCAATGCGAATGCTCTCATAAAGTGCCGCCTGTTTTTTATCAAAGCTAATACGGTGAATAATCTCCGTTTTTGGCGGCAGCTCTTTGATCACTTCATCTTTACTGCGACGAAGCAAAAAAGGGCGGATTCTGCGGTTAAGCAGGTTTTGACGCTCGCTTGAACCCTCTTTTTCAACCGGATAGCGGAAGTTTTCGTTATAAAATTTCTCGGCAAACAGAAATCCGGGCATCACAAAGTCAAACAGACCCCACAATTCGCCAAGATGATTCTCCATCGGTGTTCCGGTGAGACAGAGACGATATCGACTCTTTAACGTACGAAGATACTGCGCGGCCTTGGAGCGGTGATTTTTGATCTGCTGCGCCTCGTCTAAAATCAGGTAGTAATATTCGTAGTGCTTTAACGCATCATAATCACGCACAATCAGCGGATAGGTTGAGAGGACGATGTCATACTCCTCGACGCAATCAAAGCGGGTCTTTCTATCGCTACCTTGTAGCACCAAGACGCTAAGCTGTGGCGTAAAACGCTCACACTCCCGTTTCCAGTTGCTCATCAATGATGTGGGAGCGACAATCAACACCGGATTATCCATACGGCCGCTTTGCTTCTCAATCAGAATATGCCCCAAGGTCTGAATCGTCTTTCCTAGCCCCATATCATCGGCTAAAATTGCGCCAAAACCGTATTCGCGCAAAAACTGCATCCATGAGATCCCCTCAATCTGATACTCACGAAGTGATGCATACAGACCCTCTGGCGGCGTGATACGCTCAATTTTTTCAAAACTTTGCAACTTTTGCGCAATCTCCAAGAGCTTTTGCGAACCGCTAAAATCGATATTGCTCTTTAAAAGATCATTCAGCAGCGGGGCGTCGTAGCCATAAAGTTTAAAACGCTCCTCATTCTGATCGCCAAAGAGATCAAAAAGGGTCTCAACAATCGGCACAATCGCCTTTTTTTCAAGCAAAGCGTAGCGCTGATCTTCAAGGTGAATATAGAGCAATTGGGGCATCTGCTCGGGGGTGTCATACTGCTGTAAAAGCTCGGTAATAATAGGAATGGTATTATACGCTTTTCCCTCTATGGAAATCGAAAACGAAAGATCAAACCAGCCAAAGCCCTCATCAATCTGTGCATCAATCGTTTCTATCGGCACCACCTCAATATCAAAAGAGGACGCATCGCTAATCTCCCATGTGGCCGTGTCGCTATGTTCGCGTATCTCTGAGATAAAACGGTGCCAAAGCGGCACGGGAGGCTGATCTGCGTGCGGCTCAAAACGCAACGATTGCATACCGTCTCGAACCACGCTATCAAATCCATACGCCTCTATCAATTCTATGGCATCTGATTCGACACCACGATCACGCTCAATCTGAATAAGTGCATCTGTGCCATCGGCTATTAACTCTCGATCAAGTACTCTAGCCAGTGAGACAAAATGCTTATCATAACGTGCTTTTAAAAGCGCAAAAGGCGTTTTTATATCATGATGCAGCTCTAAGCAGAAGGTAATTTTGGGATAAAAAAGTGTCTGAATATTCTCATTAGCAGGGAGTGGAATAGCGCTAAAGGGAAGCACTTCATGAATCTTTTTGGCCAGATAGACACTCTGCTCTTTTGGGATAGAGGGCGCTTTTAAAATATACGCGGTCTCTTTGGAGTTTGTGAAAATGCCCTCTGCTTTTGCAATAAGCGCATTTTTAACATCGATATACATGTAAGGATCACAATTAATAAGCTTGACATCTTTATGCGCCGCAACATACTCAAGTTTGATCATCTTTTGATACTCATTCCACCGTAGCTCAAAGCGGAGTGGTTCACCATAACGTAGTACGCTATGGCGTTCATTTCCTATAAAACACTTCTGGCTCGCTACAAGCTTATCGATAATCAGTGCCCCTAGTGAAGATGTGAGCTTGAGGGATGATCCATAGTAGTAATTATCGTGCATTTTTTGGAGCAATTCTAATAGCAATGCCTCTTCGCTACCGACATAATCCGGTGCATTATAGGCACGATAATTGTTGAGCTTAAAGTCATACTCTTTGCCAAAACCCCCATTTTTCAATCTCCGTCGCGTCTTTAGGTACAGCGTTAACTCCCCTTGGTACTCTTTAATCACATAAAAGAGTTCGGTTTGTGTCGGTTTAGCTGTGGGGATATGTTCGGTAGCGCCGTAGTGTTGCAGCCAACGGTCAATCTCTTGGCGCTGTGCCACAACGGGATCTTTGGGCATAAAAGCGTTCGTGCGAACCGCCTTAATGAGCGTTGCGGCAACATGCTTACAGTTATAGCGTACCGGACAGGTACACGTTCCCTCCACATCAAGCTTGGAGATCGTTTTAAGCGCAATAGAGACTTGATATGGCGCATAGCTACTGCCCTGGACCAACGCTTTGAGTATATATCCTAAAGAGCTGTTCGTAACACTAAGCTCAGAGACGCGATTGACATATTGTTTTCCCCTAGCGTAATAGGCATGATAAAAGTGATGCGCAAGATCACGCTCGGAGATCATTGTTGAGTTTTGCATGGGCAATTCTATCGCGCTAAAGATAAAAAGCTACATAATATGTATGATATAATACATAAAAAGGATTCTGTATGACGGTGCGAAAAAATTTTGTGTTCAATGAAACGGTAGCCGCGCATCTTGAAGCGTTGGCTAAAAAGCAAAACAAAAGCCAGACGACACTTATTGCAGAGATGATTGAACTGCAATATCGCGAGATTTCCAAAGAAGAGAAGCTCAAAGCTTTTGAAAATTTCAAAGGGAGTTGCAACGGCTGTTTTGAAGATTTAAGCATCCAAGAGATCAAGGCTAATATGGATGTATAGCCGTATTTTTTTGGATGCGAATATTTTTCTTGATGCCGTCGATGTTCGCAGACCTACCCATGAAATCAGCACACGTGTCATCGGTTTTTTATTGCAGCATAAACATATACAACTTTTTACAAGCTGTGACCTCATCACCACCATCTACTACATCCTTGCCAAAACCGATGCCTCCAAAGCATTAGCACAGATCGAAAAACTTAACACTTTTACCACTATTATTGATTTTTCAAACTCTGAGATCACCCTTACATGTAAGCTCATGCAAAGCGACCGTGATTACAGTGACCTTGAAGACACCTTGCAATATATCCTAGCGCAAAAAGCGCAGTGTGATCTTATTCTTAGCAATGACACCGATTTCGTCTCCAAAGAGATTACACTCATGAGCACCACGGCTTTTAGCACGAAGTTTCTCGATGCGTAGCATACTCTCAGCACTTTTTCTTATCTTTAGCGATTTTGTAGCACTTTTTATCGCACTCTATCTGGCACATTATATTCGTATTGCGCTTGAATCAAGCATTCTTTTTAGTGGTTATTCTGGCCATTTTGAGCGTTTTTATCTCTCAGGATTACTCTTTGCATTTTTTGCCATCATCAACTTTTCACTCGGTCTTTACACCAAGCGCAACGACTTTTGGGAAGAGTTGCGCCGTAGTTACATTGCCGCTTTTTTACTGCTAATCGTTATTGTTATGATGCTTTTTATTACCAAATCTTCCGGATCCTATTCACGTACCGTTTATGTATTGATGTTTTTGAACCTTCTTTGGATTATGCCTCTGCTCAAATTCATAAGTAAAAAACTCTTACATGTAAGCGGTTTATGGCATCTCAATGCGTACATTGATGGCAACGCTACGCAAAAACGGAAGCTTATCGCCGACCTTGAGAGCAACTGGTATCTCGGGTATCGTGTCGCCGATACGCTTCAAGAGGCTCAAATTGTAATTATCGCCACCAAAGATATGGCGCTGGATTATCTTGAAGATTTGATTCAAACCTACAAAAAAAGTATACGCGAAGTGATGTTGCTACCGTTTTTACACAACATCAGCTTTGCCAATGCCGAAATTATCGATCTGCGTATCGGGCGTATGAGTTTTATCAATATCCAAAACCAGCTCTTTGTGCCTAAAAACATCTGGATCAAAAAAAGTGCGGAGTTTTTATTGATTGTATTGCTATTGCCACTGATTGTTGTGCTAATACTACTATTGGCACTACTTATAAAACTCGATAGTCGCGGCAGTGTCTTTTTTAGACAAAAGCGCTTGGGACGTGACGGCCGCACCTTTAAATGCTATAAGTTCCGCACCATGTATGAAGAGAGTGCACATCTACTCGAAACCTATCTTAAAGCGCATCCCCAAGAGATACAAAATTATGAAAAATATCACAAATACGAAAACGATCCCCGTATCACACGCGTGGGGGCATGGCTACGTAAATTTTCAATAGATGAACTGCCGCAAATCATTAACATACTGCGTTTTGAAATGAACCTTATCGGCCCGCGCCCTTATATGCTTAATGAACAACAAAAACTTGGCAAAAATTTGGAAACCGTCTTACATGTAAGGCCGGGACTCACCGGATTATGGCAGATCAGCGGTCGCAATGATCTTGATTTTTATGAGCGCGTGGAACTTGACGTGTGGTATATTCAAAACTGGTCGCTCTGGCTCGATTTTATTATCTTTTTAAAAACTTTTATCGTACTGGCTACACGACGCGGAGCACGCTAGTGTTTGAGCTTTAAAATTTTAAATGCTTCTGTCTCGGCCACCTTCTCAAAACGGTTTTGGTCGTATCGATCTAAAAGCAGTGCTTTAACTAAAAACGTATTGAGCGCGTTATTATCAAGATAGATCGCTTTCGTTTTGTTATAAATAATAAGATTCATCGAGGAGCGCGCATTGTAAGGTTTCGCCGCAACGACGTTTCCATTCTCGGCAATGATAACACCGTGTACCTGCGTTGTTGCACCGTCATGCCCTTTTATCATACCGTTACGCAGATCAAAATCAAAGGTATCGCCGTTGATAATCGACACTTTTTTGGTATACGGACGCAGTAAATCGGAAATATAGATTTGCGCATGTTCGCGTTGCATCTGCCCGCTTGAAAGATCGATATGCGCAAAATCCTCAAGCGTTTGAAACGTCAACAGCATATCGCGGTGCAACATGATGTAAATATCACGTTCAAGTGGAAGATTTATGCTTCCCTGACGCAATGCGTCAAAACGCGCTTGAAGATTTTCCTCCTTGGCTAAATGCGGCAAAATCTGTTGCCCGTCTTGCTGCTTAGCTCCAAAGTAATGCATCGCATTGGCTACAAACGCATCACTCTTAGAGAGTAGAAGATTGGCTACCAGATAGGTATCGGCTCCGTGTCGCCCGTTGTCCACCAGCGTATTGCGATGTCCGGTGTAATACCAAAGCGGCCAGCCGTAATCCCACCAGCTGATCAGCAGATCGTCTTCACTGCTCGTGTGAGCAAAAGACTCAAGCGTAGCGACATCGTCATTTTTAAAAAACGAGGGTGTACATGTAGGATTAAGTTGCATGACATTCAGCACCATTATGGCCACACCTGCTATCACGCCTATTACACTCACATAACGCCACTTGAGCCATGAACCTGCAAGCATAAAGAGTCCCATAAACCCCAACGCATACGCCGAAGTCGCAAACATGGTAAAACGCATTCCCATCACCGAAGCCGCGTAGCCCAGCGCAATAAGCGGCAACGCCATTAATAGTACAGGCCGCATCAATGCAAGCAGGATAAAGCCCAAGGTCGCCAAAACCGTATAGGGAGCCATGGAGATATACAGCGGATGTGCAGAGAGTACATTAACATCCTGAGCTTCAGAAACACTGTCAAGCGTATTGACAAAGTGATACGTCTGCCCTTTGGCGGTGACGTCTATAGAACTTTGTGTATTATAATAATCACTCGCGCGTTTGCCGACCTTCTCAAAATCCACAAAAAGGAGTGCCGCAATCACCAAAACCGCACTTACCACGGCCACGATACGCTGACGATATACCAACGGCGCCACTACAAATACCATAGCGATAATCGCAGCAATAATCGCCAATGCGGAGTGATACCAAACATAAAAGCCCGCGAGTGATGCCACAAAAAGTACGACCCACAATACCGACTTGCGTGTTAGCGCCATCATTGCCGAAGCTACCGCCATATACGGAAAGAAGAGATTGAGCAGATCGGTATCCATATAGCCTAAATATGAGCGACTATAAAAGTTGATGCCTATGGTGGCAATCAATGCGGCGTAAAATCCCAATTTAGCACTGCCAAGCGCATGAGCCATCAACACCGTGGGAATCGCCACAAGCGGTGCCAGAAATGCCGGAAGCAAAAAGACGACCCAATCAACATCAAACCCGAATGTCCCTACAAAAAAAGCGATCAAGCGCCCAGGCATATACTCGGCACTAAAGGGGTAACTAACCCCCAAAAGCAGTTGTTTGGCATAATAACCATACAATCCCGCATCGGGTGAATAGATCGGCAAGGGATGCCCCTCCAGCCAAAATGCTTCAAAAGGAACAACCTGATACCATAATACAAAACGTACCAGCATACCAAACAGGTATGCTATCAGCATATAGAGTGCTACACGTGTCGCGCTACTCGCTTCTTGTGGAAATTGCAAAAAATTTTTAAACATCATAATCAACCGGATTTTAGCATAGCTAATTTACGCTTTGGAAACATCAACGCACATTCTTCAGCCGTATCACTATAGCGTTTTTAGAATCTTTAAAATACGTTTCATTCGGTAACACCCGATACGTAATAGCTACTTCAGACGTAGTGATATTCTGCTCAAAACCCTCACTGTTTTTTTGTATCCCTTCACCTTCAAAAATCGCTTTGCCACGGCTTACATGTAAGAGCAGGTCATCGGGATAATGGGCACTCAAATAGTGCGCATTAAACGCGCCCTTACTCATACACCCTTCATCCACGCAGATTAGATGATTTATCTCAATACTTTTAACGGCAACACCGCTACTGTAAAGTTCAAGCTTTACGCCATCTTCACCATGGCGGATATAGCCCGTATCGGCAAAACGGATCAGCGGGGTTTTAAGCACGATAATTTTGGGCTCGCTTAAGGTATAGTGCTTGGAGGCACAGCCTCCAAGAAGCCATAGGCTAGCCCATAGGATAAAGAATCTTCTCATGTACCGCATCGCACGCTTTTAAAACCTCATCACTCAATGTTACGTTCATCGCCGCAAGCGAGGCGTCAAGCTGATCGGCCGATGTCGCCCCGATAATCGTCGAGGCGACAAAATCGAACTGTTTGCTCCACGCTATTGCCATCGTCACGGGGTCTATTTCGGCTTCATAGGCAATGCGTAGATACTCCTGCGTCGAAGCGAGCGTCTTGTCATTCATAAAGCGTTGTGCCATCAAGCGCTGTCTGGCATTGGACGATTTAACATACGATGCAAAGCGCCCTTTGACGCCATCTGCTTGATTATACTTTCCGCTCAGTACCCCTCCGGCAAGCGGTGAGTAAGGCAGTAGCGATATCTGCTCTTTTTGGCATAGCGTAGCGAGTTCATCGAGAAAACGACGATTTAGTAGCGAGAAGTTGTTTTGAATCGACTCAAAGCGTGAGAGTTTCTCATATTTAGAGACCATGAGCGCTTTGGCCGTGCCGTACGCCGTGTCGTTTGAGGTACCGATATAGCGCACCTTGCCGCTTTGCACCAACGCATCAAACGCACGTAGCGACTCTTCGATAGGCACTACGATATCGGGCCAGTGCATCTGATACAGATCGATATAATCCGTTCCCAGACGCTTCAAACTCCCCTCGACTGCACGCTCAATATGAAAACGGTCAATCGCCGTGAGTCCGTGGCGAATCGGCGGCACAAACCATCCCGATGCCGCACCTGCAACTTTGGTAGCTACAATCAGCGCATCACGCGGCTTGGTTTTGAGCCATTTACCGACAATAAACTCCGTCTCTCCCGCAAGCTCTGCCGAAGGCGGTACGGGGTAGAGCTCTGCCGTATCCAAAAAGTTCACACCCGCATCATACGCCTTATCCATAATCGCAAACGCGGTTTTTTCATCTGCTTGGGTCGCAAAGGTCATGGTTCCCAAACAGATGGGCGATACTCGCAGTCCCGATCTTCCGATATAACGATGCTTCATAGTTTTTCTTTATCTTTTAATGCCCCGTATCATAGCGCAAATTGGCATTGTGTCATATTTTCTTACATGTAAGCCGTGTAGATGCTACGCTTATGGCATGAAAATCCATATCGACCTCGACTCCTTTTTTGTGTCAGCCGAACGTACCCGAAATCCGGCATTAAAGCATCGTCCCGTAGGTATCGGTGGACGGGGCGACACCTATATTTTTGCCGATCACAGCGGCCATCAAAGTTTTGATATCGACAACCACGGTTCTTTTTTGGGCGCCTTTTTTCAAACCTACGACGCTACGCAAGACGATATGGAGAAATTCAAAGATAGCGATGGCCGCATTCGCGGTATTTTAACCACCTCAAGCTATGAGGCGCGCAAATACGGCATTAAAACCGGTATGAGCATCCGCGAAGCCCTCTCGCTCTGCCCGCACCTTATCGTCAAAGCACCCGATATGGCGCTGTATAAACACCTCTCTCACGCCCTGCACGATTTTTTAAACCTGCGTATTCCTCTGATAGAACAGGCTAGTATTGATGAGTTTTACGGTGATCTTGCAGGCTGGGTACGGGATGAAGAGGTACCGGAGTTCATCGACATGCTACGCCATGAAATCAAACGCAAACTCGACCTTCCCGTCTCGATAGGCGCGGCACATTCTAAGCCGATTGCCAAACTGGCCACCACCCGCGCCAAACCGTTTGGATGCAAAAGCGTCTATCCGCATGAACTTTACGACTTTCTCGAAGATATCCCCATAAGCGACTTTCCGGGTATCGGTCGTGCCATGCAAAAAAAGCTTAGTGCCGCACAGATAGATACGCTGGGCAAGCTACGCCGCGCCAAAGGCATTGTAAGCTCATGGGGACCATATGCCACAAAACTCTATTATCAGGTTATTGGCCGCGATCTGCACGATATCAATCCCTTACATGTACGAAAATCTATCGGTATCTCCCGCACCTTCGATCCGCTGTATGATCGTACTGAGTTGCGTAGACGCGTCGTTATTTTGAGCCGTCATCTTGCCTACGCCGTGATGCGTTTGGAGGTGTTGCCCACAACGTACCACGTAAGCATTCGTTATGAGTACTCCCAAAAATCTCACGCCAATGCCACCCGGCAACGACTCTTTAGCGAAGCGTGGTTTCGTGATCTCTGCCTCTCACTTTTTTACCGCGCCGACAGCCACAAAAACCTCAAAGTGCTGCGCCTCTCGATCAGCTGTTCGCACTTTACATGTAACAGCCGACGAGAGCTTTCGCTACTTGAATTTGACCAAGATCTCAAAAAGCGCAAGCTTTCGCTGAAACTCCGTTGTATTCGGGATCGTTACGGTATGGATATGCTACGCTGGGGGAGTGAAATCCGCGTAAAACCGACACTTTAACGTAGTTTCAATGGACTCTTTGCTATAATCAAAGACTTTTTGCACATCAAGGAGTAGCGCATGAATAAAACGTTGCTAGCTTTTTCTGCCATTATGGCACTGCTAAGCGGTTGTAACGACTCCATAGATTCTGCCCCAAAATCGGAACTTCCCGGCGGTTATGTGGTCATGGATTCAACCCATAGTGATATCCCCTATCCCAATGACATTCTTTTTGCCCCCAACAGCGCATCGACCAGTGATGCGGGAGACGGTACGCTCAATGTTCCTTATGAATCCGGAGATAGTGATGCCGTTGTCAAAGCGGCACTCAACACGCTTGACGGTTTTTCAACCACGTCACCTATTACCGTATCGATTACCGATGATATGCAAAACGAAACGCTTCCGGGACATGTGCGTCTTTTCAAAGCCGTTGCCGGAGCATCCGCAACAACCAATTATATTCCGGCCGTAGGGCTGATTACCGATGAGCTGGAATACCAAACCGATTTTATAGCAAGCGTTACAAATGGCAAACTGGCTATTGTTCCCACCAAACCGCTTGAGCCGGCAACGACTTATGTAGTAGTGCTTACCGATGGCATCGCCAACGCGCAAGGGCAGAGCCTAGCCGCCGATGCCGTCACTTCAATGATTAACGGCACTTACCCCCTGATTGACCCGCAAACCGGTGCAGCTACCGCTTATTTCAACCCTGATGCCACTATCAATACCATCACGGCGCAAACTTTAGAGGGGCTACGCCAACTTAATCAAGCACGCCTTGCCGCGTTGATGACTCAAGAGGGCATGGAGTGTACATTTGTTCAAAGTGAAGCAAATACCGGTGTGAGTTGTCCTCATGTCGTAATGAGCTGGAACTTTACCACTCAAAGCATTGGCAACGTTACCAAAGCCATTGCCCAAAACAACCCTACGGGATCAATTGTGGTTGCATCTACGGGCTTAAATACATCGGCTATCGGAGCGTACGGTTTGGCTGATATCTACGCCGGAGTGCTTGGCGACGTACCCTATTATCTCGGTACACCGAGTGCGGAAAACCCTACAGCACCGCTGACGCAATCTTTTGTTGATGCCAACGGTTCTACCATCGTAAACGGCCCACCGCAAGTGCAAAGTACAGCCACTCTACCTCTGCTTATGACGCTTCCCAATGCTTCAAGCGGACAGAGTATGCCGGCATCGGGTTGGCCGGTGGTGATTTTTCAGCACGGCATTACCCAAAACCGTAGTAACGTACTTGCTATTGCCGATGCCTTGGCGCAGGCAGGCTATGCCGCAGTAGCTATCGATCTGCCGCTACACGGTCTTGAAGATAACACGACAGGCCTCAAAACCGATATGGAGCGTACCTTTGATGTCGATTACGATCAAGACGGCACACCTGATGCTTCGGGAGCGTATTATATTAACCTCCAACACCTTCTTGTTGCGCGTGATAACCTTCGCCAAAGCACATCGGATCTGATTGCGCTTTATAATGCGCTCTCCGGTGTCAGTGGCGCTTCTATTGATAGCAGTCGTATCGCATTTATGGGTCACTCACTCGGAGCCATCGCCGCATTTGGCTTTTTAGACGCCAATAAATCGCTTGAAAGTGTCACGCTGGCCATGCCCGGCGGCGGTATCGCTCAGCTACTTAGCAACTCGCCAACCTTTGGTAGTGACATCCGCAACGGTCTCGCTCAAGCCGGAATTGAACCCGATAGCACCGAATATGAAGCCTTTTTGCTGGCCGCTCAAACCGTTTTGGATGATGCCGACCCCATCAACTATGCCCAAAGCGTAGCACCAAACTACACCTATTTCACGCTTGAAGCCATTGGTGACGGCAGTGACGGTTCGGGAGATCAGGTGATCCCAAATAAAGTGCTTACCGCTCCGCTTAGCGGTACGGATCCTCTTGTTTATTATATGGGGATGTACGATATCAATGCCTCTACAGTAGGTACCCAGGCTATTGCGGGCAATACAGTCTCACGCTTTATCGTGGGCGGCCACTCCTCAATTTTGCGTCCCGACATCGCTACCACTGAAATGCAGACCGAAACCGTGTCATTTATCGGTTCACAGGCACAAGCGATTACGATTGGCGACAATACGCTTCTTAAGCAGTAAACTCTTTACATGTAACGGCGGTTACATGTAATGCTTCTTAAACTTTTTCGCTCTTTTTACGTTCAAAATTACCCCTCTGATATGGAGCAGACAATCGATGCGTTTGCGCTATTTGGAGGATTGGGACGACCGCTTAATCTTGACAACACTTTAGAAGCACTCATTGAGCAAGAAGTTTTGGAACACTACGGTGAGCTCTATAATATCATCGGTGAACTCACCCAATACAATGACGAGCATCAACGACTGCTAAGCGCAATCGCCCGTGGAGACCGGCGCATCCATTCCGCTTTTAAAAGAGCCCGAATTTCCGAAGCAAAAGGAGGAATGGCCATCAACGAGTTGCGCAGGCAAGGGCTATTGTCAATGGAGTATTCCCGAGAAGTTCCACCTCAAAAATTACACCCAAAACAGCGCCTTAAACGCGAAGTGCTCCGTCATCGTATTTCACACAAAATGCGTTTCACTCTTCCGTTTTTGCGTTTTTGGTTCTTTTTTATCGCGCCGTTTCATCAGGCCATTATGCGTGGCGATTATGAAAGCGTATTGGCGCATTTTGAACAACACCGCTACTCTTTTAGCAGCTATGTTTTTGAAGAGCTTTCTAATATTTATCTCTTGTGGAGTAGCAAAGAGGAACTGCTTGATCTGGGGAGCTATTGGGATCGACATGTAGAGATCGATATATTGGCACGAACGCAAGGCGGTAAAACCGTTGTAGGCGAATGTAAATGGACCAACCATAAGATTAACCGCAAAGAGCTACACCGACTCGAAGAGAAGTGCCACAAGATCGGTCTGGAGTATGATGCAATGCTCTTTTTTAGCAAACGGGGGTTTTCAAACGAACTCACCAATACCAAGAGTAACGCGCTACAACTTTACACTGCCGAAAATCTCGCCGATTTATTACAAGACGCTACAAAAAGCGAAATCCTTCCGACCCCGTTTAGCTAACGATACGAAGCGCGGTATAGGCCTCTTGTAAAAGTTGGAACTTCTGCGTATAACGGTATATCATATCGGGATGTTCACTGTGCACCCGATCGGGATGATACACCCTAACCAGTTTTTTATAACTCTTCTTTAACGCATCTTGCGTCGCACCGACAGGACACTCTAAAATGGTGTAGTAGTGCATCATCGACTCAATCTGCTTTTGAGACTCATCATCATCTTCAAACGCAAAATCAGCGTACTCACCATACAAACGCGCCATAAAACGGCTGTCATAATGGTATTGCAACTGATAATGTAATACGTGACGCTTGTTAAGTGTGCGCTCAAGACGCGATTTTGCATGCATCTGCTCCATATCAAGCCGTAGCGATGTGTCGCTAACCTCAATCACAAAATGCTCAAGCTGGGCACGTAGATAGCTGATTACCCAGCGGTTTGGCGCATAGAGCGAAAGTGTGACGTTTTGTGCATCATGTGCATAGAGTTCAATGGCTACACTCTGGCGCTCTTCACTTTTTGATAGCTCAATTTTAATCGGTTTTTTGATGTAGCGCATCATGGAGCGTTTGTAAAATGCATTTGAAAAATCGTGATTACGGGCGTAATATCGACTCAATTTTTCAAAAAACAGATCTTTTTGAGCTGCATTGGCACTATTATTAAAAATTAAAACCGCCTGAGGAAGAAAAAGCATATTTTTATAATGCAACGTTAAAAAATCTGCCATCCACGGTGCATTGAGCGTATCAAAATCGGTACGAATACGTATGAAACTGTTTTGTAGCACTATTTCCATAACATGAAAAAAGCAAAATTAGTTCCAACTATCGCTTTTTCACCACCTCTAAATAACACTCCGGCCTTCGATCACGAAGCAAGCCCCAATAGTGGCGGTGTTCACGATTACGTTCCAGATCAAATTCGGCATAAATAATCGCTTCGCCCTCACGTGGGGCTTCCGCAATTTTTGCACCGTTCATATCGGTAATAAAAGAGGAGCCATAAAATGTGAGTTCACAGCTCTCACCCGTTTCAACGCCATAACGATTCGCCGCAATCACCGGCACGATATTGGCCGCCGCATGACCCGTCTGCACACGCTGCCAGTGATCTTTTGAATCCACTCCGATCTCCGGTTCACTGCCGATTGCCGTGGGAAAAAAGATCAGCTCCGCGCCCATCAAGGTGAGGCTTCGCGCCGTTTCGCTAAACCACTGATCCCAGCAGATGCCCACACCGATGCGCCCATAAGTAGTATCATAGACTTTAAAACCCGTATTCCCGGGTTGAAAATAGAATTTTTCCTCATATCCCGGACCATCGGGAATATGGGTTTTACGGTAATTATCAAGCTCTCTTCCATCGGCATCAATCACCACAAGCGAATTAAAGTACCCCTCATCCGAGGCTTCAAAATAGCTAAGGGGAAGCACTACATGTAAGGATTTCGCCAATGCTTTAAAACGTGCAATCAGCGCATTATTCTCACGCGGAGCCGCCCATGAAAAATAGCGCTCATCTTTATCTTTGCAAAAATATGGCCCTTCAAACAGCTCCGGCAGCAAAATGATATTGGTACCATTTGCGGCGGCCTCTTTCACCAGTCTTTCAGCATTTTGCACATTGCGCGCTTTATTGCTACTCATACGCATCTGTATCGCGGCTACTTTGACCATATTACTCCTTGAAAATGCAAAATCATATCCAATTTTTGGCTCTTTACATGTAAAATAGCATCTCTCGTCGGTGTAGCTCAGCTGGATAGAGCATTTGATTCCTAATCAAAAGGCCATGAGTTCGAATCTCATCACTGACACCATATATTAACATCATTTCCTAATTGTTATTTTACATGTAATAGGGTATCCTTGCTTAAATTGGTGTTAAAGGACATACCATGAAAATCAATAATTCGATGGGTAATTCTAACTATATCAACAACTATCAAAACAACATCAGTAAAACGCTTGGGATGATTGCCAGTGGCGTCAAAAACAGTATTGATGATTCGGCCTCTGCCAGTATTGCCAGCATGTTAAACACTCAAGTCTCAACAATAGGACAAGGGCTTATGAATCTCAATGACGGTGTTGCCATGATGCAGATTGCCGATGGCGTCACTTCGGGACTCAGTGAAAATGCGGCCAAACTCAATGCCATGAGCGTGCGCTACAATAATGCATCACTCGGTTCACAAGAGCGTTCTGCACTGCAAAGCGATTTTAATGCGCTTGTCGAAAGTATGCAAGACTCCATCGACTCGGCAACCTATAATAATAAAGCACTTTTTGGTTCTCAAAACGCTTTTGAAACATCCCAAGGTGTGCTGAGCGGAAATATTGGTGAACTTAATACCGAAGGATTGGATATCACCTCTATGGAGAGCATCGTTGCATTTCAAAACCATCTCTCTTCGGTGCAAAGCGATCTTGGTAGTAGCGCCACAGCGTTTACAAGCTCCATTGCATCGTTACAACAAACATTAATAAGCACTTCAGCTGCACAGAGTCAGCTTGAAGATGCCGATATTGCCGATCTTGTCACACAGTTTCAACATGATGAACTCAAGCTTAAAACATCCACACTCGCACAAGTGCATCAGACTTCAATACTCCAACAGCAGATGAGCAATCTACTGGGAGAGTAGTCTACATGTAAAGGCGTCACTCCATTTTTTACAAAAGCTGACAAAAAAGCTATAATGCCCCTAAAAATGGAGTTTCACAAAAAATGTTTGTTTTTTTTAATAGTGCCGCCGCTCAGGGCAAAAGAGACGGCCTTATCAATTATCCAAGCGAAAAGCATCTTATCAATTACCGCCCCCACAGCGATGTTGAAGCCCTCTTGCCAAGTTATGAAATCGAACGTCTGGCACTGGCTGAGCGCAAGATTGTAGATATTACGCTCAAATGGGAGAAGGCCAAGCAAGCTCTTGAGAGCAAACTGATTGTGATTGATCGGGATCTCAAAATTCACTACAACGAATTTAAAGTCGCCCGAGACGCGTTTTTTAACTCCGGTATGAAACGCACCAAAAAGCTGATCAACGGTTATGTCTATCTGGTCGTGATGTTTATACTCGGACTTTTTGAATTTCCGCTCAATTACGAAGTAGCCAGCAGTCAAATCGGTGCAACGTTTAACATTTTCGGCTTTGAAATTAATGAAGCCGTCTTTGTCGCTTTGGGAATGATTAGCGTCTTGTTGGTCAGCGCGCATGTTGTCGGAAGCAAACTCAAACAGTGGCATAGCAAGTGGGAAATCAAAAAATATCTTGTCGGCCTTATCGCTTTGGGAGCCATTTTTGCGGTTTTACACAGTATGTATTATCTGCGAATGACCAACGAAGTCGAAATTCAAGAGGGCGGGTTGGACACTGCCGCTTTTAGTATTGATGAAACCGAAGAAGCCGCACCGCTTACTCAAGATGAACGCTCTAAAATCGAAGCAAAAATTGCCAATCTCATGCTACTTAATGCGGGATTCTTGATCGTGGGCATTTCACTCTCATACTTTTCTCATGACGAAGATCAAGAGCTGGAATTTCAAGAACACGAACGCAACAAACTCTATAAAAAACTCAAAGCGCTCTCAAAAGAGCGCGAAAAAGTTGCCAGTACCTATGACACCAAACGCCATATCACCCAGCAAAAGATTCAAGCCATCCAGTTTCAGACCATTGCACTGATTGCGGAGTACCGTGACTGGAATCAAAAATACCGAAGCGATGAATCAAGTATCTATCCCAAATCCGCTATCGGCGTGGAACTCTTCTCAAAAGTTGATCTTGGAGCAGAAAAAGATATTCACTTTGAAGATATGAATGAATACATGCAGATTCTCGATGATATTTCGCTCACCTACATTAATAACAAGGAGACCACTCATGAACAAACTGCTTAGCCTCACTCTTTTTACCCTGCTATTGAACCTACCGATCTTGGCATCTGAATATATCGTATTAATCGATTACTCCAAAAGTATTCCCCAATCTGATCAAAAAATCTATAAACAGACACTAGGTAGCTTACTGGGAAAAATTCAGGGAGAAGACCGCATATCGCTTGTAAATATCGGTCAAAGCGACATCACGACATTTGCAATTTTTGATGAATTTACCGCCCAAAAAGGCACTACCAACAAGATTAAAATTTATAACAAAAAAGGCTTGCAAGCACTCTGGAAACGTTTTCTCGCCAAACCGTTTGAAACGGAAAACGAAACGCGAATTATCAGCAGTATCCGTGGTGCACAACAGCGCTTTGACACCTCAAAATCCGATGATAAAATTCTTGTTATTCTTTCTGACATGATTGATAGCACCAAAGAGTCCCATGGGCATCAGTTTGCTAAAAATATCAACTGTGATCATGTCGAAAATGCACTCAAAACTATTGATAAACCCCACCTCAAAGGTGTCAAAGTTTATGTTGCCGGAGCCGGTGGAAAAAGTGATGCGGGGTATCAATGCCTCCAAAATTTCTGGACAAAGTTCTTTGCAGCATCGGGAGTGAACGCCTCTGATCTTACCTATCAGCACATCAATCCTTTTAACTAGACATGCGCATTATCACCCTTTTCATGCTGTTACCGGCCATACTTTTTGCCGGTACCATAGCAGATTTTGAGGCCGATAGCACCAAAGGCAAAAGTGATTTTACATACATCATTAAACCGCCAAAAAACAATACGCTTTCATTAGACGTCATCATAGACCCTATCTATTTGAAAGAGCCGGACAAAGAGCCGGCTATCGATATTCTTTTGCTGATTGACAATACCGGTAGCATGGGAAACATCATCAACATGATTAAAACCCAAATTGATGACATCTCCTCTTTTTTACTACAGAGTTATCCTAATGTCCGCATCGGGGTGGCTTCTATTGCTGAACACTCATCTCAAAAAGAGCACGATGCCTACCGAATCATTCAGAATTTTACTGCCGATTCAGCCTTGCTGAAAAAAAATATTGCGACACTACATATCGACGATCAGCAAAACAGTGATATCGAAGAGCCCTACCTCTACGGTCTTTCACGTTCGCTGGAGCTCGAATGGAGAGAGGAGGGGCAAAAAATTCTCTTTTTTATCGGAGATGCATGGGCACGTGAACCCGATGAAGGGTTGGATAAAACAGGCAATACACAAGATGATCTCTATACTAAACTTTTACTCGATGAGTATCGCAACAAACAGATTCAAATCTGCTCATATTATGTGGATGAGAAGCGCAAAGCCAAAACGTTTTTTAGCACACTCTCAGAGGAGACCAACGGTTTCTTGCAACCTATTAAAAATAACAGTGATGTCAAAAATGATTTCAAAGCTATCGTTACAAACATGGTGGGTCTCAATTATGATGTTAATGCCCCGTTCAACACCCATGTAAACATCATTCAAAATGCCAATCGTTTCCGTTTTAATTTTGATTTAAACTCTATAGACTTGGCTACACATAATCATATAACGGTTCACTATACCTACAACAATAGCACTATTGCAAAGGTGAACATCAGAGTGGTGCCGGGAAAGCCTTGGGGGGTGCTAATTGTAACGGCACTGTTGCTGTTACTCATCTTTGCTTTAGGTGCGCTACGTTTTATCTATCGCAATATCTATATGACAACGGTGATGGATTATGCGTTTCTTAGACACTATGCTATAGCGTTGATTGCACTTTTGGGTTATGGGGGAGTCGTTTATTTTATTTGGGGATTGATGGATTCGCCCGACTTTCCCATTTTGTGGCGTGGGTTTTGGTGGTAGTTTTACTTGTGCTTTGCACATCAGCTCTGGTTTCGAGGTGTCAGACGACAAGCAGTTGTCTCTTTTTGGACTCCGACGCTGGTGCTTCGCACATCAGCTCTGGTTTCGAGGCTACAAACGACAAGCAGTTGTCGTTTGTTTTACGCCTCTCACATCCTACTTTTTGCCTCGATTCCCATTAGTGAGAGTCCGGTGCGTAGAGAGAGGCCGACTATCATAAAGAGTTTTAAAAGTTTCGCTTCATCCGCTTCGCCGATAATGCGGTAGTCGTAATAAAATTTATGCAGACGTGCCGCAAGCGATTTTAGATATTCGGGCAGTTTTTGAATCTGGCGTGAATGAAACGCATCGTCGATGACTTCAGGTAGCAATAGCGCTTCAAAAAGCAGTGCATCGCCATCTTCATTTAATCCTTGTAAAGAGGCAGCTTTGATCGCATCAGGTTCGAGGTCACTTTTGGAGAGGATCGTCTGAATGCGGGCATGAGCATAGTTAATGTAATAAACCGGATTTGAGCTATCCTCTTTTTTCAGCTCTTCAACATCAAATTCAAGTGACGTGTCGCTCTTTTTACTGGCAAAAATAAAGCGCAGGGCATCGGCACCGATCTCTTCAACGATATCGCTCATCAAGATTACATTACCGGCACGCTTGCTCATTTTATACGGTTCGCCGTCTTTAAGCAGACTCACCATTTGTGAGAGTAGCACTTCCAGCTTATCGCTCTCATATCCCAAAAATTCTACTGCGGCCTTAACTCGTGCAATATAGCCGTGGTGATCCGCACCCCAGATATTGATATAGTGATCATAACCCTGTTCAAATTTGCGGTTATGATAAATAATATCACCGGCAAGGTAAGTGGGTCTGGCATCTTCGCGCACGACGACGCGATCTTTTTCATCACCTTTTTCACTGGAGCGAATCCATGTTTTGGCTTCGTTCTCATAGACCCCCTCACCCATTTTCTTCATGACGTGATCCCACTCGCCATAGAGTGATGCTTCGCTAACAAACGTATCAAAATGAATGTTAGCGTCACCAAGATCATCTACAATGATCTTCATCACTTTGTCTTTAGCCCAAAGCGCCAACTCTTTTTGGCGCGTTTCATCACTAAAGATTTCGTTGCCAAACGTTTCAGAGGCCTCTATCGCCAAAGCACTGAGATACTCTCCGCGATAAAAACTCTCGGGCCACTCGACCTTATCATGCAAAATCGCGTGACGCCCCTCAAGTTGCAAAGAGAGCCCCAACAGATCAATCTGATTACCCGCATCGTTTACATAATACTCTGCCGTAACGTCATAACCGAGATGTCGCCCCAGACGCAGTAGCGTATCGCCATACACCGCCCCTCTGGCGTGACCGATGTGTAACGGTCCGGTTGGATTGGCACTCACAAACTCCAAAAGAATTTTTTCACTCTTTTGATCTTTGCCAAATACCGATTCATTCTCAAGCGCCCATGAAGCGTAATCATTTAAAAACGCTTCGGAGAGGCGAAAGTTGATATAGCCTTTTACCGATTCCACGGAAGAGAAGATCTCCGATTCGCCAAACGAGGAGGCAAGTTCTTCAGCTATGACCATCGGTGATTTACGAAGCTCTTTGGCAAGTGAAAAAGCTATTGGGGTTGCGAAGTGACCAAAGGTACGATCTTTGGGTTTTTCAAGTACGACGTCACGGTCAAAATGGGAGCGCAGAAGCGCTACTACACGCTGTTTCAAGGTTACGCTTGTTTTTCGGTAGTTTTAGGAGTCTCCTCGGCAGGTTGCTCGGGAGCATCGACTTTTTTCGGGGTGTCTGCTGAGGCCACTTCGTCTACGTCATCGTCTTTAACCGATTTTTTGAAGTTTTTGATTCCCTGACCTAAACCTTTAGCCAATTCGGGAATTTTTTTACCGCCAAACAACAGCAACACCACTGCAAGAATTAATATTAACTCAAAACCGCCTGGAATTTGAGGCATGAATGTTCCTTAATTTATTTTGCGCAAAGTATAGCGCCCAAAAGCTGTATCGCCCCTTAGCGTTTAATAGTTGACCTCACAATCACCCTCTTCCCATTTGCGTACAAACTCCGCAATTTGCATACTGGGAATTTTCATCCGCGCTGCCTTAGCAATACGGATAAGGTGTTTGGCCGCACGGTCAAGATCATCATTAATAAGCAAAAAATCAAACTCGCTGATTCTTTGAATCTCGCGCTTAGCCATCTTGATACGGTTTTGAATAATCTCTTCATCATCGGTATCACGGTTATGCAGACGTCGTTCAAGCTCGCACAGCGTGGGAGTGGTAATAAACACCGAAGTCGTCAGATCACCCATACGGCTACGCACGGCATCATGTCCCTGCACATCAATATCAAAGATGACAAGCTTACACTGCATAAGTGCCTCTTTTACCGGTTTTAGCGACGTGCCGTAATAGTTGCCGTGTACTTTGGCATACTCCAAAAAGAGTTCGGCTTCGATATCCGCTTTAAACTGCTCTTCGTCCACAAAGTGATAATCAACACCCTCTTGCTCCCCTTCACGCATAGCACGTGTGGTAGTAGAAATCGAGAAGTAATACTCTCCGATATCCTCTTGTATTCTTTTGATAATCGAACTTTTCCCTGCGCCGCTGGGACCGGAAAGTACTAAAATCGCACCCGTATCAAAATTCAATTCATCTCTCCAAAGGAAATATTAATGCTGATATTCATACCCTTAAGCGCTTTCGCCACCTCTCTGTTTTCAAGTGCCTGCAACAGTACCTTTAGTGCCTCGGCTCCTTCAAGATTAGAAGCTTTTTCTATCTCTTGCGTATGCTCTTCTGAAACCATCTCATCACGTGTCTCTTCTTGCAATTGCGTGGCATCGGCCTCGCCGACAGCGACTTTAATACTCTGCTCATCAAGCTCATCAAGTCCCGATATCGCATCAAAAGTCGTCTCGTCCGTTGCAATGTTTAAAAGTAAATCCTCATCAACATCTGCCTCAAGCTCTTCGGCAGAGAGTTCAGACACGGCACTCTCAATCTCATCTTCTATGGCATCAAGATCAACATCCTCATCTTCCAATGCAATATCTACCGTATCAAGATCACTCTCCTCTTCTGCATCGATACTCTCCAGATCACCTAAGTCCAGATCATCAATAACATCATCGCTTAGATCTTCAAAATCATCTTCTGCAACTGCCGGTTCAACACTATCACCCTCTACCTCTAAAAGTGCTTCAGGGGCGTCAATAGATTCTATCTCCTCAGCAATTTCATCATCCAGATCATCGATTTCATCGGCATCTTCAATATCGCTTAAGTCCAAATCTCCAAGGGCATCATCACTTAAATCCTCAAGATCATCTTCTAATGCTTCGCCAACCCCTGCTTCAAGAGTATCGGCACTCTCATCATGAATATCTTCTTCCAAATCATCCATAAGTGCTTCGCCGGCTTCTTCTAGGAGTTCCTCCGTCTCATCCTGATCTGACAGCGCTAGCGCTTCATCGGAGTCCTCAGATATTTCCGTTTCCGCATCAGCTCCATCATCAAGGTTATCTAGCAGTGCACCATCATTAGACACTTGTGCCTCTTCATCGGGTAACATCTCTTCACTATCATCTTCAGGTAGCAGTGCGTCATCCTCAAGCCCTTCAATGGCATCAAGCTCACTCTCTACCGACACCGCATCCTCTATTGTACTCTCATCATCCTCTTGCACTGCCTCTTCCGTATCATCAAGCAACTCCTGAACTTCAGCAAGATCATCTTTATCAAGCACAGGCTCTTTGTCTTGCATATCCATATCATCGAGCAAAAGCTCATCACTCTCATCACTAGCGATATCATCATCAAGATCAAGCGTCATCGTATCGTCGTCATCATGATGCAAACTTAAATCATCATCGGCTTCAAGATTGTCGATTTCTAAAACCGTATCATCTTCAAGGCCTTCAAGTTCAGGAAGATCGCTATCGTTATCAAGTGTTTCAATCGCCTCTTCCTCTTCGACCGATACTCCAAGCCCCGATGCGATACCGCTAAAAAGTTCCACCAAATCGGTAGGTAAAAAAGGTTTATTCAGTATATAATCAAACGTCTCTTGCGGAAGTTCACTACCGCGTGTGGCCATAAAAAGCCGCTTTGTAGCCGCAACATCTTGAAGCTGCTCTTTTATACTCTCGCTATAGAGTGCATCATCAACGACAATCAGATCGTATTGCGCGGCATTTTGTACCGAGAGGTCGTTAGTTACCTCCAGTTCATCGGCGGTTTTTTGCGCACTCAGGGTAACCAGCTTGGTGACAACCGGATTTTCGTTTAAGAGTAAAATTCGCATAATACGCTCCCTCTATGGTTGATGAATTTGAGCTTGAAATGCTATCATTGTAGCCAAAAAGATGTTAAACGATGAAACCTCTGACGATTGTTTTATTTCTTCTCTTGACGCTTTTTGGCAATGAAACAATCTACCGCCTTCCTCAAGAGTACAACCTCCTCATTGCTTCACTAAAAACAGATTGCGCCAAAGCAACGCACGACATCGTGCTAATGACCGATCACCTTGCACAGCGAGAGTTACGAGATGCACTCAAAAAAGCGGCACGACGGGGCATAAAAGTTACACTTATTACCCACGTAATAAACGATGCTTCTGCATTGGCGCTTTATCAAAACATTGATGTACGTCTCATCACACCGATTGATTCGCCCGCCGCCACAGGTATCATCTCCATGTCACTCATTGCAATCGACTCAAATGTAAGTTGCTTGGGTACGACGCCACTCGATACTACGTCGCTTAGCCATGATATCGCACTCTTTACATGTAAAAGCAGTTATGAAAACGTGCTGACCTACTGGATGCAACAGAGCCAATCCTACCTAAAAGAGTAGTTGCAACGCATTAAATGCTTCACCCATCTCCTGTTTTAATATCACCACCGTTGCACTGAGGGTCGCAATAATCACCAAAAGTGAAAGCCCGATTTTAATCGGAAAGCCGATAACTAGCAGGTTAAACTGCGGCATGGTTTTCATTAACATGCCAAAAATAACATCCGAAAGCCACGCCAGTGCAATAATGGGAAATGCGATCATAAATCCCACCAGAAACATTCGCGCTGAAGACTCGATAAGATACTCAAAAAGTGACGGCGTTACTAAAAATCCTCCTAGTGGAATTTTGGCAAGCGATGCATTGGCGAACAGCAACACCCAGTGATGCAGATCGAGCGAAAAGAGCACCATCAATGCAATAAGCGAAAGAAACTGAGAGATAATGGGCATGGAAACCCCGCTTTGCGGATCAATCGCCGAAGCCAGCGAGAATCCCATCGTAAACGAAATAAGCCCACCTGCAAATGTAATGACATTGAAAGCCAAGAGCAATACAATGCCGACGGCAAGACCAAAAAGAAGCTCACCCAAAATTGCCACGGCAAGCGAAGGCAGTGTTATCTCTATTGTCAATGGTGGCATGGAAGCATAAAAAACGATACTGAAAAAGAAAGCCATCGCCGCTTTGATAGAGATAGGAATACTGGTATGCGAAAAGATCGGAACCGTCATAAAGAGTGCACCGAAACGAATAAAGAGTAAGAAGAAGGCAACTACGCTGTTTTGTTCAAAAAGGCCTACCCACTCCATCACATCACTTTACATGTAAAAGCCGCTCATTTTCAAGCCGATACACACGCTTACATGTAAAGGCCAGTTCTTCATCATGTGTGACCAGCACTAATGCCGCATCATGCGTGTTAATATAATCGTGAAAGAGTCTCATCACCTCATGTGCCGTATCATGGTCAAGATTTCCGGTGGGCTCATCGGCAAAAATGATACGCGGTTTTTTGCTTAGCACTCTGGCTATTGAGACACGTTGCTGCTGTCCGCCGGAGAGCTCCGTCACTTTTTGGTTGATGACTTTTTCGATTCCAAGGCGCTCAAGTAGTGTTGCATCTATTGTTTCTCCACTTAGTAGCGTCGCTACTTCGAGATTTTCATAAGCGCTAAATCCTTTAAAAAGATAGTGCGACTGAAAAATAAGCCCCAATTCATTGCGGCGTAACTGTACCAACTCTTTAGATTTAAGAGCATTGAGATTTTTATCCAAAAGCGCCACTTCACCCAATTTAGGTGCTAGCAGAGTTGAAAGGATATGAAGTAGCGTTGACTTTCCACTGCCGCTTACACCAATAATAGCCACCGACTCTTTAGAATCAATCGTAAGGTCAACATCTTCAAAAAGGGGATAATCAAAACGGTGCGCAAGGCCTTTAGCACGTAATAATGTCATGCAAAATTATAGGGTTGTTTTCTTAAATGAAGGGGTTACATGTAAAGGGAAAAGCCGAAGCTTAACCCATTTGTGCCGCGACTTCCGCAGCAAAATCCGATTCTTGTTTTTCGATGCCTTCGCCCACTTCGTAAAGTACAAATTCAACGATTTCGGCAGTTCCACCAAGTTTTTTAGCTTCAGCGGCTACGGCATCACCGACGCTCATAGAGTCATCAAGCACATAGTTCTGGTCTAAAAGCGCAAGCTCTTTATCAAGCGTGGTATTGTCGGCAATAAAGCGCTCAATTTTACCCGGAACGATTTTATCCCAGATTTTCTCCGGCTTACCTTCGGCTTGAAGCTCTGCTTTGATATCCGCTTCTGCTTGAGCCATTACGTCGTCATTCAACTGCATCATAGAGATGTATTTTGGTACGTTGATAAGCGGTTTTCCAAGACGTGAACGCTCTTCATTCTCTTTTTTGATCGCTTCGATACGGCCTTTGGTTTCGGCCTCAACAAACTCAGGATCAAAAGTTTTGTAGGTCAGTACTTTAGGCTTCATTGCCGCCGCATGCATGGCGACGTTTTTAAGAACCGCAGCCATCCCTTCAGCTGTTTTAGTGCTGTCGCATGATGCCGCGATGATCACACCTACACGGCCGTTTGAGTGAACGTAACCGTTAACTACGCCGTTTTCACCGGCATTAAGGGTTACAAAACGACGCACTTCGATTTTCTCACCGATACGCGCAACCTGCTCTGTGAAATATTCGCTGAATTTTGAAGTCTCATACGACGTTTCGTTCAGCTCCTCTACCGTGGTAACATCGCTAGCAAATACGTGTGCCGCGGTGTTGTTAACCAATGCTACAAAACCGTCGTTTTTAGCCACGAAGTCGGTTTCAGAGTTGATCTCAACCAGTGAAGCCGATGCGAACGTATCGGAGATTTTAATTCCCAAAAGTCCTTCGGCCGCAACGCGGTCGGCTTTTTTAGCCGCCTTGGAGACACCGCGCTCTTTAAGCCACTCAACCGCTTTATCAAAGTCACCGTCACTCTCAGTCAGCGCTTTTTTACAATCCATCATTGGCGCATCGGTTGCCTGGCGTAATTTTTTTACGTCTGCTGCAGTTACTGCCATGGTTATTTTTCCTCTGCTGTTTCTTCTTGAGTTGTCTCTACCGCTCCCGCAGTTGCCTCAGTTGCTTCTTCAGCCGTTGCTTCAAACGTCTCTTCGCTTACTGCTTCCTCTTCACCGTTATCTGCATTGAGTGCTTTGCCTTCATTAACGGCTTCGGCCATCTCTTTACAAAACAGCTGAATCGAACGGATCGCATCGTCATTACCCGGAATCGGATAATCAATGACGTCAGGATCACAGTTGGTATCAAGCGGTGCAACCACTTTAATGCCAAGATTGCGTGCTTCTTGAACCGCAATGTGCTCTTTCACGGCGTCAACAACAAACATCAGATCCGGCAATGTTTTCATATTACGAATACCGCCAAGATACGCCTGAAGCTTATCTTTTTGACGGCTCATCATGAGTGCTTCTTTTTTAGTTAAAAGACCGGTCTGACCGCTCTCTTCCATCTGCTCGATAATCTCAAGCTTACGGATTGATTTTTGAATCGTTTGATAGTTGGTCAGCATACCGCCAAGCCAGCGGTTGTCAACATAAGGCATACCGCAAGATTCTGCCGCTTGACGAACGGCAACGCGTGCCTGTTTTTTAGTACCGACGAACAGTACCGTTTGGCCTTCTGCCACGGCATCGACTACGATCTGATAGGTATTGCGAAAATAGCGCAATGTTTTTTGCAAGTCGATAATATAAATGTTTTTGCGGACACCGAAGATGTATTTTTTCATTTTCGGATTCCAGCGACGCGTCTGGTGACCAAAGTGCACACCGCACTCTAGTAAATCTTTCATTGTAACCATAAAAAGGTCCTTGTACATAAATGCCGGTTCGCTTTGACATCTCTCGACGGTTTTGGATATTTTTTCATCCGAACCGCACCGGTTTTTGAGTTATGATGCCTGTAAACTGTTTATCTTGGCTAACTAATACAGCTAGATAAAAGCGCGCAATAATACATTACATGTACTTAACTTATGCTTATTATTGATGTATGCAATATCACAATCTTATCACACTAGATAAACTTTTTCAATCTTATTTTATATTACTCTGATATGATTAATCCTGCAAATATACGGCAGATTGTATAATTTTTTATTATATAAATGATTTGCGGTATCACGAGGAGAGAACCACACATGAAAAAAGCTTTTGTTATATCAGTCAGCACGGCCGCATTGCTAACGCATCCCCTTTTTGCCGATACTGATACCGAAAAAATTGAGGCTATGAGCCAACAAATAGAGCAGTTGCAAGAGGAGCTGGAAGCACTTAAAGCCTCATCTGAAAAAGTTGAAGAGCTTGAAGAGCGAAGCGATACGATTGAAGAGGACATTATGGATCTCAACAGTCGCACCAGTGGAAATGCACTGAAGTTCGGCGTTGATTTTCGCACCGCAGTTGATAACCTGCATTATGAAATGGCTGACGGCGAGGAGATGAATAACGATGCTTTCATTACCAACCGCTTATGGCTCAATATGGACTGGAAAGCCACTGAAAACCTAAGTTTTACAGGTCAACTTGCTTACAATAAAGCATACGGAAATCGTAGTGGTTTTGGCGATGAGTATGCCGGATTCGAGACCTTTGATTGGATCACGAATGAAAATGCGTATGATGACACCCTGCGGGTTCGATCAGCTTACTTTTTTTATCAAAACGACACCTTTTTAAGTGCCGAAATTCCGTGGACGTTTAGTATCGGTCGCCGTCCTTCAACCAACGGCAATCTTATTAATCTTCGCGATGATGACAAAGCGGCATCGCCTATCGGGCACAGCATCAATGTTGAGTTTGACGGCCTAAGCTCTAAATTCTCATTTGATGAGCTCACCGGAATTGACGGCTTGTATATTAAATTTTGCGCGGGACGCGGCGGTAGCAACGCTTCGGCTAAATTTTTTACGGTAGATATGAATGACGGCACCCCGAATGAGCTACCCTCTTATGTTACCAATAATGAGGATCTCCCCAATATCGATCTGGTCGGCGCTATTTTCGTGCCTTATAACGACGGACAATACAAAATTGCCACACAGTACTACTATGCCGCCAACCTTATCGATGCCGACATGCGTATGGTGAATACCGCCGATCCGTCGCAAGGCATGTATTTTGCGGGCATGACCGATGTGGGTAACATGCACTCGCTTACCGCCTTTTTGAAAATTGACGGCATCGGCGATGAGTGGAGTGACTTTTTGGATGACACCACCGTATTTGTGAGCGGTGCGTGGAGCAAAACCGAACCCAAAGACGGTGAAGAAGATCAGGGAATGCTGGGCTCCAAAGAGTCGGAAATCGGCCACTCCGTCTGGGCTGGAGTGCAGTTTCCATCACTTATTTCCGATTACGGACGCTGGGGATTTGAGTACAACCGCGGAAGCGAATACTGGAGAAGTATAACGTATGGCGAAGATACCAATATCGGCTCTAAAGTTGCCGCGCGCGGTCAGGCGTATGAAGCGTATATTACCGAACCGATCCATGAAGAGGTACTTTCACTTCAGATTCGCTACACCTATATCGATTACGATTACACCGGTTCAAACGGCTTCTTTGGTTCAACTACCGGAACCCCGATGAAAATCGAAGATCTCGAAGGCACGCCGTATGCAGCCGTTACGGTCGATAAAGCACAAGATATCCGCGCCTATATCCGCTACCGTTTTTAAATCTTACATGTAAGAGCATAAAGCCTTACATGTAACCTACGCCTGAAGTTTTTCTAACTCCGCTTTTACCACACTTACATGCTCTTTAACCCGCACTTTTGTCCATGATGCACGAATAGTACCCTCAGGGTCTATAATGTACGTGGAGCGTACGATTCCCATATACTCTTTGCCGTAGTTTTTCTTTAACTGCCACACGCCGTAGCTTTGCATCATTTCGGTGCTTTCATCGCTTAAGAGCGTAATGGCGAGGCTCTGTTTTTCTATAAAGTTGCGGTGGCGCTTCGTTGAGTCGGCACTCACGCCCAAAATCGTGGCATTAAGCCCCTCAAAATCGGGCAACGCCGCGGTAAAATCGCACGCTTCGGTCGTACAGCCCAGAGTGGAGTCTTTGGGGTAGAAGTACAGCACAATCCATTTGCCTTTAAGATCGCGCAAGCAGATTTCGACGTCATCTTGATTCGGCAGGCAAAAATCGGGAGCTTTGGTTTGCAGTTCCAGCATGTTTATCCTTTTTTAGGTGCAACTATATCCAATTCACTCTTTACATGTAAACCGCGATCTAAAAACATCTGTGCCGCGATACCGTTGCCCAAACGCAGTGGTTCACGACGACTATCGAGTATCGGTGTCGTTCCCAAACCGCAACTGGGCGATTTTGATTTTAATACGGCCTCATCCACATCACTATGCGTCTTTAAAAACCGCAGTATCTCAAATTTGAGGTGCTGGGTAACGTCACGGCCGCTTTCATCACCCTTTACATGTAAGGCTCCGCTAGCCATCTCAATGACTGAAATACGCTCACGCGGCGTGCCTAAAACCGGCGCTTCGGGGCAAAAAGGAATGATCTCGTAATCTTTAAACGCCTCCATTACATGTAAAGCGGGTTTAGAGGCTCCATCATAACGACAATACTCACCTAACAAACAGGCGGAGACAATCACCTTTTTACCCATTTAGCAGATCACCACCGATTTAATCTCACTCATCTCCTCAATCGCAAAACGCGGTCCTTCGCGTCCGACACCACTGAGCTTGATGCCACCATAAGGCTGAATATCAAAACGCAGTGTGGGCATGTCGTTGATGACAATCCCTCCGGCTTCAAGCTCATTAACGGCGCGCTGAGAAAGCGCAAGGTCATTCGTAAATACCGAAAATTGCAATCCATAGGGTGAATCGTTCATCCGCCTCATCGCATCGTCAAAATCATCCACCCTGACCAAAGAGACGATAGGGGCAAACACCTCTTCGCATACGATAGCCATCTCGTCGGTCACATCGGCCATCACGCAAGGATAAAACATGCGCCCCTCGCGTTTGGGCTCCAGCATAGCGTGTGCACCCTCTTCGATAGCGCTTTGCACCCAGTTCATGGCGCGCTCTGCGGCTTCGTCGTTAATGAGCGGCCCCATAAATGTGTTTGCATCATAGGGTGAGCCGACCGTCAAATTTTGCGTGGCTTCGGCCATGTTTTGACTAAACGCTTCGTACACATCGGCGTGTACATAGATACGCTGAAGCGAGATACACACCTGCCCCGAATTGACAAACGCACCCAAAGCACAGCGCTCTGCCGCCCACTTTAAATCGGCACTGGCATCGATATAGGTCGCGGCATTGCCGCCAAGCTCCAGACTCACTTTTTTAATCCCCGCGTTTTGCGTAATAATTTTGCCCACCGGCACGCTTCCGGTAAAACTGATCACGCGAGGAATATCACTAGAGACCAGTGCCGATCCCACTTCGGCGTCGCCGTAAACCACGCTTAGGGCATCTTTGATAGCATATTCGCTCTCGATAAACATTTTGGCAAATTTATAGGCCGTAAGCGGCGCTTCGGGCGTGGGTTTGAGCACCACGGCATTGCCCGCCACCAGTGCGGGAGCAAGTTTGTGCGCCACAAGATTGAGCGGAAAGTTAAAGGGTGTAATGGCCGCTACAACCCCTACCGGTTCGCGCTTAAAAAACGCCGTGGCTTTGCGTCCGCTTGGCATGGCATCGGTATTGATCGTTTCGCCATGCATCGTGCGCATCGTCTCGGCGGCCAGTGTTACGGTTTCAATACAGCGATCTACTTCAATGCGCGCAAACATGATGGGCTTACCGACTTCATCGGTAATTGTTTGAGCCATATCTTCACGCTGTTCACGCAATTTTTGAGCAACATCAAGTAGCCAATTACAGCGTTGAGCTAATGTCGAAGCCTTGCATGTAAGCGTTGCCGCTTTAGCAATTTCTAGTGCTTTATGGGTATCATCGGCATCACATATCGGCGCGCGGCTTACAACCTCGGCGTGGTAAGGATTACGGCGTTCGCTCCATGATACGCCCTCAGCTTCACTGGAACCAAAAAATATTTTCGCATCCACGATACTTCTCCTCTGTTTTCATGCCATTGTATCGCATTCGCCACCGTATAAAAAGCATGAGCTTATTACACATCACTATTCACAAAAGATATAGAGCTTTGCGAAATTATATTTATGAACTCATGCATTTCATCTCTATTGAGTTACGAGAACACGATATTGCCTATACTTTTAGCAGTATGCAGAGGGCTTTTATTCGTCTTTTACGTATGAATAAGATAGAATATAAGTTGGTAGGTCTATTTTGGTTGGCGCTATCTTTGTATTTTTTAGATTCAGATCAATTATTAACGCACAATCCTAATTCATTCACGCTAATGGGAAGAGTATGCTTAAAAAGCTGTCATTATATCTTGTATTATGCACCGGTGCTACACTACTACATGCTACGGATACACAACTTGAACTACTTGCGAGTATTGCACAAGATATTGAACGCTTTGAAAAAGTCGCCACGATTACTCGAAAAAACGAACAGTATCAGCCCTATATCATTTCGGTTTTTCAAGGTAACGAACTCGAAACGCTTGGCATATCCACACTAGAAGAAGCGCTTAAGCTTGTGCCCGGCGTTGATATTTCGACCGATAACGTCAACTACAAAACGCCTATTTTCAGAGGCTCCAATTCGGCAGCATACGGGCAATCCAAACTTTTTATTGACGACATTGTCGTTAATGACCTCTTTTTTGACGGTTACTCTGCATATCTAAGTATGCCTATTGATATGATTAAACGTATCGAAGTCGTACGCGGCCCCGGAAGCCAAAGCGATGGTGTCAATGCCTATGCGGGATCCATTCATGTCATCACCTATGCTGAAGATGTCGGTACTGAAGATTCGATGAATAAAATCGTGACCAAAGCCGGTTCCGATGGTTACTTTATGGCTTCATCCATTTTTAACTACAAAGGTAACGATTGGGATGCACATGCAGATCTGACATACCAAAGAAACGATCAGGCTATCCATACAGGCCCTGATGCTGCAGCTCAAAATATTTTAGGTGCCCCCAATGCTCACCTTGCGCAAACCGGCGATGCTCCGCTCTGGTTTAGGAACTTAAATCTTGGATTAATGCTACATTACGGAGCATTTACCTTTAAAGGGCGTATTCTTGAGCATACACAAGGTAGTGCCTACGGTATCAACTATATGCTCCCCAACACTCCCGACCGCGTTAAACTCCCCAATCGTTATGCCGAATTAACCTATAACGATATGCTGGGACCCGTTGAAATCAAAATTCAAGCAGGCGTTCACGCCGATTGTTTTGACAGTCGCGCACAACTTGTACCCGATGGAGTAATTTTTCCAAGTCCGCTCTCTCCCACGTCACTTGTGGTATACCCCGAAGGATTTTACGGTATTCACAAAGCAGAACAGCGTTCTTTATACCATAACCTCTATTTAAAATACAATGCGATTGACCGCCACCATATTCTAGTAGGATACCGCTACGTCAACGATAAAACAACTCAAATTATTACAAAAACAACCGACCGTATCAACGGTGTTGGCATGACGGATTATTCACAAAGCTATCCGTTTCTTGATCAAGATGCGTTTAGAGAAAGCTTTACGTTGACACTTCAAGACCACTTTGATATTAATGCAGAGCTTAGTCTTATTTACGGCATCAATATTGAAAAACGCACTGACACCGATATCCAGTACGATCCGCGCATCTCTTTGGTGTACCAAAATGATGCCAAAAATATTTTCAAAGCGATGTATAGCAAATCACATCGTAATCCTTCATGGCAGGAGATGTATACCATCAATAACCGTGCCCGTGTTGGCAATCCCGATCTTGATCCCGAACAGGTTAATGCGTTTGAGACGGTCTATGTCCACAAGTTCAGCAGTAACGACTATCTTCAAGGCAACCTCTTTTATCTTATCAATAAGAATCAGATCAATAATCTCAACCCCGATTATATCTATCAAAATGCCGATAATAGTGACATTTACGGTGCCGAGTTTGAACTTAGAACACACCTCTTGCCTGAAGATCAACTCTATTTCAACTACTCCTATGTAACCGGCACAAGTGATATGAACGACAATTTGGCTAATGTCGCTACACACATGTTTAAAAGCTTTTACCGCTACAACGTCACCCCCTACGTCGCATTGAGTACGACAGGGCGTTATATCGGCTCTAAATCCCGAATGCATAATGATACACGCGAAAGCGTAGATGCATACAGCGCATTTGATGTTGCTATTAACTTTCATGATGCCGATTCGGGGCTACGCCTAACGGCTTCAATCAAAAATCTTTTTGATACCGATATCCGCTATCCGGCACCTCCCAATACCTATATCAACGACTACCCACAAGCCGGCCGCAATTTTGTCGTGAGTATGGAAAAGAGCTTCTAATGAAAAAGGTCTTGCTGCTTCATTTTCTGCTCTCATCACTGCTTTACGGTTATGTGTACGACAAACTTTTACTCACAACTCATGCCGTTATCTTGCCAAAGTTGATGATGCTAGACAAACAGTTTGACGACAAGGTACGCAACGGTACCGTAGTATTTACGATTGTTTATGAAAAACCGGATCGTGAAACGGCAACATGGTTTGCTTCTGTGATTCAAAATCACTATAATAAGCGTATCGGGAACTATCCGCTTCGTATTGAAACCGTATCGTACGAGAATATTGATCACGCCGTTGAATCCACAGCCTACTACGCGTTTAACTCGCCCAAAAATTTTAGTCGGCTTTATAATGTGGCCACGTCAAAACAGCAGATTATTTTTGCCTACGATCTGGCCAATTTAACGTCAACCCAAGGTGCACTGATTACGATTATGAACGAAAAAACGACAAAAATTTATCTCAACAAACCTATGCTCTCTTCGTATCAAGTCAAATTTATTCCCATGTTTTATCAAATTGCCGAATTAATCAATGAATAATTTTATCACCCGCTCACTGGCACGTCGAATCATTACCGTAGCGGCATTCGCTATCTTGCTAATGATTATACTGACCTTCATTGGTGCCAAAAAAATCGGGGAAGCGGCTCTCTATGATGCCGAAATCGAAAAAGCAAACTTTATTGCTGAAACGGCAGCAGAGCTTCTGTCGGTAAATCTCTATCTGGGTCTCAATGACAATGTAGCGCAACTGGCCGATCAACTCTATGCAAACCGTCACATTCTTTCGGTGCGCATCAAAAGTAATGGAAGCCTGATTTCAGCTCTGCCTACGCATCCTATTGAAGAAGCAATAGATACGTTTAGCATCAAACGCGATATTCTTGGACCAAATTCCAAAGAAGTTATTGGCGAACTGCACCTGATTTACTCCAGTCTCTATTATGTCGAAGCCCTCAAAGAATACCGTAAAACCGCTATCATTTCCTTAGCCTTTTTACTCTTGATTTTGCTGGCGCTCAGCCTCTATTTTCATAAGCTACTACGTCCCCTGCGCTCTATCAGAAATCGACTTCGATCCTATAATCCCGAAGCACCGTTTTATCTTCCGTTTACGGATCGTAGTGATGAGATTGGGCTGATTTCAAATGCATTTAACCAGATGCATGAAAAAGTGCTGCAATATACCCGACTGCAACACGATATTACTGATCAACTTGAACAAAAAGTAGATGAAAAAACCAAAGAGCTCTACCACCGGCTCTATTACGACTCTTTAACCAATCTTCCCAATCGTGTCGCACTGCTTGAAGCGTTGCATAAGCAACACCTATATGGAGGATTGTTAATCATCAACATCGACGACTTTAAAGAGGTTAATGACTTCTTTGGTCTCGCCATTGGCGATTCACTGCTGGTTAAATTTGCAGCTATGCTTCAAACACTCTTACAAGATCGTACCCACTGTAATGTCTACCGTCTTAATGGCGATGAGTTTGCGATTCATATCGATAAAGAGATTGATGAAGACGCCTTTTTACATTTTGCACACACACTTTTGCAAACCGTTGACTCCATGCAGTTTCACCATGAAGATACCGAAGTCAGCATCAGTGCAACCGTAGGAATGACACTACAGATGGACGTTGCACTTGAAAAGGCGGATATTGCACTTAAACTTGCCAAACAGCACTCTAAAGCACTCATGTTATATAATGAGCACTACTCCATTGAACAGCAATATCAAAAGAACATCGTCTGGGTTAGAAAACTCAAATACGCCATCGAAAAAGAGCACCTTTTTCCCTGTTTTCAAGCGATTTTTGACAATATCAGCGGTACTATCGTAAGCTACGAATCGTTAGTGCGTTTACGCGAAAATGACGGCAGTATCGTCACTCCCGGTGTTTTTTTAGATATTGTCAAAAAAGCGAAACTCACCGACAAACTGACGCGCATCATGGTCGATAAAAGTTGCCAGCAATTTACGAATACCGATGCCAATTTTTCGCTCAATCTCGCGTTTGAAGATATCAACGACCCCGACACTGTAACTTATATTAAAGAGCGTGTCACACACTATGGCGTCGCCAACAATATTACGTTTGAGATCTTAGAAACGGAGAGTATCGCCGATTATCAAAGCGTTGTCGATTTCATCGGACAGGTTCATGCCATGGGATGTAAAGTTGCGATTGATGATTTTGGCTCAGGGTATTCCAATTTTGAACATCTTATGAAGCTACATGTAAACTTTATCAAAATCGACGGCTCGCTGATTCAAAACATTGATCATGATGAACACGCCAAAATCATTGTGCAGACTATTGTCGATTTTGCCCGAAAACTGGGTATTCAAACCGTCGCAGAGTATGTACATAACGAATCGGTATTTGAGACCGTTAAATCACTTCATATCGACCGTTCTCAAGGCTTTTACCTTGCCAAGCCATCACCCACCATTTAAAGCCCTTTTTATCTTCTTAAGCCTACAATGATGAAATTTTTTCAAAGGGTAGTTCATGACACTTGAAATCACTTCCGGCGCACTCGGAGTACGTCCTCCGGTCACTAAGCCGCATCCCGGATTTTTTTTACAAGTTGGAGAAGAACGGTTTCGTCAACTCGTTGATGCGCATTATGAGATGATCCGCGATAGCGATATCGCGTTTTTATTTCCTATTAACGACGAAGAGGATTTTGCTACAGCCAAAAAACATGCCGCAGACTTTTTTATTCAGATCTGCGGCGGACCCGATTATTTTGCCCAAACCCGTGGCGAACCGCAGATGGTTGGGCGACATGCACCCTTTCGGATTGATGAGCAAGCGCGCCGACGATGGCTTGAGTTTTATGCGGTGCTACTGCCGCAACTCGTCGATGAGGGGATTGAGCCCGAGTATATCCAATCGTTTTGGGACTATATTGATATTTTTTCAATCTGGATGATCAATACCCCTTCTTAGCAAATAGCTTCAATGAGATAATTCATAATTGGATTATTTAGGCATGTGATTTTACTTTTAAATGCGCGCGGCAGATAGGTGGGACGGGCAACAATATCTCGTTCTATCATTTCATTAATAACATCCAGATATTCAAATGACGTCTTACCGACAAACAACGGTGTCAGATCACGCTGTTTATTACTGGCAATAGCTTGCTTGATACCGTTTAAATAGAGATAATCTTTGGTAAAACCACCGCCACGAAACACACGCGCCGTAAGCTGAAACGCAGCATTGCGCTCCATGGCATAATCTTCCATCAGACTTCCAAATGTATAGGAAAAATCATGCGTATCAATCATCATTTTAACCGCAATGACACGCAATGCCAACGATTTCATACGGTGAAGTTGCATATTCCCTGAAAGTATTTCACTTAATATCGCCAAACCCTCCTGAGTCATCGTGTTTTTTGGCAACCCCAGACGAAAGATGCGAAGTGCTTGCTGTTCGCTATTGAGCGTCGTTACCATGTGCACTCCGAGTTCATGTTCAATCAGCCCCAAAAGCTCTCGCGTATTCATCCGTGCCAAACGGTTAATTTGAATCGATTTTTTGACATTATTGACCATAGCGGAAGCTACAATCTTATCCGTAATCTCTACCTTGCAATCAATCTCATAACAACCTAGTGCGTCATAAAAAGCACTGCGAATCGCTTTGGCATCAATATGGGGTTCCTCATACGTTTCAAACGCTTTGGCATACAAAATAAACTGTGAGGTCTGAATGTCATCAACACTCGGTTCTCCAAAATAACGGAGTGAATTGTAGAGAAATTTTTCACTTCCGATTGTCGAGAGCAGATCAATTTTTTGCGCATAAGAGTCAATCACGTCGCGATAAAGTTTTTGGATGGATACGTCACTAATATCATCAACGGGAAGCCGATAAAGCTTTTCTCGAAACTCATAGGGATCAATATCAAGCTGATGATAGGTAAATTTCGGCTCATAATTGTAGTTCTTGGCAAAAAAACGCTTCTTCTCTCCTAGCAGATTTTTAGGATTAATATAAAGCAAAATTTCAATATTTTTTGCCAAATTATAAAGGGCTTTATCTACTTTAAGAATACTCGGTTCAATCTGTGAAGAGAGTAAACGGTTTTTTTTATAAAAGTTCTTGCGCGTATACGTTTTGGAAAAATAGAGTGCCGTTTTAAGCATCGCATCTTTCATCCCCGTCTTAAGCGCTTCCATAACGAGAGGATAAAGATCACCGCTTTTTTCGTCCATGTAGACTTTTTTTATCTCTGTGGGCAATACAAGCGTACGTTTAAAACGCTCTTTGACAAACTGCGCAAGATAGCCCCGCCCCTCAAAAACCTCATCCACGGCGGAATGAACCGTAATATTAGGTAAACGAAGCTTTGAGAGCGTACGGTTCCAATGCCCAATCACATGTTCATATTTCGGCTTGGCAATCTGCGCACTGCCAATATTAAATACGGGCGCATTTTCAAGATTATTCCGCTGATAGTTATAGGAGTGAATATCATAAACCAGACAACTACCGTGAAGCGCTTCAATTTTTTTAACCAGAGCACTTAACAGGGTATAAAACATGGTATGTTTTTGCAGACTCAACTGTTTTTGCGTATCATCGGGCTTCGCAATCCATACCGTTTTACCCCATGCACTTTCGTAAAACGCCTGCTCCTGTGATCGATTCAGATCGTACTCATAGCGTGAATCGTTTGCCACAAACGTGATCGGCATCGAAGAGATGAAGTCTGCCGTATTAGGATCTTCTTCATAGCGGCGCTCATCATCACTTAATGCACACTGCGCTTTTAAATCCTCACGTAAACGCTCTCCGTTATGAATCGCCGTAGCAATAAAAAAACTGTACTCAAGGATTTTTAGCGTAAACGCCCCATCTTCAATCTGCGCTTCAAAACACTCCGCTTTTGCTATCTTCTTTAACGCCTCTTGCTCAGTAAGCGTTTGCATCTTGGATGGCCTGTTTGAATTCGGTGTTTCGGGTAGCAAGCACATGCTTCGTCTCAACCACACTCTCCACGAAATCAATCACCTTTTTTTGCAGTTTAACGCGGTTAAGCTTATTGATGCGTACAATACCGCCGGGACTCATGACGTTAACTTCAATCAGTTTGCCGTTTATGACATCAATTCCCACGAAGAAGAGGCCATCACGTACCAGCTTTGGCCCAATGTGCTTGCATAGCGCCTTCTCTTGCTTGCTCAGTGTATGTTTTACAACCGAACCTCCGGCATGGACATTGGCGCGCACATCACCTTGCGCAGGTATACGGCGCATGGCGCCGATAGGTTCACCGTTGAGCATTAAAATACGCACATCGCCCTGCTCGGCTCCTTCGACATACTCTTGCAAAATCACATAGCTACCGCCGGAGGCTGAATTGATGTAATAATCAAGCAGTGAACGAAAACTGGCAATCGCTTGCTTCTCCACCATAATCACACCACGCCCGCCATACCCCTCTAGCGGCTTCATAATCATCTTGTCGCTCTCCGACTCTTCAAGCACCCGTATGAGATACTCAGGCGTCTTTGAAACATGGGTTTTAGGAATGAAAAGATTATCGGGATCTTCAAATGAAGAGGTATAGAGTTTGTTATTGGCAACGCGCAAACCATCAATATCATTGACAATAAATACATGGTCACGTACCGAGTCAAGGAAATTCAATGAGACGGTGTTTAGCGGCGGTTCTGAACGCATGAATATAACATCAAACCCCGCAAGCGGGAGTTTCTTCTTATTAAACTGCGCATTTTTATAAAATGCACTAAAACTTGTATGTGCTACCGTATTGCGCTTAAAGACATTACTAAAAACATACGCCACACTCTCACGCATCGTGAGGTTACTGGTCGTTGCCAGTGCAACCGTGTGGTTTCTGGCCACACTTTCATGAATCAGCCGCAATGTCGTATCCGTTTCAGGCTGAACACGCTCCCATGGGTACATAATGAATAAAATATTCATGCTCGATTCCTACAAAGGTATAATGAACTTCAAAAACAACAAGATTATAACCTAAACTCCATCTTTTTTGAGCTATCTCTTGCCCCTAATTAATTCCAAACCATATCTTGGCTAGAATACTCCAAATTTTACATGTAGAGTAGTATTGATGAATACAGCAAAATATATCTGGATGAACGGCGAGTTCAAATCGTGGGACGATGCGAAAGTTCACGTTTTGTCGCATACCATCCACTACGGTAACGGCGTTATCGAAGGCACCAAAGCGTATAAAACCGATCGCGGCTATGCGATTTTCCGCCTCAACGATCACACCAAACGCCTTAAAGAGTCGGCTAAAATGACGCTGATCGACATCCCTTATAGTGTCGAAGAGCTCAATCAGGCGCAGATCGAACTGATTAAGCGTAACGGCTTTGAAGGCAAAGAGGTCTACCTTCGCCCCTTTGCATTTTTAGGTTACGGCGTTATGGGCGTTTATCACAAAGATGCTCCGGTAGAGAGCGTTATCGCCGCATGGGAGTGGGGTGCATACCTTGGCGAAGAGGGGCTAGAGCGCGGCATTCGCCTTAAAATCGCTTCGATGAGCCGTCCGGCCAATACCTCGAATATGGGCAAAGCCAAAGCCACCGCCAACTACCTCAATTCGCAGATGGCCAAATTCGAGGCAATTGACTGCGGCTATGACGAAGCGCTGTTGCTTGATGATCAGGGCTACGTCGCCGAAGCCAGCGGCGCCTGTTTTTTCATGGTCAAAGATGGCACTCTTATCACACCACCAAGCGATAACGCACTCGCCTCCATTACCCAAAAAACAGTTATCGAATTGGCGACGGATATGGGCTATAAGGTAGAGCGCCGCCGTATCAGCCGCGAAGAGATCTATGTGGCCGATGAGGCATTTTTAACCGGTACCGCCGCAGAGATTACGCCGGTACGCGAAATTGACGCCCGTGTCATTGGCGAAGGGCACCGCGGCGCGATTACCAAAACAGTTCAAAGCACCTACTTTGACATTGTGTACGGTCGCAACAGCAAATATGAGCACTATCTCACCTATGTAGAGGAGCAGTAATGGCATCTGATATGAATGACTATTTTAATAAGAAAAAAAATGAGAACAAAGGTGGAGGCTTTACGCCAAAAGCGCCAAAACCTCCTAAAATGGACTTTAATATGAGCGGACCTAAACAAGCGCTTATTATCTTTATTGTCACCGTCGTCTTTTTTATGGTTATTGCCAAACCGTTTGTAATTATCGAAGAGGGTCAGCGCGGAATTTTATCTACCAACGGTAAATACGAGCAACAAGCGCTACTTCCAGGACTTCACTTTATCATTCCGATTATTCAAAAAGTCTATTTGGTCGATACGAAAGTACGTATTATCAATTACGCATCAAAAATTGAACGTTCCAGTGGTAGCGATGAGGGTATCGGCGTCAAACAGGCCATTACCGTTTTGGATAAACGCGGTCTCCCCGTATCGATTGAACTCACGGTACAGTACCGTCTTAATGCGCAATATGCGGCACAGACCATCTCCAACTGGGGCTTTACGTGGGAAGAGAAGATTATTAATCCCGTGGTACGTGACATTGTGCGCAATGTGATCGGGCAGTATGAAGCTGAATCATTACCGGTCAAACGCAATACCATTGCCAAGCAGATCGAAGAGGGAATCCGCAGTAGTGTCAACGGACAAAAAAATTCACCTGCCGAGCTTGAATCGGTACAGCTTCGCGAGATTCTTCTTCCGCAAAAAGTTAAAGATCAAATCGAACGTGTACAACTCGCTAAACAAGAAGTTGAACGTGCCCAACAAGAGGTAGAGCGTGCCAAACAAGAGGCACTAAAACGTGCGGCCGAAGCCCAAGGCCGCGCCGAAGCGGTGAAAATTGAGGCCGAAGGTAAAGCAACCGCAGTGAAAATCGAAGCCGACGCTCAGGCACAAGCCAACCGCATTATCAGCGAATCGCTAACCACCAAACTGCTTGAGCTCAAACAGATTGAAGTGCAAGGCAAATTTAACGATGCGCTTCAGGTCAATAAAGATGCCAAAATTTTCTTAACACCGGGCGGCTCAACACCAAATATCTGGGTCGATACCAAAGATCCGCAAACGCGCGTTTCAACAACACATTAACCCCTTTACATGTAACACCCTAAACGCGGTGGTACATGATTTGCTTCTTTACATGTAACAGACAGGAATAACACTAATGCAAGAGATACTTAAGCAAATTGACTGGAAGAAGATAGACAATCTATTGCCCGTCATTGTACAAGATGCAACCAACAATGAAGTGCTTATGATGGCCTATATGAATCCTGAAGCACTACAGCTTTCGCTTGAGACCCGATTTGCCCACTACTTCTCACGCTCCAAACAGCGTATCTGGAAAAAAGGCGAAAGTAGCGGTCATACTCAAAGCGTTCGCGCTTTCTTTCTTGATTGCGACAACGATACCCTGCTAATCAAAGTCGATCAAAAAGGCGTTGCCTGCCATACCGGAAGAAAATCGTGCTTTTTCATCGAACTTGAAAGTGGTGAGATTGTTCGTGATGTTGAGGTTGAGACTACCGCGATGTATGGTATTATCGACGAGCTTTACCATACGATCTTGAGTCGTAAAACTGCCGATCCCGAGAGCTCATGGACGGCCAAACTTTTTGCCAAAGGCGAAAATACGATTTTGAAAAAAGTGGTGGAAGAGGCGGGAGAGTTCAGCTTTGCAATCAAAGACAATGACGAGCAAGAAATTGTCTACGAAGCGGCGGATCTGACCTATCACGTGCTGGTGGCACTGGGGTATAAAAACATCTCCCCCGATCGGATCAAACAAGAGCTTGCGCGCCGTTTTGGCATGAGCGGCATTGCGGAGAAAAACTCCCGACCCTCATGAAACACAAAATCATCGCGTTTATCGACGGACTCATACTGTATGATTACATCCTTTTTATAGCTATAGGAGTCCTGTTTATCCTGCTTTTACTCCTAGCGCTGTTGCTTCGTAAACGCATGGGAATCTCGGTCACATTGATTTTTTTTGCATTTTTGCTAATTATTTTGGCACCGACATTGGGTTATACTCAGATGCACAAGTTTCTCTTTAGCAATACCATCATTCTTGATGACGTCAAAGAACTTGAGTTTACCAATGCGCTACTCATTACCGGCCAACTCACCAACATCTCAAAATGGCCGTTTCACTCCTGCAAAATCAGAGCGGGAGCCTACAAAGTCTCGGGCAATCCAGTGATGGATATGCTCTTTCCCTACAGCCCCTTTAAAAAGGGTTCGGTGATTTTAGATACAATGATAGAGCCTAAAGCATCACAACCCTTTAAACTCTTTATTGAGCCGTTTCACTACTCCAAAGAGTACAATATCACTATAGGAGCCTCGTGTAAATGACAACTTATTTGACGATTTTTCATTATCTAACACTTCTTGTGCTCTTTTTGCTTTTTGTCTTAAGCGTGATTGTCTCCATGCGTGAAACACGCACCAATGTGCGCAATAGCATGATTGCCTCATCCTTTGTAGTCATGCTGATGCTCTCGGCACTCTTAATGATGGCACTCGATAAATATACCAAAAAAGTTAAGATCGTTCAGCTCAAAAATACCCGAACGCTAATGAATGAGGAGATCGTCTATAGCGGCTATGCCAATAATATCGGTGACTTTACGATTGGTGAAGTCAAGCTTGAGATCAAACTCGTCAACAAAGGCCACGTTACCGGCAATGTCAAAGGCGGAAACTACTACAAACCGAGCAGTTTTTGGGACTTTTTTGGTGGAGGCGAAACGGCTAAACGTAAAGAGCGCCCCCAAACGGTTATTAAAACTTTTGTCGTCGCCCGCGACCTTGCACCGGGCAAATCAAAGTATTTTACCGTACGCCTACCCTATCCGCCCTACTTTACCCACACCGCCGATTTTACACGCGTGTTTGCGCATTAATATTTCATCCCTATGCGCTTAAGCGCGGCATTGATATTGCGCAACTGATTGTTTCGATTACGGCACCACAAAGGAGCAATCAGGCTCTCATCATCAATACCCGCCGTAATGCGCTGTACGCTTACATGTAAAGGTTTCATCGCAATAGCTTCAACCAGCACTTCAAGATAATCGGCTTCGCTAATGGGAGTAAAATCGCCTCGCATATACTCATTAGCAAGCGCCGTGCGCTTCACCACATAAAGCGGATGGTATTTAACCGAGTCAATTCCCCATGCATACGCCTCTTGCGCGGTATGGAGCATCATCGCTTTGTCCTCTTTGGGTAGGCCAAAAATGAGATGCCCACACACATTAAGCCCTCTGGCTTTGGATTTTAAAATCCATGTTTTAACATTCTCGCTGTCGTGACCGCGATTAATACGTTCAAGCGTCTCGTCATACACCGACTGAATACCGTATTCGATCCATATCTCTTTGGTTTTTGAGAGTTCGGCCAGATAATCAAGTACCGCTTCGCTGACACTATCCGAACGCGTCCCGATACTCAGACCAATAACATTTTCAAATGAGAGCGCTTTTTCATACAAGGCCTTAAGCGTTTCAAAAGGGGCATAGGTGTTGGTGAACGATTGAAAATAGACCAAGAATTTTTCAGCCCCGTAATCGCGTGCCGTTTTTTGGCTCAGCACTTCAAACTGCTTTTCAAGTTGCAAAAGCTGCTTATCAAGGTAGGGGTTTTCAGAGCGGGGATTGAGATAAAACCCTTTTAGCGGCTTGGCCTGATCCAAACTGGGGCTAAACGAGTCGTTTTCACAAAAGGTGCAACCCCCTTTGGCAACGCTACCGTCGATATTGGGGCAGGTAAACCCCGAAATAGAGACCGGAACCTTATAGACTTTAACGCCGTATTTGGTTTTGAGATAGCCCCCAAAGGTATAGACTTGCTTCAAATCACCTACTCGGGAGCCACCACATAATCACCCGTAAAACAGGCGGTGCAGTAGGTGTCGTAATCCCCCTCTACGCTACGTAGCAACCCATCGTTGCTCAGATACCCCAGCGAATCCGCTTCGATATAGTGCGCAATCTCCGCCACGCTCATGTTTGAGGCGATCAATTTTTCTTTATTGGGCGTATCGACACCGTAAAAACAGGGATCGGTGGTCGGAGGAGAGGAGATGCGCATATGCACCTCAGATGCTCCCGCTTCTTTGAGCATACGCACTATACGGCGGCTGGTGGTGCCGCGCACAATAGAGTCGTCTATCACAATCACCCGTTTGCCGCGAATGAGGCTCTCGATGGGTGAAAGTTTCATTTTTACCTTAAGATCACGCATCTCTTGCGTAGGCTCAATAAATGTGCGTCCGATGTAGTGGTTACGCATAATCCCCATCTCATACGGAATACCGCTCTCTTGCGAATACCCTATTGCCGAGGGCACGCCGCCATCGGGAACGGGAATCACCATATCGGCCTCCACAGGCTTCTCTTTGGCCAGTTCGCGCCCCATGTTTTTACGCATCTCATAGACGTTTTTGCCATATACGTTGGAATCGGGGCGTGCAAAATAGACAAACTCGAAAATACAGTGTTTGGGTTTTGGCTCAAAAATTTTAATGGAGCGTGGCGCACGCTCTTTTTCAAAGATCAGCATCTCACCCGGTTCGATATCGCGGATATATTTCGCGCCGATCAGATCAAACGCACAGGTCTCCGAAGCCACGACATAGCCATCACCGACACGCCCAAGGCTCAGAGGGCGAAATCCGTGCGGGTCACGCATGGCAAACATCTTTGTTCGACTCAAAAAGATTAATGAATAGGCCCCTTCAATCTTTTTAACCGCATCAATAATACGGTCTTTGAGCTTTTTTTGATCGCTTTTGGCAATCAGGTGAATCAAGTTTTCCGTATCCATAAAGGTCTGAAAAATTGCCCCTTTATCGATTAAATCCTGACGCACACGCTGTGCATTGGTGAGGTTACCGTTGTGCACAATCGCCATCTCTCCCAGATCATAACGGGCAAATACGGGCTGGGCATCGAGAATCGAGTCGTTACCGGCAGTGGAGTAGCGGGTGTGGCCCACTGCCATATCTCCTTTAAGCGCCGAGAGACGCTCTTGATCAAATACATGCGTTACCAGACCACGATCTTTAATGGTGTAGAGTTTTTCTCCATCGCCAGAGCTGATACCCGCCGCTTCTTGACCCCGGTGTTGCAATGCGTGTAGTGAAAAATAGGCTGTTTTTGCCGCCTCTTTATGCCCAAAAATACCGACTACCGCACACTCTTCATTGAGTTCTCGTTGCATCACATCGCACTCCACTTTAATCTAGCTCCAGCGCATCGGCAATCGAGTACAGACCCGCTTCTTTATCGCTCAACCACTCTGCGGCGCGAATCGCACCTTTAGAGAAGGTATTACGGCTTGTCGCCGTATGATTAAGCTCAATATACTCACCGTCATTATAAAAGCCTACGGTATGACGCCCCACAATATCGCCGCCACGCAGTGCCATCACGGCAATCTCATCTTCGCTACGTTTGCCGATATTGCCGTCACGCCCGCTCACACGCACCTTATCAAGCTCTAGGCCACGTCCCGATGCGGCACTCTCGGCCAGTGTCAGCGCCGTACCGCTAGGTGCATCAATCTTATTGCGGTGATGCTGCTCTACAATCTCAATATCAAAACCTTTAAGCCGTTGTGAGGCTACATGCACCAGCTTATTAAGCAGTGCAACCCCCAAAGACATATTGGTTGCATAAAGAATTGGCATCACTTCACTGGCCTGACGCAACAAATTAGCCTGATGTTGATCCAGCCCCGTTGTGCCTATGACAAGCGGCTTAGGATGTTTGAGTGCGCTCTCTAGCAAAGACTGTGTCGCCTCGGGAGTTGAGAAGTCGATCACAACGTCGGAGCCTTCGAGCAGTGTTTTCATATCGCTTGTGACCAACACTTCAGGATCAAGCGAAAAGTCCAATTCATCGTTTACATGTACTGCTGAGAGTGCCATTTCATTTTCGTGTTTAAGATCTTCGATTAGCAATCTTCCTACACGTCCTGTTGCGCCAAATACACCTATTTTAATCATTAGTGATTATCCTTTTCATCAACATAGGCAATCGCCGCAATCGCCGCCGTGGCACCGTCTCCGGCGGCACATACTACCTGTTTGGGAGCCGCGATACGCATATCGCCCGCCGCAAAAAGCCCCGCTACCGACGTGCGCATGGAGATATCAACGATCACCTCGCCCCACTCGTTTACATCACACAAAAAACTACCGTCTTCTTGTTTGAGCACGCTATTGTTGATATCGTTGCCCACAAACGTAAAGACGCCCGGCACCTCAATATCGCGTGTGGTTCCATCTTTAAATGCCACGCGAATGCCACTCACGCCCATCGCATCACCGTACACCTCATCAGGCGTGGCGTTGAGCACCAACTCGATATTATCGCTCTGCTTTACGCGCTCTATGGTATTGGGTGCGGCACGAAAGGTATCTCTACGGTGAATCAGATACACTTTGGCGCAGATTTTAGCCAGATAAAGCGCCTCTTCTAGCGCCGTATCGCCGCCACCGATTACACCAACCTCTTTACCTTTATAAAAAAAGCCGTCGCAGGTGGCGCACGTACTCACGCCTTTACCAAAAAAATCGGTTTCGCCTTTAAATCCGGCTTTGCGCGGGGTGGAACCCGTAGCTACGATCACACTCAAAGCCTCATCGGTGGTGCCGTCTATTTTATGAATCGTAAAAATGCCCTCATCATTTCGGCTAATGCGCGTGACTTCCGTCATTTCGTGTTTAAGGCCGAATTTTTGGCACTGCTCGGGCCACGGCATCATCAGATCCATCCCCGTGATATCGCCGCTTACGCCCGGATAGTTCTCGATCTCCGAACTTTGCGTGATCTGGCCGCCGGGCATTCCTTTTTCAAACATCGTTACGTTTGAGAGTCCGCCGCGCGTAGTATACAACCCTGCGGTAAGCCCCCCAGGGCCACCTCCGACAATAGCGCAATCAAGCATTTTATATATCCTTAAATTCGAAATGTTCTATCGTATCAAGTTGGCGTATCATACTATCTTGTTTATAAAGACTCTCTTTGACTTTTTTGATAATGAATACGCTGGGAACATGGTAAATATTGAAGCGTTGTATAAAGCTTAGTTGCGTATTGGTACCACTTTTTAAAAATTGAATATTTTCGCTAGATTGGTACGCATTTTGATAATAATCTATGGCAATAATCGGATACGTGGCTTTGGCATTTTGCAATACTTCAACGCTATTGGGAGTATTGGAGCTGTAAAACACCACAACATAGCGTTCTTCACTTGGCTGAAAAATAGCCTTTTTTTCATAAAAGACCCAATTAGAAAAATCGATAAATTTGTACTCGGAAAACTTGTAATTGAAGTAGGCGAACGCCCCTGCAATAAGAGCCGCGCCAAAAAAAGAGGCAAAGACGGTAGTGAATGAGAAGAGGTTTCTTCCCCGTCTTGCCATGATAGTATGAAACTACAGAAGGGCTTCGATTTTTTCAGCGTACGCTTGCTTAGAAGCCGCACCCACCATCTGATCGGCCACTTCACCGTCTTTGAAAATCAAAAGCGTAGGAATTGAGCGAATACCGTATTTCACGGCAATGTTCTGCTCTTCATCCGTATTAACCTTTGCGATTGTGGCACGGCCATAAAAATCTTCTGCCAACTCTTCGATAATCGGCGCAATCATGCGGCACGGTCCACACCAAGGTGCCCAAAAATCTACCAGAGTTACACCCTCGGCAACAGTTGTATCAAAATCGGCTTCCGTAAGTTCAACATATTTTCCCATATCCATATCCTTGAGATTGTTTTGGAGTTCTCAAAATTATACCGATGCTACTCTTTACTCAGACTGATGGCACCGGAAAATTTAAATCAGAGTGATTTTATCTTATTTAAAACGCCGAAACCAATGAAGGTTTCAGACTAGATGTTGAAGTTCAGTTGTGGCTAAAGAATGTAGAGGGTCATTTTTATTCTATAACTTCAATGTTATTGAGCTGGTGGATTTACTCAAACCCCACAATCTGCACGCCGTCGGTGTCGTTAGATATGTAAAAATATCTATAATCTGACGATGCTGAAAGATGCCTGTTGTATCCCTGTGTCTCAAAGCTCGTAATGATTTCAGGCCTATCGTATGCATCACGTTTGCCCATATCTGCTACAACCACACTTTGACCATCAACACCGTAGCCCTTCATACTACTATCGTCAGTAAGATACATATTGAGTGCATGATAGCTTTTACCTGCAACGCTTTGAGGATTTAGGGCATCGCTGACATCATAATAGTTACAGTAATACTCCTCATACTGCTCACAAGCAACGAATTGGTTATTGTCAAGAGCAATATTCATGGCAGAGATTTGAGGAGAAGTGCTAATGAATGGTGCCGTTGGATCGGAAACATCGACACTTTGCACCTCCATGCCTGCATGGACATAAAGATATTTTCCATCTGGTGAGACTACAAGATTGGATGCATTTTCAAATGCAACTTCTCCAAGATAGTTATACACTGTAGGCTCTGTCACATCAAATGCGATAATGCGATCTTGTGCGACATCAAGTACATAAAGCTTCGTTTTATCAGGACTTAGCGCAAGCGAGACAATATCAATTGGGCCGTCGTTAAGATCATAATACTGCGCTACCGTGTAAGTATTATACGGATCGCTAACATTTTGAATGACGACACCGGCACCACCTGCCGCAACATAAAGCAGTGATCTATCGGTATCGACATCGGTTTTATAGACTTCGCCTCCGAGGTTGAAAGTTGAAAGCAGGTACATTGGTGGCGTTACATGTAAAAAAACTTCACCAATGCTTTTGTTGCCATCAGCATCGGTTGCCACTACATTTAGCTCTAATGTTTCATCGGCATGATCTGCTAAAGAACCATTGGTAAGAATGGTGTTATCGGCTCCCAGTGTAAACAGATTACTGTACGTTCCCTCAAGTGCTACAGAGGTCACATTGGCATCATGGAAGGTAAAGAGCTGATACGTGCCGAGTGTGCTTCCTGTTTCAATTCCGGCATTGATATTGGCGCTAAAACCAGCGGCGAAGATGTAAGGGTTGGTGACATATGCGGCGTTGTATTGCAAGGCATCGAGGGCGTTGATTTCGCCGTTTTGGTCGATATCGCTTTTTACTAGAGCTGTAGCGGTGCTGTTCAAGCGTGCTTCGAGTGTGCTAGGATCAAGTCCGTCGGCAATGACACTCTCGGCCACCGTTTCGCTAAGCGGTGAGATACGCATACGTTCTACATCAAACAACCAGCTTCCTTTTACAATAGCGCGCATGGTTCCATTAAATGTGAATCGACTACTCCAGTCAATCACACCGTCATAATTACCATCAAGTTCATCACCGCCTTGTACTTCAAAAAGGTAAAACGCATCGGAATCAAGTTCGTATTTATGGGTATTAAAAACCGCACTATCTCCATTTAAAGATACATACTCTTCATAGCGTTTCGTCAGGCTTTGGTTTTGTTCAATCCGGTAGATGCCGACAGAACCATAAGGCATAATGCCAAATCCCACTTCGGCGTTTTCATCCAAATCGTTTATGTCAATGCGTAAAAGTGCCGTGTTGCTCTCGCCGCATTCGCTAATGGCGGTAACGTTAAAGTAAGCTCCTGAGCCATGTTCATAGTCGATATCATATTGATTGTCCACCACGGATACAACTCCTTCGGTATCCATAGTAAATGAGAGGTTTTCACCGTACGTGCGGTTAAGTCTAAAAGAGCTAATGGCGCAGTCTTGTTTGGCGGATATCTGCATCTGTCCTATTATGGTGCCGATAGGGGCGTGTTCGTCTATGTTTAGGGTGGTGTCGTAGAGGGTGGGAGCGTCGATTACATCTCTAACATCGATCTGAATATCCATAGAGTTACTCTCTCCGAGTCCATTAAAAGTTGTCACCGTTAATTCAAACTGTTCTGCCGTCTCAAAATCAATCCCGTCTGCATCAACAACCGTGATTTTACCTGTGGTATCAATACTAAAATATTCACTACCCAAACCGCTTAACGATACCGATGTAATCGTTTGTCCCTGAGCAAAAGCAATCTGCCCAACAACCACGCCATTTGAAATATTTTCGTCAATCTTCATACCTTCAATTTCAATAGTAATTGGAAACGTTTTGCCGCTTCCAAGCGCATTCGTGGCTGACACATAAAGGGAATAGGTATCTTGAGTATCGATGTTAAATAAAGCGCCATCATTCACACGTACTTCGCCATCGGTAGTGATCGAAAAGTTTTCATGGCCACTGCCAGAGAGTGCAATGGTATCTATAGAATAGCCACCATTCCAGTACTCAATACTTCCAAGCACTGTTCCAGCAGGCGCATGCTCTTCTACAGACAACGGTGTGCTAACAAATATTGGGGTACTTTCCAGAATAATATTAACTGGAACATTTGTGGAACCTATGCTATTGCTACCCACTGCCATGAGTTCATAAACCCATCCACGCCTAAAATCAAATGGTTTTGCAACGGTGACGGTACCATTTAAATCAATACTAAAGTCATCTGCTTGTTCGCCCTGCAACGCGATAGAAGTTAAACCACTGTTGCCGGTATAGACAATATCTACCTGACCGACAACTTCGCCAACAGCCGTATCGTAATTTACAACCGTATCAAAGCCATACAATCCGGGTTTTTTAGCGGGTGTATTGAGCCCCATTGCATCAATGACAATGTACTCACTATAAACATCTTGTATCACTGCGGCTGTTCCGTCTTGAGATAAGCGGATATTTCTTCCTTTACCGCTTAAGGGTATTGTCTCTAGCACTGTAAGATTACTAATATCGCTCACATCAACAACAAACAGTGTATCTCCACTGTTTCCTAAAACATACGCCTGCATCCTATTTGCCGACAATGTTACATCTATTGCATTGCCCAAACCACCAATTGAGTTGACTAAATACGTTGCGTTTTCATCACTAATATCAACCACTTTTAGGCCATTATAACCGTCTACGACAAACTTCTTGGTGCCATCAAATGAGGTGGTATTGTTTTCTTGTGTCGGCAGCACATCCGATGTGCTATAGCTTGCCGAAACTTTAATATGTAATGCGGCTTCCACACTGTTACCATACTGATTTGTAGCCACAACACCCAAGATAAACTCGGGGATCATAAAGTGATGCAATGCAACACCTTCGGCTACAAATATCTCGCCATTAGCATTAACGCTAAAATATTCGGCATTAGAGCCTGTGAGCTGAATATCACTTAGCGTCGTATTGTCATCTATCCACATATCAAGCGTACCGACTTTTGTGCCCTCCATAATGCTACTGTTTAGTGTTAGATTCAGATCATGTACTTCGGGAATCGAGTGTACTCTAATGTTTAGCAATGCACTACGGCTTCCTTGTGCATTGGTTGCGGTCGCATTAAGCTCATAGAATCGTCTGGCATAATAATTTAGTGGATTTACCAACGTGACATTACCGTCAAGATCAATTGCAAAATCTTCAGACCCTTCACCCGATAGCGTAAACGACGAAAGGCCTGTGTTTCCGATATACCAAGGTTTAACCCTGCCTACCACTAAACCGGCAATTGTATTCTCTTCTACAGTAATATTCGTATCTATAATGCGGGGACGTTTTTCGGAAATTGAAACTTGAACATCCAATATTGGAAGTCCATTATCATAATCAGCAACATAAGCATAGTGTGGATCAGAAGAAAAAGCCACATCCCATGCCATGTGATCTGTCTTAATTGTTTTTAAGAGTGTTGGTTCAATCGGATCGCTAATATCAACAAGATGCACGCCAATATCGCTACTGGCGACTAAAGCGAGTTCATTGGCATCCGATACCGCAGCATTTTGCACTTGGCCAGACACAGCTAGAGAAGAGAGCACTACAGGTTTGTAAGGATTTTCCACATCAATAACACGAATTAATTTCTCTTCTGCCGTAATGATGCGAGTCCCATCTTTAGAGAGTGCTATTGCACTCAAATAAAAGTCATTAGGTAGGGATGAGATAATGTGTGGCGACAAAGGAGTGGAGATATCTACAATATAGATGCCGCTAGCGTAATCCGCCACATAAAGAATTTTTCCATCAGGTGAGCGTTCAAAATCAACGGCTTTCATAATATTAAGTGTCGATGATACTATTGGATTTTCAGGATCACTCACATCAATCACCTTGACGCCAAGATTGCTTGTAGAAACGTAAGCAACCGTGCCATCAGCGGAAACCCCCGCATCGTTTGCCACTCCAAAATCTTTTACCGATCCCAAAATATAAGGAGCATACGGGTCTGAGTTTTCAGCAATACTTAACCCCCCAGCATGAGGCAAGTACACTTTAGTTTCATCGTCCGAAAGTGCAACCTTTGATGTATATCCTACCCCGTTTATAGTACTAATTTCCAGTGGATTCAAAACCTCCGTAGTATCAAGTATAGATATATGGTTGTTGACTACTACAAAGTTTAAATTTCGATCTTTTGATGCAGTGATACCTATCGTAGTATCTCCAAGCGGCAATCTCCCCACAATATCATCCAAAACATCAATAGCCGCATTCGCTTCATAAATACCATTCACCACAATTTTCAAATCATACCGGCTCTGTCTTTGGGCGTCTAGTACCACTCCAGGAGCCACGGTAATGCTTCGGTTGTAATCAACCCTAAAATCCTCACTCCCCTCACCGCTAAGTTTAACGGAGCGAATTTCGGTTCCGTTTTCTACAATGTTAATGCCACTAATAACTGTACCTGATTTAGAATCATCGAACACCGTAGTATTGATTGGCGTGATATCCGGTGGCAAAATAACCCGCAACGTCACCGAAACGCTGTTGCTATCGCCATATTGGTTATAGGCTATCGCACTCAAGTCATAGCGCATTTGCGTCTCCAAAGAGGACTCAAGTACTATATCTCCGTTTGCTTTCGCGCCAAAAGGGCTATCGGGGGAGAGCACAATCTCGGAAATACTCGCTTGTCCAGCACTGCTTAACACATTGCCCACAACACTTCCTATGGCAATCTCTTTATCAAAATAGACGTCAATATCATGCAGTGTAGGTGCATATTGAGTGTGATCTACCAGTCTCACGATGAGATTAACGTTATTGCCAAATCCCGCGCCGTTTTTCGCCCGTACTTTGAGGTTATACACATTTTGCTTGGCATAATTGAGTGCTTTGTTAACCCGCACCGTTCCATTGTTATCGACCGTAAATGCATTGCTATCTGGCTCAAAGCGCTCAATCTTGCTGCTTCCGACATTTAAAACGTTAATCGTGCCGATAACCTGCCCGATTGTCGCATCGTCAAGCACGTCATTTACCACAAAATCTTCCAATACAGGCGGCGTTTCAACCACATCGTCCACAAACAGATGCAGTATCAAAGGCAAACTCTCGCCAAAGTGGTTCTGCGCTATGGCCGTTAACGTGTACGAGTTCTTCTCCTCATAATTCAGCCCCTCTTGCGCCACAACGATTATGCCGTTATTTAGCACGCTAAACATCTGCGCACCGTTACCGCTTAAACGCACCGACTCAATCGGCGATGCTCCTTCATCGTAAGTGATCGTTCCAACTACCGTGCCCACCGGGCTATTCTCTTTCACATTGCCGCCGCTAAAACTTACATATGAGGGAACGTCTTTGGCATCGCTAAGCACTACAAAAATCGATTTGTTGGTATCGCCGTAACTGTTGCTCATAACCACCAAAGGCCGGTATACGGCAATGCTTTCATAATCAAGCACCGCGCCATCCGCTACGCTAACCGTACCGTTGAGATCAATGCTAAAGTTTTCACTCCCTTCTCCCTCAAGCCGTATGTCTGTAAGGTTACTACCGCCTTGTTCAAACACTACTTGCCCTACAAACTCGCCTGCGAGCGCATCTTCATGAATGTACCCGCCGGTGTAATCTTTAAATACGGGAACATCGGGCATATCTTGCACATTTATATAGAGTATCACCGGCATGGAAACACCCTGCGCATTGTATGCCAGTACTACAAAACCGTAAGAGTAAAGCTTCTCGTAATCAAGCGTGTCGCTCTCTTTTAAACGGATGACGCCGTTGGTATCCACCTCAAACAGCTCCGCGCTCTCTCCTTTTAGCTCTATCGACGTAATAGGCGATAGCCCTTCGTTGTAATGCAGTGTTCCCACGACCGTACCCGCCGTAGCATCTTCGGCAATGCTGCCGCCTTCAAGAGATTCAAATTCCGGCGCATCCAAAACATTTTTAACTGAAACATACACCCCAACCTGACCGCTGCCGCCTTTGGCGTTAAAGGCTTCGACTTTGAGTTTATAGAGCCATTTGGTCTCATAATCAAGGCTCTCGCCCTCTCTTAGCCAGAGTGTTCCGTTGGCATCTACATCAAATTTCTCATGCCCTTTACCGCTTAGCGCTCCAAAGCTCACATCGTCACTGCCGCGAAGTATCTCGATGGTACCTACTACCGTGCCGCCTGCGGCATCTTCATCGATCTTTGCCGATATCCCTTTGATGATTGGCGGCTTGGTATCGTCTACAATCGTCTCATCCACTGGCAAAGGTTCTGCCGTTGCCGGAGGCGGCACAAAAAAGAGGTAGTTGTAAGCATCGTCGTAAATATCTTCACCCGCATAAATCTTTTGCACCATCGCTTCTAGCGGGTCATACGAGTGTAACAACAGGTCTTTATCGACCGTAGGCAACCATGCCAGAAGATCAACATTGGAGATCGCCTCATCTTGTTTGGGATAGACTTTATAGCGCAACATGCGTGATGCCAATTTGGCAATCATCGCGTTGATTTCTTCTTTTGTAGCACCGGAGCGCACCATATCTTCTACCAGAGTAAATGCTACCGTGGTTAAAATATTGACCTTAAGACCGGTATATTTCAGATCGGCACCGCTGGCAATGGCGTAGGCTTTGCCGTTATTGGGTGTCGGTATGGCATCGACAATAAAATCATCATTGGCATCAATATCTTCGCCGCCGCTCACTTCGATGATATAGAGTTCGTCATCATCAAACGTCTCTAAAAGTGCATTGGGGATATCTAAATCTCCTGCATCATACAGCGTCTCTCCATTGGTAGTCACACCGCTATAAAGTGCATTGCCGTCAACATAAGAGCCAAGCGCATAAACCTGATACGGTGCATTTCGCAATGGCCCTAAATATACTTTCCGCATTTCGGGAAGAATCTCGTACTCACATGGGATACACAAACAGCTATAATTACCCGTGCAATTATCCTCTTCATCCAAATCACGTACCGGTTGCCCACCTGCAACGGGATGCACCGGTATCAATGGCAATTTGGTATAGTCGTTAGTGTTTGCGGTAGTGCTATTGCCTGCCGTTGGCAAACAACTCACATCACCCGCGCACGCAGGATCTTTTTGCAGTGGAGCAGCGCTACCACCGGTGTTCACGGTACCATTACCGGTATTACCGCCAAACCATCCGCCTCCGCCACCACTAAGGCCACCACCGCCACCGTTAAGACTCCAACTGCCAACTCCATTGCTATAATGAAAATAGACAGGAGTTCGAGGCGTAGGACTTGGCGTATATGTCACCGGAGGACAATCCGGCGCTACCGTAGGAAGAAAAATCAATGGAGTAGGAGCATCGGGGTTTTGGTTGCCGCCTTCACTCGAAGAAGAGCTACTGCTACTGTTGCTGTCGGGATCCTTATCTTTAGGGCGATATACCTTAATATCTGCAACATGCCCAATATTCAGATCTGCTCTGCTTTTTACATGTAACTGGAAATGATCCGAAGCTTTGGGCGTAAAAATAGTTACATTCACATCAAACGGAAAAATGGAGTCGTTAATGTCTTCGCCCGACTCTTCATGGTAAAGAGCAGACACCGCGTAGCGTCCCGGATAAATCTGCCGCTCACTCTTAATGTAAAAATGCTCATAAGGCTTACAGAGGTCTTTTACATCCACCTCTCCGGCATCCCACTCAACTTGCAGATCATAGTTAAGTTCCGGTCGGCTCCATGTGAGCGCCACTTCGACGACGCCGCTTTGTTTGGTGTAGTCGTCATTAAGCTTTGAAAGATCATGCTCCCCATAACTCACCGCTACTCCAGCCTCTTCACCAATATTTCCAGTGTAAACTACCGTAAGAGGCACTTCCATCGTAGGTTCGCCCAGTTTGCTCTTGTAAGCAGCGGCGATCCCGCTGATAAAGAGCGTGTCATCAACCGCCATATCTTCAGTAAGCGCTTTTTCGGCAAGGAACACCCGATTGCCTTCAGGATTCAGTGGATTGTCCGCATAGACTTTGAAAACCCCGCCGGCTTTAAAAGTCACGACACTCGGTGCGGCCACAAGCCCTTCGTTGGACTTATTAGTAACCTCCAAACCACACTTTGTTAGTTCGCTTTTAATTCGACCTCGGAAGAAGTAATTGACGAAACCGGAGGCGTTGGCGATGGCTCTTGGAAGCAGATTTTGACCGTTTTCTATTAGGACACTATTATCTCCATCAAACACTGCGGTCATTGCTTGGTATAAATTTGAGAATTTTGTATTACTGTCAAGATACATTGCTTCGGTTACATGTACGATGTAACTATCAATCTTTATTCCTAATTTAACACCGCTATTGCCACTCATTTTAGATACATAATACGATTTTTGTATACCAAATCCAAGGTCGCCGACGGGTTCAACCGTAATATCGTTTTTATTAGGATGCTTGTAACTTATAGGTGAACGCAATGACCACATACTATCTTCACTTACAAAATGCGTAGAGGTATACTCAGCTTCGATGGTCATATAAAATTGAAAGTTTTCATAAACGCGACTTCCTGAGCTACTCACATCTTTTAAATTACCTTGAATAGTATTTCCTAAAACATAAAAACCTATCGGTTGATTGTGTTCTTCTCCACCTTTCATATACTTTTCAAAAGGTTCATCAAAACCATGTAGATCACTTCTGACATGTGCGGGAACATCCATATCGTTGAGCATATGCATCATCTGTCCCACACTCACAAACATCTTGGCCTGGTATTTGCGGCGTTCAGCTTTGGTGGGTTCGCTGAAGCCTTTGGCGAAGTATTTCATGGCGTCGGTGTAGTCATATTGGTTGGCGCTGTTGTAAGCCCAATCTACGGCGTCACCACCACCTCCTTGCGGGTCATAAAAGTGGTTGGTAAAACGTCCGTGGGCCTGGTCTGCTTTATCGGGCCAGTAATCAGGATGCGGCCACTGAGCATCTTCGAGGATGGAGCCGGCTTCGAGGAGGTCTTGATAGTTAGTCAGCCCTGAAAAACCTGTATCCATCCAGACCGACCATTTTTACATTCACAATATTAGCGTAATTCCAAAATTGACAGCAATAATGGAGCATGTTTTTTACGCTCCTGCTTCTCAACTTTCAATAGTATTGCC
>JBNKLA010000070.1:0-21775 GCA_050292115.1 Sulfurimonadaceae bacterium | reverse complement strand
TTTGCCTATCTAAGCCATCTTCTTACAGAACTTCCAATCTATCAGGTTGAAAGCAGGGATATTGACCCTCTGCTGCCTTGGAATGTGCAGTTAGCCAAATCTTGACCTTTTTTCAAGATGGGGTTTACTTGGGGGTTACCTATTATAAGCAAGTTGCCTCCATCTATGATTCAACTCATCTTCACTCATACCCATGCCATTGTCAGATATAGAAAAGTATTTTTCTTCTTTGTAATTAGGCCATTTAATATCAACTTTAGTTGCACCTGCATCCCATGCATTAGCTATTAATTCCATAATAGCAATTTTAGGTTCACTTAATATCGCTTTACCTACATACTTTTCTAAAAAGCGTGGTGCGAATAAAACTTCTTGTTGATACATAATTTAACCTTTCATCATTCTATAAACTCATAACGCCCGCGCTGAGCACCACTAAGCCAGACTTCATAAATCAGCTTGCTGATTTCTGGAGGGTGGCTTGGTGTGTGACTCTGGGCGATTGTTGGTCGTAGCGTAGCGGAGACCGGCAATCGACTGGGGGCACGTTCAGTGCTCAGCGCGGGCGTTGCTCGTTCCCGCCACGCGGGAACGAGCAACTATTTATTCATCCCCATAATATGCCCTTTTGCCGGAAATCCAATAGATAATCGGACATTCAAAATGTCCTGCTATTAAAAATTCTCACTCAAAATTCAACAAAATGACATATTTTCTTAAATTCTACAGCCAAAAGCTTAAAATTTATGCAGTTTTGATGTCCTTTTGATTTTGATAGCCGGACATTATGTCCTGCTATTAGGTGAAAATCGTAATAAAAGGACATTTTGTCCTTATGATTGGAAAAACAGTTGCTCTACAATCCCAATATTGTGTTTATGCACATGCTGCGCAATGGCTTCGCCGTTTGGGGTATTTTCTTGCGCGTTAATCCATGCCTTTGGGCTATAAGAGGCTATGGCCTCAAAGGTACTTACAATAGTCTCTTTCTCAATATCCTGTTTAGCCTCATCGCTGATGCGTCCTAGGTTATCGGCTTTGCCGAGTTGCAGCAGTTCAAGCAGCAGCGTTTTGTCTTTTTTAAAGCCCTCGAAAAAGGTTGCCACTTTTGACGCGCGCATCTCGTGGAGTTTTGAGACTCTGGTATGGTTGTCGATCAAAAAGAGCATCCTGTTTTTGAGTTTAACGGGAAGCTGCATATCGATTAACGGCTCAACCCGTTCTTTGGCTTCGTGACCTGAACCGTTTCCGTATTGGCGGTAGCACTGCGGTTTGGCGATATCGTGATAGAGTGCACTCAGTTTTAAAAGCGGCGATTCGTTTTGCAAGGCCTGAAGCACCATCATGGTATGCATGAACAAAGAGGCTTCGCGGTGGTGTTTCGTTCCCTCTTTAAGCGTTGTTAACCGATAAATAGAGGGAAAGACGACATCTAAAACCCCCAGTTCAAACAAGCTCTCAAAAAAGAGATGCGACGTTGTGAGTGCCAGCACTTTTTCGATCTCTTTCCAGACCCTATCGGGTTGAAGGTAATGCAGCTCTTCTCTCATGCCGTAAGCAAGTGCTTTTGTCGATGCGTGGATATGCCACTCATACCCAAGCGTTGCACGCAGCCTCGCTAGACGAAGCACTCTAAGCGGATCTTCGACAAAAGCGTCCGAGGTATGGCACAAGAGCTTTTTGGCAATATCGTCTTGGCCGTTAAAGGGGTCGATATAGGTGTTGTTCTCTTCATCGTAAGCGATGGCGTTGATTGTTAAATCCCGCCGCATCAGATCTTCTTTTAGCGTGACATTGGCGGTATCGACCTCAAAACCGTTGTACCCCGCAGCCGTTTTGCGTTCGACTCTCGCAAGTGCCAGCTCGTACCCCTCGGGCGTGAGAAAAACGGGAAAATCCTTGCCGACTTGTTTAAGGTGGGAAAAATCCGCCGCGTCGTAACCGACGGCAACATAGTCTTTATCATTGATTTCTTTGCCAAGAAGCGTATCTCTGACCGCACCGCCGACAAGGTAGATTTTTTTTTCTTTCGTCATTTATGTATCGTTATTTCTCAAGATGCAGAGTCTAAAACAGGCTCCTTTGTTGCCGTTTTTGACACTAAGCGTACCATGTAGCTTTGTCTCCACAATCAAGCGGCTCATATATAGCCCAAGGCCGGTTCCCTCAGATTTGGTCGTAAAATAGATATTAAAAATAACATCGATAATCTCCTCGCTAATACCGCCGGCATTATCTTCGATACGAATTATAATTTTTGTATCTTCTTGCACTATCTCAATAGCAATTTCAGGGTCTGCGACCTTACGCTCTATCAACGCCTCTTTGGCATTGGCCAGAAGATTAAGCACAACTTGCGAGAACTCGCCAGGGTATCCCGTAATCAAAATCGGTATAGCAAGAAAATTGCGGCGAAGTGTAATATTGTGAAGGGTTAGCGATGCTTGTACGATACTGATCGCACTCTCTAAATATTCGACAACATCAAACTCTTTTTGATCGCAGTTGGGTTCAAAAAAGTGGCGAAAATCATCAATCGTTCGTGACATATGTTTAAGCAGTTCATTTCCGCTTTGAATCCGCGCGTTTAACACATCGCTGTCGAGTTCGCCAAAACGGTTTGCCGCATCGAGATTCATGAAAATGCCGCCAAGTTCTGCCAAAGGTTGGCGCCATTGGTGGGCGATATTGCCGATCATCTCGCCCATGGTTGCCAGTTTCGACTGTTGCATGAGCAAATATTCGTTTTGCATACGTTTTTCATTTTGGCGTTCAAGCTCTTGCTTGAGCTCGTGTTTGATGCGCTCATGCTCGGTAATATCTTTTAAAATCAGTTCAATATAGCGATGATTTAATGTTCCTGAAAGCTCGTACATCCGCTCATCCAGTCGTATGAGCACTTTTTCAACCGAACGAAATCGCTTAAAATCAAAAAGCATACTCTGCATTTGCGAAAAGCTCATAATAGCTGTAAGGGGTTGTTCTAAAAGGCTCTCGCCAAAGCGTTGTCTGGCTTTGCGGTTCATCCAGTGAATCATATACGACTCTTCGGTTTCGACCGCTTCAATAATAACTTCAGGGAGATAATCCATAATCTCCTGAAGATGTTTGGCTTTGAGACTTTGCATTACACGCGTTGCAGTTTATATCCTATACCGCTGATATTGGCAAAAAGTTTGGGATAGATTTTTTGTCTTAGATTTTTAATCTGTGAACGAATCGCATCTTGAGTCATCGTTCCTTCCGACCAAATCATTGTTTGCAACATCTCATACGTCACCACTTCATTCAAACGATCCAGAAAAAATTCAAGCAGATCAATCTCTTTTTTACGCAAGACTATGGTCTCACCCTCATGAATCAGCTCTTTTGAGCGGCGGCGGTATCGATACCCTTCTCCCAGATCAACCGCATTACTTATCTCATTGCGTTTACCCAACATAGCAATGCACTTTTCAAAAACATCGTACAGATCATCACTCGTAATCGGTTTGACAAGATAGCGCATCAGATTTAATTCCACCGCTTTAAGCAAAAACTCTTTGTCGGTATATGCCGTGGCCATCATAATTAAAACGCGCTCATCATGCGCTCTAATTTTCTCTGCAAGCTCAATGCCGCTCATCCCCGGAAGATTGATATCCATAATGATAATATCGGGATGATGCCGATTAAAAAGCTGATAGCCATCTTCGGCATTATCGGCGGTGTATACAACTTTTGCATAACGTTGCAAAAACTCTAAAATATGTTTTTGGACTGAAAGGTCGTCTTCGATATATAAAATCGATAGACGCTCCATCTGTGTGCTTAGATATTGATGATGTAGGGACATTAAAACAAACTCTTTACTATTTTTTTACTTCATAGATATCATGCAAAAATATCACATTACATGTAAAAAAAGGTTTAAAAGATAGTATCAAGTATCTGGTTTTTAAAACGGATACGTTCCACTTTGGACTTAATTAAGCGATTCTCCTCAAACAATGCGTCATATTCGCGTTTAAGTTTTGAAATCTCTCTGCTTTTGTAATAGATTTGGTTTTGAAGATAGATTTTAGGAAAAACTGCTGCTAAAAATAGTGCCACCAACACTAAAATCGTAATTAAAAATCCAAGCCCCATTCGCCGCGGAGGAGCAATAATAGTATCGATCTCTTCAAGAATATCGTGTTTATCGCTCATGACGTTCCAATCTAAATACTCTTAATTTTGCACTACGGCTTCGTGCGTTATCACGCAATTCATCCTCACGGGCTGTTAGCGGTTTTTTCGTAATTAGTGTACCTTTGGCGTGATTATTCCCACAGGTACACCGATAGGCATCACTGGGGCAGATGCAGTTTTTTGCCCATGAAGCAAAACGCTGTTTGACAATACGGTCTTCAAGCGAATGAAAGGTGATGATGCCGATATAACAATCATCAAGATTACATGACTCCAGTGCATCCAAAAGCCGCTGCAATTCGCCCAGTTCGTCATTGACTTCAATGCGAATAGCCTGCATTAGCAGTGTGGCGGGGTGGATTTTTTTGCCCTTGGGCATATAGGGCTTGATCGCATCTGCTAACGCTTTGGCCGAGATAAACGGACGGTTTTGCACTATAACAGAGGCCAGTTTTTTGGCGTTTCGCAACTCTCCGTATTCAAACAAGATACGCTCAAGTTCACTTTGGCTGTAGCTATTAACCACATCGGCGGCGGAGAGTTTCGCGTTGGCATCCATACGCATGTCGAGTGTGTCGCTTTCAAACGAAAAGCCACGCTCACGCCTATCAAGTTGAAGCGAGGAAACTCCGATATCGGCTAACACACCTTTGATTTTTGTAACATCATAGGTGTCGCATACCGATTTCATAACGGTAGAAAATCGCCCTTTTTTGATATTTACACGATCCCCAAAAGGCGCTAAGCGTTGCGTCGAGAAATCGATGGCTTGCTGATCTTGATCAATCCCAATCAAACTAACGTCCGGTTTGGATTCAAGTAGCATGGCACTGTGACCGCCATACCCCATAGTACAATCAACAATCGTGCCTTTAGTGATCGCTTCAAATGCCTCAAGCACTTCACGATACAACACCGGTATATGTGGAATCTCTTTCATAGTCGGTATTATAACCCATCTTGTTGTGCTACAATACTGCCATGAATAAACAGCGTGTCAAAAAACAGCTCTCATCACTGGCACTATCAATGTTTCGCAAAGATTTTTTTGGAATCTATCACGGTTCCATCTCTGCCAAACTCGAATCAAACCTCTTTGTCATCAATACCCGCGATTCAATCTTTGACTCGCTTGATGACACCAGCATGATTGAGCTTTACTACAACAAAGACTACCGCTGGAACGAAGCCAGTATTGATGCCGACATTCATATGAATATTTACAAACAGATCACCGATGCCAAATTTATCACGTTTAGTATGCCGCCGTTTACCACGGCATTTTCATTGAATCACGACATCATTGCACCCAAAGATTACTTTGGCAGTCAAGAACTCGGCACCATTGAAGTGCATGATCCCAAATATTTTGAGGACTGGTATGATCGTGCCGCCACGGAGATCGCCCACTATTTTATTTCGCGTAAAACGAATATTATGATTATTAAAGGCTACGGTGTTTACACCTACAACCGCGATCTTCCCATGCTGGCCAAACGTCTTGCCGTGCTGGAGAAGAGTTGCCGGATGCTCATGCTTGATAGCTCTATGGGCAAGATGGATTTAGACTTCTAACGCCGTTATTGCATCATACGCTACCTGCATCACCGTATCGAGCTCTTTAGTGCTAATCGTATAGGGCGGCATGAAATAGACTATTGGACCTAATGGACGTAATAACACCCCTTGTTTGAGGGCATACTGATAAATTTTTAAGCCGACACGCTCTTTGGGTTCATAACCTTCAAGCTCAACAGCGGCGATCATCCCGCACTGGCGTACTTCCTTTACATGCAAGAGGCTTTTAAATGCTTCAAGCTTCTCTGCCATATAACGGCTTAACACGCTATTATTTTCAATAACATTATCGTTTTCAAAAATATCCAGTGTGGCGTTTGCCGCCGCACAGGCCAGTGCATTGCCCGTATAACTGTGCGAATGCAAAAAGGCTTTATACAGATCATAATCGCAGTAAAACGCCTGATACACTTCATCACTCGTCATCACCACCGATAGCGGCAGATATCCCCCTGTTAGCCCTTTTGAAAGCGTTAGAAAATCGGGAGTAATCCCCGCTTGTTCACACGCAAACAGACTCCCCGTACGCCCAAAACCGACCATAATCTCATCGGCAATCAGGTGAATGTTATAGCGATCACACAGCCTTCGAGCCTCTAGTAGATAGCGCGGATGGTACATATGCATACCGCCCGCTCCCTGCACAAGCGGCTCAACAATAAATGCCGCAATCTCATGAGCGCTTACATGTAAGAGTTCTTCAAGCGCTTTGGCGGCTTTTAATGCCGCTGCTTCGCTCTGATCTTCAGGCACAGGCGTTTGCATACAACGAATCAACAATGGCGCATAGGTCTCTTTATAGAGCGCCACATCTCCTACCGAAAGCGCACCGATCGTCTCACCGTGATAGCTATTGGTGAGCGATAGAAAAACGCTGCGTTCCTCACCTCGGTTTTTATGAAAATGGTAACTCATTTTTAGCGCCACCTCTATGGCGCTAGAACCATTATCGGCATAAAAACAGCGCGTTAGTTTTGGAGGTGTTAACGCCACAAGCCGCTCCGAGAGTCTAATCACCGGTTCATGCGTAAAGCCTGCCAAAATGACATGCTCTAGCGCATCAAGTTGCGCTTTAATTTTGCTATTGATGTACGCATTGGCATGACCGAAAAGATTCACCCACCAACTGCTGATGGCATCAATAAAACGGTTATTTTCAAAGTCCTCAAGGTAGATGCCCTCACCCCGCTTTATCGGAATCATCGGCAAAAATTCATGATCTTTCATCTGGGTACAGGGGTGCCATATTGCGGCTAAATCCCGTCTGGCCATCTCATCATTTAACATATCGGCTCCTTAGCGCGCTAGCATTACAAACAAAATGTTATTTTTGTCAAATTTTTCGTGAAAAAAGCGCCTATTTATAGAGTTTTAATCGGAAAGAAAATAGAATATCCATAATTTAACGGATTAAGGTAATTATATCATGATTTCATGGATGCAACGACATCGAAAATATCTTGTGATCACTATTTGGGTCTCAACCATCGCGTTTATTGGGGCCGGATTTGTCGGATGGGGACAGTACAGCTACGGCGATAAAGCCAGTGCCATCGCAAAGGTAGGCGACATCTCGCTCTCACAACACAATTTTCAACAAGCCTACAGCCGCCTTTACGGCCAATACAGCCAACTTTTCGGCGGTAACTTTGACGAAGCAAGAGCCAAAGAGTTTGGCCTTGAGCAACAAGCATTAAAAACACTCATTGACGGTGCACTGCTTTTAAACCTTGCCAAAACCTACGGATTGCAAATTAACGATGACGAGCTACTTGCCGAGATCACGTCGCAGTCTTACTTTTTTAAAGACGGTGCTTTTGATAAAGAGACATACCAAAAGGTGTTAAGCCAAAACAGGCTTACAATGAAAGAGTACGAAACCGATACCCGTAATGCCATGCTGACTAAAAAGATCATGGAGTTTTTTGCATCCAACGCACTGCCTTTGGAGCAAGAAGCATTTTTGGCCTCCGAGAATATTCGTGACCGCATCAGCTATAAAGTTTTATCGTCAGAAGAGATCAACATAGAGGTCAACGATACGCTTTTAAAACCATATTGGGAACCGCAGCAGTTTTCATACATGACTCAGCCTGCTTATACATTTGAACTGCTTAAAACTGCAATTGAACCCTCAAATCCGACTGCTGATGCCATTGAGAGCTATTATGCAGATAACAAGCACGCTTTTAAAGATGCCGAGGGCAAAATACTTTCACTCGAAGCCGCTAGAGCCGAAGTTATTGCCGCACTGGATGATAAAGCCGCAAACAAAAATGCCCTTAAGCGCTATATTGCTTATAAAAAAGGGGAGCTGACCGACGCTCAAACTCAAACGCTGACCATTGATGAAAATACAAATCCTTACAAACATGAACTCTTTGATGAGCTAGTTGCCTTGACACCGGAGAACCCACTCTTGAAGCCACGAAAAATTGGCGATCATTACGTTACGTTTAAATTGCTCTCAACACAACCGGCTCGTCCTAAAACCTTTGAGGAAGCAAAACATGAAGTTGCGCAACAGTATGTTAGTGAGCAAAAACAGCAGAAACTTTTAGAAATCGCTAGCGCATCTCAAACAAATTTCACAGGAAATACTACAGATTTTATCGGTATCGACGATGTTAGTAGCATAACAGCTCTAAAAGCGCCGCTGGCAGGTGAGTTTTTGCAAAAACTATTTCAACAAACAAACAAGCAGGGTTATGTTACACTTAGCAATCAGAATGTCGTGTTGTACGCTATTTTGGAACAAAAAATGCTTCAAGAGTCACTAACAGATAAAGCAGATAGTGTTATGAGTAGCAAATCGATGATTTTGGATCGCGGATTAATTAAACTTCTTGAAACGCAATATCCTACCGAGATATACGTAAAAGGACTCTAGTTTTGAACAATACGGTATTAGCCATTGACATTGGATCAACAAAGATTGCCGCGATTATCGCCGATATCGATGATGATAACAACATCCAGATCACTGGTGCCGGTTTTTCAAAAGCACAGGGCCTTAAAAAGGGAAGTATCACCAATATTGAGCTTGCCTCCAAATCTATCAAACAGGCATTAGGCGATGCTAAAAGAGTGGCGGGTACGGAACTCAAAAGCGCTATTGTCTCCATTTCCGGTGCCTATACCAAAAGCCTCAACTCCAGCGGTATCGTCAATATTCCCAACAAAGAGATTACGCTCAAAGAGATCAACCGTGTAATGCACACGTCGCTTTATAACGCAAACATTCCCAACGAATATGAAGTACTGCATACACTACCTTATAACTTTAAAGTCGATGATCAGGATTTTATTGAAGACCCATCAGGTATGAATGCGTCACGTCTTGAAGTAGAGACCCATATCATCACTACTCAAAAGAGCAACCTGAACAATCTACGAAAAGCCGTTCGTGCAGCAGGTGTTGAAGTTGAAAACGTGATTCTTAGCGGATACGCTTCGGCCATTGCCGTACTCAATGAAGATGAGCGCGAACTGGGCGTGGCACTGGTTGATATGGGTGGCAGTACCAGTAATATCGTTATCCACTCGGGCAATGCAATCCGCTTTAACGACTTTCTTGGAGTAGGTTCTAACCATATTACAAATGATCTTTCTATGGCACTGCATACCCCTTTGGAAGTTGCCAATAACGTCAAAATCACCTACGGTTCACTACATGAACCCGGAAATGACCTGATTGAACTTCCGGTCATCGGCGATGAGAACTCTACGCATGAAGTCTCTCTTGATGTGGTGCACAATGTTATCTATGCCCGTGTGGAAGAGACCTTAATGATTATTGCGCAATCTATTGAGAAAAGTGGTTTAAAAGAGCATATTGGAGCCGGTATCGTCCTTACGGGCGGTTTTACTAAAATGGAAGGCATCCGTGAACTTGCCGTAGCGATTTTTGACAATGTTCCCATTCGTTTAGCTAAACCCAATGAACTTGACGGATTGTTTGACACCTTGCGCGATCCTTCCTATTCAACTGCCGTCGGTCTTATAAAATATGCGGCAGGACATTTTGCACCGTATGAAATTGATGTGAACAAACAGATGCGTCATCGCAATGAAGAGCGCCAGCGATCTCGTGCGGTTGATCTTAGCGATACGGCTGAGATACCTATTGCATCTGCCCCTGCCGAAGACGTTGAAGGCAAAGATATTAAAAGTGAATTGGCATCGTTGCCATCTAAAGAAGATAAAAAAAGTGATGAAGCCGGAGCATTTGGCAAATTCTGGAATTGGGCTACCCAGTTATTTTAAAGGAGTGTGAGTATGGAACCGTTTAGTATTGAAGAGTCTATGTCCCCAACAGGAGCGCGCATTGTAGCAGTCGGAGTCGGTGGCGGCGGTGGCAACATGATTGGCCACATGCTCAAAGAGGGCATTGAGGGCATTGAACTTGTGATTGCCAATACCGACGCGCAGGTACTGGATCAATCTGCCGCAGCGACCAAAATTCAGATTGGTGCGCAACTCACCAAAGGGCTGGGTGCCGGAATGAAACCGGAGGTGGGTAAAGATTCTGCTTTAGAAAGCTATGATGACATCCGCCGTTCTCTTGAGGGAGCCGATATCGTATTTATCGCCGCAGGACTTGGTGGCGGTACCGGTACCGGAGCGGCTCCCGTTATTGCCGGTATTGCTAAAGAGATTGGTGCACTCACAATCTCCGTAGTCACGAAGCCTTTTATGTTTGAAGGCCGCAAACGTATGAAGCTTGCAGAGTCTGGGCTTAAAGAGCTTAAAGAGAACAGCGACTCTATCGTAGTGATTCCCAACGACAAACTCCTCTCTATCATTGATCGCAAACTGGGCATGAAAGATAGCTTTAAAATTGTCGATAGTGTCTTGGCACAAGCCGTAAGCGGTACATCCGGCGTGATCCTCTCAAGTGGTGATAATGATATCAACCTTGACTTTGCCGACCTTAAAACCGTAATGAGCCACCGCGGTATGGCACTGATGGGCGTAGGTGAACACCAAGGTGACAATGCCGCTTACGAAGCTATTAAAGCCGCTATTGAATCTCCACTACTTGATAATATGTCGATCAACGGAGCCATGGGCGTATTGGTGCATTTTAATATGCACCCCAACTTTCCGATGATGGAACTTCATGAAGCGATGCAAGTGGTTCATGACAGTGCAGACGAAGATTCCGACATTATTTTTGGAACTTCATCAAACAACAATCTTCCTGAAGATTTTATCCGTATCACACTGGTTGCAACCGGATTTGAGCAAGAGAAGAGCAATAACTCTGACTACAGTAAAAGCGATGAAGAGCAACCTAAAAAACCGGTAATGACACGCCCTCGCTTAGTGGTTGGCGGTGATGCCATGCACGAAGATTTTCTTGACGTTCCTACCTATATGCGCCAACAAAAAGATTAAATGTCCCAATTTGAAGCACTCATGAAGGCCAAAACACTCCTAGGCCTTCGTGATAGAGCAACGCTTCAAGAGATTAAACTGCAATACAAAAGCCTCATGCAACAGTGGCACCCCGATAAACATCGTAACGACCCCGATACCGCAACACAGATGAGTACCCAGATCAACAGTGCGTATGAGCTTATTTTAAACTACTGCAACCGTTTTGAATACCCGCTTGATGAAGAGAGTCTAAAAAAAGCGACGCAAACCCCACACGAGTGGTGGCGTGAGCGTTTTGGACCAAAATAAGCGCTACTCGAATGCTATGGGCCCTTCGGCTTTGGAGTGAATAAACTGATCTATAACAGGATTATCCGTTGTTTTAAAAAAATCTTCATCGCCCTCGGCAATGATTTTACCCTCAAACAGCATCATAAAGTGATCGCCCGCTTTAAAGCTCTCTTTGATGTCATGAGAAATAAGAACCGAAGTCATTCCCAGTTGCTCTTGAAGTCTACGAATCATCTGCGTAATAAGATCACTCGTAACCGGATCAAGCCCCGATGTCGGCTCATCATATAAGATAATCTCCGGCTCAAGCGCCAACGTGCGTGCCAGTCCCGCACGTTTACGCATACCGCCGCTAAGCTCGTCGGGAAAAAGTGGTTTTACGATATTGGGATCCAACCCCACCATACTGAGCTTTTCATCTACAATGCGTTCAATCGCTTCATCAGAGAGTCTTTGATGTTCTCGTATAGGAAAAGCGACATTATCACGAATATTCATCGAATCAAAAAGAGCACCGTTTTGAAATAAAAATCCCACTTTTTTTCTTACATGTAAAAGTGATGCTTCATCGGCTCCATTCACTTTGATGTCATCTACAAAAATATTGCCCTCATCGGGTTGAAGCAGTCCGACAATATGTTTAATGATTGTCGATTTCCCGCCGCCTGAGACACCAAAGACCACTGTTGTTTTATGCGCCGGAATCTCAAAATTAACACCTTTAAGAATCTCACGCGAACCAAACGCTTTGTGAACGTTTTCAAAACGGATCATCGAGAACCGTTCTTATGCATAAACATCCAATAATCGTTCGTTTTTTTGAGACTCCTCACGCTCTGTTTGGGCTTTTTGTTCTTCTTCTTGATTCTGAGCTTTTTTTTCAGCCTCAAGACGCGCCTCTTTTGCCTGCTCTAAAGAGGTATCACGCTGTGGTGTTGCTGTTGACGTCGAAGAGATAGTCATACTTTTTATCCTAACTACTATACGCCGTTAGCGCCTGTAAATGTGTATTGGCGTCATTAAAGTTGGCAAGCGCGGTTGATGTAGAGCTACTGGTTGTACCCGAAACGGCCTCTTTAATTCCGCTTTTTTGCTCAAAGCTATAGGTATCGGCGCGCTTCAAGGCGCTATTGCTGTCATAATTTAGCTCTGCCGTTTCTTGTTGTGTCTTCTCTTGTTGCGCGGTAGAAGGATCGACTTGTCCAATTTGGATCTGATTGGGATAAGGCGACTGAAATGTATAGCGTGTCACTTCCATATTATCCTCCTCGATGCTTTAATTATAGTATATCCCTATTTAGAAAACAAGAAGTTGCTACCTTTGAGGGTGGGTTATCAGGTAGTAACGCCGTATAAAAAGAATCATTAAAGCCAAGGCTAACACTTTAAAATCGATTTCGCTTGCCAAGTGAACATTGGCAAACGCATCACTTTGGGTAACCGCTTCTCCCTCTTGTTGCATCTGCAAAATACGCGGGGTATACACGGCATTAAACATTAAAATCGCAAAAATCGAAACCAGTGCCGTGACACTCATAATATGATCGCGTTTAAATGTTTTAAATTGATACCCTTCATAAAGCACAATGGCAAAAAGGGCAAAATAGAGCCAATAATTAAAACGTCTGAAAATCTCCGCCATAATCATGCCCGCTTCATAATGACTTAGCAGAGCGCTGTTAAAGACGACGGGTGCCGTAAAAATTCCCAATACCAAAATGGCACCAAGTGTTGCCGCAATAATCATTAAATAGGCCGTATCGCTTATAAATCGCCATTTCATTTTATCTCCTTTTGAATACAAACCCACGGTCAAAGTGGGCGTAGTCGCGGTAAAATTTTATGTCATAGTTGTGATTGTTTTTGATATGTGCTTGTACTTTCTCTTTTTGATCATACCCCATTTCACATGCAAACAGCGGAATCTTTCTCTTACATGTAAGGTCTAAAAGCGCTTTAATCATCTCATCGCCGACACTGCCGCCAAAGAGTGCTTCGTGCGGTTCATAGTCAAGATTTTGCTCCAGTGGCGCATCGTTGGCAATATAAGGGGGGTTAGAGACGAGAAGATCAATATGTTCATCAACACACTCCAGCAGGCTCCCCTGACGCAGTTCGATTCGCGCTTCAAGATCAAAACGCTTGATATTTTCACGGGCTACATGTAAAGCATCACTGCTAATATCCACTGCTATAAACCGCGCTTTTGTAAAATGGCGCGCCAATATAATAGAGATAATTCCCGAACCCACGCCCACTTCAACGATTTGTCCATCAAAATCACGACGCAGCGCATGAATGACCTCATCAATCAACAGCTCTGTCTCCGGACGGGGGATAAGCGCACCGGAGGCGATATAAAAGGTTTCGGAGTAGAAACTGACACGACGGATAATATACTCCAGCGGCTCATGCGCTTTGCGTCGCGCACTCCACTGCATCAAGGTTTCAATGTCTTCAACACGATCATCGCCATGTGTCATTAAATAGAGTTGATCGCATTCAAGATAGGCCGCTACTAGCAGTTCTGCTTCACGGCGCGGCGAAGCCACACTGCCCTGAAGCTCACTACCGATACGCTCAAGCAGTTGTGATATTACTGCTGTTTGGGCCATAAGCCGCCAAGATCATCAACATCATGCTCTTGCGGCGATAAGTCATCACCAAGCGCTTTAAGCCGTTCGGTAACGGGAGGATGCGTGTAATAAAAAAAGATAAAGAGCGGATGCGAAAGTGGGAAACTCTTATTTTCGGTCACCAGTTTTTTGAGTGCCGAGACCAGATGCACGCCACCGCCAAGTTCTGCTCCGGTACGATCCGCTTCGTACTCATTATGACGGCTCACCATACCCATCAACGGCATCGCCACAAAACTCACCACCGGCATCAGCAGTAAAAACAGTATCATAATCACTTGTGGCGAAGCGCTCAGTCCAAGCTCCAGATAGAGCGATTCGGGGAGGTTGCCAAAGAGTGCGAACATTGCAAAGAGCATTACACCCACCATTGCGATGTTTTTGTATACGTCGCCATGCGCAAAATGCCCCAGTTCATGCCCAAGAACCGCCAAAAGCTCTTTGTGCGATAGTTTTTCCATCAAGGTATCAAAAAGGACTACCCGCTTGGTTTTGCCCAGCCCGCCAAAATAAGCATTGAGTTTGGCATCGCGTTTGCTGGCATCGCTAATAAATACTCCACTGCTCTCAAATCCGGTCGCATCCATCAAATGCCCAATCTCTGCATTCAGTGTCTCATCTTCAAGCGGTGTCAGTTTGTCAAAAAAGAGTGCGCGTACGGTAGGAAAAAGCATGTTAATAAGAATAATAACGACAAAAATAAAGCTAAAGCTCCAGAGCCACCACAAGGTTGTTGAGGCGATAATAGCATAAACGCCCCCAACCACCAATGCGCCGATCACCACGGTAAGCAGTGTGCTAATGAGGGTGTCTTTAAAAAAGAGTGCGTAACTCGAACGGTTGAAGCCAAATTTTTCATCCAGCACAAATTTGCCGTACCACTCCAGCGGAAAGCTAAGCAGTGCATTAATCAAAATAAAGCCCAAAACCGCCACAATCGCTTGCAATGCAGGTGAAAGTTCCATCACGCTATTGGAAAGCCATGTGATACCGCCGCCGATCCATACGATAAGTAGCAGGTACTCTACTAACGTAGAAACGATAGAGAGTTTCTCTTTTGCCACACTGTAATTGCCGGCTTTGAGATACTCAGAAGCGCTCATCATAATGGCATTTTGGCGTTTGTGTTCATTGATATAACCGATCTGCATGACGCTCACATAGAGTTTAATCAGCACATACAGCGAGTATATTGCTACGATGCCCATAAGCATAGGGCTCCTTTTTTTTCTTGCAATTGTACCATGCTAATGCGTTGGAATATACCCTTTTGTATTTTCGGTACCCGGTATTTGATCGCTTACCGTCCCAAAATAGAGCTTAATTCCGGTATAAATGCCTCCCATAATCAGGCAGGCCAAAATCACCGCCATAACGGTACGGCGTTTTTCGCCTTTGAGTGTATGATAATCTTCGATTTGATTGAGTGTCGGTTCGTTCATAATGTCTCCTTGTTTTTAAATTGCTAAAACAATAGCAGGTTAATTTAACGCTCTCTTAAACGATAGCAATTACATTGACGATTTAAGTAAATTATCTGCTTAATTATTACGTCATTCTCTGCGCTATAATGGCATATGCAAAACGATGTAATTGATATGATAGAACCTACACCCGAGCCTAAAAGCTTTACATGTAAGCTTTACGTGATACTGCTTTATGCTTTTTTAAAAGGCGGTACGTTTCTTATTGCACTGGGCGTGTGGTACCGTTATGACTACTTCTTTGCGATTATCGCTTTTTTAATCAGCTATCTCATTATGGGCATTGTACGTTCAAAACTACGCAATAGCGCCATTCCGCCAGCACAACAAGAGTACAACTATACCGACAAGGCCATCGCCAAATGGTTTCTTGCCAGACGTATCTGTTTTGAAGCCTAATCGCTCACATTCAGCACTTCGATCTTCATAGGATATGAATACGACATATTGGCACTATCCGTTAGTGTCAGCGTAATGTTATAGATATTATCACTTCCTACATCGGTCGGGTTTTCATAATCAAGCGTACCGGCTTGTATCACGCCATCAGAACTGATCGCAAAACTATTTGCATCCACTCCTCCAAGCGTATAGGTTATGGATGTACCGTTAACGCTACTAGCTTTGGATTCAAAAATACTCAACGTATTCTCTTCAACCTCAAGCTGTGTCACGTAATTAATAAGATACGGACGGTTTTGCGCCTCCAAATCGGAGATAAACAAAATACCGGCAGCACTGCCTTTGGTGTCATCTTTGGAAATACCCGCCGCAAAAAGATCGCCACTGATGTCAACATTTGAACCCATTTCAAAGCCGCTTTGCGCATCTTCGGCTTCGGCTTCATGTAGTTGGGAAATATCAAGCGAAAGTTCTTTAAAATCGAAAATATGGATTTTATCGTTATCTTCTGCCCCGATGGCCACGTAAGTACCGTCTATAGCCACATCCGATCCAAACGCATCATTGCTATCGGGTGACGCAAAAGCCTTGGCAGTGGATGATGAAATTTTATACAAAAAAGCCTCCGAACGTGATGATGATCCTAAAACCAAAAAGTTACCGTCAATATCAACCTGATCGCCATACACATCTACACCGCCTGCCTGAACATTCCCCGATGTTAAAAAGGTTTTGAGTACGCTTAGAGTATTAGCAGTACTGTCATAGCTATAGAGATAAGCCGACTCTTCCTCGGAAGCCACCAAAATATTATCACCATCCATCACCACTTCGCTACCAAAACGATCGCCGCTTCCCACCGAAGCGTTTACAAAACTGCTTTTTTGCGTAATCGTTACGTTTTCATCGATCTGACTGTATTTAAAGATATAGACCTTGCCCGTATCACTATTAGCCCCCGGAGCGCCGATCACCAACTTTTCGCCGCTGATATATACGGCGCTACCGAAGTGATAGCCGGCACCATTATCATCGGGGGTAATTTTAGCCAACTGTGCAACGCTCTGCTCACTACTGATATACTTAAACAGATAAGCGGCTCCGGCATTGGTCGCATTTTCATCCTCATACGGCGCCCCAATTAAAATAAGATTGCCGTCCATACTGACATCAGCACCAAAATGATCCCCTGAGGCAATATCATCTGATGCAATTTTCACCAACTGCTCATAACTCTCATTGCTCTGTCTTGCATAAAGATACGCCGCACCGCCTGCATCTTCATACGGCGCACCGCTTAATACCCGTGTATCACTCAAGTCGATGCTCTGGGCAAAATAGTCATCCGCCGAAGCATCATCGGCCGTAATCTGGGCGGTGACAATGGCCGGAGCATTTTCAATGGTAATTTCCACACTCACGGCATCACTATCGCCCGCGCCGTTTGTAGCCACAGCCGTAAGATCATATGAAGCGCGTGTCTCATAATCAAGCGATGTGGTATTGACACTAATGTTGCCATCGGTGCTCACGACAAAATCGGTGTTGCCGGTACCGCTAAGCGTGATGGACGTAATCTCCGTATCCCCGCTCTCGGTAATTTCCAATGTCCCGATAACCGTTCCATAAGCAACATTTTCAACAACGCTTACCGCAAAATCGGCAAGTTCAGGCGCAATTTCTGCTTGATTGTTGACATAGATATCAACATCTACCGCATCACTGTCACCTTTGCTATTGGTAGCCACTGCAGAGAGTTCAAAAATGCTGATGGTTTCAAAATCGATTGCACTCACCACCGTAATCTCTCCATCCGTTGCAATCGAAAAACTACTATGACCCGTACCGCTAAGTGCCATATCGGTAATAGCGGTATCCCCCTCATCGACAATGGTTACGGCTCCGATAACAGTACCCGCCGAGATGTTTTCTGAAATGGTTGTCGAAAATGCCGAGAGTTCGGGAACCGTTTCGGGCACATTGGTAAGTGATATGCTCACCGTTACCGCTTCACTGCTACCGGCACTGTTATACGCTACCGCTTCGAGTGAATAGCTCGGATAGGTTTCATAATCAAGCGATTCGGTAGAAGATACGGCAATTAGCCCCTCGGTTGAAACATTAAAATCATCCGCATTGGTACCGCTAAGCACTATAGAGGTAATGCTTGAATCGCCTTGGGTCAAAATGGTGATGCTACCCACTGCTGTTCCCGCACTGCTGTTCTCGGCAATCGTACCGCTATAGCTTTGTAGCGCCGCTTGAATCTCATCGACATTGATAATGGTGATATTAATATCTTTGCTATCATCAATTCCCGGACCATCAACCGGCGTGGCACTCAATGCATAAAACGATGTGGTCTCATAATCAAACGTGGCATCCTCTGCCGTATAGATCGTACCGTTATCTTCGACTACAAACTTTTCGCTACCGCTTCCGCTTAATGTAATGCTGACACTCCCCGAATAGTTAAACGGAATCGTCCCCACCATATAGCCGCTAGGCGAGTTCTCTTCAAATGAGAATGCGGCGGCTTCAATGGTTGAGCCTTGATCTTGCGGTACGACTTTTACGCTCACCGTACTCTCATAGGTATTGCCAAGCTCATCGAGCACACTCACCGTCACAACATAATCGTCTGCTTCGGTATAACTGTGTGTCGTTTCAACACCGCCTCCTGTCGTCTCATCGCCAAAATCCCAGCTTACACTCAAAATTGACGCATTCTCCTCTGCAAAACTTACATTAAAGTCGATTGCTTCCTCTTCGATGACTTTTGTAGCACTCACTCCAACCTCAAGCGTACGTGATGCAGTGGTGTTTTGATCAATCACACTCAATGCCTTGATGGGAAAATTCAGATCACTCCGTACCGATGTCAGGTCTACCCATGAGTCATCAAGCCTATAAAAGCTCTGATTACTCTGTGCACTGACGTTGCCGGCATAATACTCCAGCTTTGCCTCAACCGGCACGGATGCACTGCTAACATTAGCGCTATACTTTACCACCACGGCAAAGCGTTCATCTTTTAAAACGCTTACATGTAAAGGAAATTGTGCCGTATAATAGCCTCTAAGCATGTCACTCTCATCAAATAGTGCCGTGGAGACCTTTTGCGTAACCAATGGATTTTGAGAGATCACTTTATGAATCTCTACCGTAACATCACTGCCGCTTTGTAGTACAAAAAAATTTGCTCCGACAATCGATTCATCTTCGAGTGCCGTAAAAACGTTGGCCGTCTCAATGGTACTTTGGCTTACCTTCAAAGCCACCGTAGTGCCAAGATTGTCATACGAATAGATCGTGTCAAACGAAAATGACGCATCATCTTCAAAATAGACCATCTCGCCAAAACCGAGTGTCGCATCGCGGTAAGGAACATAAAAGTAGCCGCTATCGCCGATCTCGGTTCCCCAGCTGTTTTTGACAATAAACGCCCCACTCTGCCCTTGCGCTTCGTAGCTGTCATCCCAGCCCACAATCACCACGGCGTGATTGGCCGAAGCTGAACTTGAAGGCTGATAAAACGAGGCCGTCGCTTCATCGTAAACCGATGCAGTAAAACTCACCTGCATTGTGGCATAAAGCGGTTTTTTCTTCTCATAAATAATATTTTTGATGCTCTCAACATCACTGACACTGCGACGTGAAGGAATAAATATCGCATTATCAATATAGCTTGTAGCCTTACATGTAGTGCAGTAGGTACTATTGGCCGAAATGGCGTAAGGATCCATAATCTCATCGATAGCACCGCGAAAATTCGACAGATACCCCAGACTTTTCCAGATATTTCCGCCCGAACACGAGCCATTGCCCAAAACCGAATCATACCCGTTAAGGTGCTTAAGATGGTCTTCGGAAAGATCCAGCGTGCTTGTAGCACCGTAACTGCCTTCGATGGCACCGTAGGTAGCAAATGCCCAAGAAATTCCGCACTGTCCCTGATCTTTGACAGCACTCATATAACCGACATCACGCAGTGAAAAACTACTCGGCACGCTCCGCAGTTTCGATGCACCGTTAATAATAGCCGCCGTATCGCTGTTTAGCACTTCGGCTTCAATCGGCGAAGGAATTAACTCGCCACTCTCGCCGCCACTTTTTTGCCATGCGGTAAAATCGCTACCAAGCGAAGCGTCAATACTCTTGGCCAGTTCGCTAGATTCACTTGACTCTTTCTTTTTATCATCACCTTCAAAACACCCGCCAAGCAGGAGCATTAAAGCGACCAGCACTATTTTGATCATTCCAAATCCGTATGTGAGTGAGTTACATATATGATACATTAGATCGTCTTTATTAAAGATTTTGTTAAAAAGCGCGTGGATCATTAGACTTCTTGCAAAACTCCCAGATAGACTCAGCACTTAAAAGCTGTGTGTGATCAAGGCAGGTTCTTGTTAGCGTAGCCGTAGCTACGTTAACAAGAATCTAACGCCGAGCACGCGTAGCTTTTAAGTGCCCAAAGGGAGCCAAGAGACGTAGCAATCTTGAACTTTTTTGTTTGACAGTATCTAAGTAGCTTTGGTAGAATCACACCAATTACAAAAACAGAGGCTCTTAATGAAAAAATATGTTCTACTGGCACTGCTAAGCGTTTCACTAATGGCCGATTTAGTCGATGACGGTGTGGATGCTTATAACAAAGGAGAGATAGCAAAAGCAATAGAGCTTTGGAGTCAAGCATGTGAAGGTGGAAATGCGACTGGATGTTATAACCTTGGAAATATGTATTACGACGATGAAGATATAAAACAAGATTTATCTAAAACACTGACACTCTACACCAAAGCCTGCGACGGTGGAGAAGCTTTAGGATGCTACAACCTTGGAGTCATGTATGACAACGGTGAAGGAGTAAAACAAGACCTCTCTAAAGCACTCACGTTTTATACCCAAGCCTGTGACGGTGGAGAAGCTCTAGGGTGTTACAATCTTGGAGTTATGTATTACAACGGCAATGGTGCTAAGAAAAACTTCTCAAAAGCCAAAATGCTCTTCAAAAAAGCGTGTGAGGGTAAGGTTGCTCAAGGCTGTAGCAATTATGCCAAGCTAAACAAGCAAAGCTACTAGACGTTTTTGCTCTACGACTTTTACTGTGATTTGATATAATTTGCAATAAACAAACAAAACGAGTTGTATTTTTAGGATGACAAAGCAATATATTCTTGACTTTTTACAAGCGCATCAACATGAACTAAAGTCAAAATTTGGATTAACTAAAATAGGTCTTTTCGGTAGTTATGCCAAAGAGTGTGCCAATGAACACAGCGATATCGATCTGGCTATTGAAACGGAAAAAAAAGATTTTTTTATTCGAGATGATTTAAGAGAGTATCTTGAAAATGCTTTTGGATTGCCCGTAGATATTGGCTATCTTGATAGTTTTAGAGACTTTTACAAACAGAGGATAGAAAAAGAGATTATCTATGTCTAAAAAAACAAAACGTGAGTGTGCGCTTTTTATTCTTGATGTTTTCGTGGCAATTCAACAAATAAAACGTTACATTCGTCCTTTTGATGATATGGAAGCGTTTCGGCATAGTAGCTTGCACTGGGATGCGGTTATTCGACAGCTTGAGATCATTGGTGAGGCACTGAACAAACTGCTTGATGAAGAACCTTTTCATGAGAGTGCTCCTGCTTATTTCAGAAAAATTGTCAACTTTAGAAATGCTACTCACTCCACGACACCAAAGGAACACAAATGGCTTACAGGGTTGAAAAAGTGAGTAACCTTGGAACATTTGGAGCAGATGAGGAGTGTGTTTGAGCAATATTATGAGTGGAGCCGATACCGTATCGGGTTCTTTGGAAATC
>JBNKLA010000069.1:0-19022 GCA_050292115.1 Sulfurimonadaceae bacterium | reverse complement strand
ATTAGCGGTGGCGCAGATTCTGCGAAGTTTAACATTAATAGCTCTACAGGTGTCCTTACGTTTGCCAGTGCACCCAACTATGAAAGCCCCACCGATTCGGGAACCAACGGTGTTTATGATGTTCAAGTCACGGTTACGGATGATGGCACGGGGACACTTACCGATGTTCAAGATATTGCCGTGACGGTGACCGATGCGAATGAGTACGACCCCGCCATCAGCGGCCTTCCCACCGATATTACTGTAATCGAAGAGACAGCCAGCAATGTCGATCTCTCTGCCGCTACACTCTCGGATGCTGATGTTGCCGATAGCGACTTTACGATGACGCTCACCGCCAGTTCGGGAACACTAACTGCGACTTCCGGAGGTGGTGTCACAGTGGGCGGTTCGGGGAGCGCAACACTCACTCTAAGCGGTGCCATGAGCGATGTGGATACCTTTCTTAACACGGCTAGCAATATCCAATACACCGGAGCCAATGCACTCAGTGGAGACAATGCTGCAACACTTAGTATTACCCTAAACGATGAGGACGGTAGCGGTGATGTGGCAGGTGGAACAGTGAATATAGATATTACTGCGCTTGATGAGACCCTTGATGTGACACTCACCGACAATACGAGTGGCGAAGATGGTAGCACAGGTAGCTTTACCGTGGTACTACACTCCAAACCCACAGCCAACGTGACGATTAATCTCTTAAGTGATGATAGCACAGAGGGTAGTGTCACGACTCCTGTTTCAAAAACCCTTACCTTTACCCCACTCAATTGGGATCAGGCACAATCGGTGAGTGTTACGGGCGTGGATGATGCTGTTGCCGATGGAGATATCGCCTATGCCATTGATCTCACAGCTACCAGTACCGATGCGGAATACAATACAAAAACCGCACAGGCTAACCTCACCAATAGTGATGATGAAACTGCGGAACTTATAGTGACTACGACCGATGCCACCACCTCAGAAGATGGCGGCAGTGGTGCTTTCAATATTGTACTTAGCTCAGAACCCGTTGCCGATGTGACGGTAAACCTCTTAAGCAGTAACACCGATGAGGGCACCGTATCACCATCAACACTCACCTTTACCGCCGCCAACTGGGATGTAGCGCAAAATGTGACGGTAACCGGTGTTGATGATGCGGCAGTTGATGGCAGTGTAAATTATCAGATTACGGTGAGCACCGCATCATTAGATACGAACTATGATAGCCTAGTAATTACTCCGGTGGCCATGAGCAATGCCGATGATGATGTGGTGGGATTAAGCGTTAGTACTCCAACTAACAGTGCGATCACTACCGAGGGAGGCGGTGTCAGTACGTTTAGTGTCGCCTTGAATACTTTGCCCTCCGATGATGTAATGATTACTGTGGCCTCTACCGATACCACCGAAGGCAGTGTATCTCCGACGACATTGACATTTACTCAGTCGAACTGGAACGTGCCTCAAAGCGTAACGGTTAGCGGTGTCGATGATGACGTGATTGACGGCAATACTGCCTATAGCGTCTCTTTGGTACCAAGTTCGGCAGATACGGATTATGATGCTCTCTCTTCGCATATCGAGAACTTTACCAACAGCGACAATGAGCAAGACCTTGACTTTGACGGTGTCAACGATGCCGATGACAACTGCCCCAATATTGCCAACCCATCGCAAAACGATCTTGATAGTGACGGCATCGGCGATTTATGTGACACTGTTGATAATTCCACACCTCCGGGTACTCCAATTGCGGATGCCGATGCAGACGGTATTGCCGATGGTAACGATAACTGTGTGAATGATTACAACCCCAATCAGTCCGATGTTGACGGTGACGGCGTGGGCGACGTGTGCGACACGACTTCACAGACTTCCACAAATGCCACGGTGGATGTTCCCGACGCATATACGGTAACCACAGGAAGCAGTGGTAGCAGTACGACAAGTACCACCAACGTGACGCTAAATATCGGCACCTCGGCATCAACCAATCCCACCGACGGTTCAGCTCCCGCGCCATCATACACGACATCACTTGATGTTACACCCGCAACAGAGCCTCCGGTACCTGCCGCAGGTGAACCGACACCACCCGCCGGTGCCGCCGCACCGGTAAGCATTACGGCAACCAACAGCAATCCGGCTCAAAACGGTTACTCTATTACGGTGGCCTTTACCCTTCCCGCAGATTCAACCGCCGTGTTTGAGGGTTATTGGAAGTATGGCGTTGAGACCTTGAGTGATAATGATCACTGGTATGATCTGGGCACCCTTAGTGCCAATGCAGGTATTTCAGGACGTGAGGGAACCGGCTATAGCCTCTCTGCGGATGGCAAAACCATGACGGTCACACTCATTGACGGTAAACGCGGCGATTATGATCTGAGTGCAAACGGTAACATTGACGATCCGGGAGTACCGATATTAAGAGCCGCAGCAATAGGTACACCACTATTTGGACCGTTTGGTGCAGTGTTACTTGGAATACTTTTTGGTATCATTAGCTTGCGACGCTTGAAAAATGAATAGTGCTACGGCATAAACAAAATGAATAAAGTGATGATTCTCAGCGGTGCAGGGCTTTCAGCCGAGAGCGGCATTCGTACCTTTCGCGATGCCGATGGATTGTGGGAAGACTACGATGTGATGCAAGTATGCTCCACACTAGGCTGGGAAGCAGACCGTGCATTGGTGACACAGTTTTATAACGACCGCAGGCGTGATATTGAGCATAAAAAACCCAATGCCGCGCATAAGGCACTGGTTGCTTTGGAGGCGCGATATCGTGGCAGAATTATCCATCTGACGCAAAATGTGGATGATTTGCTGGAGCGAGCGGGAGCAAAAGAGGTGATTCATCTGCACGGCACGCTTCGTGATCTGCGTTGCGAGCAGTGCCATCAAACCTACGATATCGGGTATCGTGCACAAAAGCCTGACGAGGTTTGCCCATTTTGCGGGAGTCATGATGTGCGTCATAATGTGGTGATGTTTGGTGAGTCGGCCCCTAATTACCGCCATATATACGAAGCGGTATCGGAGTGCGGGCTGTTTGTAGCCGTGGGAACGAGCGGACAGGTGATCGATATTGTTCCTATCGCCAAAGAGTTTGAGCACTCAATTTTGATTAATCCCAATAAAGAGCCGCATATTACTAAATTTGGGGATTTTGAAACTAATATTGATGTCTATTTTGAGCATTTCATTCAAAAAAAAGCAGGAGAGGCGGTAGATGAGATGTATGAACTTATTGCGCGTTACATGTAATGGCTGAACTGGAAGCATTTGAGGCGTTTATAAAGGAACACCATATTTTAACGTTAGCGACATCAGTACACAACCATCCGCAGTGTGCGACACTTTTTTATGTATTTGATGCTAAGAGTGTTTGTTTTATTGTTGCCTCTTCAAAAGAGACCGAACATATCCAAAATGCGCTTGAAAACCCTGATGTTGCCGGAGCGATAGCATTGGAAACCCAAAGTGTCGGTACTATTCAAGGTTTGCAATTTAAAGGTATTTTGGAATATTCCGTAAGCAAAGAGGATGCGTCACGATATTTTAAAGCGTTTCCTTATGCCAGAGCGATGAAGCCTACATTTTGGTGTTTACATGTAAAGCAGATGAAACTTACCGACAATCGACTCGGTTTTGGGAAAAAAATACGTTGGGAAAACAATTTAGGAATAAAATAGAGGTAAACTGGCTTTTTTTATGAGGAGAGACAAATAATGAATAAGTTTACCGTAAAGCTCTTATTGAGCTTTTTAGTATTAATCGGTTCTACGGTAGTATCGGCCAAGCCCATAACTGAGATAGACTCATACGGCATTTATGTCGCTACAAAAAATGGATATGTAAAAATTAAGCCATATTCACATGATTACCGTTTTGTTGATTTTAAGTATCTCAATGAGATTCCATTTGTTGAACGTAATGACGATAAACTGACACTGATTGTTTATGAAAAAGACTTTTACCAAAATTCGATGGAGCTGAAATTAAGGCCACTTGGAATTAAGGTGAAACTTGAAGCGATTAAGTTTAGTGTAAAACCATTAGGCAAGCCTGATATGTACGAAGTTAGTATCGATTCGCCAATCAATAATGGTGCTGTACTACAAGTATACAGTTGGGGAATATTTGACAATTTTGGTGCCATAACACTAGGTGAACCGCAAGCGGAGTTTATCAAATATTTTAGTCAAAAAGAGCTTTCAAATGCGGTAGTGATTACCCAGTATCTTGATGACGCTTTAGTCGCTTTTCCAAACAATACCACACTAAAAGAGCTTTCGCCATACTGGAAGGGCGCTGCACTGAAGCAAAAAGACAAAGAGGCATATGCATACGTTGAAGAGAAGTGGCAACAATACGAAGCGGCAGAAAAACTAACCTTAAAAAGACGCTATCTCGAAGCGCTTGTTGTGGAAATAAATGGTTATATTTCACAATATCCGGAGGGACTAAAGGTAAAAGAGGCGCAAGAACGTAAATCAATTGCCCAAAAGAAGCTTAAAGAGTATGAGAAACTTTTATAAGGCTATTGCTTCGGCGCAAAAAATTTGCAGGCCGAACCACTTGATTGTTTGACTACAAGCGAAGGCAGGAGTTGCGATTTGAAGCCATACGCTTTACACCCATGCGGTTTAGAGGGCTCCCAAGTCACAAAGTAGTGGCGACAACGCACGCAGTTAATCCGTTTCATGCCCACGATTATACTTCATTATGCTAAAATCGCACTATGCAGACCGAAGCTAAAATCCTCTTTTACAATCCTACCGACGGGCACGGCATTGTTATTACACGTGATAAGCTAAAATTTGATTTTAATGCCGCGCAGTGGGACGATTTTGATACGCTACCTCAAACGGGTATTGATGTGCTGTGTGTGATCGAAGCGGATCTCGTACGCTCTATCGTACCCGCAAAAGCGCCAACTCCCGCGCAGGAGTTTAGCCAAAACCTTCAAGAGGCGCAAACACCCCAAGAGGAGGTTGACAATGACAAGGGCGAAGAAAACTCTTTGGCGCTATGGGAAAAAAATCGTCAAAAAATCGATTCGATTCGCCTGAGTGTTCCAGTTAATATCTGTATTGAGCACTATTTTAAGCAGATTGATGAAGACATCAATGAGCGTACCGGCTACAAAAATGCCCAGCACCGGCTCGATTATCTCAAAATGCGCCGTTTTTTATTTACGATGTACAACAATCTCACAGAACTTGACATGCACTTTATTACCCCGCGTATTAAGATTATGCGTGACGACCTTTTAGAGATGAGTAGCGTATATGATGATTTTCGCTCCAAAGCAACCTATCCCGAGATCGCGTTTGAGAAGGTCTTTTTGAGCCGTCAAGAGGAGTATCAGCGAGTAAAAGCCGCTGCTGAACTTGCCCATAGCGAATATTTGAGGTTGCAAGGTTCTGAAGAACGGCTTTCAGAGATACTGGGTGAGAAAGAGGAAGTATTAGAGCGAACCTTACATGTATCGCCGGTATATGAGCGCTTAAACGAAGAGCATAAAGAGCTTAAAAGCGATTATGTCGATACCGTTCATATGATGGCAACGCTTGATGAGGCGTATCGTCATGATACCGAGGTTATGATGGTGTTTGAACAAGAACACAAAGAGCACTTTTTTGAGCTCTTTAGTGAAGCGTCATATCAGTACCGTGAGCAGATTATCAAAATTCTTGATGCACAGGCCTTTTTATTTGACGAACAGCTCTGGATGCAGGCGCAAAAAAGCAAAGTAATCCGCAACTTTTTTGAAACGTCGCATATTAAGGGCGAATACTGCTCAAAAACCTTTTTGCGATACTATCTCAATTCGCTTGATCCCGAAAAAATTTCAGCCGAACAGCGTGAACTCTTTAAGCTCTATGATTATCTCGATAGTATCAGTAAAAATATCGTGGTGGTCGTTGTAAAAGAGATGGACGAAGCGTTTTATTATAAATCGCTGTTTGCGCAGATGACCATGCCGTATGAATACCATGTGTATATTGATTCGCAAAAGGCGTTTGCTTGGTTGCAAAAACATCGTGTGTCATTGATTATTGTAGCTGAAACGCTTGATAAAATGAGCGGAGCCTCGTTTGTACGGCAGTTTCAAGAAAAGATCGGTTCGCGCTCGTGTTGTGCATTAATCGGTGATGAGAGCAAACAACCGTATGAGCCTTTTGATGCCATCATAAAAAATCAAGTTCGTGCCGGAGAATTTAAGGAGCGGCTAGAAAATCTATTAAAGGAAGATCATGGATAAACTTGTGGCCATGTTGCAACTGCAACAGCAGCTAAATGATGCGACTAACGGTACAAACTGGGAAGCGGGAGTGACCAAAAACGGCAAAACCATCAACTGGAAGCGTTGTATCTATATGGAGTGTGCCGAAATGGTAGATTCGTTTGCGTGGAAGCATTGGAAAAGCATTGCCGCCGAACCCGATTATGAGAATTTGCAGATCGAAGTGGTCGATGTGTGGCACTTTGTGATGTCGCTTGCTTTGGAATTATATAAAAAAGAGAATTTAGGCAGTATCGAAACCTTGGCTGAACAGATTTCTCAAATGCCTAACTACGAAGTGCTGTATGAGAGTGCCGTGGCCTTTGAGAGCGAATCGTTGTTGCTGATTCAGATAGAAGCAGTCATGCGCGATGCACTGGAGATTCAGACTTCGCTTACCAAACTGCTCTTTGACTTTTTTGAACTGGTGCGTATGAGCAAACTGGACATCGAGGCGCTTTACCGTCTTTATGTCGGCAAAAACATTCTGAATCGTTTTAGGCAAGACCACGGCTACAAAGAGGGAAGCTACATCAAAATATGGAACGGCGACGAGGATAATGTGGTTATGAAACGCATCTGGGAAGAGAATGGGGCACTCGCGCCCGATGCACTCTATGAGGCTCTAAAAGCCCGTTACGATCGTTTGTAAATCTCCGAGTGCTCCGTGCGCCAGCGGCGGTGGCACCAAAACCAGAGTTTAGGGTTCTGGCGAATCACCGCCTCTAATAGATCCGACTGCTTTTGCGTCGCTTCGAGAATATCGCGTTCGCTATCATCGCTTTGTGCCACTTCAATCGGGTCATAAAACTTAATCGTGACATGACTATCATTTTGTTCGCTCACAAAAAGCGGAATAATCACGGCATCATATTTGCGCGCCAAAAACGCCGCCGCCGCACTTTGGCGCGCCATTTTGCCAAAAAATGTAATCTGCACGCCCTCGCGGCGGTTGGCATTTTGATCGATCAATAGCGAAACGGTTTTACCCGCTTTGAGCGCTTTTGCAAGATGGCGTACCGCGCCTTTTTTTTCTACCATTTCAATGTTTTGGCGCAAGCGCGATTCGAGAAGATAGCGATCAAACCAGCGGTTTTTGAGCGGTTTATAGACCGCAACCGTGGGCACGACAAGACGGCTAAGCGCTACGGCACCAACTTCCCAGTTGCCCAAATGTGCCGATACAAATACGATTTTTTTGCCTACATGTAAGGCGTTGTCTACCACCTCGCGGTTTTCAAACGTGACCTGCGCGGCCAAACCTTCGGCACTCAAATAACGATTCTCCATCACCTGACAAAACGCTAGCATCAAATTACGGTAGCAGTAACGACTAATCGCCTCTTCTTCGTTTACATGTAAAGCATTATCAAAGGCAAAACGGAGGTTTTGAGCAATGATAAAACGGTGTTTAGAATCGATACGATAGGCAATATTAGCCAGTATAATAAAAAATCCGCGCCTCCAGCTTTGGGGCAGAAGCATCAGAATCGATTCAATAAAACGGTAAAAATAGTACAAAATCATAGAAGCTCCTTTGCGTTTTGCACAATTGTCTCTACGGGAATGTCGCCGATAGAGAAGTCGTTTTTATTGATACGGTTGATATCGACCGTGCTGGAGGACTCCATAGCGATATTGATCGGCGTGATGACCATCATACGCGGAGTGGTAGGGCCAAAAAGCGTGATAGAGGGACGGTTCATGGCCCACGCCATATGCGTCGGTCCCGTATCGCCGCCGATACACAGATTGCAATGCGCAATAAAGTTAAGCAGTGCTTTTAGGTTCATCGACTCCGCAACGCGAGCAAGAGGCGCTTGTTGTGCGATCCACTCGGCGTCATGGCGTTCACTCTCATTGCCCCAGATCAGGTGACACGGTAGGTTCAATTTGGAACATACTTTGGCAAGCTGCGCTTTGGGGTACTGTTTTGAGGGCCATGAAGCGCCGACGATGATGGCAATATTAATGCTCTCAACAAGTGATGCCGGTCGTGCTTGTAGGGGAAAAAGCGCTGTTTTATTTTCAATGGCATCGTCGTTACATGTAAAGCCAAGCGCATCGGCCACCACGGCAGTATTACGTGTAACCACATTGGCTTCATACGCAATGGCGCTACTAGATGCATACAAAAAAGCAGCCGCTTTCTCACGAATGGAGTGGCGGTCAAAACCGTGTACGTTCTTGCCCAATAGTCGCGCTATAATCGCCGATTTTATAAGACCTTGCATATCGATAACATAATCATATTCGCCATGAGCACGTAGTGATGTAATGAGCGCTTTAAGTTGCGATACGCTTTTGCTTTTTTTAAGCCGTTTGAGCGTCACGGCATGAACGCGGTAAATCAGTGGATGATCCCGCAGTAATGGGGCAAAGACCTCTTCGCAAAACCACTCAATCCGTGCATTGGGGTAGTGTTGTGAAATAAGCTGGAGTACAATGGCACTATTGACAATATCACCCAGAGCACTGAGCCTTACAATCGCGATTCGCGGAGCATCTTTTCGCATCCGACACTATAACCTATTAATGCTTACTACGCTATAATCGCGAAAAATCTATAAGGAGCAGGTGATGGTCGCTAAAGATATCGACAGTTTTTCGCAGATACGTGTTAAAGCACGCGCCTATTTTTGCTACCTTTTTTCTAAAAATCTCCCCAATCGTCTCCCTTCGATTTCTTCAGAGTCGATTATGGCGAAAATGCAGAAGATCAAAGGGGATCTCAAAGAGTGCGAAGGGGTCTACCTGCTAGATCACAAAGGGGTGCAGGTAACGCCCACGTTTTTAAAGCATGGGCAACTCGATGATGATGTGGGTCTGATTCGTGCCGATCGCGCCTATTACTATCGTGCCATGCGCGAAAAACGTTGCACCATTACCGACCCTTACCCCTCACTCATTACCCAAGAGCTTACCGTCACGGCGTCACAGCCGATTTTTGATGAACGAGGCGAGATTCAGTATGTGGCCTGTTTGGATATGCCGCTAGGTGAGCTACTGCGCGTGATGCACCCTATGGCGTTTAGTTCGATGTTTGGGCAGTTAATGCGCTACTCGTATGCTGCTTACGCCGTGGCGCTTTCTGTCATAGCTATTATGCTCTTTATCAAAGCGGTGGGGTCATTTATTACGTTTGGGCAAGATTTGGGTCATCTTGAACTCAATAACATTTTTGAATCGACCATTTTGCTCACCCTCTCTTTGGCAATATTTGATCTGGTGAAAACCCTGCTGGAAGAGGAGGTCCTGGGAGAACGGAGTTCCAATAGCACCTTTGATATGCACAAGACCATGGTGCGCTTTTTAGGCTCCATTATCATTGCGCTCTCGATTGAAGCGCTCATGCTAGTATTTAAGTTTGCCATTACCGAACCCTCCAAGCTCATCAACGCCATTTATATTATCGGCGGGGTCTTTATGCTTATAATCGGTCTGGCGGTCTATATCCGCTTTAGCTTCCAAAAAGAAGAGCGATGATAGCGATTGTCGATTACAACATGGGCAATCTTGCCAGTGTGAAAAATGCCTTTAGATTATTGGGCGAAGAGGTGGTGGTTGAGTCCGATCCCTCAAAACTGGCTCTATACGACAAACTTATTCTGCCCGGAGTAGGGGCTTTTGGCGATGCGATGGAGCATCTGCGAGAGCGCGATATGATTGGTGCGCTTAAAGCTTTTTGTGCCAGTGAGAAGCCGATGCTTGGTATCTGTTTGGGGATGCAATTGCTGTTTGAACACTCCAGCGAGTTTGGTGAACATGAGGGACTGGGGCTTATCAAAGGTGAGGTCAAAGCGTTTGACGCGACGCGTTTTGAACACCCGCTTAAAGTGCCGCATATGGGCTGGAACCGCATGTTTACCAAAACACACCCGCTATTTGAAGATTTGGACGAGGCGCACTATCTCTATTTTGTGCACTCCTATCATGTGGTGTGTGAGAACGAAGCGGACATTATCGGCCAGAGCGAATACGGGTATCGTTTTACCAGCGCCGTAGCGCACGGCAACATTATGGGCATTCAGCCTCACCCCGAAAAGAGCCATAAAAACGGGTTGGCGATACTACAAAATTTTATTAACATGTAAAAGGAGCGATGTGGAGATTTTACCGGCAATCGATCTTAAAGACGGCAAAGCCGTCAGACTAACCAAAGGGCTGATGGAGAGTGCTAAAATCTACTCGGATGAGCCGTGGAAACTGGTACAGACGTTTGAGCAGATGGGGGCAGAATGGGTACATTTGGTGGATCTTAACGGCGCTTTTGCGGGAGAGCCTAAAAATCTGGAGCAGATAGTCAAAATTCGTCAACACTGCAATGTTAAGCTGGAGCTTGGCGGCGGTATTCGTGACGAAGCCACGATACAGCGTTATCTTGAGCTTGGAATTGATCGCGTGATTTTGGGCTCAATTGCCGTAAAAGATCCCGATTTTGTAAAAGCAATGGCGGCAAAATATCCTGTTGCCGTCGGCATTGATGCAATTGACGGCTATGTTGCCGTTGAGGGGTGGGGCGAAGTGAGCGAAATGCGCGCGACCGATTTGGCAAAAGCGTTTGCCGATGCCGGCGTAGAAGCGATTATCTGCACCGATGTGGGCAGAGACGGCACACTCGGCGGCGTTAACGTAGCATTTACGCTTGACATCGCCCGTGCTAGCGGCGTAATGACAATTGCAAGCGGCGGCGTGCGTGATGCAGAGGATATTGAAGCGTTACAAGCCACAAACGAAGTAGGTGGTGTGATCGTCGGCAAAGCCTTTTATGAAGGCACGATAGATTTAAAAGCGCTATTTTAAAGATTGTGCAAAGTAGTTTCTGTTATTATGATGACACAATTATAAGCAATTCTATTATGAAGGATGTGGTTTGAAACTAGTGGTTGTAGATGATAGTTCGACCATGCGACGCATTATCAAAAATACTTTGGCCCGTCTAGGGTACAAAGATGTGCTTGAAGGTGAAGACGGTGTTCAGGGCTGGAATACACTGGATACGAACCCTGATACCGGAATGTTGATTACCGACTGGAACATGCCGGAGATGAATGGATTGGAGCTTGTCAAAAAAGTGCGTGCCGATGAGCGTTTTGCCGACCTTCCTATTATCATGGTCACTACCGAAGGCGGTAAAGCCGAAGTTATCACAGCGCTTAAAGCGGGTGTGAACAATTATATTGTTAAGCCTTTTACTCCTCAGGTACTTAAAGAAAAACTCGGTGCGGTTCTCGGCACTGATTAATTAATGCAAAATACCTACTACTCCCTTACGGTGAGACCGTCGTCTCACCATGAACTTTTTAGTGACTTTTTAAGTGATACGCTTCCTATCGGCTTTGAAGAGCGCAATGACGCTTTTATTGTGCGTAGCGAAGAGGATTTAGAGACTATCGCATGGGGTCTAGAGCAGTTTGCCGAAGCACTCCAAAAAGCGCTGGGTCAAAGTATTGAAGTTGAGTTGATACATGAAAAACATACCAACGATGATTGGGTCAGTGCGTATCAGCAGAGTATTACACCGGTCGAAGTAGAGCCTTTTTATATTCATCCGACATGGTGCGATGCCAAAGCAGGTGCGGTGAATATCGCTATAGACCCCGCACTGGCATTTGGCACGGGACACCACCCGACAACGGCGTCGTGTCTTGAAGCCATCGGCTTACATGTAAAGCCAAATGACAAGGTGATCGATGTGGGATGCGGTAGCGGTATTTTAGCAATTGCAGCTGCTAAATTAGGAGCCGAAGTCGATGCGTGCGATACCGATCCTATGTCGGTAGCCAATACGAAACTCAATGCAGAATTAAACGAGGTCGCATTGCATCATGTATGGGAAGGCTCGGCGCTGATGAGCAGTGAACGCTATGATGTAGTTGTCGCCAATATTGTTGCTGACGTGCTCATAATGATACATCAGGATTTAAAAAAAGTGTTAAACGCAGACGGCATCATGATTCTCTCAGGCATATTAGATAAATATGAAGCTAAAGTTATAGAAAAATACAGTGATTTTGCCACTATTGAGCGCATCGTTCAAGATGAGTGGGTCACGTTAATACTAAGCAATTAAGGAATAGATTTTATGGGCACTCCCGAACCGAAAAAAGACGACAATTTTTTTAACAAAAATCCGCTGATTACTTTTGCGCTCTTTTCCATCGTCATTATTATGCTTTTTAAGGCACTGATTGGTGAAAATGCCTCTATGGGAACGACAATGGGCGCACAACAGGGGACACGCACTCAAGAAGTGAGCTACGCCGAACTGAAAAAGCTGATTGAAAACAAGAGTATTGAAAAAGTGGCGATCGGTCAGACGCATATTCGTGCAATCGGCAGTGAAGATGGGGTTAAAACCGTGTATGTAGCGCGCATGGTCGGGTTTGATGAGACGCTGATTCCCCTGCTGGACAAGCAAAAGGTAGACTATAGCGGATTCTCTGAAACCAATTGGTTCACCGAGATGTTTGGCTGGCTCTTGCCGTTTTTGATTATCATCGCGATTTGGATGTTTTTTGCCGGACGGATGCAAAAGAGCATGGGCGGCGGTATTTTAGGAATGGGTAACTCCAAGAAGCTGATTAGCTCTGAAAAACCAAAAACGAAATTTGACGATGTCGCCGGTGCCGAAGAGGCTAAAGAAGAGGTGCTTGAAATTGTCGATTTTCTTAAATTTCCGCAACGTTATGTGGAGCTGGGAGCCAAAATTCCCAAAGGAGTACTTCTCGTAGGAAGCCCCGGTACCGGTAAAACACTACTGGCCAAAGCGGTGGCGGGTGAAGCCGACGTACCGTTTTTCTCGGTTTCGGGATCGAGTTTTATCGAGATGTTTGTGGGTGTCGGTGCGGCGCGTGTGCGCGATCTGTTTGAACAGGCCAAAAAAGATGCGCCATCCATCATTTTTATTGATGAGATCGATGCTATCGGAAAAAGCCGTGCCGCTAGCGGCATGATGGGCGGCAATGATGAGCGCGAACAGACGCTCAATCAGCTTCTGGCCGAAATGGACGGGTTTGGCACCGATACGCCGATTATTATTTTAGCGGCAACCAACCGCCCTGAAGTGCTGGATCCCGCACTGCTTAGGCCGGGTCGTTTTGACCGTCAGGTATTGGTAGATAAGCCCGATTTTGAGGGACGTATCGCAATTTTAAACGTACATGTAAAAGATATCAAGCAAGATAAAGATGTGGATATCGAAGAGATTGCCCGTTTAACCGCAGGGCTTGCCGGTGCGGATTTGGCCAATATTATCAACGAAGCGGCACTATTGGCCGGACGTAAAAATCAAAAGACGGTTACCCAGTCGGATCTTCGTGAATCGGTAGAGCGCGCGATTGCGGGACTGGCTAAAAAGAGCCGCCGCATTGATGAGAAAGAGAAAAAAATCGTGGCGTATCACGAGAGCGGTCACGCGCTTCTTGCCGAAACCACCAAGGGCGCTAAACGGGTCTCTAAAGTCTCAATCGTACCGCGAGGCTTGGCGGCGCTGGGCTATACACTTAATACTCCCGAAGAGAATAAGTACCTGATGCAACGCCATGAGCTTTTGGCCGAGGTCGATGTGCTCTTGGGCGGTCGTGCGGCAGAGGATGTCTTTTTGGGCGAGATATCTACCGGAGCCGGCAATGACTTGGAGCGTGCCACCGATATTATCAAAGCGATGGTGCAGGTTTACGGCATGAGCGATGTGGCAGGCTTGATGGTACTAGAAAAACAGCGCCAGTCCTTTTTGGGCGGCGGAATGCAGAGTGCACGTGAATACTCCGAACGTATGGCCGAAGATATGGACGCATTTATCAAGCAGACGCTCAATGAGCATTACGAAGCGGTCAAAGCGCGTCTTGAAGAGTATCGGGAAGCTATTGATAATATGGTGGAACTGCTCTATAAAAAAGAGAATATCACAGGGAAACAAGTCCGTGATATCATCTCTGAATATGAAGAGGCACATGCTATGGAGAGTAAACTCCAAGAACTTAGCGAATCGGACAAACAGCACGAAGCAGATAGTGCCAGCGATGAGGCCACTACGGAATCATAGCCGTGCACGCTCCTAAAACACCGCCTAAACTTGCCTATTTAGTCCCCAACTTTTTTACGGCAGGCTCCATCTTTTCGGGAGTTTTTAGTATGGGCTATGCGCTTCAAAGCGCCTATGAACTTTCGGCATGGATGCTTTTTGTGGCACTGTTGTTTGACGGGCTTGATGGCAGAGTCGCCCGCTTAACGCACACCACCAGCAATTTTGGCGTGGAGTTTGATTCACTGGCCGATATCGTCTCGTTTGGCGTGGCACCTTCACTGCTGATCTATCTGTATGCCGGTGAATCATTTGGACGACTAGGATTGGTAGTCTCAGCGCTTTATGTGACGTTTGGTGCCATTCGTCTGGCACGTTTTAATGTGATGAACGCCACCAGCGAGCCTTCGGTATTTATTGGCATTCCCATTCCGACTGCGGCGGTGGTGCTTGCGGTCATGGTGCTGCTGTTTGAAAAATACACGCTCAACTATTATGCGTTCATGCTTTTTGTGATGATGGCGGTTTCACTGCTGATGGTTAGCAATATCCGTTATCCTAGCTTTAAAAAAGCCGATAAACTTTCGATTCATTACCGTCGTGCGTTGATTGTAGTGGCGCTTTTGGTTTCCGTTATTGTCATGCATCCTATCGAAGGTTTGGCGCTACTCTTTGCACTCTATCTACTCTATGGCCCACTGCGCGCTATCTATAAAATTTACTATCGTTATCGTAAAAATTAGACATCGGAAATTTGATTATTGAGACGCTTTTTGCTCTTGTTGTCGCTTTTCAAAAAGCAGTTTATCGGTATCAATGGAGAAGTTGAAATACTGTGAACTAAACCCACTATTGCCGATATGCTGAAATTGAATACCGGCGCCCTCAAAATTATGGCGCTCCATATACAAAAGTCCAAGCGCGTAGCGACTCTCCATAAAATTGGGGTTCTTGAGTTTGGCCAGCTCCAAAAGGGCAATACCGTTGGCGTGGTGGTTTGCGCCAATGGAAGCAACCGCACCCAAAAAGAGCGTAAGCGGGTCTTGAATTTTATGTTCGTCAATCAACTGATTGTAGAGCAGATAAGCATTTTCAAATTTTTGCGAATAGATGGAAATCAGTGCCAATGCCTGCATAATACTAGTCGGGCTCTCCGTCGTGGTCTCCAGTTTCTCTTTTAGGCGCTGTTCAAGCGGATAAAGCCGTCCGGTAATCAGTGATATTCTGGCGTAGAGATAGCGGGTAATAAAGGGGCCGAAATAGAGGTCGTCGTAAGTGAAGCTCTGTTTTGCAAGGTATGAAAGTAGTTTTTTGGCATAGGCACGGTTTTTAAGTTTAGAGAAATGGGTATCGGCATAGATGATGTGCGGCACTATGTCGTGCGGTTGCAGTAAGACCAGTTTATTGGAGTACTCCTTAGCCTTTTCATACCGATCGACGCGTTGGGCGATTAAAATGTTGAGCATCAGATAAAGCGGGCGCTCTTTGTAATCTTTTTCGAGCCAAGGAAGCGTACCGACAAAGTTGTTTTGAGAAAACTCCAGCAGGGTTCGATAGAGTTCAAAGGCTTCACTCTGATCTTCTTGCGAAAGATTCTCTTTAATAATGGCACGAAGCTTGGGATTGACCTGACCGATAAGTTGCGAACACATCAGGGCGAAAATTCCTGAGAGGTAGTTATCGGCATCGAGATAGTACGATTTTAAAAAATAGTCATGCGCATTGACAAAATCCCCGCTTTGCGCAAAAACGAGCCCAAGGTCGTAATTTAAAATAGAGTGTTTAGGGTGTTGTTCATGCAGTGTAAGCAGGAGCTCCTCGGCCTCTTTAAGACGAAACGAGAGCGCTTTTTGAATCGCTTGGGCAATACCGTAGTTAATACCTGATACATTGGCGCTTTTTTTGAGATACTCTTTTGCCGAGGAGATATCATCAATATAGATATTGGCATTACCTTTACGGATATAACTTATGGTCTGTTTGGCATTAAAAACCTTGTAAGGCGCGAAATAAAAGAGTTTTTGATAGGCAATGTTACGGTCTTGAAGTGCACGGTTACGGTAAAGTGTTTGGGCATAATCGGGATTAAAAAGTTGCTCTTGCAGATGCACGGTGATAGGGTAGGGCTTATAAACTTCCGTGGGGTACATATCGCTTAGTGTTTGCAGTAGTTTGCCGCCATCATCAAGCAGACCCGATTTTAACTCGACATAAGCAAGCGCAACCTGCTCTTTAAAGCCGCCGGGATTCTCCATAATGGCATCTGAGAGATACTTTTTGGCAAGGGTAAGGTCGCCGATATTGGCATAAAGCGTCCCCAACGAGGCCGCATCTTTTTGAAAATAGGGCGATTCCAAAGCGGCGATGGCATCATAATAGTTTGCATACAGGGCATCAATTTTTGCTTTTAAATTGCGTTGTTCAAGGTGATACTCTTCAGAGCTCGGGTGCTCTAGTGCCGAGAGTGCTTCGAGATAAAATCCCCGATAGTAGTGAATAAGCGCGAAATAGTAGTTGTATAGCGGTGATTTGGTTTCATAAGGCAGATAGGCATACGCCAGATCAATATAGTATTGAAATTTTTCCCGATCATTCATATTCAGGGCACATACCGCGGCATTAATGGCACTAACACAGCGGTGCTCACCTTTGGAAATCGCCAATTTGAAGCGCTCAAGCGCTTTGGGATACTCCCGCTCTTTAAGTTGGGCGACTCCAAGATTGTATTGTGAAATCGCTTCGGAGTAGAGCGCAATTTTTTCATAGAGTTTCAGCGCTTCGGGTTGATTGCCATGGGCATAAAGATAATTTGCTTTGGTAATCATTTTTTCGAGTTTTGAAGTTTCAATCTGCGGCGTAGGTTTTTTGCCTAAATCGCTTTGAAGCTGTGTAAACTGCGTGTCGGTGCGTTTTTGGGGTGTTGATAATTTCGTGGCTAATAAAACAATGATAAGAATCAAGAGAAGAAGAATCAACCCCCCTGCAATCATCATCAGCAGTTTTTTATTGGGCACGCCTGAACGGTGTTCTTGGTGCTCTAGCGTAACCTCGCTAGCAACACCGGCGGCTTCAGATTCATCAATAACAATAATATCGTCTTGAAGTTCGTTTTGCTCTTCAGCCACGCTTTTTTACCTCTTACATGTAAGCTTCAAGTGCCTTGGGCAACGTGATGCTACCATCTTCGTTTTGAAAATTCTCCATAATGGCAACCATGGTTCTACCCACTGCAAGAGAAGAGCCGTTTAGGGTATGAGCCAGAAGGTTCTTTTTACCCTCTTTATAGCGGATTTTAGCGCGTCTGGCTTGAAAGTCTCGGGTGTTGGATACAGAGCTGATCTCGCGGTAGCAGTTTTGTCCCGGTAACCATACTTCAAGATCAATGGTCTTGGCCGCACCAAAGCCCAAATCGCCCGTACAGAGTGTGACAAGTCGGTGGGGCAGTTCGAGAGCGCTGAGCAGATCCGAAGCACACGCGACCATCTCCTCAAACACCGCTTCGCTCTGCTCTTGTGTGGTGATGGAGACGAGTTCGACTTTATGAAACTGATGCTGGCGAATCATACCGCGGGTATCGCGCCCCGCAGATCCCGCCTCTTTACGAAAACATGACGTGTATCCCGTCATTTTAATCGGCAGTTCACTCTCATTTAAAATCTCATCTTGATAGAGGTTAGTCAGCGGCACTTCCGCCGTAGGAATCAAAAACAGCTCCTCCTCTTCTATCTTGTAGAGATCATCGGCAAATTTAGGAAGCTGTCCCGTACCCTCAAGTGCCTGACGGTTGACCAGTACCGGTACGCTCATCTCCATAAATCCGCGTTCACGGTTAAAATCGAGCATAAAGTTTATAAGCGCACGCTCCAGCCGTGCTCCTTGGTCGCGCACCACGCTAAAGCGGCTTTTGGCCACTTTCACGCCACGTTCAAAATCGATCCAGCCGTTTTGCTCACCCAGCTCCCAGTGCTCTTTGGGGGTAAACTCAAATCGGCGCGGAGTGAGCACTTTTTTGATCTCTACATTGTCGTTTTCATCTACACCGTCAGGAACGTCCGCATCGGGTATATTGGGCACGCCCATCACCACTGCATTAAGATCGGCTTCGGCCTCGCGCTGTGCTTCTTGAAGCTCGGTGATTTTGGCTTTGTTGGCATCAACTTTGGCCTTGAGCTCGCCGATATCTTTGCCCTCTTTTTTGTAAACGCCAAAAAGCTTGCTCATCTCGTTTTGCGCCGCTTGGGCACTCTCAAATGCGGTTTTAGCTTTTTTTAAAATTTCGTTTTTTTCTTTAAGTGCTTCGATAACGTTTAAGTCAACGTTCTTGCGTTGCAGTGCCGTTGCAACGGCATCAAAATTTTTTTGAAGAAGTTTCAGATCGATCAATGGTTTTCCTGTTACATGTAATAGTTTGGATTATAGCATTGTGTCGTAAAAGTTCGCCTTAGGGGGCTTTTAAGAGATCAGAAGTCGGCAGACACTATTTTGCGTTTCTCTGTATGAAACCCTACGCTAATGGGTTCGTAATTTAGACTTGAAGATTTTTACTTTCTCGGATTTTGTGTAAAACTAGGCTCACTCCACGACACCAAAGGAACACAAATGGCTTACAGGGTTGAAAAAGTGAGTAACCTTGGAACATTTGGAGCAGATGAGGAGTGTGTTTGAGCAATATTATGAGTGGAGCCGATACCGTATCGGGTTCTTTGGAAA
>JBNKLA010000068.1:0-13563 GCA_050292115.1 Sulfurimonadaceae bacterium | reverse complement strand
GCACTTAAAGAAGAAAAGCCCAATCTCACTACGTCTCTTGGCTCTGAGACTATTTGGGAGTTTTGCAAGAAGTCTATTAATTTGAAATCTATATTATTTTAAAAGCAGTGCCAAAGAGAGCCGATCGGAAACGTTAAGTTTTTCAAAAATATGGCTCATATGCTGTTTTACGGTTCGCTCCGTAATATCAAGCGCAATAGCTATCTCTTTATTTGACATCCCATCACTTACATGTAAAGCAATTTCGCGTTCACGTTCAGTCAGTTTTTCTAAAATAGCGTGATAATCCATTTTATCTGATTTGATCTGTGTAATCATCTCTTGAACAAAGCTGGGAGAAAGCCATACGTTACCGCTTTGAATCATGGAAATTGCCTGATCAAAGTGAAGCTTGAACATAAAACTGTTGCCATAACCTTTTATGCCCATTACCAATAGTTTTGAGCCTTCTTCAAAATTAGGGTTATCACTCAGTACAAGCAGATTAAGATCATTGCGTTGGGTAAGAATCTCTTTTGCAGAATCAGGATCACTAATGACGATAGTATCTGAGAACAGATTGTCTACGCCTGTGACAGTTGCAAAAATGAGGTCGATTTCACCTAAACGTTCTAAAAGAGGCTTGGAATGGGTATATAGCTGTATCATCGTTCTCTAAGCGCTCCGTCTTTGGCTTTTAGAATCGGTTTAAGCAGGTAATCCATGACTGTCTTCTTACCCGTGATAATATCTACATTGGCAACCATTCCTACAAGAATTTCATAAGTTTTAGCGTCTTTTTCAAGATAATTTTTATCGGTTTTAATACGCACTAAATAAAAGGTATTGCCCTCTTCATCTACAATCGTATCGGAGCTGATATAGGTGACTTTACCGGTAAGACCGCCATAAATGGCAAAATCATAAGCGGTAAATTTGACAATAGCTTTTTGTCCAGGGTAAAGATACGCAATATCCGAGGGTTTGATTTTTGTCTCAATCAGTAGCGTGTCTTGAATAGGCACGATCTCGACAATGTCCATACCGGGCTTGACGACACCGTTGATGGTATTTACCAGTAGCTGTTTGACCACTCCGTTTACGGGAGAGCGTACCAGTGTACGATTAACCTTGTCTTCAAGAGCCTGTCCGGATTCTAAAATGCGTGACATCTCTGCCAACGCCTCATTAAGTTTCTCTTTGGCCTCGGTCTGAAACTCAAGATGTGCTTCATCGATTTTATTTTTTGCTTCGTTTATGGTTGATTGGATTCGGGGAATTGAGAGCGAAACGGCGTCAAGATCCCCTTTCATAGCGTTGGCTTGACGTGAAAGTTGCAGGTATTCCACCTGCGACACTAAGCCGCTCTCAACAAGAGGTTTGGTGATTTTGACCTCTTTGGCAATAAGTGAGTAGCTGAGTTTGAGCTGTTTTTGCTTGGCTTTGGCTTCGGTGAGTTCATTGGCACGCTGCTTTACCTGTTCTTTAAGGGATTGTATCTTTTTTTCAAGCTGTCTTTGATTGATTTTAAAGAGGCTATGCTCTTCGGCAATCAAATCGGAAATCTCTTTTAGACTCTGTGCATCCGGTTCAAAAGAGCTACCGGTTGCTTCGGCTTGAAGACGGATCGATTTGGCTTTGAGCTCATTGTAGCGTAAGAGATTCTCTTCATAAGAGCTGGCAAAACCGGTGTCATTGATTTTGACAAGTACCTGACCTTTTTCAACCTTTTCACCTTCGTCAACCAAAATATCTTCGACGATCCCGCCTTCAAGGTTTTGAACTACTTGTAACTGCTTTGAAGGAATCACTTTTCCGGTTCCCCGTGCCAGCTCATCAATTTCTGCAAAACTTGCCCAGATGATAAGCCATGCAACGGCGGTGAGCATAATCCAAAGAATCATTTTGGAATGAATAGGGGTTTTTTGCAGTACCGCCGCAGAAAGCGATTGCATGTACTTGAGGTCGTCGTCGGTATAGTGCTTAGACATTTTTACCCTTTGCCAAGGAGGCTAATACCTCTGATTTGGAGCCATCAAGAACAATTTTTCCATTGTCAACAAGAATCAAGCGATCAACTATAGCCATCATAGCGGTTTTATGTGTGACCAAGATGGTGGTTTTTCCTTTAGTAGCTTCGTCCAGTCGGGAGATCAACACTTTTTCGGTGCTATTGTCCATGGAGTTACTAGGCTCATCCAGCAAAATAATAGGAGTCTTATTGATAAAAGCACGGGCAATGGTGACACTCTGTTTTTGTCCACCAGAGAGTCCGTAACCCTGCTCACCAATCGGCATATCAAACCCTTTGGGGTGTTGATTCACATACTGATCTACAAGTCCGATATGCGAAGCCCGCAAAATCGCTTCATCGGTGGCATTAGGTTGTTTATAGACAATATTATCGCGCAGTGTGCCGTTAAAAAGTACAACCTCTTGAGGAACGTATGATATCTGTTTACGTAAGTCCGCAGGATCGATTTGTGAGATATCGACATCATCAATCAAAATAGAGCCGCTGTCAGGTGGGTAGAGGTTCATTAAAAGCTTATTGATCGTCGATTTTCCTGAACCGATACGTCCAATGATACCGACACGTTCACCGGGGTTAATGGTAAAAGTGACGCCTTTAAGTGTCTCTTTTTCCTCTTCAGGATAGGTAAAATGTACATTATCAAACGTGATTTTACCATTGAGCAGGTCTCTGTGTAAAAACTGTTTTCCTTCAGGTCGTTCAACCGGCAGTTGCATAATATCATTTAAAGAGTGATAGGCGGTTTTGGTCTGTTCGTAGTTTGAGAGCAGTGCCGCCACTTGACCCATAGGCGAAATAGCGCGTGAGGTTAAAATAACCGAAGCGATAAGCCCACCCATAGTAAGCACCATCTCATCAATCATATAGACACCGACAATGAGCACGATAACAGTGTTGAGCTGAATCAAAAATGAGGTTACCGTGGTGATGGAGCTTGAAAAGACTTTAGAGCGCAGACTTTTTTCGGCAATTTCGCCGCTTGCCTCTTCCCAGTGGTATTGGGCATGTCCGCCGGCACCAAGAATTTTAATGGTTTCAAGATTTGAAAGCGTCTCAATGAGTACGGCATTTTTTTGCGCTGAAGCCGCATAGGTGCTTTCGATACTCTGTTTGAGTGGTTTGCGTATTATCAGACTGTAGATGACGATAATACTCATTGTAATGATAGGTACGACAATAATATATCCGGCTATATAAAATGTGACGGCAAGAAAAATAGCGATAAATGGCAGATCAATCAATGTGGCAACCGTTGAGGAGGTAAAGAATGCCCGAATACTTTCAAACTCTTTGAGGTTACTTGCAAAAGAGCCTACCGATTTGGGGCGGGCTGCCATTTTAAGATTCATGACACGTTCAAAAAGAATGGATGACATGATCACATCACTCTTTTTACCGGCAATCTCTAAAAAATAGGTACGCATAAATTTGAGTATCATATCCAGAAAATAGACCACGGCAATACCGATAGCCAAAACCCACATCGTCTCAATAGCACTATTGGGTACGACACGGTCGTACACATTCATGGTAAAGAGCGGCGCGGCTAAAACAAAAATATTAATGACAATTGAGGCAATAAGAACATCGCGGTAGATATTTTTGGAGAGCTTCAGGGTATCCCAAAACCAGTGTTTGTCGTGACGATCTACAATCTTTTTGTACGAAGATTCATATCGATGCATTTTTTTGATATAAAATGCGAATCCAAGGTAGCGCTGGTTGAGATCATCAAGGTTAACCCACTCTTCACCATCGGGGATTTCAGGAATGATGATTTTGGCTTTAGCATTCTCTTTGTCGATGGACTCAAGAATACATGCCTTGCGATCACTTAAAATCAAAATAACCGGTAAAACCATATCGGGAATCTCTTCGAGTGTGCGTTTAACCAGTTTAGAGGTAAAACCGGCGTTTTTCGCTGCACGCGAAAAGTTTGCTTTGGCATTTTCAAGAGAAAAAAGTTCGGGTGTCGTTTCGTTATTTTTGAGTGGCAAGCCTGCGGTTAATGATTCGGCACTAAAAGGTCTATGATGAAGCTTAGTAAAAATGACAAGACACTCTAAAAGCGGGTCTATAGTCTGCTTTCGATTCATTGCACACCTTATTGATATTGAACAATTCTATCTAACTGTATCATTTTACTTGAAGAATTTATCACAAGTGTATCAAAAGCGGTAAAATTAATCAATGATTTATTTATAAAAGTTATAAAATAAGAAAAAGGAGATACCGAGCACGTGACGTGCAGGGTTTTTTTTACGGTTCGTTTACTGAAACAGCCGTACGTTCATGAAAGTTGAAATGTTTTTCCAGATTCGCATTATGCAGTAAAATCGGTACTACGATGAGTGATGCGATAACCGCTGCAATCGTACCAAAAATAAGAGCGACACCCAGACCGCCGAATACGGCGTCACTTGCGAGTAGGGTAGAGGCTAAAATAATGGCCGTAGCGGTTAAAAAGATCGGTTTGGCACGCGTGGCACTGGCATAAGCGATGGCTTCAGTTTTGAGCATCCCTTTTTCGATCATTAAGGCCTTAGTAAAGTCGATCAGTAGTAGCGAGTTTCGTGAACTGATACCGATAAGCGCAATGAATCCGATAAGCGATGTTGCCGTGAGAAAGAAGGTATCGGGATCAAACACATCCATAATCCAGTGGCCGACAATAACGCCAATGATGGAGAGAAAACTTCCAAGCAAAACGATTGAGCTTAAAATAAAGCTTTTGTAATATACCACCATGAGTAAAAAGATCAGAATCAATGCGGCAATAAAAGCGCCTCCAAGATCGACAAAGGTATCAAGAGTAACCTCCATCTCTCCATCCCATACCAGTTTATAGTGCAGGCCTGTCGTTTTGTGGATGAGATCAAGATTAAAAAGACCGGAAGTTGTAATGTTGTACTCGTCAGAGAGCTTCTCCATAATGACAGAGCGGGCATCTACAAGAGGGTACACCTGTGAAACCATATCGGTTTCGGCAACCACATTCACCATTTGGTGCAGATTTTTGGTAATAATCATTGGATTGGATTTAACCGGAAGTACCGAAACCACTTCGGTTACGGGAACCAGCATACCTGCTTGATTCATCAGGCGTAGACTTGAGAGCTTTTGTTCAATACTTCGAATATCTTTATTACTAAAAATTTTAGTGGATTTGCTTAGTGTCAAAAAGATGGGAATCTGCTCATCAATTTCGGCACTATTTTTCACGGCAATATCCATACCTTCAAAAGCCAGATAGATAATATCGTTGACCTGTTTTATATTAAGTCCCGAACGCGCGATTTTTGTAGAGTTGACTTTGAGATCGACTTTATCATAGAGCTCATCGCGCATAATATCGATATCTACCAAGCCGTCGGTCTGTTTAAATATCGCTTCTATCTGCTCAGCCAGATGCCAAATTCCCTCTTGGGTTCCGCCGTAGATTTCAGCAACAATGGCAGCAAGCGTCGGCGGTCCTGCCGGCGGCTCGACAAATTTAATATTGGTGCCGGCTACAAGCGCTTCACAGCTCTTTTGAACTTCCGGTCGCATTCGTTGAACCATAAGGTATGAGGGCTCGTCACGGTCATGTTTTTTGGTGAGATTCACGACAATTTCAGCCAGATGTTCGCCATCTTTAAATTGACTGCCCTTGATAAGACCTGCAAAATCAAGCGGCGAACCCATTCCCAAAAAGGTTTCGGTGTCGATAACCTCTTTCTCTTTTTGAACAAAACCCGTAACGCACTCTGCGACAGTTGCCGTTTGCGATATGGATGCACCGTTAGGAAGGTCAACATAAATGGTAAACGTATCGTTATTCTTGCCCGGAAGCATTTTAGCCAGTACCAGTTTGGTAGGATAAAGCATCATCACCGAGAGAATAAATGCTACCAGTGTACCGCTAAGAAAAAAGATTTTTTGAGATTTACTCTCAAGACCTTTGCGCACCAGCGCTTCGTATCGGTTGAAAAGATCCATTAGTGGCCTCCTTTCATATGATCGGGCTGTTTCATCATGCGCTTGGCAAAGTAGGGTGTAAAGATATAGGCTACAAAAAGCGAAGCAATAAGCGCTACGGGCACATTAGCCGGTATCGGCTTCATAAATTGACCCATCATACCGCCCACAAAAGCCATAGGTACCATCGTAAGAATAATAGCAAAAGTGGCAATATTGGTTGGTGGCCCGATCTCGTCAGTCGCTTCAATAAGAAGCTCATCCATGTTTTGATGTGCCGCTTCAAGCGAGTGGAAATGGCGGTGAATGTTTTCAATGACAATAATGGCCGCATCAACCAAAAGCCCCAGACTGAGCAAAAATGCAAATAGCGTAATCCGGTTAATCGTCTGACCCGTAATATAAGCAATAAAAAGCGTAATGGCTAAAATGGCCGGAACCGTAAATGTGACAATCATCGACTCTTTCCAGCCCAGTACAAAGATGAGTAGAACGGCGATGATAACAATCGAAATCAGCAAGTGAAATACCAGTTCATTAACCGCCTCATTAGCACGTTCACCGTCATTACGAGTAATGGCAAAACTGATACCGTTTTCGTCAAGAATATTTCGGTAAGTTTCCAGCTCTTTTTTGACCTCTTCGGCAATAACAACCGCATTGGTACCTTTGAGTTTAGATACCGTCATGGTAACTTGCGGTGTTGAAGGCGTAAAGGCTCCTTCATGATTAACGCTGATAGTGGCCGATTTGAAGTTTTGAATGTCAAAGCCGTCGGTCACGTTGGCAACATCACGCAGGTGAATAGGTGAACCCATATACTGCGCAACAATGATATTTTCAACATCTCGAACCGTCTCAATGGCATTTTTCACGCCCATCATGACAATCTCATTGCTTTTGGTTTTATTCTTAACGGCGGGAACGTTATAAGCAAGAGCCTGTACCGATTGCACAATTTGTCCCATAGAGAGGTTGTAGCCCGAGAGTTTGTTAAGATCCACTTCGATGTTGTACTGATGTTTGTGACCGCCTTTAAGTGCCGTTACGGCGACATCGGGCAAACCATTGACATAGTGCTGAATCCTTTTAACCGCATCATAAAGCTGCGTATCATCCATTTTAGAAGGGTCTTTTGCATAAAACGCCACCGAGAGAATAGGGATATCCACATCGATATCAAGCGGTTTGATAATCGGTTGCATTGCACGTTTGGGCAAAATATCCATATTTTGCATCACTTTGTCGTAAATCTTGAGGTTGGAGTTCTCTTTTTCTTCACCGATATAAAATGCGGCGTTGAGAATACCGACATTATCCATCGCCATGCCGTAGATATGCTCAATGCCCAAAACCTCTTTCATTTTGCGCTCAAGGGGTTTGACAATAACGTTTTCGATCTCTTTTGCAGTTGCTCCGGGCATCGCCACGATTACGGTAGAGCCACTGACCACCATTTGGGGGTTCTCTTCACGCGGCATGACCATCAATGCGAGATAGCCGATTGCCAATAGTGTCACTCCTAAAATCATGGTGAGTGGACTGTTTAAAAAATAGCGAGCTAACTTACCCGCCGTATCTTTTGGAGTATAAGGTTTGTATGCGTGCATCAATAATCCTTAGGGTATGATGACCGTAGCATACATTCCCGGATAGATCGGTTGTAGCTTGTTGGGCTTGAAGTCTACTTTGACCTTAAAGGTGTGCGTCATAGGATTAGAACTGGGGATGATCGCGCTGACGGTTCCAATTGCTTTTAAGCCGGCCGAAGGCACTTCAACGCTGACTTTTTGTCCATAAGGGACACTGCCAAGATTGTTTTCGGCAACTTCAATAACAATTTTAAGGTCGGTCAAATCCGCCAGTACAAATGCAGGCATTCCGGGCATGGCCATTTCGCCGACTTTGATATTTTTAGCAATAATAACACCGTCGTTAGGCGCGGTGATTTTAAGATATTTGTATTGGTTCTCAACCTCTTTGAGTTGTGCACGTGCTTGTTCCACCTGCTTTTTGCTAATCGCTACCATATCTTCCATATTTTTAGCGGCGAGTTCAAGGTTTTCAACTTCATATTTGCTCACCATCTTTTTTTCTAGCAGACGTTTGTGGCGGGCAAGATTTAGCATGACGTTGTTGAGTTGATTTTGGTTCATCTGCAAGGCAAGTTCCGCCTGTGAGATCCCTAACTCTACACGCGATTTTGCCGAATCGACCTCTTTAGAATCTATAGTGTAAAGCACACTGCCTTTTTTGACGCGTTCACCCTCAGAAGCACCCACATAGGTAACAAAACCCATATAGCGGCTGGTAATCATCTTTTGGTTATTGGAAATAACACTTCCCGAAACCGATAGGCCATCGGCTAGAAGATGGCTACATGTAAGGATTAGTGCAAGTATCAGTGATTTCATCATATTTAAACTCCGTTTGCAAGTTTTTCAAGGGCAAATACCCGTTCGTTACGTTCATTTTTGACCTTAAGCAGTTCCAGTACTTTGGCCAACTGCTCAGACTGTTTGATAATGACTTCGCTCATTGATGAGAGCTGTTCGCGGTAGCGCTCTTCGTAATTTTCATAAATGGTATCGGCGAGCTCAAGTTCGCGACCCAGTGCATCAATTTCAAAATCGAGTGAAAGGATTTCGGTAATAATTTTATCAAACTGTAGTGCCGTGCCTTTTTTGGCCAGTTCAAGCTGGGTTTTGGTTTTAAGCGCTTCAATGCGTGCCTGTTCGACCATTGCATAATCGGCTCCACCATGAAACAGGTTCCATTTGAGCTGTACGCCCACCGTGTAAGAGCCTTTACCCATTGCGTAATCATCCAGCGCTTCTCCGGCGGTTTGGACATCGGCTTTAAGACCGATCATCGGCAGATAGTTTGCAGTGTGTACGTCTTGCATTGCCTGACGTATTTCTAGGCCGGTTTGTGCCCGTTTGACATCGACGTTGTGATTCACAATCTGCTCTTGATCAAAATGAGGCATTGGAACATCGGTTTCCGGCAGATCAATATAGGTAACCTGACGATCAAGTAAAAAACTTAAATAGTGATACAACAGCTGTTCGTTGGCCGCCATTTCATTGATAGAACGTTCGATATTGGAACGTTTGGCCTGAACTTCAAGCAAGTCAACATTTTTGGCGTATCCCTCTTTAATCATGGTTTTGGCCATCTCTTCGAGTTTACCGACGTTTTTATTAATGGTTTGCAGATGCTCCATAGCCTCTTCAAGTAAACGCATGTCGTAAAACGCTTTGCGCGTTTCATAAACTTTCGTGTTAAGCAGTTTTTGGCGGTCAAGTTTTTTTAATGTTTCCATCGCTTCGGCCGCTTCGACATAAGCTGAAATTTTACCCCCTACATAAAGCGGCAGGGTATATTCAAGTTTTGACTGAAAAAAGTTGTGCTCTTTGGGATAATTGAGTCCTTCGGGCGGTTCGGTATACATCGTATCACAAGCGGCGCTACTGCCTCCTGAACACGCCATGGAGTTTTGCATAAATTCATCGGCTCCAAAATCGCCAAAAGTAGCCTCGCGGCTGGTGAGTTTGAATCCAAAGACGTTTCCGGCATCGTTGGAACGGGAAACGTTTTGAATAAAATCGAGTGAACCCCAATGATTACCTGTTGCTTGTGCAGTAGATTGTTCTGCACTTAAAACATCATATGATGCGGCTTTGAGTTCAAGATTGTCACTCTTTAAAATTTCGATCGCATCATCGAGATTGAGCGAGTCGGAATAGAGCACTCCGGCAGCATGAATGCTCAAAACGGTGGTCACTAGAAGTGTTAACAGTCTCATGAAATCGTACTCCCAAATTTTCATTATTTACAGGTGTCAATAAAAAGAGCAATATTATAGCCAAAAAAGTTTAAATTATACGAAAAATTAATCAAACTAATGTGAAAAAATTATATGATTGAGTAAAAATGTTATGGTTAAAGCAAGCTTGAGGTAGAATTTCATAAAAAATCAAAAGGTTGTGCAATGGCAACAATTGGCATGGGCGATATCAAAAAAAATGTGCGCCTTATCATTAATGATGTTCCTTATAAAGTAGTTGAATTTCAACATGTGAAACCGGGTAAAGGTGCAGCATTTGTGCGCATGAAGGTTAAAAGTTTTATTAACGGCAAAGTAGTAGAGAAAACGGTTCATGCCGGTGATAAATTTGAAGTTCCTGAAATGAAGCATATGACGATGCAGTACCTTTATGACGATGGCGAGCAACTACAGTTTATGGACACCGAAACCTATGAGCAGATCGGTCTGAACTACGATGCGTGTGAAGAGGCGATGAAGTGGCTCAAAGACGGTACTAATGCCGAGATTATTTTTTATAACAACGAAGCAATCTCTGTGGATGCACCTGCCGTAATGGAGCTCACAATTACCGAAACCCCGCCAAACTTCAAAGGCGATACTTCAAGTGGTTCTAAAAAACCGGCCACGCTTGAAACCGGTGCCGTAATTCAGGTGCCCTACCATGTACTCGAAGGTGATGTCGTACGTGTCAATACGGTTGATAGCGAATACATCGAAAAAGTCAAATAATTAACTCAACGCCGCTTTTGTGCGGCACTCCCTACTACTTGCACTTAAATCAAAGCACTAAATAAGCTTTACATGTAATAATATCTTCACACCATTTTGAGGAGTTCTTATGCCTAAAGTTCTCGTTGTATTGGCAAAAGGCTTTGAAGAGATTGAAGCCGTTAGTATTATTGATATTTTGCGCCGTGCAAAAATTGAAGTGCTTGTCGCCTCGCTAACAGACGAGGTCGATGTTACCGGTGCACATGGCATTAGCGTTAAAACCGAGTTACATGTAAGCAGTGTATCGGCGGATGATATTGATATGATTGTACTTCCCGGTGGTTGGGGCGGTACGCGTCTGTTAGCCGAAGATGCGAATGTGCAATCACTGCTCAAAGCGATGGATGCAAAAGGCAAAGCTATCGGCGCGATCTGTGCCGCTCCGTTTGCACTGCATAAAGCCGGCGTGCTTAAACCCAATTTTACCTGTTATCCGTCGATTGAAAAGCAGATTGATTTGGAGGGATTTCAAGGTGATAAAGCACAAGTGGTTCAAGCCGATAATGTGATTACGTCGCGCGGTCCGGGCACGGCAATTTGTTTTGCCCTTCAGATTGTTAAAAAACTTCGGGATGAGACGACGTATAATACTCTTCAATCCGATCTTTTGGCTAAATATTGCGAATAAAAAGTATCATGAGCTCCCCAAAAAATATTAGCACTAAAGCATTGATTGTTCGTATTTTTATCGGCACCTTTATATTGTGTATTGGGGTGGGATTAGTGATTAGCCACTTTTTGCATAACATGGTGCTTCACGGTATCGAAAACCATACTGATGGACATGATGTGATGTTGGCATTTGATCAGATTGCTGCAAATCTGTTTGTGCTGTTTGCATTAATATTAATCTATATTGTCGTGTCACGAAAGTTGATCGATCCTATTATGCTCTTCTCGCAACAGCTTGCAAGCAAAGATGAGATACATGTAGCGAGCCGCATCAAAGAGATCAATACCTTGGAGCAAGCGTTCAATACTCGTATTAAAGCATACAACCAGATGGTAGAGAGCTCTCAAAAAGACCCATTGACCAATCTGCCGCACCTAATGAAACTGCATCGGGATTTAAAAGCGTACGAGCAAGAGAGCGCTATATTGGTTATCAATATCGACGGCTTCAAATCCATTAACAACTTTTACGGCTATGAAACGGGCGATGCACTTTTGGTGGCACTTAAAGAGAAAGTATTAGAGGTGATAGAAGGTCAAGGTACGCTCTATCGTGTCTCCGGTTCGGAGTTTGCACTCTGGTTTAAAGAGCCTATTGATTTTCTTGAAATTGTGGAGTTTCTTGAAAAAATTAACACGGCAAAGTATGAACTTGATGGTGTCGAAGTGCTGATTAGTGTGACGGGTGGGTACGCATATGAACGCACAAAAGTATTTGAAAAAGCGACTGCGGCGCTTAATGATGCCAAAGAACATCATAAACCGCTTGAATCCTTTCATAGCAAAATCGATAAAAAAGATGAATACGACCACAATGCCTACTGGACCAATATTATCAATGATGCCATAGATCATGAACGTATTGTCACCTATTATCAGCCGATTTTTGACACGTTATTGAATCAGACCCGTAAATATGAGACTTTGGTACGTTTAATTGACCGTGAGGGCAACGTGCATCTGCCGGGTGTTTTTCTGCCGGTAGCCAAGCGCTCACGCCATTATTTGCAAATTACCCGCATTGTTATGCGTAGGGCATTTGAGTATTTTAAAGATAAAAAAGGGATCGAGTTTACCATTAATATCTCATACGATGATATTCTTGATGATGCGACACGACAGTATATTGTAATGCTGCTTGAGCGTTTTGAAGAACCCGAGCGGGTCATCTTTGAGCTGCTTGAAAGTGAAGAGGTTGAACACTTTAGTAATGTCATGGAGTTTATCAAAGAGGTTAAAGCCCTTGGTGCGCGTATTGCTATTGATGATTTTGGGAGCGGATATTCCAATTTTGTATACCTCACCGAGATCGATGCGGATTTTATTAAGATTGACAGTTCGCTTATTAAGACCATGCATTATGATGAGCGCTCACGCATTATTGTAAAAACCATCGTATCATTCGCAAAAGAGCTTGAAATTAAAACCGTTGCGGAGTATGTGGCTGATAAAGAGATTTTTGAATGCGTGCAGAAAGCCGGAGTTGATTTTTTGCAAGGTTTTTATATTGGGAAACCTGAAGAGGAGATTTTGGACGTGTCGGAACGTTAGAATTGTTCCCATGGCGCAGTATAAGTTTGCAAGGCAGTTTCAAAAGAGGCATTTGTGAAACGCTCCCCAAAATCAGGCTTACATGTAAAGCTCAATGCCTCGCCCTTATACTCGAAACGCAGGGCATAGGCGTGTAGGTAGCCGCACTCTTCTTTGCGTGCTTCGGTGGCGTCGGCGTAGCGCGTGTCTCCCGCAATAGGCGCGCCCAAACTTTTGAGTGCCACACGGATTTGATGCGTTTTTCCGGTGTGGGGTTTTACAAGAAAGAGACGTTCATTCGGACGCAGTGCCGTAGAGACAAACTGTGTGATTGCCGGAGCGTTACATGTAGAGAGCAGTTTGTAATTGCCACGTCGTGAAGGCGCCATATCGCCTTTGATCCAGCCCTGCTTTTTCTTGGGTTTGCGCAGGCTGATGGCAAGGTAATATTTTTCAATTTTGCGCGCTTCAAAAAGCGCCGTAAACGTTGCCGCGGCTTCACTGGATTTTGCTAAAAGTAGCAATCCCGAGGTCATTTTATCGAGACGATGCACGCTAAAAAGCTTTACATGTAAAGCTTGCTCCATCACAGCCACCGCTCCGGGCCCATCTTCGCTATGAAAACTCATCCCCGCAGGTTTGTCAATAAGTAGTCAGCCCTGAAAAAGCGAGCAGAGTCCTAAAAACAGGCATTTCAAAGCACTTTTCAAGTAAAATAAAGACCAAAAGAGACCAGTAAAGTAGCAACTTTCTGGTCGAAACGGACGAAGATTTTGCTCCCTCATGT
>JBNKLA010000067.1:0-11342 GCA_050292115.1 Sulfurimonadaceae bacterium | reverse complement strand
CTCTGTTGAATATGTGGTTCTTTTTCTGCTCATTTTTTCCCCTCGTTTCTCTTGCTCTATTTTACTCTATGAGAATAAAATACTCTTTTTATTTGTCTGTTTTTCTTGGGGTACTATAATCGCTAATCTCTGCTATTTTTAGCGCTAACATCGTTGCGCCTTCATCTGTTGCAGGGTGACGTGATCAAGCAAACTTCCGCGTTTTTGCACATGCTCTAACACCCTCTCATAACGCTCTTTTGGCAGGTGTTGGCCAAGTTTGACTTTGCCACGCATCTCGTGAATCTCAAATCTAAACACCTCTGTTGCATTGATCATCTTTTCATACACCTCTTCACTCAAGTGTTTAAAGCCTCCCTCGCTTTGAAGTTTTTCCATCAAGAGTTGAAGTGCCTTTACTTTTGTGTCGTACTCCTGCACAATCTCAACAACGCCATCACAAATGATCGAGCGAAAAAAGTGTGTAGCAGGACAAGCAAGTCCATCGTTTGAGCTAAAGTAAGACGGTATCATTGAAAACGGTTCCACTACGCTAAAAGAGGCAAAAGCGTTGTGTAACATATACTCTTTTTTACGCCCCTTTTTTGCACCGTGAAAATAGATTAGCCCATCCTCATACACAAAGTTTACGGGGATGCTGTAGGGTCTGTTTTCTTTTGCAAGTGCGAGAGTACCGTAAGCGATTACATGTAACATCTCTTCGATCTCTTTTTTATCTTTAATTTCAAACTCACTTCTTCGCATGGAAACTCCTTTTTTGTGATATAGTATCACCTATCTGTATTTACTACAAGAGCCAAATTTTGAAGAAATTATGAGGACAGTTTAATTAAAAGGCAGCACCAAAAACCCTAAAGTTCATCCTCTTTGGATGGTTTATGATTTGAAGCTTTACCCAACATATCTAAAGCGTGTTTTCTTGAGCCACTTTTGGCTCTTTGTTCTAAATAATCTTCAGCTTTTAATGAAGCTATCTTTTCGGCTACCGCATTTACTATAAATTGGTTTATCGAAACATCCCCTTTTAGGATTTCAATGTCATTTTTATAATAATCAGGAATTCTTAGTGCGTAATTCATTGTAATGCTCCTACTGTTTTTAAAAACTCTTTTGGTGTTATGATTTTTATGCCAAATTGCTCTTGCACCCCTGCAAAATCTTTGGCATTATACGTGATGATGTAGTCACAACTCGCATTGAAAGCAGTTTCTAAAACCATATCATCTTTTATGTCTTTTAAAAAAGGTCTCCATAAAAAGTTGATCTTTTGATGATGCGAGATCAGACATATATCGTCTATAAAAGAGTTCAGATCTTCAGTTGTAAACTGAGGGTAGAACTTTCTATTTTTCTCTCTTAAAAGAACATCTTCGTACTCTGTTACCAAAGTGTTAGATACAACATTGATCTTCTCTTTGTAAGTAAAGAGCCAAACCATCAGTCTGTTCGATACACCGTCAACCGACATTAAAGAGGGTAAAATCACATTTGTATCTACTGCTATTTTCATAGTCATATTATATGTGATATTATATCTTTAGTCAATAGCCCGATACTGTCTATAAAAAACGCTAAAATAAAACAAAAATATTTGGAAGTGTATGTATGGAACTGGTTTATTTGTGGGTTGAGGACATATAAAAAAGATATATCAGAGAAGCTAGAACTCATATGACAGACTCAAACATACTGATCTACCAAAATGAAAATGGCAATATCAAAGTTGATATACGATTTGAAAATGAATTAAACCCATCTTCAACTGTTTGGAATTACCGAACAGTTCAAAGTCTAAAAGAGCTTGAAGAAGATATAAAGAGATTAAAATAATTTATGTACACTATCGATCAAAACTCAAAAACACCCCTGCATATTCAACTCTACGAAGCGCTCAAAAACGACATTGTTCAAAACCTCAAAGTGGGCGAAAAGCTCCCCTCTATCAGAAAACTCTCCTCCGCGTACAACCTCAGCAAAAACACGGTCGAATCCGCTTTTAGGCAGCTTTATGTCGAGGGGTTTATAGAGAGTTATCCAAAAAGCGGCTACTTTGTGAGCGATACAAACTTTAAAGATTTTCACACCCATCATGTCAACAAACAGCCCACGGAATCAACACAAAAAAGATACCTGTACGACTTTTTCCCCGCGCGCCTCCCCAAAGACGCTTTTCCCCTAAAGATATGGAAACGCATCTACACCAAAGTGATTGATGAGAGACTGGATTTTGGGGCATATCCCGAGGCTCAAGGCGAGTTTATATTGCGAGAGCAGATCGCAGAGTACCTCAACACCTCACGTGGGGCAAATTGTAATGCGGATCAGATTATTGTCACAAGCGGTTTTGGAGAGTCTATGGCACTTCTTGCCAAGATGCTTCAAAAAAGACATACCACTTTTGCTATGGAAGACCCCGGTTATCACATCGTAAACCAAGTTTTTAGCGCCTATGGCTACGAGATAGAGAAAATCGGTGTTGATGAAAACGGTTTAATGATCGATGCACTGCAAAAGAGTCGCGCAAAACTGGTCTACATCACCCCATCGCACCAGTACCCAAAAGGCTCAAGTATGCCCATAGCAAACCGTCTCAAACTTTTAGAGTGGGCAAAAGAGGTGGAGGGGCTTATACTCGAAGATGATTATGATGGGGAACTCACCTACTACAACCGTCCGATTCCCTCACTGCAAGGTTTGGACACGAGCGATAAGGTAGTCTATTTTGGTACCTTTTCAAAATATCTCTCACCGGCTTTACGCGTGAGTTACATGGTAGTTCCACAACATCTACTCACTTTGTACAAACAACACTTTGACAGCCATTTTTGCAAAGTCTCACTAGACACACAAATAACTTTAGCACACTTTATGAAAGAGGGCTATTTTGATAAACATATCCGAAAAATTCGTACACTTCACAAGAAAAAGCATGAACTTTTAAAAAAACTCTTGGAAGAACAGCTGGGAGATACAATGACAATCGAAGCCGAGGGTGCAGGACTCGCACTGCTCATAAACCCAACGCTAACGTTTGACTGGGAGAAGTTTAAAGCATTGGCAGAGCAAGAGAGCATCAAACTCTACTTTGCCAAAGGTGTCTCGGGTGGCAGTTGGGAAGCGCTTCGCCTTGGATTTGGCGGGTTTAATGAAGAGCAACTGCAACAAGCCGTAGATGCCTTAAGTAAAATATGGCATAAGGCTACTCTTTAGGGCACCTCAATATGCACTTTCACATCGGCACTCGGAGCACTGTAAGGCGCGGAGGTTACAATAATATCCGCGCCGCTTGCGGCGTATTGGCGCACATTATCAAGCCTAATGCCTCCGGTGGCGATAAGCTTTACATGTAAGAACTCTGCTCTGAGTTTTTGCACGCTCTCGTGCAGCGTTTCAAGCGGAAATTTTTCAAGCTGTAAAATGTCCACACCCATACGGGCAAATTTTTGGGCCTCTTGCAGGGAATGCACTTCGAGTACTAGAGGTTTTTCGGGGCTTTGGCGCTTTACATGTAAGAGCGCGTTTTCAAGTTCGGCATCGTTTTTAAAAAAGTTCCGATGCTCTTCAAACACTAAAATACTCTCAGAAAGTCCCAGCCTGTGCGCTACGCCTCCGCCGGATTCTACCGCTTTAATGGCAATTTTTTTAGCAAACGGCGGTGTTTTTCGGGTGGTGGCCAACACCACGTTGTCATTCACCTCGCGCGCAATCTCTAGCATGTCGCGGGTGTAGGTAGCGATGCCTCCGGCAAAATCCAGCAGATTTTGCGTGACTTTCCAAATTTCATGCACCTCTGCCGCACTGCCGGTAGCACGTAGAATCTCATCGCCTTTATGCAGACGCTCGCCCTCTGTAGCACAAAACGTTACATGTAAGCCGCCAAGCTCGCACAAACGGCGTGCCTCGTCAATGCAAGCAAGCACCATAGATTCACGCCGACACGCAACGTTAAATACGGCAGGCTCTTCGCCAATGCCTAAAACACGGGTAGTCAGATCGCCGTAGGGGGTGTCTTCGTTAAGGAGTTTTTGAAGGTCGGTATGGGAGAGTTTCATAGCGTTTGACGTTCCTTAGTACTTTTTTGTGATAGTAACGCACTTCTACTTTGAAGAGAGAATCTCATCGATCTGTTCCTCGCTTAAGCGCGTCTGCATAAAATGCTCGTAAAAATACGCCGTTTCAGCGTGCATGTCAACTCCTGAAAAACGCTTCGGATAGAGTTTAGTTGCCATCCAGAGCATACCTAGCGGCTGTTCCGGAGTGTAGTGCGTCCAGAAGTGCGCTCCCATGGGCACCATGTATACATCTCTGTTTTTTACCGCTTTGAGATTGGCAAATTTTGTATCGCTGTAGGCAAGTTTAACATCTTGCTTCGACCAGACGAAAAGCACATCCGGATTCCATGCATAGAGCTGTTCAAGCGAAATATTGGCATGTTCGTTGGGAATCTTGGTAGCCACTGCTTCGCCTCCGGCCATCGCAATCATGCTGTTGGCCGTCGTTACCATGGGTAGTGAGAGCATACCTAAACGGATGTAAAGCGCACTACGTCGCTCTGACGCACTATCGTATGCGATGCGTTTAAGTACGCCTTCGTAATAGTCTCGGTAGGCTTGTGCACGCTGCGGCTGATCAAAAAGCTGTGCCAATACATCAACACTGCGCAAAATGCTCTCATTCCCCTGCCAGTTTACAACCATGGCTTTAAAACCGCGTTTTTCCAACACATCCGCCGCAAGCGCATTGTTTACCAGTGCCACGTCAAAACGGGTCATAGCAAGCTTTTCAAAATTCGGCGTCCACTCCGGAGGATTGCTAGAGACCTGCGGACGTGTAAAAAGTTCGGGAAAAAACCACTGCTGATGCTTCCAAAACGGCATTTTTGAAAGCGGCGGCTCAACGCCGTTTTGAATGGCACTCGCTTTTCCAAAAAGAAAGACAAAGCTATTGATTGCAGGTGTTCCCCCTGCGGTAACAACTCGTTTTACCTGCTGCGGCAACGTTACCGAACGCTGTGCCATGTCAACGAGTGTGCGCTCGTCCGATGCTTCTACAAGTACGACAAAAAGTACAAGAAGAAGATAGCGCATTTTAGTACCGCACATTCAGGCTCAACACCGCCGATATCGGTGCTCCCTGATAATAAGTCGTCGCACCCGAACGGGTGTCATCGAGACTGTTTTTGACTACCCCGATATATTGTTGGTTAAAGAGATTCTGCACCGCCAACGTCACATCGGCGCGATCTTTAACCAGCGTATAATTTCCGCTCAGATCAACCACGGCATAGGGATTGACCGATTCGGTATTTTCAGAGTCGCCAAAGCGCTCTCCGACATAGCGCAACATTGGCGTTAGGTGCCATGCTTGCCCCTGAATGTTCAACCCAATTTTGGCACCGACACGCGCCACGTCGGGAATCTGGTTGCCTTTGGTGTGCAGATAGATATCGGTTTTTAGCAAAATATCCTCATCGAACTCGAAGCGATTATAGTAAGCCGATGCAAAAAGCCCTGTCGTATCACTAATCTGATAATTCAGCTCGGCCTCACCGCCAAACGATGTAGCGGATGCATCGCTTTTATAGTAACTCAGTTGTAGCGTCGGGTCGTAAACGGTGACCTGTTTGTTGTCGTATTTGCCATAAAAAAGCGTGGCTTTAGCACTCAGACGCGCATCGCCGTAACGGGCAAAGAGCTCAACGTTGTCAGAGATTTCAAGTTTGAGTTCGTCCCACAGATCTTGCAGTGTGATTCCCGCGGCGCTAAACGTAGCCGTGTTGGAGTTGTACACCGACCAAAGCGGCCCCTGCCACGGATTGGCGTAGTTACGCGCATAACCGCCGCCGATGCTCCACTCTGGTGAAAGGTACTGCTCGACCAGCAGGCTCGGCAACCAGACGTCCGAATCGCTCGCATCGACCTGCATTCCCGTTTTCACACCGCTCGATGCCGACATCGCCGCATCATAAGAGAGATTACCGATCCCCTTAGTGTCATACCCCGTTACAGCCGGAAACGAAAACATTAAATAGCGCAACCCTGCATAAACATGCGTCTGGTCAAACACCGCGTCATAGCTGATATAGGGGGAGTTGGAGATACGTTCGTCCACATCGGTAAGCATCGCGATAGTTTTGTATTTCAACGAACCGTCGGCATTGATAGTGTACATCTTATTCATCTTCGGCGGCGGCGTACTCTCAAGCGACTGATACCACCATCCGCCCAGTAGCGTACCACCCGCAAGCGGATACTCAAGCTCCAGCGTCGCCCCGTAAGCCTCTTGCGTCAAATCGACACGCTGCACCATGTTTTTCTTGGTATTACCCATATAGCGGTATCCGTCATTGCCGAATATGTAGGGTTTAAAATGCAAAGTCGCGTCCGCAAGGTTTACATGTAACGCCGTCATAAGAAAGTACTCATCGAAACTCTGGCGGTTGTAGCCGTAATAGAGCACGTCTTTTGCGGCGTCACCGGTGAGCTTTGTGTTGTAATCGCGCTGATAATTATCGGAGAGTGATTTGCTCTGTTCGTAACTAAGTGGCATGTATTCATAACGCTCAAAACTATTGTAGGCACCAAAAACTTCGATATTTGCACTATCGCCTAGATCGACCGTCACCATGGCCTCGATATTCTCGCGCGAGTTGTCTCCCTCGCCGCGCCACTTTTCGTTAGAGGCTTTTGAACCCGAAACAAACGCCTTGACGCCCGGTGCGACGCTACCGCTGTCCAGACGCAAAAAGAGGCGGTTAAAGGCATCGGTTCCCAACCCCGCAGAAAAATCAACACCAAAAGTATCAGAGGGACGAAGCAGTTTCATATCAAGTGCACCCGCCGTACTGCCTAGTCCTAACGCACTGTTGACGGGCATAATCCCACTAGCAAAAGAGAGTTTTTGAACGTTTTCACGATCAACAATGTAACCCGAACCACTCTGCCCCACGTTGACGCCAAAAGGCACGCCCTCAAGTGTTGTCGATAAACGGCTAAAAGTGTCGCCGACCTGACCGCGAACACGCAACATGTTCTGATCTACGCTTAGTGCGTAAGGATCATGCGTTTCAACATTGACCGAAGGGAGCATCTGCAAACTTTTAAAATAGTTTGTCGCCGTCACCCCCTGCAACGTCTCTAGTGTCTGCGCACTAAGTGTACGAAACATTCCTTCATCGTTTCCGGCAAGCGATTCTGGCAAAACTTCACTAATGCCAATCGTTTCCATCTGCACATTTTCGGCATGAAGTAACGATGCTGTGAGCAACGCAACGTTTAGCAACGTTTTACGATTTCTACCTAACGAACTATTTATGTGAGCCATATTTTTCCTTATATCTGAAATGATATAACGTATTATGCACTAAATTTCCACCGATGTCATTACATGTAAACCCGATTTCCCTATGTATACATGTACTATTTTTATACATTTGTTATTATGAAATAATTATTATGAAGTAATATTATAATGGTAAAGAAGAGTAACTCTTTTGGAGCTTAACGCTCCAAATGAATATTTTTAATAATACCGTAGGTATCTTCCCCGCGCTGTTCAAGTAAATAAACCTCTTCATACATCTGATTGATCTCTTCGACCATCGAAAAATCGGCGGTCTGATACATGGCTGTATAACCTGTAACTTCGCCCTTGTCATCTTTTTTGGGACTCACATAAGCGACAGACCAGTAGTGAGCCCCGTCAGCACGCAGATTTTTGACATAACCTTGCCACACTTGATCTTTTGCCGTGGTCTCTTGCATACATGTAAAGAGCGCTCTGGGCATGTGCGGATGAATAATATCGGAGTAATGCGTACCGAGCAGTTCAGATTTGTCATATTGTGAAACGCTTATGAAGGTACGATTGGCATAGGTAATGTACCCCTGCGGATCGATCTCATAAATGACATTACCTATATTGAAAGGGATGGCTTCTCCGGTAGGTTTTGGCGGTATCATAAATACTCCCTTGTAGGCTTTATTGCAGAATCAAATGAGTAATTCTAAAATAAGAAAACTTTATTTTTAATAATAGCGGCTTTAGTTAAACATATATGCAAAAAGCTTTACATGTAAAAGTTGATAAGAGTGAAATAAAAATTCCTTACATGTAATCATTTCATACCAAACCCCTATTTTTATATTTTCTATACATTTGTTACTAACTGACCTTACGCACTTTTGAAAAAAAGGGCGTAAATGGCCAGTTATTCTGCCGTACCCGGAAGATGTGGCTAGCTTTTCACAGAAACGCTCCGCTTGTTTTGGGGGTTGTAGGGACATTTGTCCCTGCCACTTTTCGGGATTTGCCCGCAAAGTGCGTAACATCAGTTACTAAAAAACACAAGGAGTTCTTATGAAAACAAGCGCCCGTAACCAGCTCAAAGGCACAGTTACTCAAATTATTGAAGGCAAGGTCAACGATGAAGTCGTTATCGACGTTTCGGGGAGTACGCTAAAAGCCGTCATAACCAAAGAAGCCGTCACAGAAATGGAACTTGCCGTAGGTTCTGAAGTCTATGTCATTATTTGATCTCTATTTTTTATTAAAGTGCACGACTAACCTTCGAGATTTTAAACAACTCAAAAGAAAAACATATGGCGTCTCTTTGCCAAAGTATCTCAACTCGCTTCAACGCTTCTGCCATCAGGCCCACCCGTTCAAGTTGCAACGCGTCATAATAAGTTCTTTCAACAAGTCCGAGTATTTCGGGTTCCGGTTTTTTCCGTACGGCAATATAGCCGCAGAGTCTCTCATGCTGAAATTTAGGGCTGATATAAACGACAACCCAGTAAAACTTTCTGTCTTTGCGCAGGTTTTTGACATATCCCTGCCATGTCCGGCCTTCGCCGATCGTATCCCACATATCTTGAAAACAGACTTTTGGCATGTCACTATGGCGGATGATACTGTGTGGTTTTCCCATCAGCTCGTCCATGGTATACCCCGACATTTCACTGAATTTTCGGTTGGCAAATACAATACGTCCACTTAGATCTGTTTCTGTAATCATTGCGGCACCGTCATAGTAGACTTCATTTTTGTTTGAATCCATACCCATTTTGTGTCTCCTTATTTTTTAGCGTCCTGATACTACAGGTTTAACAAAGAAGACATGAGTATTTGTCTGCAATGGCATGTCCTGCTGTAGCATGAGTGCAAAAATCCTTGAGATATCAGTACGGTTATACGTCGCAATTTTTTCGACTGATTGCTCCATATTAATCACGACAATTCCCGCTTTCAGCAATTTTTCACGCACTTCAGTCACATTTAGTCCTAGAAACCGGCAAAATTCTCCCGGAGTTTTGCTATGAAGCGCGTTTGGTAGCAACTGCGACGCACATGAGGAGGTAACATCTCCTGTCATCGCCAGTGTCACTAGCTGTTGTGAAAGTTTTTTAAGTTTTTGACGCATCATAAAAACATGTATGGGAAGAATGCTTAAAAAGAGTACCCCGGCACCCATATGGTACTCTATAAGATCCGGCATATAGTTGCCAAAACGGTATATCAATACCGTCGTCACAATAGTGATAATACTTCCGATCATGAGTGTGATCGTAACGGCTTTGAGAAGAACGCGGTTTTTCATGAAAGAACCTTTCTGGTAATTTTCTTTATATCATTTTTGATATATCGGTCTACGTTCTAGGATATGCATAAATAATTCATTTATCTGATACCGCCTGATTCGCTTAAATTTAACATTTTTGTAAAGATTTTAGGCTTACATGTAAAGGATTGTCCATAAATAGCAAAATAGGGATCGATGTATTTAACATCCGCACCGGCTCCCATTTTGCATAATTCATGACCAACATATTTGGCGATCTCGCACAGTACCGACAAACGAACCTTTCATAAACGTTCGACGCTACATCACACAAGTGCTCTGACACGGTGCAGAATCTTATCGACCTTGACACCATTCGCATCAATACCGCCAAATATTTCAAACGCATCGAGCCTCATACCGCAAAACTCAATAATCTGCTGTTTGAACATCTGTTTTAATCGTCTATTGGCTCCGGTTAGTGTGTAAAGAAATCTCGGAGTTCCCGTGGAGGTAAACACTTTGACGTGTTTGTCGCTCAAAAGTCCCTTGGGTCGCCCGTTTTCAAACACGGCGGCAAAGCCCATAGAAAAATTCCAGTCAAAAAAGTTTTTTAAAATTGCGGGCATACTTCCCCACCAGTAGGGAAAGACAAATACGATTTCATCGGCATCAGAGATTTTTTTCTGATAGTAAAGCATTGTATCGGTGGGTTTGCGATCATAGGGGTCTTTATCGTATGTAAACCATGGTTGTTGATACGTATCACGGTAAAGATCAAGAAACGCTACCTGTTTTCCTGCTGCTTTTGCAGCGCTTTCATACGCTTTTGCAATGGTGAATGAGAGCGAATCCGTTTTGGGATGCGCCACAATAATAAGAACGCTGTGTGACATGTTTGGCTCCTTGAGTAAAATCATAAAAGCACTGTAACATGTAGTTTACATAAAAAGCTTTTCCAAAATTGCGGCTAGGGTGAAATGGGGATTAAAATCTCTATATCGGAGGCATCATAGGTGTTTTGTTGTCGATTGTAAGCAATTCTTTGTATCACCGGAACATTACGCAGTGCGATATCGTTTTCATAAAGCCACTTGCCAAAAATGGCGTTGTAAGTGTGCACCAATTCATCGACACTGCCTTTATGCACAAAACGCGCATAGGTTCCACCCCCGATCTTTTTGACATATATAGGTGTATCGGAAATAATATCTGCTTGCTTGCGAATGCAGACATCATAACGCAGTTTGGTTTCATCAGTCACATCGGGGTCATCGTACGTAATGCCGTAAAACACAAAATCAGCATCAATAAGTCCGTGGGTTTTGGCAAAGGTTTGCATGGTTGTAAAGCTTTCATCAACATCTGCGCACGCACCGACATAGCGCAATGCATACACTTCAAACGCATCAATCGTTTCTACATGTAAGGGTTCAATATTGCGGTAGTGCTTACGCTGCTCTTTAAGCGCTTTTTTATAGTCACTCGGATTCTGTTCAAACATCTCTTTAAATGCCTTGTTAAATGATGAAGACATATAAAAACCCGCTTCAAGCGCAAGTTGGGTGATGTTTTCTTTTTCGCTTTTCATCTTCTGCATAGCACGTTCAAGCTGTAGCCGCTTGATGTATTTTTTGAGACTTTCGCCCGTATGCGTTTTGAAAATACGATGAAAATGAAAATAGGAATAGCCCGAAATTTTGATCACGGTTTCGATATCGATGTTTTCAAGGTCATTTTCAATGGCATTGATCACACGATTCATGCAAAGGTCGTAGCGGTT
>JBNKLA010000066.1:0-1553 GCA_050292115.1 Sulfurimonadaceae bacterium | reverse complement strand
CCATGCAAGCATTTATTGAAATTATGGACAAAATAGCAAAGATTGATGATGTTGTAAATAGGAATGAGGATTTTACGGTTATAATTGCTACATTACGAAGCACCACGCAGAATCTGCTTGGGTTTAGGTGCGAAAGTTAAGAAAGATACGCTAAATACCAGCAACTGCGTGGGTGCTTGTCTTGATCTGTGGCCAATCTTTTCAGCTAGCACAACGGAAAATGCAGATTTTGGCGCTATTAACGATTCGCATACAACCTATTTGATGCATCCGCTTTATTACTTTAAAGATGATAAAAATGCGGGTGACATCAAAGGCGATAACTACAACTATGTTTGGCATCTGGTTTATCCGCCAGCAAATTTTACTGAAACGGTGGATGCAAAGCTCTCTGCACAAACCCGTACCCAATCGTATTTGACGGATGAAAACGGTATGGCGCTTTATACTTTTGATAATGACGACATTAACAAAAGCAACTGCTACGGTGATTGCGAGACCAAATGGCCGGTACACGCAACGAGCGTAGACCTGCAAAACCTTCCAGAGGGTGCAGACGCTGCAAAATTTGGTGAAATTACTCGTACCGACGGCACAAAACAGACTACGTATGGCGGCTTACCGCTTTATAGATTCTTTAAAGATGCAGCCGCAGGTGATACCAACGGTGACTGGGTTAACGGAATTTGGCATCTTATTGAGCTGGGTTCAGTGGATGATAGCGTGGCGGTAATCGGCGATGTACAAGCGGGTGCCACGCGTTTTGCAAAGGGGTGTAACAGTTGCCACGGTGATGATGGCAGAACACCGGCACTTGGCGTAAGCCGTATTATTGCCGCCATTAACGATGCGGCCACGGTAAAAGATCTGCTAACGTATATGAAAAACGACGGCATGGGCAAAAACTCGGCTATGGTGCGTGTGGCACAAAATCTCAGTGATGAAGAGATTAACAACCTCAGTGCATACATCGCAACGCTTAAATAGTTTGATGGCAGGCTCCCTAGCGGAGCCGTCCAATAAGAAGGATAACCATGAAGATAACGCTATTTTTATTGATGCTAATCAGTAGCATCTATGCCGACAACGACATGTTGGTAGAGATCAATACCTTACTTAAAGAGCACTCGCACTACAAGATTATTGATGCCAGAGATGCAGACTCCTATGCGTCGGAGCATATTATGAATGCACTTAATTTTCCCGTTGTTTTGACCTATGAAAACAGAAAAGTCAATGGAAAAATTATTGCCCCTTATAAGATGCAAAACATTGTGAGAAAACTGGGGCTTGAGACTGAGGATAAGATTGTTATCTATGATGACGGCTCTTTTTTTGACGAAGCGAGGCTTTTTTGGGTATTTGAGGTTTACGGTTTTAAAAACGTTCAACTTTCAAATGGCGGTTACGACTATTTAGTCAGCCCTGAAAAACCTGTATCCATCCAGACCGACCATTTTTACATTCACAATATTAGCGTAATTCCAAAATTGACAGCAATAATGGAGCATGTTTTTTACGCTCCTGCTTCTCAACTTTCAATAGTATTGCCA
>JBNKLA010000065.1:0-10873 GCA_050292115.1 Sulfurimonadaceae bacterium | reverse complement strand
TGGCAATACTATTGAAAGTTGAGAAGCAGGAGCGTAAAAAACATGCTCCATTATTGCTGTCAATTTTGGAATTACGCTAATATTGTGAATGTAAAAATGGTCGGTCTGGATGGATACAGGTTTTTCAGGGCTGACTATTTAGCAGTTCAATAGCCCGCATATTGTTTTCAATTTGTGTGACGGTATCGCTAAAGTTCTGCGTTAAAGATCGTGTGATAGAGCTAAAGAGATTAAGTTGTACCATCGCTTCGACAACATTTTTCTCAGAGTTATTAGAGAGTTTGTTGATATGGTCGGCAACAATCAAAAATCCTTTTCCTTTCTCTCCGGCATGAGCAGCCTGAATCATGGCGTTGACACCAAGAAGTTCAAGCTCTTTTGCTATTTTTTTTATATTGTCCACACTCTTCTGGAATGCTCCTGCTTCCGATAAAAGCTGATCAAGTTCACCCGCTATCGTATCAATGCTGTCGCGTTCAAGATGCTCTGTTTTTAGCTGTATCTCTTTCATCTGCGTCACAATATTTTGAAGATTTTCGTACTGCTGCTTGAAAAACTTTTTTTCTTCTTCCAGCGTTTTAGCTTCACGCTCTTTTGTAAGTAGTGTCTCTTCAAGTGCCTGTTGCTGATATTTTTGATCCTCAAATTCATCTTCTTTTACATGTACGAGCGTCTCATGCTGTTGCTGAAGTTGTCGGTTATCACGTTGTAACTGTTCAATATGCGCTTTTAAGCGAAGATTTTCATCACGTAATACGTCAATCATCTCTTGCTGTTTCGTACCGGTCTTTAAGGTAAACATATGGCTTCTTTAAAGGGGCGTGTAATCTTCAAGCGCTAAAAATGGAGCGCGTCGGCTTGATGCTCCAAAAGGCTCTAATGGTCTATTTTCGACACTGTTGTAAACAAAAAAGGCATTGGTTCGGGCATAAGGCGAAATATTATCGGGAGACCCATGCATGACATTACCGTCATGAAAGACCAATGTACCTGCTTTTCCAAGTGCGGCAATCAGCTCTTTCTCTTGAGAAAGTTCTTGTATGGCATCCAAAGAAGGAACACCGTATTTTTGATTTTGAAGCGACTCTTTATAGTTGTTGTTAGGCGTTTTTCCCGCACAAGCGACAAATTTCTTATGGCTACCGGGAATAAGATAAAGCGGCCCGTTAAACGGCGTATTGTCGGTAAGCATCACCCACGCCGTAACGCAACGACATTGCGGTAGACCATCTTCAGCATGCCAAGTTTCAAAGTCGGAGTGCCATGGAAATGATTTACCGCTGTAAGCAGGCTTGACATTGATACGGCTGTGATGGATGTAGGCTTTTGAACCTAAAATCTGCTCTACTTTATCCAAAATTCGGCGATCTTTTGAGAGTTTTTCAAAAAGTGGATGAAACAGATGCTGGGAAAAGACACTACGCAGTTCATTACTTTGCGGTTCCATAATATATTCATCGCGTTGCATCAACCCTTCATTCTCTTTTAACGATTTAAAAGCGTTCTTAAAAGAAGCTACCTCGTCTTTAGAAAAAAAGTCGTTAAACACTATAAAACCGTTGTGTTCATAAAATTCAATTTCAAGATCATTCATAGCACGTTCATTCAACCCTTTTCCATAAACAGTAGGGTCAACACGATCAAAAATTGTCTCTAAAGCACCACGTGAGGGGTAGTTATCAATCATAATAGTTCTCCTTTAAAATAACGTTTCATACTTGGAAGTGTAATTTCAATTCGATTTGCAGTTTTTTTATAGTGACTGACCGGTTGCACAAAAGAGCTATTTTCCTCTTTTAAAAGCTTTTTACAACATTCAATAACCTCTTTTTTTTTTGCGATGATTTTGGAAGTGTGACAAGCACACACTCTCGATCCAATTTTAACAATTTCGCATCTTCTGGAATACACTCGAAAATTTCATTTTTGATACTGTTGTACTTATTGATAAATATTTTATGTTTCATGAACACGGCTCCTTAGATTAAATTGGGGGTATCGGGCTTTGCCTCCTTGATTAATGGGTATACGCCATTAGCATCATGATTCTCCGTTCCGACAATCGGTGGGTTGAAAACACAGATTAGCCGCATCTCTTCATCCCCCCCGTAAAGATAGTGTTCATCATGTTCGTTAAGCGCATACATCACACCATCACTAATAGTGTGCACTTCACCCGTTTTCAGATCTTCTATTTTTCCATTGCCGCTTACGCAATAAACGGCTTCAAGATGATTTTGGTAATGAATATGCGTTTTGGTTCCGGCACGGATAATCGTTTCATGAAACGAAAACCCCATACCGTCGCGTTTGAGCAACATACGTCTGCTACTCCACTGCCCCTCTTTGGCGTGAACCTCTTTTTCGGTTCCGATAATCTCATTGATATGGCGTACAATCATTTAAAACTCCGAACCCAGACGCTCTTTTTTTTCATCAAACACGGCATTAACTGCCGCTTCAAAACGTTTTAGTCCCTCTGTCAGCAAGGCTTCATCAATGACAAGCGGTGGCAAAAATTTCACGACATGACCTTCTGAACCGCAGGTCTCAACGATAAGATTGTGCTCAAAAGCTTTCGATGAGATCTCAGAAGCCACCGATTTGTCACTATTGACTTCAAAACCGTAAGCCAAACCGCGGCCTCTTACTTTAATATCATATTGAGGATATTTTGATGCAATGCTCTCAAGACGTTCACGCAAAATTTTCTCTTTGTAAAAAACAGCATTGCTCAAATCGTCGTTTTCCCAGTAGTGATCAATCGAAACACGCGAAGCGACAAAAGCGAGATTATTACCACGAAACGTTCCGGTATGTTCACCCGGTTTCCACTGATCGAGTTCCGGTTTAAACAGTAGCATCGCCATTGGCAAGCCGCCTCCAATACTTTTGGACATGGTCACCATATCGGGGTTGATACCTGCAAATTCAAAACTGAAAAAATCTCCGGTACGGCCGTTACCGACTTGAATATCATCAACAATCAACAAGATATCGTATTCACGGCAAATCTGTTCGAGACCTTGTAACCACGTTTTTGAAGCAACATTGATTCCTCCTTCACCTTGCACCGTTTCTAAAATAATAGCCGCAGGTACATCCACTCCACTGCTGCCATCGTTTAAAAATTTTCTAAGATATTCAAGCGTATTGAGTTCACCAAAATAGCTGTCAAACGGCATAAAAGTTGCATTACAACGACTAATATAGCTTTCATCACGGTATTCATTGTTTCCCGTAACAGCCAATGAGCCTTGAGAAAGACCGTGATAGCCATTCGTAAAAGCAATCACGTTAGAGCGCCCTTTGATAAGACGCGCAAGTTTAAGCGCCGTTTCAACCGCATTAGTCCCCGTTGGTCCCGTAAATTGCAGTTTATAATCAAGATTACGCGGTTTTAATATCTGCTCCTGAAAGCTCGAAATAAACTCTTTTTTGGCCGTTGTTGCCATATCCAAACCATGTACGATACCGTCGTTTTTAAGATATTCAATTAACGCTTCGGTAATCATCTCATTATTATGTCCGTAATTAAGCGTTCCGGCACCGGCAAAAAAATCGATATACTCTTCACCCTGTTCATCGGTTAAAACCGAACCTTTTGCTTTTTCAAAAATAGCGGGGAATGATCGAATATACCCTCTTACCTCTGATTCGTAATTTTCAAAAACACGCATTTAATCTCCTTTGCTTTGATATAGTGGTCCTATCGTATATAGATATTCATCCTCATGTGCTTCTGCCCCAAAAAGTTTTTGATCAAAATAGGGCTTTTTACTAATGGTGCTATGCAGCGTTTTACTCATACGCTCAAACAGTTTTTGGGAGGCGTCATTCGATGGCGAAATTGTCGTTTCGATGTACGCAACAGTTTGCAACTGGGGGGATGCAAGCAATGCGCTAATCATCTCTTGTGCAACCCCTCTACCTCTCATACGTGCATCAACGGCCACTTGCCAGATAAACAACCGTTTAGGCTCATTTGGATTAATATATCCGGTTACGGCACCAATAAGTTCTTCTTGAACTTCACAGACAATACTTGTAGCCGAAAAATGGGTACAAATTAACATATAACAGTATCGTGAGTTGAGATCAAGGGGTTTGCATCGCTCGATGAGAGAGTAGAGTGCTTTTGCATCATTTATAGTAGGTTTTCTACAATTAATTTCTTATCCTTGGTTATTTTTTTACACTTATAATTGTAATATATTACATTTAAAGTGTAATAAAATTACATATTATATGTAACAAATAAAAGGCGCATCATTATGTATTTTTATATTTCTATGATATTATTGCATCAACTTTATGATAAGGATTAAGTATGAAATATTTTGTTTTAGTGGTATTATCACTGATTTTAGGTGTCTCATCAGCGTCTGCTGATATCAAGAAGGGACAAAAAGTTTATCTTAAAAAATGTAAGAAATGTCATGGAAACGGTACAAAAGGTGCTGCTATGAAAAGTCAAGATGAGTGGGAAGAAGCGTTTGAAGACGACGCAGAAATCTTTATTGAATGGCACAAAGGCACCAAAGCGGAAAAATTTGTCAGCGGTGATAAATTTAAAACCAAATACGCACCGAATCTCAAAGATTTTCTTTACGAATATGGAAACGATTCGGGTAACGTTCCTTCATGCGGCTAGGAAGCTTTCGCTTTCTTACATGTAAGGCATAAGGCATGAATGCCATTGTGCTATCATTTTTATTAACCCTCTCCCTTTTTTTGGTGGTTGGACTCTGGGCGATGCGACACTCCAGAGGCACCAGCCACGACTACCTAATTGCGTCGCGCTCTATTCCGGCTTGGCTTGCAGGCCTCTCTGCCGTAGCGACCAATAACAGCGGTTACATGTTTATCGGAATGATCGGCTACACCTATACGGCAGGACTCTCTTCAATCTGGTTGATGATCGGTTGGATTGTAGGAGACCTTATTGCTTCGCTTAACGTTCATCGCTCCATTCGTATTATGGCGCAAAGACGACATGCACACAGCTTTAGCGGATTGATTGCGCACTGGCAGGGAGAGGAGTTTATACGCTTGCGCCGCATTGTCGGTGCGCTAACACTTATGTTTCTAACGCTTTATGCAGCCGCACAACTCTCTGCAGGCAGTAAAGCTCTGGAGAGTGTTTTAGACCTGCACCCTTCGATCGGAGCTTTTGGTGCGGCAGTGATGATTCTTTTTTACTCACTTTCCGGCGGACTCCGCGCCTCAATTTGGACCGATGCGCTACAAGCGATTGTGATGATCGGCTCTATGGCGCTACTGCTTTTTAGTGCACTCAAAGCCTCGGGCGGAATAGAACACACCTTTGCTACCTTGCAGACTATACAACTGGGCTATATGTCATGGTTTCCACTTAACATGCAATCGCATTGGCTGGATATCGGCGGTTTTGTTATCGGATGGCTCTTTGGTGGTATCGGCGTTATCGGGCAACCTCATATTATGATTCGCTATATCGCACTCGATTCGACGCGTTCGCTTAATCGTATGCGCTTTTATTATTACGGCTGGTTCGCCCTTTTTTACGCCGCCACTATTGGAGTGGGTCTCATGGCTCGTGTCTTGCTTGATACATCACAAGAGTTTGATCCCGAAACCGCGCTTTTAGTGCTCTCGTCTCAAATTCTTTCGCCCGCACTTGTCGGCATTATGCTAGCCGGTATTTTTGCCGCGACGATATCAACGGCGGATTCGCTTATTTTAAGCTGTTCTGCATCGCTAACCCGCGACTTTACCAAAAAACCGATCGAATCCTACCGCATGGCAAAACTGGGAACTCTCGTTGTCACACTCACCGCACTTTTGATTGCTCTTAGCAGTAGCAAAAGCGTTTTTGCACTCGTACTTGATGCGTGGGGCCTCTTCGCCTCCACACTCGGACCGATCATCGCACTACTTGCCTTTGGAGCAAAACCCTCTGAAAAACAGATGATTGCACTTATAGCCGTAGGAGGTGCACTCTTTTATTTTTGGCCGTTTATTAGCGATATCTATGCTATTGCACCGGCATGGGCGGGTGTGTTTGTTGTCTATTTTTTGATGTATATAAGAGTAAGAAAATAGCATTTCCAGTGTTTCGGAAATGCTCTAAGTGTTTAGATGTTGTCGCGGATTTGAAGCGCTTCGATAAGCGTTTTATAGCCCTCTTTGTTAGTGCGTTTAAGATAACGCATCAAACGGCGGCGTTGACCGACAAGTTTGAGTAGTCCCAAGCGTGAAGCGTGATCTTTTTTATGTTCTTTCAAGTGTTCGGTTAGCTCCGCAATGCGTGTAGTTAACAGTGCAATCTGCACTTCACTTGAACCGGTATCGTTTTCATTTCGTCCGAATTGCTTTACTAAAGCTTCTTTTTTCGCCGAATCCAAAGCCATAAATGACCTCCTGATAGGTATAATATAGTCTCACTTTAAGACAATTCTAAAAGTGGAGTCGGAATTATATCTTAAATATTCTGAAAAGAGCAGAGTTAAATTCTTTTCGAACCTTTTTTCAAGATGCAATGACTATAATCATATCCAAATTACTACAAGGCTTTTGATAAAACGATGCTTCTTACCCGTGCCAGCGAATACGCACTACTCTCTCTTATTACTTTGGCACGCACCGAAAAACCGCTCGATGTTGAAAGCCTCTCCAAAGAGCTCGATATTTCAAAAAGCTTTTTGGCGAAAGTGCTTCAGTCACTCGCACGCCATGAGATTATTAACTCCTATAAAGGAGTAAACGGCGGCTTTGCCATTAACGACAAAACGCTTGAGCGCACGATTCTTGAGATCATGTGTGCGGTAGAGAGCAAAACACCTTCGGTATTTGAGTGTTCGCCTTCACAAAGTAGCTGTCCTTCCGATAAAGCCTCTACATGTAAGATATGGCCCTTTATCAACCGTCTCCAAGGAAAAATTGACGCATTTTTAGGTACTCTTACTCTTCAAGATATCATAGAAGAGTAACACTTACCCTTACATGTAGAGTGTTGCCAGAGAGCAGACGTGGCCAAGGTAAGCAGAACCCAAAAGCAGTTCAATCAGATACTCTCTACCCTTTTTCAGTCGCGTGATTTGGGTGTGGTTGTATTTGTTATGGCAATTTTGGCCATTATCATCGTGCCGCTTCCTAGCGGAATGCTCGATCTTATGCTCACCCTCTCGGTGGCGGTTGCCGTATTAATTTTGCTGATTTCGCTCTATATTCCCAAACCAACCGATCTTACTACCTTTCCGACACTCATTTTGATTGTCACGCTTTTTCGCCTCTCGTTAAACATTGCCACCACACGGATGATTCTCTCGCATGGCAACGAAGGGCCTGATGCGGTGAGTGAAATTATTAGCAGTTTTGGCGATTTTGTGGTCGGCGGCAACTATGTGATCGGGATTATCGTATTTTCCATTTTGGTGCTCATTAACTTTATGGTCATCACCAAAGGCTCCACACGGGTGGCCGAAGTCGCTGCGCGCTTTACCCTCGATGCGATGCCGGGCAAACAGATGGCGATCGATGCCGATCTTAATGCCGGACTCATCGATGAGGGCGAGGCAAAATCAAGACGCGCCGAAATTTTACAGACCGCCAACTTTTACGGCGCCATGGACGGTTCAAGTAAATTTGTTAAAGGCGACGCGGTAGCGGGAATCATTATTACCCTCATCAACATCATCGGCGGCTTTTTAATCGGGGTATTTCAGTTTGATCTGGATGTAGCCACCAGCGCCTCGACCTATACCATTCTTACTATCGGTGACGGTTTGGTCTCGCAGATTCCCGCACTAATTATCTCTACGGCTACGGGTATTATGATTACCCGCTCTTCGAGTGATGGCAGTAATTTTGCCGAAGGGGCTATTACGCAACTGATGGGCAATGCCCGTACTATGATGATTGTGGGCTTTATCATGCTGATGTTTGCGCTTGTTCCCGGTCTTCCCACACTTTCCATGGGTTTTGTCGGCCTCATTTTTGCCGGACTTGGCTACGCACTCTACAAATACGACCGCGGCGAACTCACGCTGTTTCCAAACGCCACGCCAAGTGCGAAGGCCAACGCTAAAAGCGCCTCTGGGGGTTCTGATGCAACTTCTAAAGAGAGCGCTCCCAAAAAATCCGCCGAACAGATTGCCAAAGAGGAAGAAGCCGCACTCGATGACATTTTAAAAGTCGAGATGCTAGAGCTCACGCTTGGCTACCAGCTCATACGCCTTGCCGATGCCTCACAAGGCGGAGATCTGCTTGAGCGCATCCGCTCCATGCGCCGTAAAATCGCTTCGGATTTCGGTTTTTTAATGCCGCAAGTGCGCATACGCGACAATCTACACCTCAAGGCACAGCAGTACGAAATTTTGCTCAAAGGCGTGCCAATCGGCGAAGGTTTTATCCAACCCGAACGCTTTTTAGCCATGGACAGCGGTATGGCCACCGGAGATATTCCCGGCGAACCTACAAAAGAGCCGGCATTTGGTCTTGATGCACTATGGATTTCACCTGAAGATAAAGAAGATGCCATTATGTATGGCTACACCGTGGTTGACCCCGCTACCGTTATCTCCACGCACATGAGCGAACTCATCAAACGCTATGCCGAAGAGCTACTAACCCGTCAAGAGACGCAGATGTTGCTTGAAAAAATCAAAAATGACTATCCGGTGCTGGTGGACGATCTGGGCAAAGTGGCCAATATCGGGCTGGTACAACGTATTTTCAAGGCATTGCTACATGAAAAAATTCCGCTTACCGATATGCTTAGCATTCTTGAAAGCATTGCCGATGTCGCCGAATATACCAAAAACGTTGATATTATCACCGAGCAGGTACGCTCCAAACTCTCACGCGTGATTACTAATCTTTACACCGGTGACGACGGCATTATTCGCCTGCTCACATTTGATACGGCGACAGAACAGAAAATGCTGGATAAATCGCAAGAGCAAGACAGTATCAGACACTTACTGCTTAATGTCGGTGAGATCAACCAGCTTATTCAAGCTACCAGTGAAAAAGCGACCGAACTGTTGCAAAAAGGGGTCTCTCCCGTCGTGATTATTGTCGATCCACAGCTTCGCAAACCGCTTTCAGAAATTTTTGAGCGCTTTAGTCTTGATGTGGTTACCCTCTCACATGCAGAGATAGACGCTACCGCCAAATTTGAAGTACTCGGCTCCATCAGTATTGATTAAAAAGGATATTATTGAAAACCATTTACCACCTCTCTCATATTGACCTTGACGGCTATAGCGCTCAGCTGATTATGCGCTATACTCCTTATACCGTCTATTCGTACAATGCCAATTACGGCGATGAAGTCATGGAACGACTCAATGAAATTCTTGAAGCCATCGCATCTTCACATAGCGAAATACTTATTCTCGTAACCGATCTCAATCTCTACCCCGACGAAGCCAAAATGCTTGATAACGAGGTTAAAAAACGCAATGAAGCGGGTGCCAATATCTCCATTCAACTACTCGATCATCACGGTAGCGGGCAGAAAACCTCCGAGCAGTACGAGTGGTACTATCTCGATACTACGCGCAGTGCTACCAAAATTACCTACGAGTACGCCAAGGAGCACTTTGAACTTGATGCTCCGCCGTGGTTGAAGCACTATGTGAATGTCGTTAATGCCGTCGATCTGTGGAAACAAGAGGAGCACGACGATTTTGAATACGGCAAGGTCTGTATGCGGCTTATCAACGAAACGCGTGAGCTTAACCGCACCCTCTTTGCCAACGAAGATCGCCACTACAAACTCACCTTGCTTGAACAAGCCGCGGCGATGGTGAATGAGCCTCATGCCAATATTAAGCTAGATGAGGCAATTCACGGTATGAAAAAACGCTATTTCCGAAACAATACCGACGATACACTAGATAACCTCTCTACGCATAAAATTGTGACGCTATTTGGTGATAAGCGCGACAGTATGAGCATCTACTACAAGGGCTATCGCGGATTTTTAAGCTTTGGCGTGGGCAATACGTCGATTATCGGAAATGCCTTTTTGCTAACCTATCCCGAATATGACTTTATAGTCGATATTAGCTCCCGCGGTACCATGAGCCTGCGCGCCAATAATCAGGTGGATGTCTCGCTTATTGCCAAAGAGTGGGCCAACGGCGGCGGCCATCCCAATGCGGCAGGCGGACGCTTATCTAACTTTAAAGAGCAGTATCGCTACGATAAGGTTAAAAAGCAGATTCAAAATATTATTGATACCAAAGAGTCCGTGGCGGGTGAGCTTACATGTAAAGCGTAGCGCACTCATTTGAGCTGTTGACAAAACGCTACTAAATGAAGAAACTTTTACATGAACTATCAAACTTGACTAAATAGTCTACTTTGTGATACAATCCTTCAATGTGTCAGGCCTTACACAATAAATCTCATGAAAGATACCAAAATGAAAACAAGGGTTTCAGCCTTTATTGCCTATATGGCATTCACATTAATACTAAATCCATCTCATACCTTAGCTGATGATCCCATACTGCTACAACCCTCAAATTTACACTATATCGGTGCATTTCGGGTTACCTATGTCAAATCAGACGAAGGACGCACCGGTTTTGCCCCCGCAAGAATCGCCGTAAGTTCTACTACCAACTCTTTTTTTATAAACGGTAACCCTTATTTTGCAATAGCCGAGTACAAAATACCTGAAATTATCAACTCTAACAATCTCAATGATCTCGCTTTTACGGGGAAACCGATTCAAGCGTTTACTTAGTCAGCCCTGAAAAAGCGAGCAGAGTCCTAAAAACAGGCATTTCAAAGCACTTTTCAAGTAAAATAAAGACCAAAAGAGACCAGTAAAGTAGCAACTTTCTGGTCGAAACGGACGAAGATTTTGCTCCCTCAT
>JBNKLA010000064.1:0-48868 GCA_050292115.1 Sulfurimonadaceae bacterium | reverse complement strand
TGTCGGTATCTTTACTTTCGTAGCATCGTTTATCGTATGGTACATCCTTAAAATGGCGATGGGTATCCGTGTAAGCGAAGAGGAAGAGTATGATGGTGAAGACCAGCATGAGAGTGGTATTGAAGCGTATCCTGAGTTTGCAAAAAATATCAAATAGGGAGTAGTGCATGAAAAAAATTGAAGCAATGATTAAACCCTTTAAGTTAGAGGATGTCAAAGATGCACTGGCTGAGATCGGTGTAACCGGCATCACCTCTGGCGAAGTGCGGGGCTATGGCCGACAACAGGGTCATAGTGAACTTTACCGCGGCGCAGAGTATGATGTGGAGTTTCATCCTAAAATCTTTATAGAGATTGTTGTTAGCGACGATCAGGCCGAAGCGGTGGTGAGCGCTATTACCGAAGCGGCGCGTACCGGCAAAACGGGCGATGGCAAAATTTTTGTTCAAGACGTTGAAAAAATTATTCGTATTCGTACCGGCGAAAGCGGTCCCGAAGCGATTTAACTCTCTTTTATGCCCGATTTTCGGGCACTCTTATTTGAGTGACATTGGTATTAATACCCCGGATCGTCACAAACCGAGACGCTCTCTTCGTGTTCTACTTTCGATTTCGAGCAGTCGCATCCGCCAAGCATACCGATAACGTAGTGATCATCTACTTCGGTGATGTCAAAATCGTGTTTGCCGCAAAAGCCCTCTTGCATTTGGGCCAGTTGGCTTTCGGCGGCGCTTAGTGCGGCATTTTTGCTATCAAAAGTGACAATTTGGCTTAACCCCTCTTTTTTGGCGCAACTGCACAGTTTTTCAATAACCACATGATGTTCCATAAAATCCCTTTTTTTAACTTGGAAATGCATTTGATATTCTACGTTTGCGAACAGAAATTGCAATGCTTCTGGCACAAGGAGCTGTCATGGAGATTGCGCTTAGCAAACACGAACACAAACCGCTTCAGGTCAACCCTATCAAGCACTCACAGCCGATGGGTGCGGCACTCGCTTTTATGGGCGTGCGCAACTGCCTGCCGCTAATGCACGCATCACAAGGGTGCGCGTCGTATACCAAAGTCTTTTATACCCGTCATTTCAATGAGCCGATCCCGATGTACAACACCTCGGTTTCCGATATCACGGCGGTGCTTGACGGTGGAGATTACTCAATTTTGCTCTCGATTGAGAACATTACCAAAAAAAATAAGTTCACGCCCGATCTGATTGGCCTGCATACCACAGGCCTTACCGAAACCAAAGGCGATGATGTTCGCAGTGTGGGAACGCATGTGGAGATTCCCTATTGCTATGTCAACACACCCGATTACGAGGGCGGTATGGAGAGCGGCTGGGCGCTTACATGTAAAGCATTAATCGATCAGCTTACGGAGCCGACAGGCACGACAAAGACGAACAAACTCGTGATACTTCCGCATGTGAGCATGACGCCGATAGAGGTGGAGAAACTCAAAAGCTTTTGTGAATCTTTCGGTTTTGAAACCTATGCATTGCCCGATCTTTCCACATCGATGGATGGTTTTTTTGGTGAGCAGCAGGGTAAACTGGCGCAGGGCGGCATTGGTGTTGATGAAATCCGAAGCCTTGGTGAATGTGCCACGGTGGTCTCGATCGGTGAGTCCATGAAAACCGCGGCAATGGCGCTGGTGCAAAAAAACAGTGAGATCACACACCTACATGTAGACCATCTGATGGGTCAGGATGCGACCGACAATTTTGTCGCAGAACTGATGAAAATCCGACATATCGACCCCACACCGCATATTAAACGGTGGCGCGGCAGGTTGCAAGATGCGATGCTTGATACCCATTTTGATATCGGTTCTTCGCATTTTGTAGTGATGGGCGAACCGGATATGTGCGCGGGCATCTGTGCCTTGTTGCGTTCAGCCGGAGGCACGGTAGATGCGGTGGTAGCAACAACCTATTCGCCGATTTTAGAACGTATCGAAGCGCAAAAAGCGTTTGTAGGAGATTTTGAAGATGCCGAACCGTACTTTAAAAACGTGGAAATGGTCATTGCAAACTTCCATGCAGAACGATTATTGCACTCTAACGAACATACGGGATTAATCCTTCGCGGATATCCGAACTATGAAGAGCTTGGCAACGCCCTTAAAAGCGACCAACTCTACGAAGGCAGTACCTACTTTTTGTTTGAAGTAGCCAATAAAATCAAAGGGGTGAGACATCATGGGTGAAAGCACAAGAATCACAGTTGAGAATACACAAGAGATGGAAAATGCCATGAAAGTGGCTTTTGCCACCAAAGATTTGGAGCACGTCAATGCACACTTTGGCGGTGCAAAAGAGTTTGCTGTTTACAACGTTTCCAAAGAGGGCTTTTCGCTTTATGGCGTGATCAAAACCGATGCGGAAAATTTAAACGGTGACGAGAAGACCGAATATAAAGTCAAAGCGCTTGACGGTGTGGATATCATGTACTGTGAAAGTATCGGCGGTACCGCCGCTGCAAAGGTGATTCGTTCGGGGATTCACCCTATGAAAGTTCAAGAACCGATAGCAATTGAAACGCTTTTAAAAGAGTTGATTGCCATGATTAACGGTAACCCCCCGCCGTGGATTAAACGTATCATGAATATTGAAACTACCGAAGACGTGCGCCTCGCACGCTGGGCTGAATAGAAAGGAAGATAATGAGCGAAGTATTGGAAAAAAACGCATTTACCGAGGAGCTACTCCGTCAACTGCGTGCAACGGATCAGTTTGGGAACTGGGCAAAGATTAGCGACGAAGAGTTACTTGCCAAAAAATATGTCAAAACTAAAGAAGATTTAAAAAATATCCCTATAATAGCGGATATCGACGAAATGTTGATTGGTGAGATTAAGATGATCTATAAAGCGATTGCATTGCAGTTTGAGCGTAAAACCGGTGTGATGTGCAACGTGGTGATGGAGATGAGCCACGAAGGGTTCGGCCGTTGCATCGTAATTGCCGATCGCATCGTTTTGGTGGATAAGTATTTCAAAGATGCGCACCGTTTTGGGTATCGTACGCTTGAAAAACTGTATGAAGACGGTGAAAAGCTTTTAAATAAGTCTTTTGAAGTCTATGAACAATATAAACCATGTAAAGGATAAGAATGGCATCAGTAGGAATTTTTGTAGGAAGTAGCGGCGGCGTCACACAAGAGGCAGCAGAGAAGCTTGAGGAGCTTTTTGAAGGTGCAGAACTGATTAATATGGAAGAAGATTATGATGACCTTGAGCAGTTTGACGAGTTTGATGTACTTTTGATCGGTTCATCCACATGGGGGCAGGGTGATCCGCAACGCGATTGGGTTGACCCGCTTTATGAGATGGAGAACGAAGAGCCGGATCTTAGCGGTAAAAAAGTGGCATTTTTCGGTGCAGGGGATCAAGAAGCACACGGCGAAGAGTTTGTAAGCGCGCTGGGCAAAATGGAAGAGATTTTTCATAAATGCGGTGCTAAAACGGGCTTTGGACACTGGCCGACCGATGGCTACAGCTATAAATACTCCGGTGCAGAGAAAGCGGGCAAATTTTGCGGATTGCCTATTGATGACGTAAACCAAGAAGATCTCACTGAAGAGCGTCTTGAGCAGTGGGCGGCTTTGGTTAAAAGCGAAATGGGGATTTAATCATGAGTGCGCTTCACGATTTTGAGCAACTAACCGATACCGAAGAGTTTTTTGATTTTTTTGATCTTGACTATGATGAGCGTCTGGTCTATGTGAAGCGCTTTCATATCATGAAAAAATTTGGAGAGATGGTCCAAAAAGCGAAAGAGAATGACCTTGGAAGTGATGAAAAGGTTCTTGAATATTATAAATTTGCGTTAATATCGGTTTATAAAAACTTTGAAAACGGTTACGCGCCGTCTGCCGCAGATGTTTGGGCAATGTTTGATAATCCAAGCGCTTGCGGAAGCTGTGCTACGTCAAGTAGTTGTAGTGATGTCGAGGAGGTGAGCAATGGAGTACACGCATGCACAAGCCAATCAAATCTCAGCTTCGACTAAAGACGAGATTCTTCCGGTATTTCGTATAGGACAGCGCGTCCGTATTACCAAGCCGATTCGTAACGACGGCTCTAATCCGTTTCATGGACGTGATGAGATTTTAGTTCATCCGGGAGCCGAAGGTTATGTTAAACATATCGGCGACTTTTTGCAAGTGATTCGCATATACGACGTGCACTTTATTGAAGAGGGTTCCACCTTTGGGTGCCGTGAAGCTGAGCTTGAGCCTGCCGATGAGCATGACGGTTATGACGAGGTTGAAGAGGAGCTTCGCTGGATACGTGAGCATAGGGCTAAAAAAGCTGCTCAAAAAGCCGCGGCACAATCTCAAGACGAGGAGGGTGACTCGTAGTTTTGGGAATTGTAACGCTCTTTTACATGTAAAGTCATGAGTACATGTAAGAGAAAATTTTAAGGAGAGAAAATGGTAAATGTCATATTTTGCGGTTTCGGTGAAGATATGGATCGTCGTGTACATGCGCGTACGGGTGATCTTTTGATGCGCGTTGCAGAGAGCAATGGTATACAACTTTCATCTGACAACAAATACGCTGTTATGATTGAAGATCTGTCTATTGACGAAGCGATGAATGCAACCGAAGAGGACTATGATGCCCATGCGCAGTCGTATTATATGGAAGACAGTGAGCTTGAAACCCTCGTTTCCATGGGTGCGATTTCACAAAAAGAGGCTGATGTAGCTCAACAATACAATCGTCAAACCGCAGTTCGCTTAGCGGATCAGTGTGTGGTAAGAAGCGATATTTTAGTAAAACCGTATAAAAAATAAGGAGTAAGTATGACAACACGTGTAGAGATTATTAATGATTTTTTGGCAATCAACGTTAAACCGGGTAAAACCATTCAAGACATCGTAGAGGCTTCGGGTTCGGCACTTCCATTTGGTTGTCGTGACGGTGAGTGCGGTACCTGTATCGTAATGATTGAATCAGGAATGGACTTTTTGTCTGAAGTTACTGAAAAAGAAGTTGCTGTTTTAAAAACAGTTGGTGAGACAAACCCAAAAGCACGTTTGGCCTGTCAAATGAAAATCGTACAGCCAAATGGTCTGGTACGGATTAAATATTAATCAGTAAAGTGCTACTTAAATACTGTAACTCATAATACAATTACATTATGATCCAACAGTTTAACCTCAAGCAAAAGCAGTTACCACGGCTCTCCATGAAAACATGGTTGCCGTTGCTGCAATGCTCCCTTTCAGATTTAGATAAACACCTTCAAGTTATTACCGGTGAAAACCCTTGCATTGAAGTGAGTTCAGGTTATGAAAATGCCGAGAGTTCGCTTGATCGTAACAGCTCTGCCTATTTGGCGTATCAAAATAGTGTCTCTAATGCCTCAAGTGATGAGATCGAATGGCTCAGTATTGCCGGAAAATCGCTCTATGAAAGATTGGATGAACAGATCGTTGCACCGCTTTTTCCTACGCCGATTTCACAGCGTATTGCGAGACAGATTATCTATTACATTAATGATGAGGGGTATTTTGAGGGGAGTGTGGAGCAGGTGGCTGATGAGTGTGATGTGGATGCGCATGTGGTCGAGGGTGTGCGTCAGCGTTTTGCCTATCTTGAGCCTTCGGGTGTGGGTGCGATTGATTATAAAGAGTCGTTTCTGTTTCAGCTTACCGAAGCGGAGATGGATGATGAGCTAAGCATTCTTATCAGCGCAATGATTGTGCAGTTTGATCACATGGAGAAATTTGTCGATCATCGCCGTTTTAGCGATGCTAAAGAGATGATAGCGCATCTGCATAACCCGCCCGCACTGGAGTATTTAGAGTCGGATCCTCCGGTACTGCCCGATCTCTTTATCGAGTTTAAAAATGATGAGTTAGTCATTCGTATGAATCATTCGTTTTATCCCGATATCAAAGTCCAACAGGTCGATAAATACGACAACTTTGCCAAACAGAAATTTAAAGAGGCGCGTGAACTGGTGAAACTGCTTGATCTTCGCAAAGCGACGCTTTACAATGTGGCGCTAGTGCTCATAGAGAAGCAGTACGCCTTTTTTATGGGCGGAGAGCTCAATCCATTGCGTTTACAGGATGTGGCGGATGTGCTGGGCTTTAACGAATCGACCATTTCGCGCGCCATATCCGATAAATATATCGAAACCGAACGCGGGGTGTTTGCCTTTAAAGATTTCTTTTCAAACGCTATCGGCAATACTTCCACCTCGGAGATCAAGCACTACTTACAGCGTCTGGTGCAATCTGAGGATAAAGCAGACCCCTATAGCGACAAATATCTGCATGAGCAGATCGAACAGCGCTTTGGCATCAAAATGGTGCGCCGCTCTATTGCCAAATATCGCCAAGAGCTTGATATTCCTTCATTTAAAGAGCGCAAGTTTCTTTACAAGCTGGAGATGCGTTAAAACTATTTGAACTCTCGGAAATAGCTCTCAAAAGCTTTGCTTTGTAGCGGTTTACAAAAATAGTACCCTTGAATTTCATCACATTCATTGGCCATAAGCAGATCGAGTGTTTGCTGATCTTCTACCCCTTCGGCGATGGTGGTCAAGCGGAGGTTTTGAGCCATCTGAATAATAGTTTTGACAATCACTTTATCATCATCGTCATGCAGTATGTTTAAAATAAACGAGCGGTCGATTTTGAGTTTATCGACGGCAAAGCGTTTGAGGTAAGCGAGACTTGAGTAACCTGTGCCAAAATCGTCTATAGAGAGACGCACGCCGAGTGCTTTGAGGTCGTTTACCATATGCAGTGTTTTATCGACATCACTCATTAAGATCGATTCGGTGAGTTCCAGCTCTAAATAAGAGGCCTCAAGTCCGCTTACATGTAAGGCTTCTGCAACCACCTCTTTGAGATTACCGCGCTTAAACTGAATGGCAGAAATATTGACGGCAATAGTGAGATAAATACCTTGTTTTTGCCATTTTACCGCCTGATAACACGCCTCTTGAATGACCCAACCGCCCAGTGGAACAATGAGGCCATTGGACTCTGCAATGGGGATAAAATTATCAGGTGCAATCATGCCCAGTTTGGGATGGCGCCATCGTAGTAGTGCTTCGACTCCGACAATTTTGTTGGAAATAGGCTCAATTTGCGGCTGGTAATGTAGCTCAAACTCGTTATTGTGTAGTGCCTCTTTAAGCTGTTGATTCATAGTCAGTTTGCTAATAAGGTTTTGATTCATCTCTTCGTTAAAAAAGCGGTAGATGTTTTTGCCATCCTCTTTGGCTTTATACATGGCAATTTCCGATTTTTGAAAAAGTACATCGAAACTATCGCCGTTGTCGGGATAGAGTGATATCCCGATCGAGACCGACATAGAGAAGTTGTGTTCACCATATGTACAGGGTGTTTCAAGGATTTCACCTACTCTCTCTACGGCATTGATAACGCTATTCATATGTTGAATGTCGGAGATAACCAGCAAAAATTGATCGCCCTCAAAGCGGCTCACTACGTCTGTTTTTCGTGAAGCTTTCTCTAAACGTTTAGCAAGTGTCGCTAAAACTTTGTCACCGAATTGATGCCCAAAAGAGCTATTGATAGCATTGAAGTTATCCATGTCAATAAACAAAAAAGCGGCTTTATGATCATCGCGCGCGGCACGAAAAAGGATCTGCTCTGCACGGTCTTGTGCCAAAGTGCGCTTAGGAAGCGATGTAAGTGTGTCATAATAGGCCAGATGCTCAATTTTGTGTTCAGCCAATTTACGCTCTGTGATGTCATGAAGGTAGCCAAACCACAGAGTACCGCCGTCGGGATGCGGTATGGGTTTGGTGTTACCTTCAATCCAGCGTTCACCTTTTTGAGGATGCTTAATTCGATATTCGTGATGCCAGAGCATCATACTTTTAGTAGCCTCGTTAATGCTTTCTTGAAGCACCTCTTTATCATCGGGATGCACCAGTTCAAAAAGCAGATTGGCATCTTCTTGAAGGGCTTGGGCTTCGATTCCAAATAGTTCAAGAGCATTGGGAGAGATATAGGGGATACTAATAGTGCCATCAGGCTTGAAATAATGGCTACCGATGACACCGGGAAGAGTCTCAACGATATGGCGAAGTTGCTGCTCTTTGTCGGTAATTTCATCTTGCATACGGTAGTGTTCGCTCATATCAAAGCCGATGCCCAGTACGCTTTCAATTACACCGTGATCATCAAACTCAGGAATCAGCTGCACATCGTGTACTTGCGTGGTGCCATCATGTAGTGTAATAGGAAGTTTGTTAAAGTAGAGCGGCTTTTGAGACGAGATCACATCATGTATGGCAGTTTTAGTATTTTCAAACCGCCCATCGGGAAATGCTTCTGATACGGTTTTACCAAGAAGCTGATTGATCGGTGTGTGAACCGTTGTCTCAGCATAAAGTGGATTCACATAAAGGTAGCGTCCCTCTTTGTCCCAGCGAATAATATTGCAAGGGATTTTTTCGGTAAGAGAGCGGTACATCTTCTCTTGTTTTTGCAACTCATACTCATGCAGTTTGCGCTCGGTAATGTCGTGAACGTAGCCGTACCAGACGATACCGCCCTCAGGGTGTGGTGTGGGTGTCGAGTTGCCTTCCATCCAGCGAATGCCTTTTTGGGGATGGATAATGCGGTATTCAGAGTGCCAGAGTGTCATTGTTCGGGCAGATTCGATGATACTCTCTCTTACATGTAAAGTATCGTCGGGATGCGTGCGCTTGATCATGATGCTAGAGTCTTCACGAACCTCTTCGGGATGGATTCCAAAAAGCTCTATACTATGAGGAGAAAGATACGGCATACAAAACGACCCATCAGTTCGCATATGATAGATGCCTATCATCCCCGGTGCCATATCGGCCAGCAGTCGAAGCTCACGCTCTTTGGCTTCGATATGCTCTTGCATTCGGTAGTATTCGCTCATATCGCGTCCCACTGCCAATACACTTTTGAAGACCCCATTGGCATCAAATTCGGGAACAAAAACAATGTCATGAAGTTCAACAACTCCTCTGTTTGTTTGGTGCTCAAACTTTGTTTGCGTTACTTTTTCGTGAGTGGCAATAACTTTAGCAATCGCATTTTCGGTCTCAAGCATCTTGTCATCGGGAGAGAGCTCTTTAATACTTTTACCTAAAATGTCATCGGCACAAATCGGTAGGGTGTTTGCAAGGGTTTTATTGATATACAGATATCGACCTTCACTGTCCCAACGGGCGATGTAATCGGGAAGGTTGTCGGCAAGTGAGTGAAACTCAATTTCACGTAATGCAAGCGCCTCTTGCATCGCTTTACGCTCACTAATATCACGCTCTATCGACATGTAGTATTGAGTGCCTTTATACTTAAAAAGGCTACCGCTAACCTCGGCGGGGAATAGGCTCCCGTCTTTACGCCGGTGTGTGACTTCGATGAGTACGTTATTCTCTTGATTTAGCCTATGTTGCAACTCATGCAGATGCTCATAAGTAAAATTGGGATCGATATCGGCGATGTTCATACCGACTAGCTCTTCTTTGCTATAGTTGAAACTTTGGCAGGCTGCTTGATTCACATAGACGAAGTTTGCATCTTTATCGGCTAGAAGTATAGCCTCATTAGTGTGATCAATTGCGAACTGGTTAATGTTCAGGCGTTCGGTGAGGCGGTGCTTCTCCGAGATATCCCAGACATTATATACATGATATAGTGACTCCTCATAAGTATTTTTGATCAGGATTAACTCAATTGCGGCATAAAATTTAATGCCGTTTTTGCGTTGATGTTGACTCTCATACGTATCATGACCATTTACAAGGCGATCTTCAAAAATCAGTGATGCACTCTGGCCAACCAGCTCTTCAGGCTCATACCCATATATATTGGCAAAACTTTGGTTATAAGATTCAAATGTCCTATCTTCGGCATTCACAATGGCAATACCCCATGTAGCCTGTTCAAACAGCTCAAACCATCCGCGCAGTTTTCTCTCAAGCTCTTCGTATTCGATCACTTTTTGTGTCAGGGTTTGAATCTGTTTAAGCGTATTGATCTCATCTAGGGTTGATATTTGAGCATCACTCTCTTGGCGCTGTTTGATAAGCGGGACATTGATGTCAAAAGCGGCACCTTCGTGCCGGTTTTGTGCTGTAATAGTACCTTCAAAGCGTTTTTCAATAATATTTTTGGCAATAAAAAGCCCTAAACCGGAACCCTCATCTTTTGAGCTCACTGAAAGATTAAAAATCGTTTCAATGGGGTCTATCGTAATGCCTCCGGCGTTGTCGCTGATGTGTATTTTACATAAAGCGTCGGTGGAATCGACTCTAATAGATATTTTTGGTGATATATCGGAACGTTTGCTATCAAATGCTTCTTTGGCATTGAGAATAATATTAAAAAGTGCATGGGTAAACTCTGCGGAATTACCTTCAATTTTAGGGTTGCAGCGGATATCAAATTCGAGTTTGATATCACTGTTTTCAAATGAGTATTCGGTTAGGCGTTTAATCTTGTCGAGTTCATCTAAAATATCAAATTTGCCACTGCCGCCTTCTTGCAGCAAAAAGCCGTAAAAGACATCAATTGTATCGGCAAGATGTTGCACAATATCATAGCTGGTATCGACTAACTTTATAAGCTTTTCAGAAGCGATTTCTCCTTCGTATAAAAGTGAAGCTTTAATGCGGTTTTGAATGGAGACAATGGCATTGAGTGGTTGCTTCCATTGGTGCGTGATATTACCGACGGTTTCACCTAACGAGGCATAACGCGAGTGCAAAAACAGAGTTTTATACTCATCAATATTGTGCATATCATTCATCATAGGCACCAATCTGACAGCTGTCATCTTCTGCAATGTGTAGGCGGTACCCTAAGCCACGTACAGAATGAATGACATCGTCACCAAGCTTTTTGCGTATTCGTAATACAAGACCTTTTATCGCAGAATCACATGCGGGATTGTCTACCCAAAGACGGTTTTCGATCTCATCTTTGGTTACAACATTAGGAGCGTTTCGTAAAAGCAGTTCAAAAAGCTCATACTCTTTGACACCCAAGGTGACGATATGGTTATTTTGCAAAATTTCTTTGGTACCGTCGTTATAATAGGTATTGTCTGAAAGCTTGATGATTCTATTATGTTGTGACGTCCGCTGAATGGCACTGCACATGGTATCAATAATAGATTGTAATGCAACAGGCTTGATAAGATAGCCGTCAATCGCGAGATTAGCGGCTTTTATAAGGTAATCTTGCTTTTTAAAACTTGTAAGAATCACAATCGGAGTCGTATAATCGCTCTGGCGTATTTGTGCAATCAGCTTAAGACCATCGCGTCCGGGCATCATAATATCAAGCAGTAAAATATCGGGTCGTTTCTCTTCGTAAATATGTAAGGCTTCTTCACCGTCTTTTGCCAAAAACACCGTTTGAAAAATCATGCCCAAAATTGCGCTCATCTGCTCTTGGACAATTTTATCGTCTTCTGCAAATAACACACTTTTATGTTTTAGCAATAAAAGGTTGCTACTCATATTAAGCCTTTTTATTGATTATACTGAATTTTACAAACATATCAATCTTGCTTAGGTTTTAAAAACCTCAAGCTTGGCATTTAATTCTGCCGTTAATGCATTAAGATGTTCGCTTGCAGCTGATATCTCTTCGACACTTCGGGCATTTTCCGTAGATATTGTGTTGATTTGATCAACTTTATTCACAATAATTCCAATATTGTTGCCTGTTTTTTCAAAATCTGAAACGGTTTTATCACTTGCCGTTACCGCTTCATTCACTAAAAGAACGGTGGCATTGATTTTATCTTCAACACTTACTGCAATATCTGATAACGCCTGCATATCATCGGAGTTGCCCATCATCTGTGTAGAGGCATCACCTACAGATTGGACTACTACATTAATTGTGGCATTGATTTCAGAGAGTGTTTTTTGGGTGCGTTCTGCGAGCTTTCTCACCTCGTCTGCGACCACTGCGAATCCACGGCCATGTTCTCCGGCGCGCGCGGCTTCAATGGCAGCATTAAGTGCAAGCAAGTTGGTCTGATCGGCAATGTCGGAGATAATGGTGAGAACACTTTTGATCTCTTCGGTATTTTTGGCAAGGCTTTCCATATGGTGCGAGAGCTCAATTTCAGTGTGTGCGGTCTCTTGCACCTTGGAAGTTAATGCAATAATGTCATCTTTGGCGCTTTCAAGGTTGTCATTGGCTTTTACAATGTCACCTTTACTGTTTTGAGCGTCGTTAATGGCAATACCAATCTCTTGTTGAATACTCTTAGCGTGATCGGATGCTTCTTTAACGACACCTACTGAATTTTCGACATTATTACCTACACTGAGTGATGTTGTTGAGAGTTGGTGTGATATGGAAGCATTCTCCATAGATGAATTTTTCGAAGCGGCTATTAATTCATGCAGTGAGCCTAAAAAGGTATTAAAACCATTGCCCATATCACGAATCTCTTGGGGCGCATTGGTATTGACCTTCTTAGCGAGATCATAGCTTTGGGCAACTTCTAATATCTCATTTTTAAAGCGGTTGATAGGTTTGATAATACTTGTTACCACCACAAAATAAGCTACCGCTAATACCACTAGCAAAACAATGATAACATCAACAATAAGTGAATTTCGTATCGCATTAGGCATGGAAAGTACTTCGGCTTCATCAATTTCCGAGAGTATCGCCCATGAGAGATCTTCACTGATTTTAAGAGGTTTATAGACCGACAGGACCGAATTTCCATTATAGCTCATCACGATCTGTTTGCCTACATTGCCTTTAAGCGCATCTTTGCTCGCTACCGTGTCTACTTTGGCATTTTGGGCAAAAGAGGCTTTGAGACTGTAGCTTTTGGGATCTAAATAGCTATCGCTTCGCATAAGCATATCGGAACCGACAAGATAGTCCTCTTGGGTACTTCCGTAACCTTCTCGAAAGTGCATCACTTCATTAATGGCTTTGTCAGAAATTTGAAGTGCCAACACCGCAGTCATGACTCCATTTTGAGAGATGGGTATTCCTATAAACATAGCCGGTTCGTTTTGAGACGGCTCATAAGGTGCCATATCTACAAATGCGGGGCCTTTGAGTGTTTTGACCTTTTGAAACAGTATGCCCAAACCGGAATCTTTTAACCTGCCAACCGTCAAGTTCTCACCATAATCGGACTCTTTTGCTTCGGTATACATGACATGACCGTGCTTGGCACAGATAATATAGACATCATAATAACCGTACTCTTCGATAAAGTGGTGAAAATAGTCTTCGTGCGGTCGAGTCTTTTCTTGAGCCATAGAATGTTTGACCGGATAGTTCTCATCACCCTTAACTTCAAGCTGTTTATGCACATAAATGAGGTCATTAATCAGTGCATTGACATTCTCACTCTCAGAGAGCACATGAATATCTTCTAATGCTCTTTCAAAAAAGTGCGTGATTTGATGCGCTTTGGAATCGTTGGCGGATGTTAAAACATCATAGCTGTTTTTCATCAAAACATCAGTGGTCTTGGTGGTAGAAACCGTTGCCAGTATTATGGACAAGATCATCAAGGCAAGCATGATCAATCCAAGCATTTGAACCTTTATCGATAAGTTTTTCATATAATCATCCCTTTAAACTTAAAGCTTTATTGTATTTTACATTTAGTTTGGATGGATTGTAGTTATGAAGTGTGACGTATTATATAACCGTTATATAACCAAAGCGGTAAAGTGCCGCAAGTTGCTTAACTTGCGGGGGTATCGACAGAAGAAAAGTATTCGTGAGGTTTGTTTTGTTGTAGCGTATGTGTGTCGGAACGCGAAAGCGCTGCCGCATCTTTCTCTCCGGTTCGGATACGTTCGACTTCCAAGACGGGAGTAACCCACATTTTTCCGGCACCGTGTCCGGTATCTTGGGCATTACTGCGGATCGCTTCGAGGGCTTTCTCTTTAAACAGTAGAGACGATACCACAATATTCAGCATGACTTTAGCATCCAAGTCGCTCTCGATAATGCCAAAGCTTCCTTTACCGATGACGTCGGTAACGGTAATGCCTTCGATACGCTCGTCATATAATCCTTGTAACACGTCTGCAAGGGCAATGCGGTTGATAATAGCAGTAATTTGAAACATATCCTATCCTTATTATGAGGTTCTAAGAAGCCATCTGCATAATCTGTTCTTTTACGCTACATGTAACATTTTTGTCATATCTGTTAAGACTCCAGCTAGAACACTACTTGCAAAAGCTTTTTCAAAATTTTTAGATAACACAAGGAGCAACGATGGCTCGTAACGATTTAATTGGCGGAGCGCTTTGGGAAGAGTACTCAAGCGAGGTACAACGCCGCATGGATAACCCCGTAAATATGGGAGAGATCACTGAAAGCGAAGTAGGTAATGACAAACTGATTATTGCCGATTTCGGTGCAGAGAGCTGTGGTGATGCCGTGCGTTTGTACTGGCAGATCGATCCTAAAACCGATACGATCAAAAAGAGTAAATTCAAAAGTTTTGGCTGCGGTACGGCGATTGCCAGTTCTGATATGATGGCAGAGCTCTGTATGGACAAAACGGTTGACGATGCGCTTAAAATTACCAATATCGATGTTGAAAAAGCGTTGCGTGACGATCCCGAAGTACCGGCAGTACCGGGGCAGAAGATGCACTGTTCGGTCATGGCGTATGACGTTATCAAAAAAGCGGCCTCCATGTATAAAGGTGTCGATATGGAGAGCCTTGAGAGCGAGTTTATCATCTGTGAGTGTGCCCGCGTCACGCAAGATACGCTAATGGAAGTGATTAAACTTAACGGCCTTACTACGGTAGAAGAAGTTACCGACTATACCAAAGCGGGCGGGTTTTGTAAAAGCTGTATCAAACCTGGGGGGCATGAGGTTAAAGACGTTTATATCATTGATCTGCTCAAAGAGGTTGGCGAACAGCTGGATGCCGAGGCGAAAAGCAAGAAAATCATCGAGGCTAAGGGTGATGGGACGTTTGAGTCTATGGGATTGGTGCAAAAAATTAAATCGGTCGAATCGATTTTGGAAGAGTACATCCGTCCGACACTCAAGGCTGACGGCGGTGATGTAGAGCTTATCGATATAAAAGAAGAGGGTGAGGGCTACTTTGAAGTCTGCATTAAATACCAAGGTGAGTGTATGAGCTGTTCGATGAATACCACCACAACTCTTGCCGGTATTGAAGATATGTTAAAATTCAAACTCAAAGCCAACTTAAAGGTGATCGTGGTTTAATGGATTATGCGACGAAAGAGGGAACTTTTGGCTATCTGAAAAAGTTCCCGAAATACTCTAAAGATTTTTATCGATTTAACGGCGACTTTTTTGTATCGTCACTGGGACTGGGCACGTTTCGTAAAGAGCCATACCGCGAAGAGAACTACACAATAAACTATAAAGATGCCGTCAAAACCGCATTACTCAACGGCATCAACTTTATTGACACCGCTATTAATTACCGCTATCAGGTGAGTGAGCAGGAGATTGGTGAGGCGATAGCCGAACTCATAGCCGAAAAACGCCTGAGTCGTGAGGAGATTGTCGTCACCTCAAAAGCGGGTTTTATTCCGCTTGAATTTCCATTTCCCGATCCGTATGAGTGGATCGAAAAAAACCTCATTAACCGTGGCCTTTGCGCACGCGATGAGATTGTGATTGATCAGCACTGCATGAGCCCAAAATTTTTGCGCTGGAGTGTGGAGCGTTCTTTAGAAAACCTGCAACTCAAAACGCTGGATATCTTTATGCTACACAATCCTGAGACGCAACTGGGATATGTGGATAGAGAAACACTTTATGCACGCATCAAAGAGGCCTTTGCACTCTTTGAAACACTGGTTCAAGAGGGCAAAATCCGCTCCTACGGTATCGCCACATGGAACGGCTTTTTGTATGAAGAAGCGCATACCGAATATCTTAGCATCGGCGACATTGTTGCTATCGCACACGAAGTAGGCGGCGCAGAGCACCATTTCAAATACATTCAATCGCCGTTTAATCTCGCCAAACCGCACGCCTATAATTTCTCGAATCAAAAAGGTCCTGACGGCAAATACTACACACTTATGCAAGCGTGTCACGGATACGGACTCAACTTAATCGCATCCTCTTCACTACTACAGATGAATCTTTTTAAAGGCAAATTTGATACAAAAGTGCGCGACGCACTCGGTATCGGCGAGTTAACCGATATTGTCGCGGCGCTCCAGTTTGCACGCTCAGGCAATGTTTTAACGGCACTGTTTGGTGCGGTTGATCCTTTACATGTAGAGGATAACCTGCTCTTGTCGTATGTGCCCAATGCATCCCAAGAGAAGATCGAGATGCTCTTTAGGGTGAATGATGCTATATGACGTTATCGTCGTAGGCACGGGCATCTCGGGGCTTTATGCCGCGCTTTATGCCAAGCGTGCGGGCTTTAATGTCGCCGTACTCTCCAAAGGTAACCCGTTTCGCTCCAACTCTGCCGTGGCATCAGGCGGTATCAACGCCGTTATTAATTTGGGTGAACTCGATTCAATTGCCAAACATGTGAGCGATACTATAGAGGGTTCTGACGGCTTAGCGCATGAGCGAAATATCGAAAAAATGTGCAGTGAAGCGCCCGACATTGTGAATGAACTGCGCGATATGGGCGTAAAGTTTGATACCGACGAATCGGGCAATATTTCCCAGCGTCCTTTTGGCGGTGCTTCGGCCAATCGTACCTGCTATATTGCCGATCGCACCGGTTCGGCTATTGTACAGACCTTGCTAATGCGCTGCCGCGAAGAGGGCGTGCATATTCTCTCCAATCATCTTTTTTTGAATATCACCAAATATAAAGGCACGCTAAGCGGCATTACCGTATTGCGTCGCCGAAATTCACAGGTGGCCGCGCTGGCATGTAAAGCACTGGTACTAGCCGGAGGCGGCTATGCGGGGATTTTTAGAGGTCATACCACCAATTCGCAGGAGAGTTCGGGTGATGTACTTGCCGCGGCGCTACGTGCCGATATGCGTCTTAGTAACATGGAGTTTATCCAGTTTCATCCCACCACACTGGCAACTACCGGAGCGCTTATCTCCGAGGCGGCGCGTGGCGAGGGAGCGTATCTGGTGGATGAAAACGAAGTACGTTTTACCGACGAACTTCAGACCCGCGACAAACTTTCGCGCGCCATTTTGCAGCACATGCTAGAGGGACACAAAGTCTTTTTGGATTTCAGACATCTGGATAAGGAGCTTATCGACACCAAGCTCCCCTCTAGCAAAAAGATGGCACTAAATGCCGCGGGGATTGATATTCATACCGAACTACTCGAAATTAGCCCCTCTGCGCACTACAGTATCGGCGGTATCTGGACACGCGAAGATACCTCAACCGATATGGACAACGTTTTTGCCTGTGGCGAATGTGCGGTAACCGGCGTGCATGGAGCAAATCGTCTGGGCGGCAACTCTCTGCTTGAAGGTGCCTATTTTGGCCGACTCGCCGGAACCGAAGCCGCGCGTACGGCACTCAAAAACGACTTTAGACCCATTGATTACATGTACGTCGAAAAAGAGTTGCGCCGGATTGAGCATATCATTGAGGGCGAGAGTCGCTTTAACATCAACGCCATGCGTAAAAATATGGGCGAATCGCTCTTTAGAAACGCGGGCGTATTTCGTAGCGAAGAGAGTCTTGCCAATGCGCTGGAGTATGTGCACTATCTGATGAAGCACAACTATGGCTTGCACTGCGTCAACAAAGAGCGCAGTGATAATGTAGAGTTGCAGTCGATTTTAGAGTTTCAAAATGCACAGCTGGTAGCCGAAGCGATGGTGGTTTCTGCCATGTCACGCCAAGAGAGCCGTGGCGTGCATTATCGTAAAGATTATGCACAAAAAGATGACAAACGCTTTGGCGCGGCTTCATATATTACGCAGGTATCCGATAGTTTCATGAAAGTGTCGTTTGAAGACGCGGTCACACAAGAGTTGTGGCACAAAATTAAAAAATTTCTCCATCTCAAATAAAAGGAAAACAATGGCAAAAGTAATGTTGCGCGAAAACGGTGAGGGCAAAGTCCTCTTTTATGTAGCAAAAAAAGATATGGAAGAGATCATCGAGTCTCTTGAGTTTGATACAGACGAAAAATGGGGCGGCAACGTTAATCTAACAAACGGTGATGTCTGGTTTATTAAACCCGGACCCAAAAAACTGCCTGACGAGGTTGATGCCAAGATTGTCAGTCGCGGTGACGACTAAGTGCCTTAAAAGGGCACGTAATCGTGCCTCTTGAATACCCCTCTTTTGTAAGCCGTTACGCTATTTCACTATAATAACGACATGAGTACCCTACGCGTTCCCGAATACTTTTTTGAAAACAGAAGCTTTACATGTAAGCAATTGGACACATTTCATGTTATAGCCTATTCAACACGAAGTAAACAGATTGATATTCCCATTACGCTTACCAAGAATATGCTTGTCTATCTGATTTCAGGAGAGAAGCGTATTACCGATGCGTGGGGTAAGTGTTTTACGATAAAACCGGCTCAAGCCGCATTTGTAAAAAGCGGTACCTATTTTATGAGTGAACTCGCGTTGCCGTATGAAGCGTTTTTATTGTATTACGATGATGAGATTATCAACCGATTTATGGACAAATACACTCCCGAGCTTGCCTTTGATACAGACGTAAGCACGGTGGTGTTTCATCCCGAATCGCTGTTTGAACAATCACTAACGGTGATACGCCGCGCTTTTGATACCGACACATTAACGCCTGATATTTTAAGACTAAAGTTTGAAGAGCTCTTTTTGCATCTGCTACACTCATCACAACATGAAGCGTTTGTTGCTTTGCTCTATGGAGTAGGAAAATCCGCGTTAAGAAGAAAAATTGAAACCCATATCGATTCGATTCACGGTATTGATGACATGGTTCGCTTGAGCGCATTGTCTCCACAGGCGTTTCGCAAAGCATTTGAGAGCGAGTTTAAAACGACTCCTAAAAAATGGTGGGATGAGCAACGACTTACAAAAGCGAATCTATTACTAAAAACAACCAACAAAAATGTCTCGCAAATTAGCTTGGAGAGTGGGTTTGAAAACCTCTCTTGGTTTAGCAAACGTTATAAAATGCACTTTGGAATCTCTCCCTCAGATACGCGAAATCAAAAAAACAACAGAGTTTGACACAAAACTGTTAGACACGCTATCGGTATTTATCCTATACTTGCTATCAAGGAGTAATCATGAAAAAATATCTAAACGCATTAGTATGTACGACGCTTTGTGCAGTTTCATTAAGCGCTTTTGAGCTTAGCAGTCCTAACATCACAAAAGTGCTTACGAAATCGCAGGAGTATCAAGGGTTTGGTTGCAACGGTAAAAACACCTCTCCGTTATTGACATGGAGCGATGCACCGGATAGCACCAAAAGTTTTGCATTAACCGTGTATGATCCCGATGCACCTACAGGAAGCGGCTGGTGGCACTGGATTGTGTATAACATCCCTAAAACGGTCAGTAAATTAGAAGAAGATAGCGGCAATACGACAGCCGATAAGTTGGTTGAGAATGCCGTCTTTGGACGAAACGATTACGGCACATACGGTTTTGGCGGCGCGTGCCCTCCCCAAGGCGATACGCCACACCGCTACCAATTTACGCTTTTTGCTTTGGATGTAGAGAAGCTGGAGTTGTCCAAAGATGCTTCGGCGGCATTGATTGGGTATATGCTCAACAGCCATACCATTGAGAAGGCAACCTTAGAATTTACCTATGCTAGATAGCATTGATCATGTGGTGATGCAGGCATCATCACTGCAAAACGTTTTGGATTTTTATGAAGCAATATTGGAACTCCCTGTGGTCGAGTTTCAACCAAAACGTTATGCTATCATGCTAAAAGATCAAAAAATCAATATTCACTTCCAAGGTTCCGACATACAGCCGGTTGCTAAGCAGCAGCATACCGGAACGCTGGATGTCTGTTTTATAACTTCAAAGCCATTAGATGAGATAAAAGATAGGCTTGATGAATATGGCGTAGAGGTGATATCGTACAATGTTCAAAGAGTGGGTGCAACAGGATTATTGCGTTCTTTGTACTGTTATGACTATGACGGAAATTTGCTGGAAATTGCAAACCCTTTATAGCCAGTAGCTAGTACATGTAGAAACGTAGTAGTTAAGTGCCGCACCGATATTAGTATCGATGCTCATACGTGGTAAAAGAGTCTCTTGTCTGCTATAAAAAAACATGGTGCATCCTTTTTATCAATAAAGATGCAAATCCTGTTCTACAGTTCTATCTCATATTTTTTGATTTTATAACCGATTTGGCGTGCCGTCATGCCTAGGGCACGCGCTGCTTTAGTCTGAATGCCACGATGCTCAATAAGCGCTTGCAGTATCGCCTCTTTTTCCATCTGCTGCATATCGTTTTTAGTAAGAGGTTGTGTCGATGAAGCCGTCGGTGCGCTCGGCGCTTCGCTTACATGTAAAGGGGTTACTTGAGGTGTCGGTTCGGGTTCCGGTGCGCTGGGTGCGATATTGTGCAGTTTTTGATAGTTAAAGGGCAGTACGTGGCTGAGCATCTCGGGAATGACCTCGCCATCGGGGCAGATGAGTACCAAGCGCTCCATAGTATTTTGCAACTCGCGGATATTGCCCGGCCACGGGTAATCGAGTAGTAGCTCCATCGCCGGCTTGGAGATGTGCATCTGCTTGCGGTGCTCTTTCATAAACTTTTTGAGATAGTGCTCTACCAGCAGTTTTACATCCTCATAGCGCTCTCGTAGCGGCGGCAGGTTGATGGGGATCACATTGAGGCGGTAAAAGAGGTCTTCACGAAACTCGCCTTTGGCAACCATCTCCTCTAAGTTTCGGTTGGTTGCGGCCACAAGGCGGACGTTGGTTTTAATGGTTTTAGTACCGCCCACACGTTCAAACTCCTGCTCTTGTAAAATACGCAGCAGTTTCACCTGAAGTGATGGGGTAATATCGCCGATCTCATCCAAAAAGAGCGTACCGCCATCAGCGAGTTCAAAACGCCCTTTGCGCATTTCGCGTGCATCGGTAAAAGCTCCTTTTTCGTGTCCAAAGAGTTCGCTTTCCAGCAAGGTTTCGCTAATTGCGGCGCAGTTAAGCTTGATAAAGGGGCCGTTTTTACGCAGACTGGTGTTGTGAATCGCAGTAGCGATAAGCTCTTTACCCGTACCCGTTTCACCGCGTACCAAAATGGTTGCGTCAGCGGGTGCCACTGTGTCGATAAGCGAAAAAATCTGCTGCATTTTGGTACTTTTGCCCACAATGTTTTCAAATTGATGTTCATGAAGCACTTCGGCGCGATAATACGATTTGAGCTCTTGAAGCTCCTCTTTTTCTTTTACAAACGTTGCTTGGGTTTTAAGCGAACCGGCAAAGAGCGATCCTACGATGGTGAGCATACGCACCAGTTCATCAAAATCCATAGGACAGTCACGGCCGATATTGGCCGAAATAACGCCCGTAACTTCATCATCCGATATGAGCGGCACGGCCACATACGAGATCGCTTTGGAGTTTATATGTCCTAATTTGTTGAGATAGTTGATATTGTTGTGGATATTCTCGATTACGATCGGTTCGCCGCTTTGCGCGGCCAACCCCGTAGCGCCTTCGCCGATTTTGTATTTGGCAATCTTTTTTTGCTGGGCGCTTAAATTAATGGATGCGACAAGCTCCAACTCCGCACTCTCCGCGTTCATCAAAAAGAGGGCACAGCGCTCTATGGCGGTGTGCTTTTGTAATAGTTTCATCCCTTTTTCAACCGCATCGATCACTTCAAATGAGCTGTTTAAACTCATGGCGATCTGATACAGCAGATCAAGTTCTTGGTAGGCAAAGGTGAGCGGGCACTCATTACATTCAGGCAAGCCGGGGGTGTTGATTTCACGAATCATTGCAATCTCTACTCATAATTTTAGTAACGATAATTTATCACAACGGGAATAAAATGTAACTAATGTATCGTATAAAATTTAATCATATAAGTGAGAATAATAGTTGCATTATGAGGTCAAAAAAGGATTAATATGGCATCGATTACGGTTCATGGAACACAAACCCCACTAAAAGGAAAAGAGGTTAATATTGGCGCAGAAGCCCCTGCCGCACGCATTACCAAGCTTGACGGCACTACCAATGTGATAGGGATGATTCAACCTACCGCACAACTTTTGATTGCGATTCCCTCACTCAAAACCGAAGTCTGCTCATTGGGTGCCAAGAAATTTAATGATCTGATCAAACAGTTTAAAAAACTTCAAACGGTAATGGTGACCACCGATGATCTTGACTTTGTTAAAGAGTACTCTGAACGCGAAGCGATTGATGCAGCAGAGCTGGTGATTGATACGGATCGCAATTTTGCCAAAAAGTTTGGACTTTTAATTGAAGGCGGCAAGCTTGATAATCGTTTGGCGCGCGCCGTATATGTCATTAATCGTGACGGTGTGGTGACGTATAAAGAGGTGGTAGCCGAGATTGTTGATGAAGTCAATTACGATGCCTGTATCGCCGCCGTGGATGAAGCGGCTAATGAGGTCAAAAAAGGGCATACCCACGAAGAGTGGATGAGCGTTTAGCTCTGACATATAAAAGACAACTACGTTATGCACACGCTGTTTGAACGCACCAAACTTACGCCCCAGAGCGTGGCAAAAAAGAGCGGTTTTTTAGACTGGAATACCCAGCCCTCGCGCTTTAAACACTATCCCCACTTCTGTTTCTCATACGACCGACATGCACTTGGCGAACACGCATGGCTTTTAAATCTACGTCATGTTACCGACAAACGTGCTATTGGTGGACTACCTTACGAGCGGCTTAACACTCCATCGGCGGGGAATTTGCACCCCATCGAACTCTATGTTCAGGTGCGTAAACTAAAAGGGGTGATTAGCGGCATATACCATATCGATGTACAAAACGATAAACTGGTACTGATACGCGAGATCGAACGCGACGGTTTGGAGTTACATGTAGGGCTAAAGTCACGCTTTGTGGGGGTGTTGTTACTCACGTCGATAGTACCGTTTCGCTCTTTTTGGAAGTACGGCACACGGGCGTGGCGCTACTGCTTTTTGGATGCGGGTCACCAAATGGCGACTACCTTGTCGTATCTCGAACGCGATAGTGTGACAATATTGTCGGATTATGATCATAATGCGCTCAATAGCGTGATGGGATTTGAAGACAAAGAGTTTACATGTAGCGTATTGGCGATTGGCGAAATGAGCGAGCGTAAAGTTGAAATGTTACATCAACCGCTCATGCATGTACTGCCTTGTGATTATCACGAAAGTTGTGATGTCATCAAGGCTCACGTTGCACAGATTGTTGATTTAAAGAGCACTTACAGCGCGATGCAACAATGGCCTAAAATAGAGCAGAGTGCTACGCTACTTCAAACGCGCCGCTCCGCCCGCGAATTTGCGCCGGAGCCTCTAAAAAAAGCGGATGTAGAACGTTTTATGAACTTTATCGGTAGCAACGGCATGTTACATGTAACGCCGCTAGTGTTGCGCAGCGAAGGGTTTGCGCAGTGTGAGAATCCCGATACGGTGGTAAAATTGTTGCTTTCGCAACGTTTTATCGCATCAGCCACTCTGGTGCTGTGCATTCATACGTCAAATCCTTCGCCCAAAGCCCATATTGAGGCGGGCATGATTGCGCACTGGTGTTATATGCTAGCCGAATCGGCAGGCGTGGGATGCAGCGGCATAGGAGCGTATTACGACGATATGCTAAGAGCATTTATAGATACTAACGATGAGATCGTTTATGTAGTAGCCCTAGGAGCAAACGTATGAGCGTAGGAATACCCAAAGAGATTAAAGCAGACGAATACCGCGTGGCAATGACGCCATCAGGCGTGGCAGAACTGGTAAAGCGCGGTGTTGAGGTGTGTGTTGAGACCTGTGCAGGCGAGGGGAGCGGGTTTGATGATAACGCATACCTGCAAAGCGGTGCGCGTATCGTTGAGAGTGCGGACGAAGCGTATGCGTGCGATGTGGTTGTCAAAGTCAAGGAGCCCATAGCGAGTGAGTATGGCTATTTTCGCAAAGGGCTCAAACTCTTTACCTATCTGCACCTTGCCGCCGATGCGGCGCTTACCAAAGCGTTGGTTGAAAAGGGCGTGGAAGCGTATGCCTATGAAACCTTACATGTAAAGGGTCGTTTGCCGCTACTTGAACCCATGAGCGAAGTGGCAGGCAAGATGGCCACGCTCTTTGGCGCAACGCATCTAAGTCGTTACAGCGGCGGCAGTGGGCGCTTGCTTGGCGGTGCAGTCGGGGTTGAGAATAACAGTGTTATGATACTCGGTGCCGGAGTGGCCGGAAAAGCGGCGGCGCTGGCCGCGGCGGGTCTGGGTGCCGATGTGACGCTACTTGATATTAATCTGGAGCGTCTGCACTATTTAGAAGACGTGATGCCCAAAAATGTCACGATGCGCTATAGCGATACACACACGATTGAAAGCCTGCTACAAGAGGCCGATTTGATTATCGGAACGGTGCTACTTCCGGGTGCTAAAGCGCCTAAGCTGATACGCAAAGAACATTTGAAGATGATGAAAAAAGGAACGGTTTTGGTGGATGTCTCTATCGATCAGGGCGGCTGTTTTGAGACTTCGCACCCCACAACGCATCATGATCCGGTGTTTGATGTTGAGGGGATTGTGCACTACTGCGTAGCCAATATGCCTGGAGCCTATCCGCGTACCTCGACACTCGCGCTTACCAATGCGACACTGCCGTATGTGCTTAAACTCGTAAGCATGGAAAATCCGTTGCAAGATGCGACACTATTGGGTGCACTTAACACGTATGGCGGCAACGTAACCAACGCTTTTGTCGCCGAAGCACATGGAATGGTATATGAATCCCCGACTGCGTGATAAATCCAACGAAATCCTTGCCATATTCCGTTTTTACGGCTGTAGCAGTGATCTGTATAAAAACGACGATATTGAGACGATTGATGCTCTTTTTGAGGCTGTAATCGCCGCCATTGATGACTGCGGTGAACTTAAAGCGTATCTGCCTTACAGTGAGTTTGTGAAACCTTCACGCAGTGTACTTGAGGGTGATTCGGGGTGGGTCGGCCACTTTGAAGACCGCGACAACCGTCGCTTTTTTCTAAGCGATGTGTATGATTTTTTGACACTCTTTTATAGTAAATAGCGCTAAGGGTTAAACTCGGAAAATATATAGCGGCTACGCCCGTCTGCTTTGGCGGCATACATAGCCTGATCGGCTTGACGTAGCAACAGATCGCCGTCTTCATCCTTATTGCCCTCATATAACCGGATTCCGATTGAGGCGCTTAGTAGCATTTGATAATGCTCAATAAGAATCGGTTGACTGATGGTATCAAGCAAGCGTTCGACAATGTACTTGCACTCATGCCGGTTCTCAAGCTCACCAAGCAACACTACAAACTCATCCCCGCCGATACGCGAAACCGTATCGTTTTGACGCACGATTTTGAGCATACGTCTTGCAATTTCAATGAGAACCTTATCGCCCATTTTGTGTCCGTAGGTATCATTGACAGGTTTAAATCCGTCAAGATCAAGATAGATGATACCCAGTATTTTATTCGAGCGCTTGGTGTAGGCCATTGCCATACTCAGCCGGTCGGTAAGTAGCATACGATTGGGTAGACCGGTAAGATTATCGTGGTGGGCAATGTGTGTGAGATACTCCTCTTGATGTTTAAGCTGCGTAACATCCGAAAAAATACCCACATAATACTTGAGTGTATCCGCCTCATCATAGATAGCTATAATATCAAGATGCTCAATATAGCGACTGCCGTCTTTGCGTTGATTTACGATTTCACCCGACCACGAACCGCTCTTAAGTAGCTGTGACCACATTGATGTGTAAAAATCCTTCTCTTGCATTCCCGAAGAGAGTATATTGGCTTTTTTTTCGACGGCATCTTTTTTAGAGTACCCGCTAATGGTGCTAAAGGCGGGGTTTACATCGAGGATGAGGCCATTGGGATCGGTAATCATAATGCCTTCGCCGGCAACTTTAAAGACACTTGCCGCCATACGCAGTTCACTCTCCATCATGCGTTGTCGGCTGATATCGCGGGCAACGGTCAGTACACTCTCAACCTTTCCGTTTTGATCAAATTCGGGAACACCGTGAAAATCCAAAACGATTTCTCTGCCATCAGGAAGCTTCCATTGCAACTCTTTTATTTCAGGTTTGCCCGAAGTTAAAATCGTATCGAGGTAGCCTTCGTACTCCTGCGCATTGGGATGGCTTCCGGGCATCGACCACAATTGTGTCGGCGTTTTGCCCATCGCTTCTTCTGAAGTAATGTTTAACATGCGCGTATAAGTAGGGTTGGCATAGATGCGTCGGTGCGCTTTATCGTACCTGACAATAAGATCAGGCAGATTCTCGGCCAGAGAGCGAAATTTCTCTTCGCTTTGTGCAAGCCGTTGTTCGGCCTCTTTGCGTTCACTAATATCACGCACCATAGCGACGTTATACAAGATACCGTCTTTTTCAAAGAAACTGCCGTTAACTTCAACAGGAAAAATGGTACCGTCTTTGCGTTTGTGACGGGTTTCAAAAGTAAAATGACTTCCATCACTAATATCATTAAATGTGACAGACATCGTGTTCGTGGTATAGTCGGGATTGACATCCATTATGGATTTTTCAAGCAACTCTTCACGGCTATAACCGAGTGAACTGCAAGCAGCATCATCAACATAGAGAAATTTCCATGTTGTGGCATCAGCCATAAAGAGCGCTTCGCTTGATTGGTTGACGGCTTGTTGCATCAATTTCAGTTCATATTCGGCCGCTTTGCGCTTGGTAATATCTTTTCCGATGCTAATAAGGCGGGGTGGATGGGTATCGGGAATTGGTGTCACAAAAACTTCATATTCATGTCTTTGTCCCATTTTATCGATAAGCCCGACCTCATAAGCGTTGGGGGTATCATTATGGTGTGACATGCGATATTTATAGTATTGCGCAATACGCTCTTTATCATCGGGATGAATAATATCAAGAAAAGGGACACCGGAGGTGATGGTGGCTTCATCATATCCAAACTTTTGTGCAATGTTGAGGTTGCTAACATAGATGATTTTGCCCTCTTCAATAATCATAAGTTGCATACCGACTTTATTTAAGGCATTAAGTAGCGTTTTATGAAAGGTGTTTTGTTCACGAAGTTGGAGTTCGAGTTGTTTTAGAGGTGTAATATCACGTCCAAAAGCTATGGAGCCGATAATATCGCCGGCTTCGTTATATTCGGGAACCACTGAAATATGATGATAGAACGTTTGGGTGGGCGAAATTTGAAGGACAAGCTCAACATACTCTTTGTTACCGCTTTGACTCACTCGATCCGCAGCGGAGGTGATGGTGTCAAAGCGACCGTCGGGAAAGAGGTCGCGTGCTTTTTTGCCTAAATACATAAACGTACCGTCATAATTGAAAAAATCTAACAAGCTTTTGTTGATGTATTGAATACGTCCTTCACGATCGTAACGGACAATATTGTCGCTTGAACTCTCCGCGATAGAGCGAAAGGTCTGTTTCGTATCTGTTTGTTCAGCAATATCAAGAAGTGTGCCCTTAAAAAGAGTACGCTCTTTCTCTTGAATTGGCATAGCACGCCATTGCAATACTATAGGGTCATTTTTCAGGTGTAAAAAATGAAGCTCCATCTCCCACAGACCGTCCTCTAGCGCTTGTCGGGAGTGCTGGACAAACTGTTCATAATCTCGGGAATCAAGCCGGTCAAAAAATGCAGTTGCATCGCTCAAAAGCGCTTGTGAACTTAAACCGGTAATATCGGAGAATTTTGCAGAGGTATAAAGAAACGCACCGTTTTTTTGTGCTAGCGGATCAAAAATAAAAAAGCCGTGCGGAACCAACTCGGCAGCAGCATCAAAATTTAATAGCACGCAACCTCTTATCTGTTAAACTTGTTTGATTATACCCCAAATGGTGTGGTTCGTTTAAATTAATCCAAGTAGTGTGACAAAAAGTACGGGTGGTGTAACGAAAAGGCCGACTTTCATGTATTGTCCCCAAGTGATCGTTACCCCTTTTTGAGCCAGTACATGTAACCACAATAGCGTTGCCAGTGAGCCGATAGGCGTCATTTTCGGTCCAAGGTTACAGCCAATAATATTGGCATACGCCAGCGTGTTTTGACCCGCTTCGGCAATGGCGATATCCATAATCATGATCGTAGGCATGTTGTTCATTACGGAGCTAAGCAGTGCCGAGAGAAATCCGGTGCCCATAACCACAATAAAATTGCCCTGAGCGCTTAGCGAAGCGATCAGTGTCGCAAGATAATCGGTAAGCCCCGCATTTTTAAGCCCAAAAACTACAATATACAGACCAATAGAAAACCAGACCACCTGCCACGGTGCGGTTTTAATGGTGAGCCACGGTTTGGTGGCTTTGTGGTGGTGGGCAATAGCCAAAAAGAGCAGGGCGCCGCCAAGGGCAAAAAGTGAGACGGGCAGATCAAACGCATCGCCGATAAAATAGCCTGCAAGTAGCAGTGCCAGAAAGCCCCAGCTTAGTCTGAACATCGTCTTGTTTTTGATGGCGCTCTCGGGCAGTGCAAGGTTTTGTACGTCAATATGGCGTGGTATGGAGTTGCGAAAAAAGAACAGCAACACGATAATTGATGTCATAACGGCAAGCAGGTTAGGCACAAACATGGTTTTGGCATACTCCCAAAAACCGATATCAAAATAGCCTGCGGTGACGATATTGGTAAGGTTAGAGATTGCCAGCGGATTAGAAGCGCTATCGCCGATGAACCCGCCTGCCATTAAAAAAGCAAAGATGGCTACGGGCTCCATTTTAAGATGCTTCATCTTAGCCAGTACGATGGGTGTGAGAATCAGTGCGGCTCCGTCATTGGCAAAGAGCGCTGCTACAAGTGCCCCCAGTAGCAAAATATAGCTGAACATTACGTAGCCGTTGCCACCAGAAAGGCGCGCCATTTTAAGTGCCGCCCACTCAAAAAATCCGATCTCATCAAGCACCATCGAGAGCAGAATAATTCCGATAAAAGCGAGGGTGGCATCCCACACTATCGTGGTTACGGTAATGACGTCATTAAAATCCACAATACCCAAAAGCAGTGCACATAGTGCACCGATTACGGCAGTAGTACCAATCTGCAAGCCACGCGGTTGCCAGATTACAAAAAGCAGGGTGACTAAAAACAGTAAAATGGCTAAGAGCATGAAGTGACCTTTACATGTAACATATCGTAAAACTATAGCGATATTTTTATAATACATCAACATATACTGATATATTTATGTTAGAATACTGCATTCAAGGAGTAGTTATGAAAGAGACTAAAGTCACCACAGTTCCTAATGGTCTGAAAATCAATTTTTCGCAGGATATCAAAAAATCAGAGGTCATCGGTATGGTAGAACGTTGCCAAAACGGGCAGTGCGAATGTATGAGCGATGCGCAAAAAGCCAAAATCGAAAATATTAGCGTCGAAGGCGACAATGACAATGTTTCCATCCGTATTGAGACTAAAGAGCTGACATCTCAGGATATTGAATCGGCGCTTTCAAAATCGCCGCTTTGCTGCTCATGATGGAAGAGTTTTTACGCACGATTGGTGCGCTTAACGACGAAACACGCGTGTTGATATTGCGTTTTTTGGATGAACACGGTGCGCTGTGTGTGTGCGATCTTCAAAACTCTTTGGGGTTGATCCAATCCCGCCTTTCGCGGCATCTTAAAATCCTTAAAGAGGCAGGTTATTTACGCGTTGAACGCAAGGGAACGTGGGCCTATTATCAGATCCGCTCGCCGCTGGATCGCTTCAGGCTTCAGGCAATTGATGAGATCCGACATCTTGGTATTGAACTTCCTGCGCTTCAAAAAGGGTGTGATCTATGAAAACCGTGTTAGTGCTTTGTACCGGAAATAGCTGCCGCTCCATTATGGCCGAAGCCTTGCTTAATGCCAGACTCGGCGACTGCCTTAAAGCTTATAGCTCCGGTGTCGCGGCAAGCGGTGCGGTCAATCCCCATGCCAAAGCATTGCTGTTAGCACGCGGTTTGTGGCGTGATGCATACCGTTCTAAAGTGATTGATGAGGTGATTGATTTGCCTTTTGATCTGGTAGTAACCGTGTGTGACCATGCCAAAGAGACATGCCCCGTGTTTCCAAACGCGGTAGAAACCTTACATGTAGGCTATGAAGATCCCAGCGGCAAAGCATATGATGAGTATGAGAAAACGTTGGCGTTGATGGAAAATGAGCTGCTTGAGCTTGTGGCACGGAAGCTGAAATGTAATAACCTCGAATAACATTTGCACCTCTTTTCGTATGAAAAGGAGTGTGCATGAACACCATCGTTACATATCCGTCGTTGTATATCAAAGTCCGTGACTTTTTGGCTACACACGCCATTAATGGATATGCGGAGTTTATTTTGGCACCGCATGTAGCCCGCGTATCGCTTGAAATGGGGCATCTCTATGAAGACCTTGGTTTTAAAAGCCGCACACAGATGGGCAAATTTATGACTAAAAACTTTCCTACTCTTGCCGCCCAAAAGCCCAAAGATAAACTCTGGAAAAAATTTTTGTATGATGAGATAGGTGCGGTAGCTCCGGCGTGTGCTACATGTAACGATCAGCTTACATGCTTTACATGTATCATGAAGGAGATTAGCGCATAATGACCACACCTCATATTTCAACCACCGAACTCTATACGCACCTTGAAACGCTGATTGCAACCGATACGCCGGTGTTTATTCATGGCTCTCCGGGGATTGGAAAATCGTATATTGTGGCCGATGTGGCGCAAACGCATAACCTTGAGCTTGTTGATGTGCGTCTTTCGCAGATGGATCCGGTGGATTTGCGCGGCGTGCCCTCTATCAGAAAGGATCAAACCGTATGGATGCCGCCGGTGTTTTTTCCAAAAGATCAGGACTCACAAGGCATTTTGTTTCTTGATGAACTCAACTCTGCGCCGCCTTCGGTTCAAGCCGCGATTTATCAGTTGGTGCTTAACCGTAAAATGGGCGAATATGAATTGCCTAAAGGGTGGCGCATTATCTGTGCAGGAAATCGCGTGAGTGACCGTGGCGTCGTATTTCGCTTGCCCACACCGCTAGCAAATCGCATGGTGCATCTAAGCGTAGCCGCGCGTTATGATGATTTTAAACTTTTTGCCATTAAAGCACACTTGCATCCGTTTGTTATTGGATTTTTGGGCTTTCGCCCCGATCTGCTAAGCACCGAGCCGGTGGTAGAAGACGATGCCAACCCCGCATTTGCTACACCGCGAAGTTACCATATGCTAAGCAACATTTTAAAAGCGCGTGACGATATCGGTGCCATCGCATCCATCATCTACGGCACCATCGGATACAGCGCGGGCATCGAGTTTACCTCGTATGTCAAAGTTTACGAAGAGCTTCCCGATGTGGCGGCAATCTACTCGGGGCACTATCCTGAGGTGCAAAACCAACCGGCATTGCTCTATGCACTGGTTTCGGCGCTGGTTGAGTATTTTGACGGTAGCCAAGAGCATAAACGGCATCTCTTTGCATTTAGCGAAATTTTGCCGACAGAGTTTGGTGTAATGCTTATTAAAGACGTTATCGTCAAAGACGAGTCTATTGCCACTTTTAGCGCTTTTGACACATGGTTGGAAAAATATGGTGAATATATCATTTGATTAGCTTTAAACTCGCTTTTTTCCGTTATAATATATATCTAAATTCTGAGGGCAAAAGATTAAAAACGATTATATGGATTCGCAAAAGCTAAAATTTCTTGTTGTTGATGATGATACGGTCACAACGAGTATCTTAAGCAAAATGCTCAATAACGGCAAACGCGAAATCTATATCGCCTCTAACGGTGACGAAGGGCTTGAATTTTTTCACGAAGTAGCTCCCGATATTGTATTCTCCGATGTTAACATGCCTGGGATGAGCGGTTTGGAGATGGTTGAGGCCATACGCAAGGTAAATACCGAAGTTAAAATTGCGATTTTTACCAATTTCGATAATAAAGAGTATATGCTTCAGGCAATCCGATTGGGCGTGAACCAATTTTTTGCTAAACCTTTTGATCGTGCCCATTTTCTCCAGATTGTAGAGCATCTTAGCAATGAGATTTTGAGCAAGCGAAGTGTTGAGCAAGCGCTTAATCGTCATCGCAATATTCTCCATGCCATCAATACGATGGCAAGCCAACTGCTACAATATAGAAAAATCGAAGAGACGCTTTATGAACAGATGCGTCTTATCAAAGAGGCTGCCGAAGCCTCGGCACTCTTTATTTTTAAGAATGATCAAGGCAACAACCCCCGTTTTGCTCGAAGATTCCTACAGCTAAACGATAATAGCGATGCGACGCCGCCCCCATTACTACCTTACGCACAGTTTGAAAAAGAGGATTGGTTATCGCGACTTAAAAGCGGTATTTCGGTGAATGAGCTGGTATCAGCCCATGACGCTCATGATGTACCGATTTTTTATGAGCATCGTATTAATTCGCTATTGATTTTACCTATCTATAGCGCTGAGCGGTGGTGGGGAATTTTGGGAATCGGCAATAACGATTCACGCGTTTTTGACGCTACCGATACGAGTACGCTTAAAACGGTAGCCCAGATGGTGGGTTCGGCACTCGCGGCTCAATATTCGATTAGCCAACTTGAAATGCGCTCTGCGGTCTTTAAATCGACGGTTGACGGTATCATTATTACGGATGCCGAAAATAAAATTATCCAGTGTAATGAAGCGTTTGAGGATATGACCGGATTTACAATCGATGAGGTTGTTGGAGAAGATCCTGCCGTGTTGGGTTCGGGCAACCATGATGAACATTTTTTTCATGAAATGTGGCGTAGCCTTGAGCATGAAGGACACTGGGACGGAGAGGTGCACAACCGTAAGAAAAACGGACAAGTCTATGAGGCTTGGGTACGTATTAGTGTGATTCGTAAAACAAACGGAAAGGTCAAAAACTATATTGGAATTTTTTCTGATTTTACGTTGCGAAATAAAAATGAACAGATGTATCGAAAAATGGCAACGCATGATGCGCTGACCGGACTCTCTAACCGCCTGATTCTTGATGACCGTCTCTCCCAAGCACTGTTACATGCGGAGCACTCGGGAAGCAGTGTCGCCCTCTTTTTTATTGATCTTGATAACTTTAAACCGATCAATGACACCTACGGCCATCGTGTGGGCGATGTTATTTTACAGCGTTGCGCGGAACATTTTAGAAATAGCGTACGCGCGGAAGATACGATTTGCCGTTACGGCGGGGATGAATTTGTAATGATCTTTGAAGATGTCGAAGATTTCACGGTTTTAGATATCCTTGCCAATAAGATTATGAGTATTACGAAAGCACCGGTTATTATAGAAGGTGTTGAGCTGGCAATCCACATGAGTATCGGTATTACCGTATTCCCAATTGATGCCAAAAATTCCGAGGATCTTTTACGATGTGCCGATGAAGCGATGTATCTTGCCAAGCGCAGGGGTAAAAACCGCGTGGCATTTTACGGCGAATCGCATTAATAACTGACCTTACGCACTTTTGAAAAAAGGGTGTAAAAGGTCGGTTATTCTGCCGCATCCGAAAGATGTGGCTAGCTTTAGGGGGTTGTAGGGACATCTGTCCCTGCCACTTTTCGGGCTTTGCCCGTAAAGTGCGTAACATCAGTTAATAATACTATTAGCTCAATTTAAAGACAATCTGTAGCGTTACATTCATAGGAAAACTTTTAAGCGGTTTAGGAATGCTAACCGGAAAACTTTTTTGAATTGCATCTTTGACCGCATGACCCAAAAGCCGATGCCCCGAACGAATATCAATGGCGAGAACATCACCGTTGGCTTGTACCTCAAATGCGACATCGACCACCCCTTCAATACCACGCATTCTAGCACGTTTGGGGTAGTGCCGATTGGCTTCGATTTTCTCACGTAGCATCGTTAAAAACGCTTTTTTGAGTTCATCAATTTGCGCCTCTTTTTCAGCGCGAGCCAGTGCGCTGACTTTGGCCTCTTCTTGTTTTAGCGTTTTTTGCGTTGGTGTTGGCGGCGGTGCGCTTTCAACCACTTCGGGTTCGGGTTGCGGCTCTACTTTTTTTGCGGCTACAACCGTTTTGGGCTTTGGAATCGGTTTGGGTTTCGGCGCCTCAACCTTTTTGATTTTTTTAGGTTTTTGCAGTTTAGGTTTTTCAGGTGTTTTGGGCAGGGGTTTAGGAGCCTGTTTGGCTAACACGCTAAATGCAATGCGAGATTTTTTATCGCAATGGCGATCACTGATTTTTGAATCGAGTTGCATCATCACCAAAATGCTACCGATAAGCGAAATACTAATACCCAGCGCCAGTGAAAATGAGAGTGCGTATCTATTCATGTTCAGTCGCAATTCCCAGATTCTTGTACTCATAACGCTTCAATAGATCGATGACGCTTACAAAATATTTAAAAGCGCTCTGCTGATCACAGTGAATCTCGACCGGACGTTTAACATCGCCGCTTTTAAGTGTAGTCTCTAGTGAATCAAGCGTTGTGGCCTCTTTATTCAAAAAAACGGCACCGTCGTCTTTAATCGTAATGCGAAGCGGCTCTTTGGGCTTATCTTGACTATGTGTCTGCGACTTTGGCAAATCGACCGGAATAATTCCCTGCGCTACAAACGTTGCCGTGGTGAGCACGATGACCAAAAGTACCAGCATGATGTCGATAAACGGTACAACGTTAATGGCCTCAAACTTTTTAACCGTCATGCCCTTCCTTTTGCAAAATCTCCCAACGCGCTACCAGCACTTCAAGGCGGCGCACTAAATGGGTGTGAAAGAAAATAGCAGGAATCGCCACGCCAAGCCCCATAGCCGTAGCCTTTAGCGCGAGTGCAAGCGAGGTCATAATGCTTTTGGCATCCAAATTGCCGCTTTGTCCCATAATATAAAAGGTCAAGATAATGCCAAAAACGGTTCCAAGCAGTCCGATATAAGGGGCGTTGGAGCCAAAAGAGGAGATCACCCCCAAATGGTTGGTCAGATCAATTTGCAGTGCCTCTTTGGTACGATACCCCTCAAGCTTGATACCGCGATAAAAGAGCATTCTCTCAATCCAAAACCACAGCGACATAAACGCCATAAACCCTAAGGTTCCGATAATGCCGTAATCGACAATCTGTTGCATTAAATGTATATCCATTGTATTCCTTACATGTAAAGATTAGAGGCGTATCCAGCCAAATAAAACTGCACATCCGACTGCCAGTAGCATAATGCCCGCACTTTTTTCAATAATGCCGTGATACTCACGTAAACGCCAAAGCGCCTCTTTGGCAATGGGAGTTAGCAGTACGCCATACACCACAAGCATTGCGCTGATTGCTCCCAGACCAAACGCCGTGCCCATGAGTAGGGCATAAGCAATCGATGGGGCATACATACTCGTAGCGATTAGCGTGGCTACCGGAGCGCAGATGCTTAGCGAAATGCCTGCGCCCATCATAAAATATCCGGTGCTACTTCCCGCTTGGCGCATTTTTGAACCTGCGCACCCTTTTTTGGCACTGAAAAAAAGAACATACAGCGCCATCACTACGGTTGTTGTACCCAAAACATACTGCGATACGTGGCCATATTGTAGTGTTGTTTTAAGCCACGCGGCACTCACAAATGCTACTGCCGCCATTCCCATATAACTACCGAGCCGTCCCAGTGAAAACGGTAGCAGTACAGGGATAAACGAGCGCTCCTGTGCCGCCGTGCTTAGCAATAACGGCGACATGATCGGCATACATGTAAACAAACAGGCACTTGCACCGTAACTTAAGCCGATCAAAAAAAGTGATAAAAGTGTGGCGCTTTGCATATAATCTGCTTTGTCTTCCTAAAACGTAATATTCAACCCTGCCATATTATTTTTCCAGACGACAACAGGCTGCATTTATTCTCCTATGATTTGTATGAAGGGCACCGGAGAAAAAAAGTGTATTATCTCTAAGCAAGGCGCTTTGTAGTAGCTCCGGTACACGACACCACTCACTGCCCGACAGTCGCCAAACAAGCAGGCAGTTGGGTCTTGAGATATTAAAGTTTAAGTGTTAATTTTGTGTTAAGTGTTTGTTTAAAATAATTTTAAGAAAACTGCTATTAAAGTACAACAGTCTTGATCCTTTTAGAATACCAAATGCATATTACATGTAAAAAGCACCCATGCCCGAATCACTTGCCAAGCAACTTGAAAAAATCCGTGTCCAATTCCTTTTTGATCATCCGTTTTTAAGCGTGTTGGCGCTTTCGCTACCGATGGAGTTTCGTAAAAACCCGCACGAAGCGTTTGAGACAGACGGGCAGAAGATATACATTGATGAAACCATGAGTGCTACGTTAAGCGAAGGCCATCTTAAATACACCTATGCACATATTCTCTTACATGTAATCCTCAAACACCCCTTTCGTATGGGTGAGCGTGATGCGAAGGTGTGGAATCGCTCTAGCGATATTGTGATTAACCTGCTACTCAATGATTTTGAGCGGGTAGGGGAGCGGCCCGAGAATGAAGTGCTGCTGGAGAAGTTTAAAGATCGCAGCGTCGAAGAAGTCTACAATACGCTCTATCAAGAGAATCAAGACGGCGAGGGCACGCCCGATGAGGAAAATCCAAAAGAGGATAAACGCGATTTGATCGAAAACGAGGGTGATGACGAAGCGGCTATGGAGGAGCTTGACACGCTGATTGTGCAGGCGATGGGGGCGGCGAGTAAGCAGGGGAATGTTCCGGCCTCGTTTTTGGAGGTGATCAACGAAGTCATCCGCCCTAAAATCGACCTTGAAACCTTGCTACACACCTATTTGAGTGAGAGCTTTTTTGATAAAACCACCGACTTTTCTTCGCCTAACCGCCGCTTTATTCATCAGGGCTTGTATCTGCCGGGCTATAAACGCGAGCGTAATCGTCTAAATCTTTACATTGCACTGGATCGCTCCATGAGTATTAGCCACGAGACCTTTGCAACTTTTTTGGGCATTATCGATTCGGTGCTTCGCATGAGCAGTGATTTTAGCGTTAAGGTCGTGCCTTTTGACGAGGCGGTAGATGAGAGTGCAATTGTCTCATACGATTCGCAAGCCGCAAAACCGCCCGAAGTGGCGTTTAGCAAAGGTAACGGCGGTACCGATTTTGCGCCTGTTCTTGAATATCTAAAACGTGTGAATGTGCATGAGAGCGCATTGATGGTACTTAGTGACGGTTTTTTCAAAATTGATCGTGCCGCAGAGATGAGTACGCTCTTTTTGGTGAGTGAAAAACGCAATATGAAACGTTTTGAGCCTTTTGGAGATGTCTTTTATTTTGATCTATAGGGTGTACAGGCACTGGATGGAGTGTGCTCAGAGGATTGGTAAATTACATAGCAGTTTTTACCTTTGCTTTTTGCCATATACATTGCATTATCGGCCAGTGTAAGCAGTTCGTCACTATGACTGGCATGTTCAGGAAAAACGGTAATGCCAATACTGATGGTAACACTTAAGAGGTAGTTTTCAATTGCAATAGGATGACTCATTTTATGTAGCATTTTTTCGGCAAGCGTGATGACTGCGCTGTCATCTTGAATGTCAGACACAATTGCTGCAAATTCATCGCCTCCAAGTCTGGCGACGGTGTCATTGTTGCGAAACGAATCACGCAACCGGGTAGCAACGTGTTTGAGAACCTGATCACCATAGCGGTGACCAAGCGTATCATTGATGGTTTTGAAGCCGTCGAGATCCATAAACAGCACGGCCACTTTGCATTTTCTGCGGTGTGCGTCTTTTAGAGATTGCTCTAGGCGATCTAAAAAGAGCGTACGGTTGGGGATTTCGGTGAGGCTATCGTATTTGGCCTGATGCTCAAGCTGTTCGCTTAAGAGTTTCTCTTTTGTTAGGTCAATCGAGTTCCCGACCAGTCCAATTAATTTACCAAGATGATCATACAGTGGTGTGGTAATAGTATGTAAAAAAACTTTGCTACCATCGGGATACTCAACCCATTGCGGATTGATTACACGTTCTTGAGTATCAAATATTTTTTGATCAAGTGCGCGAAAATGTTGTGCAACTTCTTCGGGGAAAAACTCAAAATCTTCGTGGCCTATCAGCTCATCTTGTGTATGTCCCATGAAGCGTTCAAATGCATGGTTGCACCCTAAATAGCGAAATTGGGTATCTTTGTAAAAAATCAGGTTTTCAACGTTGTTGATAACGCTTTGAAGCAGATGCAGTGTGGTTTGCAGTTGGTGTTGCAGTAAAACGGTCTCCGTAATATCGATAACACTACCGATCATTTTAACAGGTTTTTCATTTTCAAAGATGACATTGGCGCGGGCATGGACATTGCGCAGTGTTCCATCATTGTGACGTATGTTATGAAAAAGGTCATACTCCTCTTGGTGTTCAAAAGCGCGCTGCATCCCCTCTTGCACTTTACGCTTGTCTTCATCGGGCAAAAAGCGCATAAAATTTTCAAAATTGGGATCAAAACTTTGCGGTGCCTCACCGAGCAGATGGTAGATACCGTCGCTCCATTGCTGTTCGTTTGTGAGCAGGTCGAGTTCCCAAACCCCAAGATGAGCCAGTTGTTGGATGGAGGTTAACTGCTGGCGCATCTTGACACGTCTGGAGATATTGCGGCTTCGGAGGTGAAATCCTGCTAACAAGCCGCTTTTATCAAAAAATGCTTTGCCTTCACTTTCGAGTAGGATGCGTTTATGCGTTTTGTGTTGTAACACCTGTTCGGTAGGCTTGATCGTCTCTAAAGTGTGAAGATAGTCGGATGTAAAGCGATTGCGATTAGCACATTTGGGGTGGATTAACTCTAAAATATTCACACCAATAATCTCTGCAGGCTTATACCCCAGTAGTTCAGAGACGGTAGTATTAGAGTAGATGATAACACCGTTACAATCGATTTGCCAGATCCAATCAGGATTGGCTTCGACGAGTGCTTTAAAATCTGGGGAGTGCTTCATTGCTTAGAGCTACCTTGTATTTAATAGTTATTATATGATGTCAAATATGAAATTGCTATTAACTTGTGATTGATGGTAAGAAAGTTGCATATGAAATATTCATGTCCGTTTCATTTTCTCTCACATATAAAGAACAGATCGAATCCCTTAGCGACGAAAGTGATTTTGAAGCACAAGGAGATGCCCTTTTTTTGTGTCATGAAGATGACGAAGCCCGTTTAGAGTGGGCTTTTTATCGTCCTTCGGGTTCACACCCCGATCAGGTAAGCGATGCCAATCCGATGGTCTCTATTATGGCATTTAACCATTCACGTTTGGGAGCGTATGAGCGTTTTTCACGTCTACATGTAAAGGTTATCGAAGATGCAGCGTTGCGTGTCAAAATCCGCAATCGAAGCCGTATGCTTTTTCGTGCTATGGTGGATGATGATTTTAATGAGTTGATGCAGGTGCTTGAGATGGCACCCGTGTTTTTAGATCAAGCATGTGATCAGATGATCAACGGCCGTATCTGGAACGACACCTATGCCGATCTTGAAGCGGCAAGCCGATTCATGGTGTTGGCTGAGACGCACCTTGATGCGCGGCTTATACAGGGAGTAAAACGTCGGTTACAACCGCTAAAAGAGTTTCGCTATGAAGAGGCGAAATCCTATCTTGAGCAGACCGTAAATCAGGCACATAAGTTGCATAATATAATTAAAGAACACTACTATGAGGCGTATTCACAATGGCTGGAGAAAACATCCTTGCATCCGCTACAACGCATTGCTCTACGCAAACAGATGCAAGCCCTAAAGGAGTCGCAGTGAGCGAAAACGAGATAAAAGTTATCAAATCGATTTATGCATTGAGTGACGATATCGACTACAACCTATACGAGGCCGTGGATATTGCCGAGTATTGTCATCTCGACAAAAATGTCGTAGATGAGACGATTACGTCGCTGTATGAGCGCGGCTACCTAGGTGAGTGCATGAGCTATGACGATGACGGGCTTGAGACCTATCATCTCATGGAGAAAGCGCTTGCGCTTTTGGAGGCGTAAATGAAAATTGTCCTTTTTTACGAAAAACCGGGCTGTGCGACCAATACGAAGCAAAAAAAGATGCTTCGCCAAGCCGGTTGTATGGTACTAGAGCGCAATCTACTTGAAAACGGTCTAAGCAAAGAAGAGCTACTTGCATTTTTAAAACCCTTACATGTAAGCGACTGGTTTAATCCCAACGCACCGATGATCAAAACAGGTGAGGTCGATCCCTATGCTATTAGCGAAGCGGCTGCGCTAGAGATACTGATGCGTCAGCCTATTTTGATTCGCAGGCCGTTGATGGTGATAGGAAACCGTAAACTATGCGGGTTTGACGCCAAGGTACTTGAGACTATTCTTGAAGTGCCGCTGGGTGAGAGCGTGGGCGAAGCGTGTAGCTCTGATACGCTTACATGTAACTAAAGGAGACTATAGTGGAACTGATAGAAAAGCGGATCAAATCAAAGCTTCATATGGGAAGCATATATGTCGTGGTAGTTGCGGCAACACTACTTTTTAAAGCATTTTAACAAATTGGGTGTGCTTGCGGCGGGCTAAAATAGTAGCCTTGCGAATAGTTGATACCAAGCGCTTTGACCTGCTCAAGAATAGTCTTGTCGCTTACAAATTCAGCTATTGTTTTAATACCCATAGCCTTAGTAAACGTTACAATGGTTTCTACTAAAATTCGTGAACTCTTTTCGTGAATAGTCTGAATAATAGAACCGTCAATTTTGACAAAATCAACCTGTAGTTTAATGAGATAGTTAAAGTTGGAGTATCCGGTTCCAAAATCATCAACGGCGATTTTGCAACCGTGGGCTTTCATTTTGTTGATAAACTCCGATACCCCTTCAAAATTGATAATACCTTCGGTCTCAAGCAGTTCAATAACCAAACGATTGCCAAAATCGCTGTAATCAAGCAGGTTTAACAAAAATGTTCTGATTTCCGAATCGAGAATATCGTCGATAGAGAGATTGACAGAAAAGGCGGCATCGCAAGTTTTGAGCGTTTCAATGGTTTTGAGTAGCATCGCTTTGGTAATTTGGCGGTACTGTTTGGTACGGTGGGCAACATCAAGAAAGTGATAAGGGCTATAAACGGTGCCATCTTCGTCAATAAGCCGTACCAGTGCTTCATATTTGTCGTATACTCCGGTGTGATTATTGACGATGGGTTGAAAAAAAGGCACGATACGCCCATCGTTAAGCGCTTGACGCAGTTTATGCGACCAGTATAGATTTTGTTCATAGTCGCGTTTAATCTCCATATTACTATTGTAGATAAGCATTTGATCTTGCAGTTTCTTAACGCGTTTTAGAGCAATATCTGCCGTTGCAAGTAGTACATTTCGATCCTCAAAAGAGATGCTTCCCGACACATCAAATACAATGCGTTCATTACTGATCGTAATGCTCTGGGATCGTAGGTTTTCAATAATAAATCGGATGTAATTGGCAAAAATCGTTCGATCTTCATCTTCACTTAGAATTAAAAATTCGTCGGCATTTAGATGATAGAGCCTGTAATGTTTTGGCATATACTCTTTGATTTTTTCTCCCAGAACTTTAAGCACGATATCGCCAAAATTATGGCCGTAAAAGTCATTGGTGCGGCTAAACGCATCAAGATTAAGCAAGGCGACAGCCGGTTTTTTAAAGGTGTTGATCTCTTCACGGTATTTGGCGCGGTTAGGCAGACCGGTGAGCGAATTGGTATAGGCAAGCGTGGTGAGCTTTTCACGCTGATCCATCATTTCGGTAATGTCGTGGCGTACGGCAATGTATTCGGTAATGTTGTTATCTTTGTCAAAAATCGGTTTAATCACCATGTCAACCCAATAATAGCCGCCATCTTTTTTACGGTTTTTTAAAATGCCTTTCCATACTTTTTTAGCCTGAATCGTTTTCCATAGCGCTTTAAAAAGGCTTGCGGGCATGTCGGGGTGGCGCACAATATTGTGGGGCCGGCCTAAAAGCTCAATTTTGGAATAGCCTGAAATCTTTGTAAATGCGTCATTGACATAGGTGATAAAACCCTCTAACGAACTGCGCGAGACGATGCTACTCTCATCCATGACCTGTTTGTAGTTTTCGTACTGAGCGACTTGCTCTTGCAGTTCGGAGGTACGCTCATCTACCAATAGACGCATCTGCGCGTAAGCGTCTTTAAGTGAGTTTTGTGATTCAACGCGTGTGGTTATATTGCTCACAATGGCTAGAGCATATGACGCCTCATCAATGTGTAAGATTTTGACACGCGCTTCGGCAGGAAAGGTGCTACCGTCTTTGCGTACAATCGTAGCAAAATCGGTAATATGATTCTGTGCACGAAGTAAGGTAATGATCTTCGAAAATGCCGCCTCTCCCTCAAAAGAGCGCCTAAAACCTTCGATTCGTAAGCTTTGTAACTCTTCAAAAGTGTATTGAAGCTCTTCTAATACCGTTTTATTTGCGTATTGGATTGTAAGTGAGTCCATGTTGATAATAAAAATCATATCATTGGAGTTGTCAATAAGATCGGAGAGAAGTTCGGAATGACTTTTGATAAAGTTTAGCATTATTTGGGGTTTCCCCAGAATCAGATGTTAATGTATTTTATGATTTTTGGTATTAAATATAGATGAAAATAATAGTATCGCCGAAAAAAAACGGCGAAAAAAAGAGTAGTTATACTGCTCCAAAAAGTGTTTTACCCGCGCCATTTTTAAGCGCTTTGGCATCATCGTAGCTCATGGTTTTAGCGGGAAGCTTACTGATTTTAAGTTCATCATAGAGGGTATCGACTTTCTCTTCCGAGCTCAGTTTTTTCAAGTCACCTTTTGAAAGATCGGCATAATCAACCAGTTCGTTCCAAACAGAGCTTTCATCAAGCGCATAGGCGTGAACAGTAAGCCCTTCATATTCAAATGTCGCATCGGCATCAAGGTCGATCACAAAAAGTGTCATCAAAGTATCGGGAGAGAGAACGCTTTTGTATTTTTCGACAAACGGTTCAAAGTCGTCAAAAGTCTCAAGTTCGCCGGCTACAAAGATAAATTTATCATCATTAGAGAGCACAATGGCCTGTTTGAGCGTTGATTTTGGCGGTAGCTGTTTATCAGCCGATAGCACTTTACCCGGTACAATAATCAGTGCACCACGATAACCATAGCGTCCCGATACGCTCATTTCGCCTTTAAGTGACGCTTGCCACTGCAGTTCGTTTTCATAGATGAAGTCAATTGGGGTTCCCATTTAGTTTATTTCCTTTTGTTGAAGTTGAAATTCGCGAAGTTGGCTACGCACCATCGCTTTGAACTCTTTCATGCGCGGCTTGCCGATCATATCCATCGCCGCTTCGCGAAGGATGCGGATTTCACCAAATACGTATGCACTGGGATCGTTGCGCCCGATGGTGATGATCTCGAAAACCGTAGCATCGAAATAGTCGCTTTTATACTCAGGCAAAGCGTCGTAGAGCTCCATAAAAAGTGCACGTCCGCTATCATCCATTTTACACGAATCATCGGTAATCTTGAGTGCAACGGTAATAGCACAATCGACATGAAACGGCTCAAGGCCTGCCGCAATAAGCTTTATGGGAGTTTTATAGCTACTCAACTCAACCGGCCTCGTTTTCATTGGGCGCTTCTTGCACCTCTTTGCCTATGCCACGGCTTGTAAGCGGAATATCGGTGCGGTATTTTTTCTCACGAAATGATGGCGATTTTACTTTGCCGTTTTTTGTACCAAGTTTGTATATCTCTTCATTTAAAAAGTGCTCTTCAAAATCGGTAGTGTAGGGCATATCCCACGTAATACAGCCGATACTTGGGCAGATTGCCGCACACTGCGGATCGTCAAAAATACCCACACACTCTACACACTTTTCGGGCTGAATATAGTAGCGGCTCTCTCCGGTTGGATTGTGCATATCGTCAACAATGGCATTAACCGGACAATTTTGCAAACAAGCATCGCAGGTGATACAGCTCTCATCAATAATAACTGCCATAAATTCTCCTTTACATGTAATGACCTTGCATCATGTAGCTACAATCATTCTTTGGTAGAGTATATGCAAGAGGTGTTCTTGATAGATATTTTTTGGAGTAAATAGCTTTACATGTAAGAATAAATGGGGTAATTTAGAGAGAAAATAAAGAGGCAAAGCCGTAAGGCTTTAATTATAAAGCTTGAGCGTCTCTCCCACGCTTACATGTAACTCACGTTGCTCTGAAGAGATGGCTTCTCTAAAAGGTTGTGGGTTGATCTCTGGCGACATCAAACCCTTTTTCTTGTGGACACGAATGACATAATTGTCACTATTTACAAAATAGTCGTTATGTTCGGCAGTGTAGGGCATATCCCACACAATGCACCCCTCGGTAGGGCAGACGTCGGCGCATTTGGGCACTGCGGCATCAACGCACTCAATACATTTTTCGGGTTTGACGTAGGTGTATTCGCCATCTGCAAGCGGGGAGTCATCGGCACTCACAATCGCCGTGGCGGGGCATTCGTCGATGCAGGCATCGCAATTAATACACAGATCGGTAATTAAAACGGCCATTAGGCGCTCCTTGCTTCGGCTTTGTGGTAAATACGCAACAACCACGGTGGAGGATTGGTATTTAACATCTCTTGCAGTGCACTTATTGCCGCTTCAATGCCTTCGCCCTCAGCAACACGAACGGGGTGAATGCGGGCGGATTGCACCATTTTAGAAGCGGTGGGGCCAATCTGGGTACAGTACATAATGTCCGCTTCGTTAATGGTGGATATTTTATAGTTCAGTTTTTCCTGTTCGCCTTCGGGCTCTTCGGAGCTGTCAATCGTTTTGATCAGCGAAGCGCTCTGCTTGTCTACGTCAAACAGATAAAAGGTTTTCGACCAGCCAAAGTGCTGATTGATCGTTTGACCGTCATCCGAAGCAAAGGCGATACGCATTAAAACGAATCCGCTACGTTGGCATGGCTTTCACGTACGTCCATACCGATATCTTCAAGAAACGCTTGTTCTTTAACGCTTGGAAGCATCAAGCCTTTTTTCTTATGTTCGCGAATTTTGTAAGTGCCGCTCTCATTGCCGTTAGCGTAATACTCATTAAAATCTACGGTAAATGGCATATCCCATACAATGGAACCTTCAGTTGGACATGCCTCGGCACAGCGTGGCGTATCGGCATGACCCACACACTCTACACAGGTTTCGGGTTTGACATAAAAGCGTTCGCCGTCAAATGGATTTTTTTCGTTATCATCGCTCAAAATCGCGGCAACCGGACACTCCGGCGCACAGGCATCACAGTTAATACACTCTTCGGTAATCATTACAGACATTAAAAACTCTCCTTGGTTAAGTTACATGTAAGATATGCATAAGTTATTCTATAAAATGGGATGCAATTTGATATCTACGGCTTTAAGCAAGATAATAACAGATTCACCCTCTTCGAGCGCCATACGCTCATAGGCATCGGAGGTAATGAGTGATTTGAGCTCTCCGCATTCGGTGCTTAGGCGCACTTCGCTAAGTACATCGCCTTTGAGTACACTCAATACGTCTCCCTCGATTCGGTTTTCGATAGAGACATCGGAGCTATGATCGCCTTTGCAGATCGAAAGCGCCGCTTCGGCAATATGGCACTCTACCGTATCACCGATACCCAGCCATTCGGGGAGTTCGGTCTTGAGAGTCTTAAGGCGCGTTTCGCAATTGATCCCTAGACTTACGATTGTAAAATACGCATCGCTTTTGATACCTTCGACTTTGGCCGTAAGCGTATTCATCGTGCTTTCCTACCAGAGATAGAGTACAATTTTTTTGTCTATGGTCTCTTCTAAGATATTAATAATCATATCCGCCGTAGAGGTTGAGCCGAGGTGGCATCCCGAACATGCGCCAAGATAGCGCAACCAGATTTGCGGGGTTTCACCAGAGACGTAATTGACAAATTCGATACCACCTTCATCTTTGGCCAGTGCTGGGGCAATTTGGCTTTTAATAATGGCATTGAGGGTTTTGTATTGATCTTCGTCGCTTAGCGTACGAAACTTTGAGTTGATAATGGTAGCCGTAGGAGCGTTAGAGACAAAGGTAATCATCTGTTGCGCCTGAGGATCGTCGTGGTGTGCTGCTTGAATGAGCCAGTACATTGCGGCTTTGACATCGCTGCCTTGAAGCATCACACCAAGTTTGACCATAGAGCTGACATTGCCTTTTCCTGCGGCAAACTCATAGTACCCGTGTGCACGCTCGTGATCTTTGGGTACGCCGACACCGTTTTCATACATGCCACCAAGATAGTACGCACCGAGTTCATGACCTTTTTTAACGGCAGCATCGAACAGTTCTGCCGCTTTAGCCATGTTTTTACTAACCCCCTGACCTTTAACATATAAAGTAGCCAAGTTTACCATAGCATCACTATTGGTGAGTGCAAGCTCATTCCATATTTCGTAGGCTTTGGTGTAGTGGTGGTTATCATACGCTTCTAGCGCTTGCGTCATTTGGGGTGTCGTGCTCAACTCGTGCTCCTTTAAATAGCTTTGTAGGTTTTCCAGTGCATCTGCGTATGCGTCATCGTACGTGTCGCCAAAACCTTTGACATCGGGATACGCATCAAAATAGACTTCATATCCGTCGCCTTCTTGGTTTCCAAAAAAGTAGTAGTGTGTTTTCAGATCATGCAGATGCTTCATAATAACAGGTATTGCAAAATCTGTTCTAAAGCTTACATGTAGAGTGAGAATATTATTTGCATACATTAGTTCACCATATTAAGGGAGATATTATGATAGCAATTCCGGTAGAGAGCGCATCACCGGTGATCACCTCGTCAAAACTCTTTGGCAATGCACCGATGTTTGCAATGTATGACCCCATCGAAGAGATGTTCTTTGTGATGCAAAACGGTGGCGAGGGCAACGGAGGCAATACTGCCTCTTTTTTAATAGAGCAGGGGGTAAAGACGGTACTTTATACCCATCTTGGCGAAGGAGTTTTTAATGCGCTTGATAAAGCGTCTATTGATGTCTACTATTTAGGTAAAGAGCCTATTGCAATCGCCAAAATCGTGAATGATCTTGAATCAGGAGCGTATACAAAAGTTGACGCTTCTAATGCCAAAACCTATCTTGATCCGGGTACTGCAACCGGCGAGTGTCGATGCGGATGCGACGATGACTGAAATTATTACCAACGAGATGCAGCAGCTTCGCCATATGATTGCCTCTACCGTAGTGCGCCGCGACAGTATCAAAAAAGAGATGCAAGAGTGGTATGAGAATCATCCCAAACAGAAGTTTGAACGCCTAAGAGATCTGATTTTAATTGATAACACGCTCTCCGAGCTTGACAGCCATTATAAACGGCTTTGGGATTTTCATAACGCCAAACGCGCCTGATGGAGTACCAGAAAAAAGGCAGATTGGTTGACAGTGTTGATGAGATTGCGCAGTATCGACGTATTCTCGAAGCCGACCGTTTTGTAGAGGGTGAACACCACTGGAACAGTGTAAGCAAAACGGCAATGACGCTTTTTCAAGTGCTTATCGATCAGGATTTGCGCGATCTGGTTAAAGTACTTGAACACTATCCGCGCTATATTCCGCTGGTGTGTGAACATTTTCGCTATGCTTACAGTTATAGCGAAAATCAGGCGGACATTGATGCGGTATCTAAACTTTTAGAGATGGGTGAGCCCTATTTTACCAAACAGTTTGTGCGCAATCTGGTGCGTAAACTGCCTGGCATTGAAAGCGAAGACCTCGATGCGCTCAAAGCCTTTTCGGCACGAATTGCACGCGATCATCACCACTGGCATCCGATTGTCACCAACCATTATGTAAAAGCGCTGATGTATGAGATTGAAAAACGCCAATTGCATCCTTTGCAACAGCTAGCGCTTAAAAAAGCCATCGCTACTATTGCGATGGAGCGAACCTACGAGTACGAAGCCGAAGACCGCGATGCCGCGCTTGACATTCCCTATATGAACTAAAGGAGACCCCCTATGGATAAAGAACAACAAAAACGTAAACTGCTCAAGCTTGCAAAAGAGGCGTTTGAAAAAGCGTGTATTTTGAGTGACGATCAGCGCATCGAAGTCTATCTGCTCGATGGTGTGCCGGAGATGTCGGATGTATTGAGCGAAGATGAGGAGCTTGTGTATGGCGAAAACCGTACCTTGTGCTATCAAATTTACGGACACGGCCATCTGGAGCCCGAGATCAAAACGTGGATCGATATCGCCCGTATTATCGTGCAACCCACTGAAGACGAACCGATGCCCGAACCTACCGAGATAGAAAAATCGATTCGTGAGCTTACCGCTGAGATTGCCAAAGCCAAAGGGGTTCAAAAAGAGGAAATTAGTTCCAATGAAGTCTTTGCCAATATGCCCTTTGATCTGCTTGAGCAGATTGAGAATGCGATTATTGAATACTGGTGGCAAGGCGCCGAAGAGGAAAACGGCAAAATGTTGGCGATGGAGCAGATCGAAGCTGCAATGGCCGAAGAGTAATAAGCAACAGATAAGAGCATTAATATTTCATTGACAGATTATTATTGTTGTGTTAATGCGTGCTTCATAAAATATAACAATCCAAAGAGGAGGGGTTGTTATGTTATATAGTCAGCCCTGAAAAAGCGAGCAGAGTCCTAAAAACAGGCATTTCAAAGCACTTTTCAAGTAAAATAAAGACCAAAAGAGACCAGTAAAGTAGCAACTTTCTGGTCGAAACGGACGAAGATTTTGCTCCCTCATGT
>JBNKLA010000063.1:0-25457 GCA_050292115.1 Sulfurimonadaceae bacterium | reverse complement strand
CTCCCTTCGGGCACTTAAAAGCAAAGCGTGCTCTACGTTAGAACCTTTTTACCGTAGCTACGGCTACGCTAAAAAGAACCTGCCTTGATCACACTGTGCTTTTAAGTGCTGAGACTATCTGGGAGTTTTGCAAGAAGTCTAATAAAAGGATTGAGATGAATATCAAAATGAGATTTTCCGTAGCACTCGTTGTGGCTTTAATGGGCATACTATACACTTACTTGCCAACAGAAAATGAAAATGGGCACAGAGACATTATTGCAATTTTGTTTGTGCCGGGTCTGGCACTGTTTTTAGCTACGCTGGCATTAACAAGTTTATTGAACATTCAAAATGAAAGTGTTAAAAAAAAATCGCTTGGTATAACAGGGATTGTAATGTTGAGCAATATATTTATAATATGGGGTCATAATGAAAGTTTGGGCGCGAAGATGGGGATTGCTTATGTTAGCACATCAGTAGTCGCTATGATTATTAGGTTTTTTACATTGTCGCCAAAAAAGGCGGTTGACTGATTAATCGTGGCTACGAAACAACGTTCTGATAATAGGCTTGTAAAAGCACAAATAGGGTTTTTTGGTTTTGGGGTTTTAATGAAGATCATAGCATAAAGTGCGTAGTATAAATACCCAAAAAAAAGAGAGGTGGTTCAATGCATTGTTTGCTTTTTATATATAAGGTTTTGAGTGTCGGTGCATAGAAGATGAAATTTTTTAAAACCGTACTCATTATTCTTGGCATTGTTGCCGGATTGATTGCATTAGCAATATTTAGTGTGGGCTTTGGTCTGTTTCAGCTTGGCGAAGCGGTAGTAAAAGGGGCTAATCAACCGGTGGTACAAAAAATACAAACAGACGATCAAGACGTTACGATCACGGTAGCATTGCAAGAAGTACTAGGTTTGCGGTATGAGTCGGTTGCATTGTGTACGCCTGCACAGTACGAAGACGATATGCATTTTAAGCAAGTTATCGTGTCCAATGGTTCTCCGGGGTATTCCTGCATGAACGGTTTATGCGACGTTTGGATCAAGATGGAGCAACACGATATTCCATCTTATATTAATATGTATGTTTCAGATGGCGGTAGCTGTGAACAACAGCGTTTTGAGACGCAGGGGCATGAAGCCGTTTTAAAGTATGAAGCGCGTATTGAGTTTAGCGAAGAGCTGTTGCAAGCCTTACATGTAAACACATCGGAATATAAAATAGGTGCTACACACTGCAACAACATCAGTTCATGGCAGGTGATGGGGAGCAAAAAGGCGGTTTTTTCGTATGATAGCAGACGTGAGGGCGATGAACTCATGATTGATGGTGCTGTGAAGGCCGTGTTAAAGTATGAATAAAGGCGGCAGATGAAAATAGACGGGCGATTCTGGTTAGACAAAGACGGAGAGAGTTTTTTAGGAAGTGGACGCATCGAGCTTTTAGAGCAGATTGAGCGTACCGGTTCGATTCATGCCGCGGCCAAAGCCATGAAAATGAGCTACAAAGGGGCGTGGGAGCGTATTAACCAGATGAACACGCTGGCCGATAAGCCTATCATTACCAAAAGCACCGGTGGCAGAGGAGGCGGCGGAAGCGTGTTGACCCCTCATGCCTATGAACTTATTGCTACATTTCGCCGTTTTGAAGAGCTACACCGTCAGTTTATCGAGCGGTTTGCCGAAGCAGGGGATGACCCTGAACGTTTGGCACGTATTTTATCGCGTACCTTTTTAACCACCAGTGCACGCAATCAGCTTGAAGCCAAAGTCGAATCCATTATAGAAAAAGGCTTGCGCGGCACGTTGCGCCTTCGCATCAATGACGCGCTGATGGTTGATGCCGACATTACCCTAAAATCGATCCGCTCCATGGGGCTTGAAAGAGAGTGCGACGCGTATGCTATTATGAAATCGAGCGACGTACATGTAAGCGCAACGGCTCCCCAAAACAGTGAAGAGCTCAATATTGTAGAGGGTGAAGTAGTCTCCGTAGAACGGCTAGAAGGAAATGCTGAAGTGACGCTTCGCGTTGGTAATGCTACTATTGTTGGTGTCGAGAGCGAAGAGGTCTTATTAGAACAGGGCATGAATGCGTATGCACTTATCTCAAAAAAACATATTATTGTCGGGTTATAGAAACAATTAACGACAAATTTGTTTCTGTTAAGGCAATTTTCGACAAATTCGTTGTATCATTCTAAAAATAACGAAAAAGCTACTCGTTTTTTAAAGAACAGTTGATGCAGAATCAATAGCAACTTCGTTATATCATTTTAGAAACAAAGGATAAATCTATGCTCACATCAGCTCGTAATACCCTCAACGGAACTATCATTTCAATCACTCCGGGTGCGGTACACTCCGAAGTTGTACTCTCATTTGGCAATCAACAAGTGGTAGCTATTATTACCAATGCATCGGTCGAACGACTGAATATGAAAGTAGGGGAATCAGCGTATGCACTAATTAAGTCAAGTGCGATTATTCTCTCAAAAACACGCCCAGAGCGCATCAGTGCCCGCAATGTACTGGCACTTAAAATCAATGAAGTTATCCACGGTGCCGTTAATGCCGAAATTAAGATGTCGCTGGATACTACTACAATGACAGCGATTATCACGAACGATTCATGCGATGAGCTTGAGCTTAAAGCCGGCGAAGAAGTGTATGCGATTTTTAAAGCATCCAACGTCATCGTAGGCATGGCATAATGATATTGCTACGGCCATATTTTGGCCGTAATATAGAGACTGTTCTGCTTACATATAAGCGAACGGAAAAGGAAATACGCCGTTTTAAAAGCATCGGTGAGATGTTCTTGAAAAGGATCTTTTTCGGATGCTTTTGGCATATGGATTGCCTCAAAAGGCAAAACGCATGATGATCAGTGCGCGTAATCAGATAGATGCTACCGTTGAAGAGCTTCAAAAAGGTCCGGTAAATGTTTTGGCCTTGCTTGAAAGCCATAACGGTACCAAAATGGCGGCATCAATCAGTACCATGAGCACCGAAGCAATGCAACTCAAATGTGGCGATAAGATCATTGCGTTGTTTCAGGCATCACATGTACTGATTGCCACCGGATGGGCATTGGAAATCAGTGCTAGAAACAAATTTTACGGTGTTGCCGAATCGATCTGCATCGGTTCGGTCGATACGGAGGTTGTCGTGCGTCTCAACGATAGCAACGACACGCTTAGAGCGGTCATCACCAATGACGCACTTGTTGAACTTGACATTAAAGCAGGCGACGAGGTTGTTGCTATTGTCAAGGCATCCGAAGTGATGATTGCCAAATAATCTTACATGTAAAGGGTAACTTATGAAGAAATACGTGCTTTTAATACTATTAGCGGCTATGCCGCTTTTAGCTGGGGAGATCAAAATTGCGGTGGCGGCAAATGTGAGCTACGCCATCGACGAACTGAAAGCGGCGTTTGCCAAAACGCATCCGGACACCACGGTACAGGTTATGCTGGGTAGCAGCGGAAAACTGACGGCTCAGATCAAAAACGGCGCGCCTTTCGGGCTTTTTATGGCGGCGAACATGAAGTTTCCGCAGGCGCTGTATAAGGACAAAATCGCAACGACCAAACCGATTGTGTATGCGCAGGGTGCTTTGGCGTATTTGAGCGTGAAATCGCTTGATTTTAGCAAAAGCATTGCACTTCTTAATAGCAAGGAAATCGGTAAAATCGCCGTGGCTAACCCGAAAACGGCACCCTATGGCACCGCTGCTATCGAAGCCATGAAAAACGGTGGCGTGTATGAGAACGTCAAAGACAAATTTGTTTTTGCCGAATCGATTTCACAAACCGTAACCTATGCCACTACCGCGGCGGATATCGGTTTTATCGCGAAATCTTCACTTTACAGCCCCAAAATGGCGAAGTATAAGCAAAATGTTAACTGGGCCAGCGTGGATCCCAAACTTTATACGCCGATTAAACAGGGAATAGTGTTGCTTAAAGCCGCAGGTGACAATGCCGAATACAGAGCGTTTTACGATTTTATCTTGAGCGATGAGGCTAAGGCAATCTTTAAAGCGTACGGCTATATTGTTGAGTAGTTCACGGTTTTTACCGTGAGCGCGTTTTTTTTAGATTACGTTGTATCAATAATGATATAAAACATCCCGGAGCCGTCCTCTGTTACGCTGTAACGAGCATGTCGTCTCTCCTCGTCTGGACTATCGCTCTTGACATTGCAGCAACCCAATACAATGTTAACTCGTTACGGTGTAGCGAAACCGGGGTGTCAGGGCACGGCCGCCTTTGCAGAGGTATGGCGGCAACAATTCTGTATTAGTAAGGAGTCATAATGAACATTTTTGTAAGCGGCATCATCACAGTGGTGCTCAGCCTTTCGCTTTTTGGCGAGGAGATCAGCACTGTGGACGATATTAATCCTGCACCTCAAAGGGTCTTTGGTTCATCACCTCCGATGAACTATCTGCTTTATGCTCTCAATCCCAATAAAATGATCGGATTGAACTTTAAAGCACGCAATGCCAACAACAACGCCACCGAAGCCTATCTTGATACCCGTTTTTTAAAACTGCCCGTAATCGGTTCGTTTCATGGCGGCGGCAATAATATTAATCTTGAGAGGCTCATCGCGCACCGCCCCGATCTGGTGTTGCTTTGGGAAGACGACATGTTGGTACATACCGTAAGCGAACAGATCAAAAAGACGCATATCTCCACCGTTACCGTACCGTTTAGAGAGGTCGAATCAATGCCCCAAAGCATTGAAACGGTAGCCAAAGCCATCGGTGAATCGGCGCGCGGAAAATTGCTTGCGGATTATGCGCGTCGTATTATTAGTGAAGTCAATGCCTCGGTTGCCAAAGAAAAATCCACCCGCTATTACTACGCCGAGGGAATTGACGGCCTTTCTACTGAATGCGACGGGTCGTTTCATGTGGTAGCATTGAATTTTGCCGGGGGTGAAAACGTGCATAAATGCCGTCAAAGCAACTTGTTGGGGCTGGAAAAGATCAGTTTTGAGACGCTACTTACTTATGATCCGGATGTGATTATCGTACAGCACGCCATTGTCTTCAATGATCTGATGGACGATGCACTCTGGAGCAATTTGCGTGCGGTAAAAGAGGGGCGTATCTATCTGGTGCCCAATACGCCGTTTAACTGGATCGACCGGCCGCCGTCATTTATGCGTATTTTGGGAATCCAGTGGCTATCAAAGCGCTTTCATCCCAATGCGTATAGCATTGATTTGACATCTCGCGTACGCGAATTTTACGAGCTTTTCTTACATGTAAAGCCGAGTGAACATGATATTAAAACCCTTTTAGGAGATTCGTAATGAAAATTAAAGCAGTTGTTTTAGCACTGGTTACGGCGTGCGCGCTATGGGGCGATGCACTAAGTATTGAGCATATCGTAGTCACCGATGATGCTATCGAAGATGACCTCTATACGGCAGATGCCGATGGCTCACAGCAGACCTTTGTGTCCAAAAGTATTGCAACGCTCTCGACTCAGGCCAATATGAACCCCTTTAGCGTCATTCAGTTTTCGCCTTCGGTGAACTTTACGCCCGTTGATGCGGCGGGGTCAAACGAACCTTCCTACCACGACCCGATCCGTGTGCGCGGCAAATCCCAATCGGGTCCGGGTGGGGTGTTTATGATAGAGGGGATGCCGATCTCAAGTAATCCGGGCGGTGGAAAGCAGATGCTTGATATGGAGAACGTCTCCAGTATTGACCTGCTCAAAGGGTATATTTCGCCCGATAAGAATTTTGGCTTTTCAAGCCTGATTGGTAAAGTGAATATGAATGTTAACGCACCTTCGCATCGTATGGGCGCCACACTTTCGCAATCCGTAGGTTCAGACGCTTTCGCACGCTCATTCATACGTTTTGATTCCGGTGATTTAGGCGATGTACGGCTTTTTGGATCGTTTTCGTATCTTCAAAACGACAAACACAAAGGTGAAGGAGAGCTGACACGTTACAACGCCATGGCGGGATTGGCTTATGCGCCATCAGAGGCGTTTGATGCCACATTTTATGTTGTTCATAACAAAGATGAGCACCATAACTATTACGCGCTCAGTTTTCAAGAGGCTAAAGATTTAGATACCTACTACGACAAAGATTACGCCACGACGCGCCCAAATGCAACCAACGACGTAAACTACTACGACTGGAACCGCCAAAAGTTTGATACCACGGCGCTACTGGCAACGCTAAACCTACATGTAAGCGCGGATGACACGATAAGCATCAAACCCTATTACAAAAAAGACACGGGTGAGTACTGGTTTAGCAATAGCGATAGCAACGCCTCAAAAAACCGTGTGATCAACTGGGATATGGATCATGATCTTTTTGGAGGCGTGGCAACGTATGAGCACCGTTTTGGCGAAGCACTAAGCATAGCGGCGGGATACTGGTATCACAAGCAGCAACCACCCGGACCACCGAGTGATCGTAAAAAATACCGCGTCGTTAACGGCGAGCTGGTATTTAACGGTTACGCCACGCTGGCTAAAGCGGGTTATCATCTGCTTCAAGCACCGTTTGCAGAGCTAAAAGGCTCACTGGGCGGATTGGATTACAGCGCGGGATTACAGTATCAGAGCTTTGAGCTGGGATCGCTTAAGAGTTATACCAATGGAACCAACGCCAATACCAGTAGCGATTACGATACGGCGATTGCGCAGGGCACGCTGGATCCATGGGCGAGTGTGGATGCCAAAACCTTTTACAACTGGATGCCGTCGCTCTATTTGGGCTATGCGTTTGATGAGAGCAACACTCTTTACCTCTCTTATGCGCGAACCTACGGCTTTGACGTAAATCTTTTTCCGACGTATATTAAAAAACGTGCCGCGTTCGTGGCTAAAAACGTGACGCTTCAGCAGCTTTGGGACAAACTGGATCTGGAGCTTTCAGACAATATCGATCTGGGTTATAAAACCTACGCGGGCGCGGTGATGCTTAATCCCGTGGTGTTTGTTTCGTTTGTACAGAATAAACAGGCCAATGTTTACGATCCCGAATATGGGGTGAATTATCCCGCCAATATCGGGGATGCCATGGGGTATGGAGCGGAATTCTCGGCTTCGGGACCGCTTAGCGAATCTTTTGAGTTTATGGCCGCGCTCTCTTATAATAAATTCGCTTTTACGCAAGATTTTAAAAGCTCGCCCACAACAACAATTGAAACCGACGGCAAACAGGTTCCAGACGCACCGGAGTATATGGCCAAGGCAGCGTTTAGCTATAGCATTGAAAACTGGATGATTACTCCAAGCGTGCGTTACAGCTCCAAGCGTTACGGCGATTTGCAAAATACCCAGACAGTCGATGCTTACGCACTGCTTGATCTGGATATCTCTTATCGGTTTGGGCCGATGTTTGGCGCACGCAGCGCCTTGTTTCGTTTAAACGCTACCAACCTGAGTAATGAAAAATACATTGCCACCATTATCTCCGCCGACAACGTTTTGGCAGCCAGCGGAACCTCCTCGACCTACCAGAGTGGCGCGTCGCTTCAGGTATTTGGTTCGTTAAGCGTGAACTTTTAATGAAAAAGAAGTCGCGTTACTGGCTTTTTTTAGGCGGCGGCATCATACTTTTGATGCTTAGCGCACTGCTGGCGCTTAGCTGGGGGCAGTATCCCATTGCACCCGAAACACTGGCGGCTTTTGCAAAATATAAGCTTTTTGGGGGTGAGGCGCAGGAGAACTTTGCGCTTTTGGAGAACATCATTTTTCAGATCCGTCTGCCGCGTATTTTGCTGGCTATTTTTATCGGTGCCGCGCTTGCGACATCGGGCGCGGCATTTCAGGCCATGTTTGTCAATCCGCTCGTCTCTCCGGGGATTTTAGGCGTTTTGGCGGGGGCTTCTTTTGGCGCGGCGCTGGGAATGCTCATTAGCGAAGCATGGTGGGTCGTACAGATACTGGCTTTTGGATTCGGGTTTGTCGCGGTCGGTTTTGCGGTGATGATCGGCTCCATGGTTACCAATTCGCGCTCGAGTGTCATGCTTATTCTCGGCGGCGTTATCAGCGGCTCGCTCTTTACGGCGCTGCTCTCTGTTATTAAATATGTAGCCGATCCTTACAGCACGCTGCCGGCTATTGTGTACTGGCTTATGGGCTCATTGACAATGGCGGGACTGGATGAAGTGATTTTAGTAGCGATCCCCATGGGTTTAAGTGTTCTCTCTTTAATCGTCATGGGAAAATACTTTGATCTTTTAAGTCTTGGTGACGAGGAAGCCAAAGCGCTGGGGATCAATGTGGCGCGCATTCGTATGATCGCGATCATCCTCGCCACGCTGGCCTCGTCATTGTGCGTGGTTATGGCGGGTATTATCGGCTGGGTAGGTTTGATTATTCCTCATATCATACGTATGGCGGCCGGGCCGTCGCATACGCTGTTAATGCCGCTTAGCGCTTTGGTGGGAGCGGCATTCATGTTACTGGCCGATTCGGTGTCGCGTTTGGCACTAAGCGTCGAGATTCCCATTGGGATTCTTACCTCTTTAATCGGAATTCCGGTTTTTATCATAGTACTTAAAAATGCGAGGGCAGCATGGAATTAGCACCTGTATACACCGTTAAAAATCTTTCGTTTTCCTATCCCAAGCGCGACGTGCTGCACGGGGTGGATCTCTCTTTGTATCCGGGTGAGGTCGTTAGCTTGCTTGGACCAAACGGCTGCGGTAAAAGTACGCTGATCCGTTTGATGCTGCGCCTTATCGAGGGCAAAGGCGATATCCGGCTTTACGGAGAGCCGCTTTATGGTTACCGTCATCGCGATATTGCCGCGCATGTAGCCTATATTCCGCAATATCATAACGTTCCTTTTGGCTATAGCGTTTTAGATATGGTGGTCATGGGACGTGTTTCAAAACTGGGCTTTTTTACGCATCCCAGCCGGCATGATCGCGATATTGCCCGCAATGCGCTTAAGCGCGTGGGTATTTTGTCCCTTTCAAAGCGCCCGTTTGGACAGCTTAGCGGTGGGCAGAAGCAGATGGTGCTGCTTGCCCGCGCCATTGCACAGGAAGTCAAGACGTTTATTATGGACGAGCCGGTTAACGGGCTTGATTACGGCAATCAGATGCGTCTGCTTGGCATGATTTTGGAACTTGCCGAGGAGGGGTATACCTTTTTAAAAACCACGCACTATCCCGATCACGCATTGATGGTCTCATCGCGCGTTGTGGTGATGAGCGAGGGCAAGATGATCGCATCGGGCGAGGCGCACGAGGTGATTACGCCGCAAATGCTGCAAAGCGTTTACGGCGTAGAGGCGGATATTATCCACCATCAAGAGCGACACTGGTGCATTCCGTCGCTGGTATAACCATTTATTTTATTTAAGGACAGGTATGAAAACATATACTTTTACGACATTGACTTTGGCTTCGGCTCTGATGCCGCAGCTTCTTATAGGAGGCGAGGAGACCTATTTGGCTCCGGTTAGCGCCAAAGAATCGGCATATGAATATCGTGACGATACGGTTATTACAAGCCCGAGTAACCTTTATCGCGTCGAACAATCGGCGGCGTTTGGCACCGAAGTGCTGAGTAAAGAGGAGATTGAAGCATATAACCCCAAGGATGTTTTTGATCTGCTTAACAAGGCGACGGGGCTTGATCTGACCTATCAGGGGCGTAAGTCTCCCTATTTCATCAACATGCGCGGCGGCGGTAGCATCACTTATATTGTCGATGGTGCCATTTTGCCCTCTAGCGGGAACCGGATTTTACAAAAGATTCCCATGATCGCCATCGAATCGATTGAGATCGTGCGTACTTCAACGGCGCTCTCTTTGGCTCCTAGCATTGATATCGGGGCATCCAACAGCGGTTCGGGCGTGAATATCGGGTTTATCGTGATCCGCACCAAACGTCCCGCCGCGACCGAAGCGATGCTATCGGCATATATCGAACAAGCCGGTTCACATCCGGTTGCAAACGGCCAGAGCCTTTATACCGGAACTCGTTTTGGCGAGATGTCGGGATGGAACGGTTATATCGGCGGCATGCTTTCGCGTTATGATCGCCCAAGTAAAGATTCATGGTTTGATGGCAGCGACGCCGATTCGGGTATGATAAACGGCGGATTGAATTACGGAAGATTGAGTACCAATCTGATGGCTTATAAGGACAGCGGACGCTTTGAGATGCAGCGCGGCGTGACAACCGAGGGCGTCATTGATACGGCCAAATGGTATTATGATCCGCTCAAGACGCAAATTTTATCGTTTGATGGCAGTATGGTATGGAGTGAGAATCAGGTGAGCCTTTTCTCAATTTCCAAGATTGCTTACGAACAAGACGAACATAACGAGTATTTCGATAAAAACAGCAGTGCCAAAAAACATTACGAAGAAAACATTCAAACCTACAGCCTGCGTCATAACGCCCGTTTTGGCGATACGGCGCTTTATGTCGGCGGACAGTATACGATCAGTGACGGTTTTGGTCCCAATACCAATAAGGGATACCGCGATTTTGAAACTTCGGTGATGGGATTTTCGGCAACAATCGAGCAGACATTGCTTGAGGGCGATCTGGTGGTTGATGCGGGATACCGCCGCGACGTCAAGCATATTGATCATTCCACCGCCGCCAGAAACGAAGCTCAGGCAACACCTGACGCCAACAACGACGTCGATCTGGCACCCTCAAACGTTTTGGCACTGGGAGCGTTATATCATTTAGGAGATAACTATACCTTAAACGCACGTTATCTTTTCGGAGACGAGGGGACTTCGGGCGATTTCGATCTTGAAACCGAAGACAACTCCACGCTTGATGCCGAAAGACAGCAACGATGGGAAATCGGCTTTAAAGCGGATGTAATAGAGTATTTTGTACCCACACTTACCTATTTTGACGTTGCCATTGACAATCAAAAGAGTGCCACCGACACTACCTATTTCGATGACGAGGGGAATGAGTATTACTACTACACCCAGCAAGACAGCCACCGCAGGGGAGTTGAGCTGAGTATTAACGGTAAAATGGCTAAAAGCAGCACCTATCGGCTCTCGTGGACAAGCATGATCAGTAACGAGACGACTTCCTCAGGTACGACAAGCAGTAGCATTGGCTCATCGACGCCGAAAAATATCTATACGGCGGCAGTGAGCCATCGTTATGATGCATATCGCTTTAATGTTTCGCTAAAACATGCGGATGCTTACAATACGACTAAAAGCGCCAAAGGGGTCGCAACCGATGTGAATCTTGGCGATTATACCCGTGTTGATGCCAATGTGGCGTATGACTTTAAAATCTCCGCGCTTGATGCGACGGCCAAACTTTACGGACGCAATCTTACAGATGACAAGTATGCCACGCGTTACGTTACCGGATATTACTATGACCGCGGTTTCACACTGGGTGCCGAACTAACGCTGGCATATTAAAAAGGATCATTGATGCAAAAGATACGTTTGTGGTTCATTGTGTTGGCGCTTCTAAGTACGCTTGAAGCACGCGAAATTACCGACATGCTCGGGCGCAGCGTCACTATCCCGGATGCGCCTAAAAAGGTGTACGCGCCTTCGCCTTACGGGAGTTACGCGCTTTATGCGATGGACCCCTCCTTGCTGGCGGGCTGGATTTTTAATATCGATGCGCGCTATTACCCCTATCTGGATGAACGCATGAAAACGTTGCCGCTGATCGGGCGGGTGTTTGGAGCGGGGCAGAGCGCCAATTTAGAAGTTCTGCTGGCGCAAAAACCCGATCTGATCTTGATGTGGGCGCACCAAAACGAATTTACTAAAAAAGAGGCCGATCGGCTTAAACTGCTGGGTGCTCCTGGCGTGTACGCCATGGATGAGACGATTAACGATTATGTGGAGATTTTTCGCTTTTTAGGCAAAGCGCTTGCGCGTGAAGAGCGCGGCAACGCTTTGGCCGATTACACGCAAAAAGTGTTTGATGAAGTCAATGCGACCGTCGCAACGATTCCGGAGGAGGCGCGTCCAACGGTTTATTACGCTGAAGGGCTTGACGGCCTCGCCACCGAGTGCGACGACTCCATACATGTACAGCTGCTGCGCCTTGCCGGCGATGTCGATGTGCACCGCTGCCATACCTCTAGCCATAAAGGGTTTGAAAAGCTCTCCATGGAGACGCTGCTGCAATACAATCCCGACGTTATCTTGGTACAGGAAAAACAGTTTTATGATCGTATCTATAGCATGCCGACCTGGAAGCATATTAAAGCGGTGCAAAATAAAAGAGTCTATTTTATTCCCAAAGCGCCGTTTAACTGGTTTGACCGGCCGCCTTCATTCATGCGGATTTTGGGATTGCAGTGGCTGATGATACGTCTCTATCCCGAGGTCTATAAAAAAGATCTGACTGCAACGACGAAGCGCTTTTATGAGCTTTTTTTAAATGTCACGCTTAGTGATAAGCAGGTGGCAGCACTTCTTGAGGGAGAACATTTATGAAACAACGTAAAACTTTACATGTAAGTCTCGCGGCTGCTTTAGTGCTGAGTATTGCCGGTATGGCTCAGGAGACGCAAAAGAGTGTGACGCAGCACGCACAGACAAAAAAAGAGCGTACCAAACGCTACGACTTTGTTGCCCGTACGCTGCATGCGCCGATGTACGACTATTATGCCCAAAAGATCAAAAAGATTACCAAAATTACCAAAGGTGTTTGTATCGACGTCGGTTCGGGAGGCGGTTATATGGGACTCTCTCTTGCAAAGATTACCGATCTGGAGTTCATTTTTCTCGATATTTCGCAAGCCGCGCTTGATAAAGCGCAGGAGCACATTGTAGAAGACGGCTTGCAGGGGCGCGCCAAAACGCTCTTGGCAAACGTGCAGGCGATTCCACTTGAGGATGCGTCGGTCGAGTTGGTAATTAGCCGCGGTTCGATTCCGTTTTGGGAAGACCCCGCCAAGGGACTCTTTGAAATCTACCGCGTGCTTAAACCCGGCGGCAAAGCATTTGTGGGCGGCGGCAAAGGCTCTAAGGAGATTCGCGACCTTATCGATACCAGACGCGCCGAGGCGGGTATGAAGCCTTTTGGCAATAGTAAGAAAAAACACGGTGATGGAATGAAACGCGATTACGCCGCGCTGCTCAAAGGTGTGGGAATCACGCAGTTTACAATTCACGAGGGTGATGACGGACGCTGGATCGAGATGAGCAAATGAGAGCGTTTTTTAAAATCATTGGGGCACTGCTACTTTTACATGTAAGCCTTTTGGGGCGTATTGTCACGGATGATTTTAACCGCAGCGTGGAGGTGCCAAACGTTATACGCTCCATTTACACCACCCATCCGCCGCTCACCATGAGCCTGCTTGCGTTTGATCCTTCGCTGATCGCGGCGCTTAACATGCCGTTTAAACCTGAGCAAAAAGCTTGGGTGGGACCGGCGTTTGACAAACCGGTGGCGGGCGGATTTTTCGGACAGGGAAGAACGGCCAATTTTGAAATACTCGCGCAAGCCAAGCCTGACGTGATCCTGATATGGGGTGGCATGAGCGGTTCGCAAAAGATTCTTAAAAAGCTTGAAGGACTTGGCATACCGATCCTTATGGTGCATAACCGCGACATGAACGACCTGATAAGCCAGTTTCGTCTTTTTGGCACGCTTAGCGGCAATCATGTAAGAGCGTCACAGCTGGTAGCGTATACGCAAGAGAGTCTGAGTCTCATTAAGAGCTATGCGCGGCAAATCGCGAAATATCCCAAAGTGCGCTACTACTTTGCCGAGGGGCTTGAGGGCCTCTCAACCGAGTGCGACGGATCGTTTCATATTCAGCCTTTTGTCTATGCGGGTGCCAAAAATGCCATAGCGTGCGAGATAAGTTCGGGGTTTGGCATGGAGAAGGTGAGCCTTGAGAGCGTGTTTGCCTCCGATCCCGATGTGATCGTGGCGATGGAGCGGGAATTTGCCTTACATGTAAAAGAAGATCCGCGTTGGAAGGGCCTTCGCGCCGTAAAAGAGCATCGCGTGCTTAGCGTCCCCTCAACGCCGTTTAATTACATCAGCCGTCCTCCCTCGTTTATGCGTCTGATGGGCATTCGATGGCTTATGGATGCTTTTTATCCGGGGCTGCTTAAAGAGAACGAAAAAGAGCGTTTTGAAGCGCTTTTCTTCCCATATCATCAAAAAGGAGTGCATGATGCTCAGTGAAAAACTGCTCAACATTGCTATTATCGGCGTTGATCCCGTGTTGTGGATTTTACTTTTTATGAGCGTCGTGTCGCTTTTTATTGTTGTTGAACGTCTGCTGGCGTTTCGATCTTTGGAGCGAAATGCAAGCAGCATTTGCGAGGCCAAGTTGCGTCTGGGTCTGGAGAAACGTCTTGGAATTTTAGCTACCTTTGGCAATAACGCGCCCTTTATCGGACTTTTTGGCACGGTGCTTGGCGTGATTGATGCGTTTCACACCCTGGGACTGGATGCCGCTTTTGGCGTCAGCGCCGTGATGGGCGGAATTTCCGAAGCACTGGTGGCCACGGCGACGGGGCTTTTTGTGGCGATTCCTAGCGTTATGGCTTATAACTACTTTGTACGCCGCATCAAAACGGTGCTGCTACTGCGCGAGGCCTCAGTGTCATGAAAACGTATGAAGACGATCAGGAGATCAGCGAGATCAATATGACGCCGTTTGTCGATATCGTGCTGGTGATTCTGGTGATCTTCATGGCGACGGCAACGTTTGTGGCTCAGGGAAAAATTCCGATTACCCTACCTAAAAGTTCGGCTCAAAACGATGATCATGATCATCGAAAGCCCGCGGTGATTACGATTGAGAAAAACGGGAAATATCATTTTGGAGACGATGCGCTAAGCGAAATGCAGCTGCAAACGCGCCTTGGCGAGCTTAATGCCTCCATGCGTTCTTTGGGTGTTATTGTGCGCAGCGATGCACAGACTCCTTTTGAATATGTCGTCAAGGCGATTGACTGGTGCAAAGGTGCCGATATCAGCAAGTTTGCCATTCAAACCGAGCAGGAGCGACCCTAATGAAAAAAGGCCATCGATTTTTAGCCGCTTTTACGGCAACAACGACCATTCACGCGGTATTGATCACAACGCTGATGTACAGCGAGCCGCTTGAAGCAACCAGCTCCAAAGCTAAAGAGATCGCAATGATCGATATTGTCGAGCCGGAAGCTCCAAAGAGCGCTCCTACGCCGCCGCCGGAGCCGCCAAAACCCAAACCCAAGCCAAAACCAAAACCCAAGCCGGTTCAAAAGCCGAAGCCAAAAGAGCTCATAAAACCAAAACCCGCACCGCAGCCAAAACCGCAACCCAAAAACGAAGTGTTTCAAGAGGAAATAAACAGACCTGAAACACAAGAAATAGAGCCGGAAGAGACGCTGCTTGAAGAGCCTTCGGAGGCTGTGGCATCAACGCATCGCTACAAAATCGAGGAGAGTTATTTAGGCAGGTTGCGCCAGAAAATTCAGGCGGCTCTGCGCTATCCCATGATGGCCAGAAGGCTGGGGCTTGAAGGCGAAGTGCGAGTCTATTTTAGTATTTTGAGCGATGGTAGTGTAAGCGGTATCGAGTTGCGTGCTTCTTGCGGGCATCATTCACTTGATAAGCGCGCGATTGCCACGATACATGAAGCCGCGCCGTTTGAAATACCGCCCGATGGCAAAGTGTTGGAGATCGTATTGCCGGTTTCGTTCACACTGGAGCATCAGGGATGAGTGCTTTACATGTAATACGTTATATAAAAATTGATACAAAGAGGATGCTATGAACATGCTAATGCAAAAAGAGTACAAAGGAGCGCGTGATCCATCAGGTTTTGATGCCATCGTGCGTGAGGTTTTTGCACCGATCTACCCGGTAATCGCATCGCAGATCGTGCAAGAAACCCAGATATTTGACGGCGTCTGTCTGGACGCGGGATGCGGCACCGGAGCACTGGGGCGCGCGATGGCACGGCTTTGCGGCTTACATGTAACGTTTTTCGATCAGAGCGAAACGATGCTGGAGTTTGCCAAAAGTTATGCCGAGGAAGAGGCCATATTGCAGCGCAGCAGTTTCGTTCAGGGCGATATTCATGCCATACCCTTAAAAACGGGCAGCGTGGATCTGGTGATTAGTCGGGGTTCTTCGCCGTTTTGGGAGAATCATGAAAAAGCGTACGGCGAGATTCTGCGCGTGCTGCGCAAAGGCGGACGGGCGTATATTGGCGGCGGATTCGGCAACGCCGAGCTTAGGGAGCGGATTGTGAATCAGATGTTGGAGCGCAATCCCGACTGGAACAAGGGCTTTAAGAACCGTGCGCTAAAAGAGCGTGATGCGTTGCCCGACATGTTAAAACGGCTGCGTCCGTCGTGGTTTGAAATTATCAACGATGAAAGCGGCTTTTGGGCGCATATTTGTAAGTAACTGACCTTACGCACTTTTGAAAAAAAGGGCGTAAATGGCCAGTTATTCTGCCGCATCCGGAAGATGTGGCTAGCTTGTGTCCTCGCGTAGCTGCGGAATTCCGCTACGCTACATGGGGGTTGTAGGGACATCTGTCCCTGCCACTTTTCGGGCTTTGCCCGTAAAGTGCGTAACATCAGTAAATAAGGAGAAAAAATGAAACCCGAAGAGAATCAAAGCTGCAATAGCGGCAAACCAAAAATGTTTACCCAAATGGGTGATACGGCGCGTCCGACACCCATGAGCGGACGTTTTGGAGGCGAAGAGGTAAGGGTGGTCGATGCGATGATCGACTTTATCTATCCTCCGGTGCCGTTTCCTTCCAAACGTACGTTCGAGGCGATGGGCGAAGCAGGTATCCGTGAGCTGATCGTGTATCACCATGATCTGCTACGCAAAACAAAGGTAGGCGATCTTTTTCCCGCCAACGAAGAGGCGTTTAAAGCGGCGGTACAAAAGAGTGCGGACTTTTTTGTAGAAGCGCTTGGCGGGGGTGCGACCTTTACTTCGGTACACGGCGAACCGCATTTGAGAATGCGCCACTTTAAAGTGCCCATTGACGAAAATGCCCGTGAAATCTGGCTGGCTATGTTTAAAAAGGCGCTTAAAGAGTGCCGTTTTCCCAAAGAACATCTGCAAGAGTTTTGGGAGTGGATCGAGCCGCTCTCCATCCGCATGATTAATCGGCGCACAACAATGGAACCGATTCGCCGCCATTATTGGAGCGAAGTCAAAACAGAACTTGAAAAAGGAGAATCTTTTGGAGCATAATCGTATTTTAGCGGCGACTCTGCTGCTTTCAACACGCCTTTTTGGCGCAGATGCGCTAACGCTGGAGGGCGTCGGCATCCAAGATAGCGCGTTACAAAACACCCAAGAGAGCGATTTTGACACCCTGCAAAGCAGTGACATTTCGCGCCAATCAAGTTCGGAGCTGATTAACCCCTACAAGGCGATTTCGACGCTTCTAGGAGTCGATATCCGTACCAACGATCCTTTTGGCATGGATATTACCCATAAGATCCGCGGCAAAAACGATCGCAATATCGGCGAAACGCTCGAAGGCCTGCCATTAAAAGGAATTGGTCCGGGCGTAGGACTTTCAACCATGATCGACAGTGAAAATATTTCGCGTATCGATGTGGAAAAAGGAGCCATCCGCGCCGATGGCGGTTTTGGATACGGCAGTGACAGCGGCATGGTTAATATGACGCTAAAAAAGCCTTCGAACACCTTACATGTAACGGCTAAACAGACGCTGGGCAGCGAAAACTTTAAAAAAAGCTACGCGCGCGTTGACAGCGGCGATTTGGGCGGTATTGCCAAAGTTTTCGTCTCAGGTTCCTGGATTGAAGCCGACAAGTTCAAAGGCGAGGGGCAATCCCCGCTGCGAAAGAATTTTGCGCTGGGTATCAGCGCAACTGCGGATCAGACGCTTGAGTGGGAGCTTTTCGCTATTTACAATAAAGAGAAAAAACATAACTATAAAGGCTTGAGTTACGAGCAGAGCGAAGATCTTTCAACGTATGCCGATCTGGATTACAATACCGAGCTTACCGGCGTTGCCAAAAGCGATGCGCAGTATTACGACTACAATCGGCAGAGTTTTGAGACCTATACGATTTTGGGAAAAATAAAAACACCTCTTTTTGAAGGCGGATCGCTCTCGCTGCGTCCCTATTTTCTTAACGATAAAGGCGTACGTTACAACGGCAGCGGCGACAAGGTGATCGAGTGGCTGGTCGATCACGATACTTTTGGCGCCGTGGCGGAGTATGAACAGCAACTGGGAGAAGCCCGCTTTAAAGTCGGCTACTGGTATCAAGAAGACGAGCCTCCCGGACCGCCGACCAGCCGCAAGCTCAGAAAACCGGGCTCATGGGATTTTATAAAATGGGAACGCATTGTCGATGTGGAAAAAAACCATGTTTTCAGCGCCCCGTTTGCCACGTATGAGCAGCGTTTCGGTTCGGTGATTGTCGATGCCGGGGTCAAATACCTCTGGCTCTCCTCGCCGCACTTGGTAAGTTACAACACGGCGGGAGTGGGAGATGTAAGCTTTGAAGCGGCGCTCAATGATGCGGGCAGTGTCGATTTCTCGCTTCCTTCAAACACTTATGAACTCTTTTTGCCCAATCTGGCCGCAAGCTGGTTTGTGGATGGATCAAACATGCTCAAAGCCAATTACGGCCGTAACTACAATACGCCAAGCTACGGTTTTGGCGGCAGTGTGATCAACTATTTCAGTTCGGGCACGGTCAATAAAGACGTTGCGCTTTTGCAAAAAATGTGGGCAGATCTCAAGCCTGAAGCGTCTGATAATTTTGACGTGACCTACCGTTATGAAGATACGGCGCTCTCACTGGAATCGTCGCTCTTTTATTCACTGGTGCAAAACGTGGGCGGTACCTTTTACGATCCGGTGCTTGATTATAACTATCAGCAAAACACGGCCGAAGCGCTTTCGTACGGTTTGGAACTGGGGACAACGTATCGCGCAAGCGACACGCTCTTGCTGCATGCGGCGGGAACCTACAATCACTATGCGTTTACATCCGACATTCAAACGGCCACGGACGTCAGTATTGATTCAAAAGGCCATCAGCTCCCCGACGTTCCCGAGTTTTACGCCAACGTTTCGGCCGATTACGATCTGGGAGGCTATTTGATTAGCCCCGTTTTACGCTATTTGGGCAAACGCTATGTGGATGTGGAAAACCAACATAGCGTCGATGCGCACTATTTATTGGATCTTTCCATCAACAAAACGTTCAACCTTGAAAAAAAAGGCTCACTAGACCTTTCGTTTTCAATCACCAACTTGTTTGATAAAACGTATATCTCCACGGTTTCAACCAGTGAGACGAACGTAGCGCAAAACAAACCTACTTATATCGTCGGTGCGCCGCGCGCGGCGTTTGTGTCGCTTCAATACCGTTACTGATGATGCGTTTTGTTTTATGGCTTGCGGCTTCGGCACTGTTGCTTGAAGCGGTCTGTGTTAAGGATATGACGGGTAAAGAGCTTTGCGTCAATCAGCCGCCGCAACGCATTGCTATTACCTGCTATGGCGGCGCGGCGCAGGAGGTCGCGCTTTTTGCCGGAGTAAAAGCGATTATGGCGCAGCCCGAAGCGTCGCGTTTTAAAGAGTTTTTGACACTCTTTCCTTCGCTTGGTTCCATACCGAGCGCGGGGAGTTTTGGCGATGTCAATCTGGAGCATCTGTTAAAACTCAAACCCGATCTGGTTTTTGCGGGCGTCACGTCAGAGGCGATGAACCGCCGCATCGAGGCTATGGGAATCCCCGTATATACGCTGGGTATCGGCCGGCACAACCTAAAGACGCTTATGAACGAGTTTGAAAGCGTCGCAATACTGCTTGGCGATGCGAACAAAGGCGTGATGCTCAAAACTTATTGGCAAGAGAAGCTTTTATGGATCGCGGCGCGTCTTGAAGGTGTTAAAGTACGTAAACGGGTGCTTTATACGAACGCCGCGTTTAGCAGCGAAAACAAAGCCTGGTGGGGCGATACCTTCATTAACGCCTCCGGAGGGCTCAACGTGGCGGCCGAGATGCCTTTTAAAGGCGAAGTCTCCGCTGAAAAATTAGCACTTTGGGATCCTGACGCCATTGTGGTTTCTACCAATTCCAAAACGGCCGTGCCGCTTCAAAAGACGCTGGATTCAAAACGTTATGCATCGCTTCGCGCGGTGCGCGAAGGGCATGTGTATCCGGCTCCGGTGGGAACCTTTTGGTGGGATCGCCCCTCCCCAGAATCGATTCTTGGGATTTTATGGCTTTCAAAAAAGCTTTATCCGCAGCGGTTTGCGGATTTTGATCTTGAAGCCGAGTGCCGTTCGTTTTACAAAACGTTTTACAACCGTAACATCGATCATGCGCAATTTTTGCGTTTTATAAAGGAGTAGTAATGCGATTTGGACTTTTTGCTTTGGCCGAACATTTTGGTGAAGATCTTACCCAAAGCCTGCTTGAGCAGCTGGAGCTTGTGGAGCTTGCCGATATGCTTGGTTTTGAAAGCGCGTGGTTTGGGGAACACCATTTTAACAATTTCAGTGTCATCCCCGATCCCGCGGCCATGTTGGCGTACGCCGCGGCGCGTACAAAAAACATTCGTTTGGGAACGGCGGGGTTTTTGGCGCCGTTTTATCAGCCGGTACGGCTTGCCGAGAGTATCGCGGTGCTTGATCATTTGAGCCGCGGGCGTATCGATGCGGGCTTTGCCAAAGGCGGGTTCGCTCCCGATACGCGCCATTTTGTGCAAAACAAAGAGGATCTGCGCGACGTGATGTTTGAGAGCATCGAGGCGATAGAGAGGATCTTACATGTAAGGCAAGCGTCGTATGAGGGGCGCTTTGTGCATCTGGAAAACTGCACGATCACTCCAAAACCGCTTCAAGAAAGAGTACCGTTTTATCTGGCGACGTTTGCCTCCGAGCCGACGGTACGCTTTGCCGCCAAGCACGGCTATGGCCTGTTGATGTCGCAGGGCGCGAGTGTCGAGGAGTGCGTGGGGGTACGCAAGTTGTACCGCTCTATTGCGGGGCGTGATCCGCATATGGTGGTAATGCGCGTCTTTTATGTGGCGGATACCACCGAGCAGGCACGGCGCAAGGCGCTGCCGGCTATTGATCATTTTATTAAATGCATGCGCGCGGCTCAGGGCGAACAGCAACAGCCGACTTTTAACGCCAAAGCTTACGAAGCGCTGCTTAATGAACGCAACGCTTTTTTTGACGGCAACAAGTTTTTTAATAATGCCGTTATGGGTTCGGTTGAGGCGTGCATCGAGCAATTTGAAACACTTGAATCCTTGCTGCCAAACGCGGTGTTCGCACTTAAGCCCGCCGCTACAAACCACCAAGATAATATGACGATGATGCGGATCTTTGCTAATGAGATTCAACCGCATTTGCAGCTTACATGTAAGGAAGAAGCATGCGGCGTTTGATTATAAGTTTGTGTTTTTTAGCCGTTTCGTTGTGGGCGGAACCTTTAGCGATTCGTGCCGCCGTGATCGGCGGGGTGGATATGAGCGGACTTTGGGAGGCGCTTGTTGAATCCTTTGAGAAGGAGTTTTCGCTAAAGGTCGATACGGTGATTAGCGCTCCCAAACACGATATTGAGGCGTATTGCCGCAAAGAGTCGTGCGATTTTATTACCATGCATGCCAGCGACAGCATTGCAAATTTGGCTTTTGAGGGGTATCTTGAATCGCTCACTCCGTGGCTGCGCAACGAACAGCTGCTGCTTTCGCATGCCGACAATGTCGCGCATATCGATCAAAACGATACGCTGCAACAAGCACTTGCAAAGATCGTCGCATCCGAAGCGCCGTTTGTCATTCACGGCAGCGGCGGGACGTTTGAGGTGTATGGCAACCTGCGCGATCGCTACGGGTTTCATCCTAAAAACATTCACTATATCGATTCAAAACAGGAGCTTTTTAAAAGCTGCGCCGCACTGCGCGGTTATACGCTTTTTGGGGTGATTCCCTATCTGATGAACAAACGTTTTGAAGCATCGAAGATGAAAGCGTTTATTTACGAAACCCAGGCGTTGCGCCGTCCTTATCTGGCCGGTGTGGCTCCCGCGCGGCGTATTGGAAGCGTGCGCCATGAAAACGCACAAAAGCTTTTGCGCTTTTTGCAAAGCCCGTCGGCTATAAAAATCATTATGCAATGGCGTCTTGAAAACCATGAAACACAGCCGGTTTTTTACACACAAGGAGATCTACAATGAAAAAAACAGCACTACTACTTCCGCTTTTTGCCTGCGCCATGTTTGGTGATACCTTTGAACTGGGAACCATAGCGGTTAAAGGGGGCGGCCTGGAGGTTAATACCATCGAGCAGAGCGTCGATGCGGCAACGATAGCGCAGCAAAACAGTGAGAGCATAGCCGATGCGCTTGATAATATGAGCGGCCTTAGTGTGGGCACGGTGGGAATGCGGGGTGAATCCAGTATGACGATGCGCGGCTTTAACGCCCAGCGTATCGGCGTTTACATTGACGGCATTCCTATTTACGTGCCTTATGACGGCAACTTCGATTACGCGCGTTTTCTCACCGCGGATATTGCACAGATCGACGTTTCAAAAGGGTATTCGTCGGTGATTTACGGCGCCAACACCATGGGCGGGGTTATTAATATCGTCTCTAAAAAGCCGACCAAAGCACTAGAGGGCAACATTAAAGGCGCTTTGGTGCTTGATAGCGAGGGCGGCATGTCGCGTTATGAGACTTCGCTTAATCTTGGAACGCGCCAGGATAACTTTTACGTGCAGCTTGGCGGCGTTTACAGCGACCGTGAGCATTACCGTTTAAGCAGTGAATATGAGAGCAGCGAGTCACAGCCTAAGGGAGAGCGCCTGCGCTCCGCGGCGGAAGATTACAAAGTAAGCATCAAGGCGGGTTATGTCGCTGATGATGGCAGCGAAATCGCGGCGGGATGGGCGTCGCAGCGCGGTGTGAAAGAGCAGCCGCCAAGTACCGATCCTAAATATGTCAGGGTACGTTACTGGGACTGGCCGCTGTGGGATAAGGATACGTTTTATTTTACGGGCATTAAAAACTTTGAGACAAGTTACGTGAAATTTATGACCTATTACGACACCTACACCAATTCGCTCTTTTCCTACGATGACGCCAATTACACGAGCATGGATAAAAAATACGCTTTTAAAAGCCGTTATGAAGATTACAGCTACGGCGCGCGGCTTGAATACGGCATGGAGCTTGGCGATCATCTGCTAAGCAGTGCGCTTGCATATAAAAAAGACGTGCATAACTCGTATGATCTGGATAAGGTTACCGAATCCAAAACGCTATATGAAGATTACCAAGATCACGTTGTATCTCTTGGTATCGAAGATACCTACAGCATCAATGCGCGGCTTCAGCTGCTTGCGGGCATTGGCTACGACACCCAGATCGGCGACAAGGCAAAAGACACCAACACCGCGTACGCCGAATTGCTCACCACCGACACACGCAGCGCCTTTAGCCCCGAAGCGGCGCTGATCTATACGATTGAAAATGCCGGAAAAATCCGTGCGGGCATTGCGCGAAAAACCTACATGCCCAGCATGAAAGACCGCTATTCGCGCCGGTTTAACAGCTATGTGCCAAATTCCGAGCTAAAAAATGAGTTGGCAACCCATTATGAGCTTGGCTATTACGCTAGTGCCGAAGTGCTTTCGTATTCACTGGCCGGTTTTTACAGTGTTGTTGACGATGCCATTCAAAGTGTCGTTTATGATGCCGCCGAAGGCCTAAGCCAAAACCAAAACGTGGGCACGTTTGAGCATACGGGCGGCGAACTGGATGTAACATACCGCAGCGATGTGATTGAGACGGGTGGCAACTACACCTATACCTTTGTTAAAAACGTGGACACTCCCGAGGTAAAACGCATTGATGCGCCACGCCATCAGCTTTTTGTTTATGCGGACGTTCTTGTTGCGCGGGTTTTTTCGATTTACGGCGATATGAAGTGGCGCGAAGGCGCGTACAGCCAGATAGCGGACAAATCGTTTGAACTCACGCCGAGCTTTGTAACCTTTGATCTTAAAATGAGCTACAAGCCGGTAGCGGCTCTCAAGGTGGAAGCGGGGGTAAAAAACCTCACGGATCGAATGGTACAATACAGCCTTGGCTTTCCCGTGGCCGGACGCGAATATTTCGCCAATCTCAACTATACGTTTTAAGGAGCCGACATGTTTTTAGAACCCATCGATTTTGCCACCATGTACAAAGAGCACAAAGGCGCAACGGACTTTAAAGGAAAAAGCGCCAACGACTGGAGCGCCAAAGCGGCCGAAATGGCGCCGCGCATGATTAAAAGCTCTTACGTGGATACCTTTTTATCAAAAATGGAGTTTAGCCCTGAGGATACGGTGCTTGACATTGGCTGCGGTCCGGGAACGCTCGCGCTTGCACTGGCAAAAAGGGTAAAAAAAGTGATCGCCATCGACTACGCGCAAGGGATGCTAGAGCAGCTGCACCTGCACGCCGCGCAGCAGGGCATTGAGAACATAGAAACCCACCATATGGGCTGGGACGACGACTGGAGCGGCCTAAGCAAAGTTGACATTGTCATCGCCTCGCGCTCCATGGAAGTACGCGATCTTGAAGCCGCGCTTTTAAAAATGAGCGCGCACGCCCGTAAAGAGTGCTACCTCACCTACAAAGTAGGCGGCAGTTACGTGGACATGGAGATTTTAGACTTCATCGGCAAAAGCATCATCCCCAAACCCGACTACTGGTACATTCCGCTCATCCTCTACCCAAAAGGCTACCTCCCAAAGGTCGATTACATCGAGACCCAGCGTGGCAGTATCGGCGTACAGAGCGAAGAGGAGTTTGTCACCTCGCTACGCTGGAGCCTCGGCGCGCTCGATGACGAACAAGAGCACAAAGCCCGCCACTACTACAACAAAGTCATCGCCAAAGAGGGGCGACGGCCTAAGCCTTTTAATTGGGCTTTTATTTCTTGGGGGGTGGGGGAGTAGATAGGCTTCTTTGAGTATTGTGGATTTTCGTCAAGTCAGAAAGCATTTTCAATGGAGCTGCGTTAAAAATTTTAAAAGGTTACAAATTTTCCTAGGTTGCACTTAATTTTTTTGAGCGTAATTTGTATAGGACTCCAAAGGAGTACATATGAAACAAAAAAATCTAAGATTTCAAAGGTCAAAACAGCTTTATAAAGGGCGGAATGATCCGCTTTTGCCATATGTGGAAGTGCAATATTCAAATATTTTCATAAGGAGAACAATGTGAAGAACAATGAGCTTATAAATATTCTTAAACAAGTGATTCAAATTAATCATAAGTATGAAGAGATTGAAAAACTTAAAGGCGAGAATTTTAATATCTTTTCTCTCACTCCACGACACCATACTTTCGAACTTTGGCAAATGAGCGTTCAAGCAAGCTAAGCAACACGGAAAACTCCTTGCTTTTGAGCCTTGAATTGACCAATACGTTCTTGAGCCACTCCAATCCATGCTTGAATACGCTT
>JBNKLA010000062.1:0-10775 GCA_050292115.1 Sulfurimonadaceae bacterium | reverse complement strand
CATGAGGGAGCAAAATCTTCGTCCGTTTCGACCAGAAAGTTGCTACTTTACTGGTCTCTTTTGGTCTTTATTTTACTTGAAAAGTGCTTTGAAATGCCTGTTTTTAGGACTCTGCTCGCTTTTTCAGGGCTGACTAGTTATAGTTATTAAAGATTTGACCGAGCTCTGATAAACCATTACCTTCGCCATCTTTTATATATTTAAAATATGTCATATCATAATCTTCAAATATTTCATCTCTGTAAATTTCACTATCAATTCCAGTAGCAAATATAAAAGCATTTAAATTATCAACATTTTCTAGTGCCGTTTTATCAATCGCTCTATGAGTGTTTACTTCCCAAGCAAATAGATTTATACTTACTAGCAAAATTAAAAATATTTTTCTCATGTTTTTTCTTTCCCTTTTACATTCTCAATGGATTACAAATGCCATCATTTTTAGTACTATATGGTTTCAAGTGGTCTACAATCTTATAAGTAGTATTAGATTTTTTTTCAATTTCAGTGTATATCCCTGTATCACTTTTTTTATTATGAATTCTTATATCAATATCTATTCCTTTATGATAGTCAACAAAATATAGTCTAGTACTATATTTTTTTTCACTCATATCAAAATAACACCACTCAACATTTTTCTCTGTCCACTTACAATCTTGTAGTTTATAAGGCAAATCAGGAATCTCACCAAGCGACTCCGGTAGCCCATTTTTAAGAATATAATTGCTTATCGCCTCAGCCTGCGGTGTCATAATCTCAACATCTTTAGCATTTGGTCCGCAGGTTTTATCCACGTAGAAATTAAAAAGAATCAGCACTGCAAGAAACCCTGCAAAGACTGCAAAGGTCTTTTTCCACCCCTTATGCATCAGGAGCATGACAACAAGGGTAATAACCATCAGGGCAATAAGCCCTAAAAGAATGAGTCCGGCCATGATTGCTCCTTAGTAAAAGAATCGGACGATCCATTCGCGTCCGGTACTGACTTGCGGATTGATTGTCACCATTTCGAATCCGCCGCCGTAGGTTTTGTCTTCGGCCTCAAAAAGAATCTTTACGCTCGCATAGCCCGAATCGTGGTAAGTCTGTTCCCAATTAGTGATGTTCTGATAAGCTTTGGCAAGAAACGGTCTGACTCTGGGATCGCCGTAGATATAGCCGATAAGTCGTTCGTTGTGCCCTAAAAAGCGTTCCACGGCTTCGCGGTCATCGTCAATAATTGCCTGCACATAATGTTTGGCCTCATCCACCGGCTGCGCCCCTGCAGGGTCTTTTTGAGCGGCATCGGCTTTTACATCCAATGAGAGCGCAAAGTCGTTGCTGCTGTAAAGCACGTTGTCGGTGGTGCGGATGGTAACGCGGGGTTTGTAACGTCCCTCTTTATTTAGGCTTACGGTGATGTTGCCGTCGTTTTTGGTGGTATCTATGAGCCCGTCGCCGTCGGTATCAAAAAGGTATTGCGATGCATCAAGCAGCGTGGCGGCCTGAACTGGGGTACTCAGGCTTTGAATGCCTTCGTGTTCTTCGGCACGCAGGGCAATGGGTGCGGAGCCGTTGGCATCGGAAGTTAGGGTTATGGTGGAGCTTACCGTTTTAGTGCCGTTGGTGGCGCTAAGGTTAATGTCGTTGTCTCCTTGCAATAGAGGCAGGTTATACAGATAATAGACGCCACCGTTTCGCACGCCGTTAATGCGCAGCGTGCGGTTTTGTTCGCCGCTAAGGGTTGTATTGATGGCACTGAGGGCTTGAGTGTTTGTAGCATTGATTTCAAGCGTAACATACGCGTACTCGACATGACTTTTGGGAGAAAGCAATTTAAATGCGGGTGTGGCCAGCGAAGCAGAACTGCTTGATGATGCTAGAGTGCTACTATTTTGCGACGACACGCTACTAGACGCTTCGGAACTTGTCGCCATTGCACTAGAGCTTACATGTAAGCCTTGCGAAGCGGTTGAGCTTTGAGAACTGTTGCTATCACCTTGAGTAACCCTTTGAATCGTAATCGTCACACTCTCGCTAAAGCGTCCGTTGCTTTTGATTTTAAAGGCAAAGGTGTTGGTTTGATTTTGAAGGAGTGGCAGGGTTACAAGGGCGATGCCTTCGCTATCTGAAGTGGCTACGTGTTCATTGCCTAGGTAGACCTCGCAACTTGGAAGGGTGCGTACGGTTACGGTGACGTTCTCATTTTGGGTTGTTGTGGGAGCGTCAACTACGGGAGCTTCGAGTGCGCTTTGTGAGGAAGTGCTACTTTGAGTGGTGTTATCTTTGCTATCGTGATTGTCGGTTTTTGAGCAGGCCGTAAAGAGGGTTAAAGCAATAAGAGTTATGATGGTGTAGTTACGCACAGTGTTCCTTTTTAACATAAAACATTAGATGGCGTATCATAGAGTGTGAATAGTGTAGTTGTCAAGAAGAAAATTGAATGCAAAAAGCATTTTATATTAGCATTGCTTATGATTAAGTATTGTTAAACGGTGTGTTAATGGGGGGGGTAAGCCAATGGATTCAGATTTTATGAAGTGTTTTGATTTTTTTAGGGTTATTTTTGGTTGGTTACTTTAGGTAGCACAAAGTAGCCTCAAGCGTTGCAAAGTTTTGAGATGGTAGTACGCGAAAGTTTTAGATAATCGGCAATTTCACTCTGTTTGTAGCCATCAAAAATAGCCATTCAAAGCTCTGGTATCACAAAAGATTGTTATAATAACTGAAAAATTATGGAGCATATCATGCAGGTTTCTATTGATATCCCGTTTCAAAATATCTTATCGATGATTGCACAAATGAATTTTAACGAGCTTGAAGAGCTAAAAGATCTTATTGTAGAAAAAGAGCTCTATTTTAAAAAACACCAAAAAGATGATCTACATAACGTTATGGATGATTTTAAAAAAAGCGCTTATTCCAATGAATTTCTCAAAGATTTGGAAGAGGGGTTAAAAAAGAGTTCCATCTACAATGACAATTAGAGCGCTTGATCTACTCTTTTAGGCTTGACAGGAAGTATCGGGCAATTTTTATTTATGTGGAAAAAAATTTAATTGAAATCATTGCTTCTACAAATCATTATAGATAAAATCACCTATCAAAGCAATGCCTTTATTGAAGCTTTGGCATCGCATAGCGAATTTTGTTCACTTTGAGTATAATTGTTTTCAAAGATATCATACAAGGTATTGACATGCAGACGTTAAAAATAGAGGTTAATGATAGTATTTTTGATAAAGTCATACATTTTCTAAATAATCTTCCAAAATCTGAAATTAGATTAAGCATTGAAGAAGCCTCAGAGAGTGAACCTAAAAAACTTAATTCTCTCTCCTTAAAGACTAAAGGCTTTAAGTTTGACAGAGATGAGGCTAATGCAAGATAATATTTTTATCGATACCAATATCATCATTTATGCCTTTTCAGAGGATGAATTAGAAAAACAATCAACCGCTCTTAAACTTTTAAATAGCTTGAATAATGGTGTACTGATCTCCAAGCAAGTTATTAATGAATTGTCAAATATTTTTTTAAAAAAGTTTCACCTCTCTTCTACTCAGGTAGAAAATGCCATCTTGGAGCTTGATTCAATGGTTACTATTGTGGATTTTGAGCTATCTACGCAAATTAAAGCGTTACATATCAAAGAAAAATATAATTTGCAATTTTATGATTCACTCATTATTGCAACTGCTTTAGAAAACAGATGCCGTGTTCTTTATAGCGAAGATATGCAACATGAAATACTTATTGAAAACAAGCTAAAAATTATAAATCCATTTAAGCAAGAACTCTAATAGACTTCTTGCAACTGCGTCTAGCTACAACGTAATCGACTCCACCAACTCGCACACCCCATCATACACAATCGCCGCATCAATCTGGTAGTTACATGTAAGGCCATGCGCCTTAATATAAACATCCACGGTATTAATAAAACGCCGTAGTTTTTTGGGGGTAATGTTTTGAATGGCGCGCTCATAATCCAGCCCGCTTTTGACTTCGATAAAGTGGTACACTTCTTTGTGTTTGGCAATAATGTCGATCTCGCCAAAGCGGCTGTAGTAGTTGCGCTCGACAATCTCGTATCCCAACGATTCGAGATGCTTACATGTAAGGCTTTCGGCGGCATTGCCTTTCTCGCGGCTCACGCGGGGAGCACCTCGACTTTAATCGATTTAAACGCCGCGGTGAGGATGAGTTCATCGTGTTTATCGCCAAAAAGCGCGTTGATCTTCGATTTGGAGTGGTGAAAGGTGCAAAAGAGGGTTTTTGGTTTCACCTTATCGGTAAGCTTTACATGTAAGGGTGCGCTCTGACCGTGTTCGCTTTTGAGTATCACGTATTCACTTTTAAAGTCCTCGGCATCGTTTTCATTCACCAGTAGCACGTCTTCGCTATAGCGTTTATTGAGCGATGCGCTTCGTTTGGTCTGCGCCGCGTTGTTATAGTGCGCCATGGTGCGGCCGGTGCTAAGATAGTAGCCGTTAAATCGGCTCTGGCGAATCTCTTGTACCATGCCGCGCTCTTGGTATTGATGGTAATGAAACTCCCCAAGACCGTCTTCGGTGCGAAAATCAAGCAGGTGCAATACGGGTGTATCTTCATTATAGACCGGCCACTGCAATCCGCGTTTTCGGTGACGCTCCAGCCGCAGATACGACGCGCCGCTAAAACGTCGGTGTGCCGTTGAGCGCACCTCATCCCACACCTCTGCGGAGTCTTTATAGTTGTAACTACCGCCGAGTTTGTTGTCGATCATCTGAATAATCTGCCAGTCATCGGGCAGGTTATTTTGCACCAGCGGTTGGCTTAGGTGCAAACGCCGCATAGCGTTCACGTAGACACCCGTTTTTTCATACGCCGATTTCACCCCAATCACAATATCTGAGCGCTCGGCAATTTCGGTCATAAAGAGCTCTTGGACTAAAATAAATTCTAACTGCTTTAATGCTTTATCAATCTTGTTAATGTTGGGGTGAATGTGCAAAATATCCTCACCCATGTTGTGTAGCGATTTAATGTTGCCCTCAAGCATGGCATCAATGAGCTGCGGCGTCATCAAACCCTCTTCTTTAGGCACCTGATAATCGGGGTCGAAATAGGGCAGACACCCCATATCGCACGCGCCTTGCACGTTGTTTTGACCGCGTAGCGGCATCAGCCCCACGCCGTTTCTTCCCACATTGCCCGTAAGCAGCGCCAAATGCGTAATCGCCATGACCGCATAAGAGCCGTCGGTGTGTTCGGTAATGCCCAGCCCCCAAAAAATCATAGAGTTTTTCACGGCGTATTCGCGCGCAATGTTGGGAATCATCTTAGAGAGATACTCATACCCTTCCACTTCTTTAAAAAAGGCGGGATCGGCGTAGGGATCGTTTAAAATCTGCTCTTTATACGACTCAAACCACTTGGTACGGGTCTCAATGAACGCTTTGTTGTAAAGCTCCTCTTCAATAATCACATACGCCATCATATTTAAAATCAGCAAGTTGGCTTCGTGCGGGATAATCGCCTTGTGTTTGGCAAATTTCATCAGCTTAATGTCGCGCACGTCGATTACGGCGAGGTTATTGTGCTGCTGCGCCGTCTCCACAATGCGGTTGGCCACAATGGGGTGCGCTTCGGTGGTATTGCTTCCGATGACCAGAATAAATTCCGCCTGATAGATGTCGTTGTAAGGGTTGGTGGCCGCGCCCTCGCCAATCGTAGTACGCATCCCTTTTAAGCTAGGCGAGTGGCAGACCCGCGCGCAGTTGTCGATATGCGGAGAACCGAGGGTATGGCGGGTATATTTTTGAAACAGATACGCACTTTCGCATGAGGTGCGCGCACCGCCGATAGAGCAGAGACTGTGTGCGCCATATTTTTCGCGGATTTGCAGCATCTTCATGGCCGCCGCGGTAGTGGCGGCTTCGACGCTACATGTAAACCACACCGCATCGAGTGTTTCGAGTTCATGCTCTATGGCTGCTTTGATATGCGGATTTTTGGCTAAAAACGCTTTTTTTATACGCGGTTCTCTTATGCGCTCATCCGAAGCGACAAAATCAAAACCGTATTTGCCTTTAATGCAAAGTTTTCCCTGCGACACATAGCCATCGGGCGAGGCGTAGATTTTTGAAATTTCGTTGTTTTCAACGACTCCGACAATATCGCATCCCACGCCGCAATAGGTGCAGACGCTTTCAATTTCTTGCATATGAAAACCCTTATATGTAAGTGCAAAACTCTAACATTCGCTCTCTTAAAAAGAGCGCATCTTTTTGAACTACTCACTGATATTACACACTTTACGGGCAAAGCCCGAAAAGTGGCAGGGACAGATGTCCCTACAACCCCCTGAAGCTACCCGTATCTTTCGGATACGGGAGAACAATTAACACTTTGAGTCCTTTTTGCGAAAGCGCGTAAGGTCAGCTATTAATCTACAATAACCCTGTTACGCCCCTCGGCTTTGGCGCGATAGAGGGCTTCATCGGCACGTTGCAACACCGCATCAAGCTCTTCACCCTCACACCACTCGGAGATTCCAAAGCTACATGTAATAGCGTGCGCGCCCATCGGTTTTTGCTCGATGGTTTCACGCAATTTTTCGGCAAGTTGCTGCGCATGGTCTTTTTTGGTTTGCGGCATAATAATGATAAACTCCTCGCCGCCCCAACGTGCGAGCAGATCGCTTTTGCGAATATCCTTTTCAACACTATCGCTAAGCACTTTGAGTACTTCGTCGCCAAACGCGTGGCCAAACGCGTCATTGATCTGTTTAAAGTGGTCGATATCAAAGAAGATGATACTAAACGGATCGTGATAACGCTTCGCCATTTCAACCTGATGCTCGGCAATGGTATTAAATTTCAATCGGTTTGCGATGCCGGTCAGTGCATCGGTATTGGCCAGATGATACAGTTTGTCGGCGGCCAGCTTAAGATCTTGAGACATTTGACGGATTTTCATATGGGTTCGCACCCGTGCAATAAGCTCCACATCGTGAAACGGTTTGGTGATGTAATCCACACCTCCGATATCAAAACCGGTCTGAATGCTCTGCTTGTCACTTTTAGCAGTCAGAAAAATAATCGGTATCGTGGCAAGCTCAACATTTTGCTTCAGTTGCCGCGTCGTCTCAAAACCGTCCATATCAGGCATCATCACATCCATCAAAACCAGATCAATCGTCTCTTTATTAAGCACTTCAAGCGCCTCTTCGCCTCTTGTGGCAAAAAAGAGGCTGTAGCCTTCATGTTTGAGCACCGCTGCGGCTAGCTGAATATTTTTAGGCGTATCATCGACAATCAATACACTGGGCTTCTTCATCGCGCCTCTTTAAGGGTTGAAATCAGCGCGCCATAGTGCTCAATTTCGCGTTTAAGTATCTCAATGTCAAAGGCTTCAATCGCGTCAAGAATACGCGTCGCATACGATGCCACATAGGCATGACCCAACCGTTGCGCCGTATCGCGCAACTCCTGTGCCCAAACCGCATACGCCTCAAAATTGTTTTGGTGCCGTACCTCTTCGTAATGCTGCATAGCGTCAAACCCAAGATACTCCAGCATCACATCGCGCGTTTGACGTGCGGCATCATCAAGCAACGTAATATACTGCATATTCTGTTTTTGAAGACGGCGATGCGGTAGATACGTCTTCATAATCTTATGAAACTGCTCTTGTTCAAACGGTTTCTCCAAAAACTCGTCAAAACCGTTTGCAATATAATACCCACGATCTTTTTGCACCACCGATGCGGTCAGTGCGATGATGGGAATATGCCGGAGTTGTGGATCGCGTTTAATAATACGCGTGGCTTCAAAACCGTCCATTATCGGCATACGCACATCCATCAAAATCAGATCCGGCTTATGTATTTTTGCCGCTTCAATGCCCTCTTTTCCGTTGCGTGCCTTGAGCACCTTAATACGACTCTCATCAAATAGTGATTCCACCAAAAGCACATTAGTGCTTACATCATCTACCACCAAAATCGTCGCGGCATCAAACTCGGCGTGGCCATTATCGCTATAAACCTCAGTTTCACGTAGCGCTTCAACCGCAACGCCGTCAAAATGAATAATAAACGTTGTTCCCTTGCCCCACTCTGAGATTAGGCGAATTTCTCCGCCCATCATCTCCACCAGATTTTTACTAATCGAAAGCCCCAGACCGGTACCGCCAAACTCCCGTGTACTTTGGCCGTCTTGCTGCTCAAAAAGGTTAAAAACACGCTTTTGCTGATGCTCTTCAATTCCGATTCCGCTGTCTATCACGGCAATATCCAGCATGATCGCTTCATTGAGCTGATGCTCAAAGCGTACTTCGATGCGTACAGACCCCTCTTTGGTAAACTTCAGCGCGTTGTTGATGACGTTTAGCAAAATTTGACGCAAACGCACTTCATCAAAATAGAGCCACTGCGGCAGACCCTCTTGCACGTCCACCTCTAAGGCAATCCCTTTGCGCTCCGCTTCAATCGAAAAGACATCGCGAAGCTCGTTGATAATCTCGGCAATATCGACTTGTTGATAATTGAGATTCATCTTTCCCGCTTCAATTTTGGAGAGGTCCAAAATATCATTAATCAGCGTCAGTAGCGTTTTAGAGCTTCCCTTAATAGCTTGGAGGTAATGATACTCTTTAGCGCCCATACCGCTCTTTTCAAGCAGTTCGGAAAATCCGATAATAGCGTTCATCGGTGTTCGAATCTCATGGCTCATATTGGCCAAAAATTGCGATTTGGAACGGTTGGCCTCTTCAGCTTTAAAAAAGGCCTGCTCCATTTTGCGCTCGGCATCTTTGATGGCGCTTACGTCGGTTACCAATCCGACAATCCCGTTAAATGCGCCTTGTTCGTCATGCAATATGCTTTTGTTGATCAGCACATCGATACGACTGCCATCAGGAAGCTGAATTTGTGACTCATACCCTTGATAACCCGTTTGCAGTAGGTCTTCATCCGCTTCGCGGTAGCGCATGGCCAGATCGGGAGCAGTTGAGAATATCTCTTCAATCGTTTTACCAATCACCGCGTCACGGCTCTTGCCGACCACTTTTAAAAACGCTTCGTTTACTTCGATATAACGAAAATCCTTATCTTTCACAAACAGCTGACCCGGTAGAATTTGAAATATCGCTTCGAGGTTACGGTGCGCACGCTCTAACTCATGGCGGCTTTGGCGTAGTTCCATCAATCCCTTGAGTTTTTCGTCGGTTACATCCGTGGCAAACCCCGCCATGCGTATGGCATTGCCTTCATCATCAAAAATCGCCGAACCGCGATCTGAAAGGTAGCGCACGCTACCGTCTTCGCAGATAATTGAAAACTCACAGCGGTAATGCTCACTACGGTGACTCAAGTACGCATCAATCGCGCCAAAAACCCGCTCTTTGTCATCAGGATGCACAACGCGTTTAAAACGTGCCAACCCCTCAGGCAGGCTCTCTTTGCTCCATCCCACCACCTCAAACCAGTGCGGCGCGTTATAGAGCGTGTTATTTTGAATATCCCAGTCCCAGTAGCCGCCATCAGAGCCTTCGATCGCCAGATCGGAGCGCGATTTATAAAACTGTAGTTGACGCTTTAGTGATTCGATCTCATTTTGAGATTCCATATGCTTCCTTGTGCACGAGAAGATAACGATTATAACGGGTTTTACATGTAAAACCTATTATAATGCGTTTATGATCAATAAACAGATAGAGTTAGGCGTAATCAATCGCTTACGAATTGACCGCTTTGCCGCACCCGGATGCTACCTTATGGCCGAAGACGGCAGTGATGTACTTTTGCCCAACCAATATATTAATGATGACATGCAGCTTGATGATGTGCTGGAGGTGTTTATCTACACCGACTCCGAAGACCGCCTTGTCGCAACGACACAACGCCCCTATGCACTGCGTGATGAGTTTGGTTTTTTTGAGGTGCTGGACGTAACGGCTTTTGGTGCTTTTGTGGACTGGGGATTGCCTAAAGATCTTTTTGTGCCTAAAAATCGCCAAAGAACACCCATGAAAGTGGGTGAAAAACGCTTTTTGCGTGTAGTGAAAGATGCGCGAAGCGAACGGCTTGTAGGTGTGGAAAAAATTAGCAAATACCTTCAACAGCCCAAAAAGCTCCGCACCAATGATCCGGCAACCTTTTTGATTATCGCCCAAACGCCAATGGGCTACAAATGTATTGTCAATAACCGTTTTGAGGGGATGCTGTATGCCAATGAGATTTTTGAACCTATTGCCATCGGCGATACCAAACAAGGCTATATTAAACAGCTACGTAACGACGGTCAGGTCGATGGCTCTTTACAGCTTGTGGGTGCCAAACGCACCTCTGATGACCGAGAAAAAATTATAGCGCAACTCAAATCAAACGGTGGGATGCTACCGTATAACTACAAAAGCGACCCCGAAAGTATCAAAGCGGCGTTTCAAATGAGCCGTAAAGCGTTTAAACGCACACTTACCGAACTGATCGAGAAGAATCTTATTCGCGTTGACGAAACCGGTATTTACCTTATCAAAGGAGCCTAAATGGAACAGAACGAAACGGGTTTTATGGGCTTCGTTGAGAGTGCCGGCGGAGCGGATATGTTTATCTGGATGGCGATGTTTGCCGTTTTGCTGATAGGGGCGGCTATTTTAGTCTATACCAATCGCGAATAACTGGAACAGCGGTTGCTTGAATCTTACATTAGACTTCTTGCAAAACTCCCAGATAGACTCAGCACTTAAAAGCACAGTGTGATCAAGGCAGGTTCTTTTTAGCGTAGCCGTAGCTACGGTAAAAAGGT
>JBNKLA010000061.1:0-36152 GCA_050292115.1 Sulfurimonadaceae bacterium | reverse complement strand
TGGCACATGAGGGAGCAAAATCTTCGTCCGTTTCGACCAGAAAGTTGCTACTTTACTGGTCTCTTTTGGTCTTTATTTTACTTGAAAAGTGCTTTGAAATGCCTGTTTTTAGGACTCTGCTCGCTTTTTCAGGGCTGACTAGATATTGATATTTGAAGAGGCAATAAAACAGAAAAAATTTGGCGACAACTGTGCGATTGAAGCGACGTTTTGCAAGAAGTCTATTGTATGGATCGATGAAAAACTCAAAATTGCGCAAGAAGAGAAAAACAGATTGATTGCATCTATTGTAAAGCGTTATGAGCGTTATCAAAACAATAAATCGTTACAAGAACTCTTTTCGGGGTATAAAGAAGAGCTTGATTTGACGATGAAAAAATATCTCAAGGCGTGAGGATTATTAGTCCTCAAGCTCAACAAACGGATTCTTACCGGCTTTGATAAGCGCAAGAAATTTTTTCTCGGAAAATTCGCCATCTTTGGTACGAATATCTGAAATCAGAAGCTTTTCGGGGTGTTCAAAATAGTTCCATCCCCATCCCCAGCCGCTTCCTTTTGACATTCCGATACCGACATTTTCAAAATCCATTCCTTCATAGGCTTCGATGTAAATGAACTCTTGTGCCGAGTCTCTTGGCATATCATGATCGCCCGCGACAACATAAGGGGTGTGCAGATCCCCCAAAATATCTAAATAACCGTTGTTGTATTGCCCATAGACGCTGTAGGTTATATAGACATCTCCGCCGATATGCATATGCCCGTTATATGAAAAGAGGTAATCGCAGGTGAGATTTTTGGTAACGACCAGCTCTACGACATTATCGTCATCAAGCAAAGCCCCGCCGATCACAAGATTGCCGTCTATCACCGCGCTATATAACCGGTTCTTCCACTGCATTCCTTTTAACTGCTCTTTATACCATGCGGCGTTGATATCGCCGTTTACATGTACGTCACCTTTAAATACCAAAACGGAATTTTTATCATTGCTTTTTAAAATATTATAGCCTCTTGCATATGCTTCCGCCTCCGTGATAATCTCTTTTTGCGGTATCTGCGTCTGTGTGCTAACGGGGGCTTTATGCCTCAAATTTTCTGCAATACGTGCCGCTTTTACCAACAGCGTTTTTTCTTTATCCGTGTACGTAGCGTTTGTATCGGTAGCTAAAGCGTCATTCCCGATAAAAAATGTGAGTATCAAAAGCGTAGCAAAAAAGTTGTTTCTCATTAATATCCATTGGCTTCTGAGCGTGTTTAGGGTTTTTGGTGGTGCCCATAATTTTGTGATGATTATAGCACGGTTACATGTAAAGCATAGATGCGTTATAGTAACAGCATCGAAAAAGAAAGGTTGCCATGAAAGTTGCGATTCAGTGTGCGTCACCGCTACTACAGCGTTCGCTTGAGCGTTTTTTATCCAACCATCTCGGAACGCTTAAGCATTGTGATATCGTAGTACGTGATATGCCGGTGGATGATGGCAAACCTGCACTGATAGTCGGTTCGCATAAGTGCGAGGGTGATATTCAAAAACCGTTTTCAAAATCGCAGCTTTTTTTGGCGCTTGAAAAGCGGCTGGATGAGTTACATGTAACGCAAAATTTGGAGCATATTATCGAAGAACACGATGGCGAAGAAAGCGCAGAAGAGGGACGTGACTTTGCTATATTAGAGCGCCGAATCAGTGCGTTAACACAAGAGTACCAGCGCAATATTCTTAGTGCCGTTCGGGCGTTTTATGAGTCGTAAGCCGTTTAGTAAAACCATTATTGCAGGGAAGTATAAGGGCAAACTGATCGAACTCCCTTCCAAAGAGACGACGCGAAGTTCTAAGGGCATCGTACTGGAGTCGTTTTTTAATACCTTGCAGTTTGATATTGTCGATGCCGTTTTTATGGAGCTGTTCTCAGGTAGCGGTTCGGTGGGGCTTGAGGCGCTTAGCCGTGGGGCAAAAAAAGTGATCTTTATGGAAAAAGACGGCAAAGCGCTTAAAGTGTTAGAGCGCAATATCGGCCGCACCGACCCCACAAAATGCGAAATTATCCGCGGCGATACTTTTGCTAATATCTTACATGTAAGCAAAGAGCTTGTAAGCAGAGGCGAAAAGGCTTACATTTTTATCGATCCGCCGTTTTCGTACCGCGAGGGCATGGAGGCCATTTACGATCAAACGCTGGCCTTGATTGCCGCACTGCCGCACGATATTGTCAGATTGATTACGATTGAGCACATGAGCACGCTGAAGCTTGAAGATCAGATTGGCGGCTACCGTTTGCATAAACGCAAAAAATTTGGGAAAACCTCACTTTCGTATTACATGTAAGCCTTACATGTAAACCCTTGGAACACCATTTGCTTTTCTTGTGTTAAGGAATGGTAAATGAAGACAATTACGTTACTTCTTTTGTGCTTTATTGCGCTACAGGCGACAAAGATTACCGATGTCGCTAACGTGGTCGGCGTGCGTGATAATCAGCTTATCGGCTACTCACTTGTTGTGGGGCTTAAAAAAACGGGCGACGGTACGACATCGGCGTTTACACTGCAATCCATCGCCAATATGCTCAAAGCGATGAATATCGATATGCAACCTTCGGCAATTAAGTCTAAAAACGTTGCAGCCGTTGTGGTAACGGCAAATCTAGGGCCGTTTGCACGTCAGGGCGATAAAATCGACATTACGGTCTCATCTATCGGTGATGCTAAATCGCTAGAAGGCGGCACGCTTTTGATGACACCGCTTAAAGGGGTGGATGGCAAAATCTACGCTTTGGGGCAAGGTCCGGTGAGTATCGGCGGTAAAAACTCGCGCGGTAGCGGAAGCGAATCGCACGCTACGGCAGGCATGGTCTTTGGCGGTGGCGTGATCGAGCGTGAAATCATTCATGATCTGTATCATCAAGAGTATATTACGCTTTCGCTCAAAGAGTCGAGTTTTAACAACGCCATTGCGGTGCAAAATGCGGTAAACGAGCGCTACGCAACGCAACTTGCCGTAGCAATCGATCCGCGAACGATTCGCCTCAAACGTCCTGAAAACTGTTCCATGATTGAGTTTTTGGCCGAGATTCAAAATACTGAAATTTCGTATGAACCCAAACAGCGCATTGTGGTGAACGAACGTACGGGCACCGTAGTATCGGGAATCGATATTGAGGTGAAACCGATTGTTATTACACATGGTGATATTACAATTAAAATTCGTTCTGAAGAGGAGTTGCCTCAGCCCAAGGGCGGTGTGGAAGTGGATGAAGATATGGTGATCGGCCTTAATGAAAACGAGCTTTACACTAAAAAAGGCACGACAACAGTGGCCAATATTACCCGTTCGCTCCAAAAACTCGGCGCAACGCCCAAAGATATTATTGCGATTCTTGAAGCGATCAAAAGCGCGGGTGCAATCTCGGCTGATTTGGAGGTAATCTAATGAATGGAGCCATAACCCAGGCACTCTTTTCAAAAGCGGCAAGTGACACGCCGGATATGCAAAATATCCGTGATGAGAAACTGCTACGTGAAAAGAGTGATCAATTCGAGGCGATTATCATCAAAATGATGCTTGATAACGCCATGAAAGAGGATGATAAAGGGCTTTTTGGAAGTAAGGATCCGGGCAACCGGATATACAAGTCGATGTACCGCGACGAACTGGCAAGTACAAGCGCGGGAAGTTTTGGATTTTCAGAGCTACTGTTCAACTATTTGAGCGAGCAGAAACGTTAAAGTTTTGAAGTGTTTTGCCGATGGTATATGTAGACATCATAAACATATACAAAACCCCGAAAAACGGGGAGGCAATAAGGATTCAAAATGATTTCCGGTGTAAACAGTTCGGTAGCCAATGCAACCTATCAAGAAGCTACAAAAAACACGCAAAAATCGAGTAATGTTTCCAAACAGGGAGACACCAGCAAAATCGAGCAGATCAAGGCTGAGATCGAAAAAGGAGAATACCGTATCGATCTACAAGCATTGGCTGAGAAGATTGCTGATGAACTGATGTAAGCCATCAGTTACAATGATAAAGGAGTTTATGATGCTGTCTCATCACATTCAAAGTGCGCTCAAGGATCTTAAAGATTTGGTGGCGATTTCAAACAGAGATATCGAAGATATCAAGCTAGCACAACACGAAAACCAGTTTGAGCGTTTGGCTTTGAAAGAGGAACGCCTCAAAAGTTTTGAGACAAAAAAAGCGATGATAGATCATGAACTTTCCAAAAAAATGAGTGCCAATCCCGATACGGGGGTGGCGGAACTGCTTGAGCCTGAAGAGCGTCAGGAGCTTGAAAATCTCAAAAAAGAGTTACGTGCCCTGCGTGAAGCCAATCAGCGTTATGCCAAGTTGGTTGCCAGTGTGGGATCGTTTTATAACGCACTGCTTGAGCAGGTCGTACCTACAGAGATGCAAGGATATAAAAAAGTGGCGTCGTCTGATGCCTCTTTTTTGAAAGTGAGGGCTTAAAATGTTTAATGCGCTGCATATCGGTTATAGTGGTCTCAACGCGGCCCAAGTGGGGATCGATGTTACCGGACATAATATCGCCAATGCCGAAACGGAAGGCTACACCCGTCAACGCGTGGTCACCTCTGCAGCGTATCCTGTAGGTGCCGACGGCACGCTTTTATACGGAAACGGTACTCAAGTCACGGAAATTGCGCGTGTCTTTGACTCGTTTATATTTGACCGCTATGTCAATGTCGGTGAAGATAAAGCCAACTCCGATTTTAAACGAAAAACCTTAGAAGAGCTTTCAACCTATTTTCCTGATATTGACGGTGTGGGAATTAAAGCCGATTTAGAACGCTATTTTGATTTGTGGCAGTCATTTTCGGATAATCCTGATAATAACGCCATAAAAATTGCATTGGCACAGCAGACCCAAACACTCTCCCACACGATATCGAAGACCCGAGATCAGATTACGACGCTTCAAAGTTCACTCGATTCTAAACTGGTAGCGTATGTGGATGAGGTCAATCGTATCGGAGAAGAGATCGCCTCGTTAAATCTGCGAATTTCCGAAATAGAGAGTGTAGACCTTGATAATGCTAACGATCTGCGTGATCGTAGAGGCTTGTTAGAACAGAGTCTGGCCAAACTCATTGGCGGCGATGCACTGCAAAGCGCTAATAAAAGTAATACACCCGTAGATGGCTCTATTTCAGAAGAACAGGGCTATTATAACGTGCAAGTTGCCGGATATAATCTGGTGGATGGCGGTACATTCCATCCCATTGGTATAACCAATGAGCAAAATGCACACGGTTTTCACGATTTGTATTATCTGCGTCAAGATAACGTAAAACTCGCTGTGGAGTCGGAAAGATTAGGCGGAAAAATCGGTGCTATTATTGATCAGCGTGGCACGGAATTAAACTCCATTACTAATGAGCCTGAAAATGGAATACTACAAGATAGTGTTGAATTTCTTGATGCACTGGCTAATGGCCTGATTGAAAACACCAATAATATCTATGCGAAAAGTGCCACCTCTTTCATGGACTCTAACACAGTAAGTTTTAATGATACCGTTGAGCTTGTTAATACCAATAGCAACTTTAGCGAGGGCTCATTTGATGTGGTGGTGTATGATGTTGATGGGAATGCGGTGGCATCGCGAACAATTACCATTGACGGTGCAACCGCAATGGGAGTCAACGGTACGGCGAATCTTAATACGATTATCGGTCAGATGGAAGCCAATAGTGATGACAATGCCGACTCTAACGCTATTAATGATATTGATGATTTTATTACGCCCAATTTTACGGGCGGTGTTTTGAGCTTTTCACTCCAAGGCAATTATAAGTCTGAGGGTTATACTTTTGCAATTGTTGATAGTGAAGATACGCCTACCAACTTTGCAGGTGCTATGGGTATGAGTCGCTTTTTTGATGGGATCGATGCGAAAAGCATCGCGCTGAGCAATGCATTTCAAAGAGATCCCTCGCAAATTTCCGCCGGAACAGTTCCTTTAGATGGGGATAATCAAGTTGCTACACAGATGGTTAACATGCAGTACCGCGATCTCAACTTTTATGATGAACAAAATGTTTATACCGATACCGTTTATGGGTTTTATGACTCTCTTGTAACACGTGTTGGTAGCGAAACCAATAGTGAAATTGTTCGCAATGAATCCATAAACGCGCAGTACGCGGCTATAGAGATGGAGTATCAGTCGGTTTCTAAAGTGAGTATTGACGAAGAGTTAACGAACCTGATTCGCTATCAAACCTCTTATGGTGCTGCGGCTAAAGTGATTAGCACCGTTGATCAAATGATGAACACGCTTCTAGGTATCAAACAGTAGGTAATGCGCGCTCCGGTTTTTAGTATTGCCATACTTGTTGGTGTCTTTTTGCTCTCATTTGTAGGTGATCTTTTGTATAGTGTCTCTGCATTCTACTTTGACCCCAGCAGTATATTATTGCCTCCTTCGCTAGAGCATCTGTGCGGTACCGATCGTTTGGGACGCGATATTCTGGCACGCATTATCAGTGGCGGAAAAGTTTCATTGATTATTGGCGTAGGGAGTGCGCTAATTGCTTCGTTTATTGGGTTAATTTTAGGTGCTTCGGCAGGCTATTTTCGAGGTCGTGCCGACAAAGTTTTTGTGCTCGCGGTAGATCTATTTTTGACCTTTCCTACCTTTTTTTTGCTGTTGGCACTGGTAAGTTATGTAAACGCTTCAGTGTGGGTGCTAATATTTATTATCTCCGTTACCGGATGGATGACGACGGCACGTTTGATTCGCTCCGAAAGTTTTGCCATTGGTCAAAAACCGTTTATCAAAATTCTCGATATAGCCGGCGTGAGCCGCTTAAAAATTTTACTCAAATACTATGCACCGCTTTTAGCTCCGATTTTTTTAGTGAGTTTTACGTTTGGAGTGGGAGGTGCAATTTTGGCCGAATCGGGTTTGAGCTTTCTGGGACTTGGCATTGTTGCCCCACAAATGAGCTGGGGTACGATTTTAAGCGGTAGCAAAGAGGTACTTGATATCGCATGGTGGGTAGGTTTTTTCCCCGGACTTATGATTTTTTTAGTAACGCTATCACTTATGAATATCTCAAACTATCTGCAACAGCGACTTAACCAAAAAGAGATTCAGCGCTAACGCTTTTATGATAAGATACGCTCATGATGAACAAAGAGCATAACATATCACTAATCTTTATCACTATGGCCGCCGTCGTAGTCGTGTTAGCCGGAATCAAAGCCGCGGCCGTGATTGTAGAACCATTTTTACTCTCTATATTCATTGCCATTATTTTTGCACCGCTGTTTGGCTGGCTAAACGACAAAGGCATTCATGAGGGGGTGTCATTGACACTAGTTATGGTGCTAATTGTCTTTGTGATAGGACTTATCGGTATGCTCATCGGCTCATCGGTGCACGATTTTAATAGCAATATTGCCTTTTACGAACAACGCCTGCATGAACAGTTTATGACACTAAACACTTCGCTTGAAAACTATGGCATTGAAGTGCCCAAAGATGAGCTTGCCACGATTTTTGATACGCAAAAGATAATGCAGTTTGCCGCCGGAGGGCTAAAAAGCTTAGGCGGAATGCTCACTAACGGTTTTGTGATTTTGCTTACCGTTGTCTTTATGCTATTGGAATCAACTCAATTGGCTGAAAAGATCGATGAGGCCGATGGCGAAAAAGATACCGTAAAACACCTCGATGTCATCATCGATAAGATTAAGCACTACATGGTGCTAAAGACCTTTGTGTCACTGCTTACCGGAGGTTTGGTCTGGCTAATGCTTACGCTTTTTGGTGCAGATTACGCCGTGCTTTGGGGTGTGCTTGCCTTTTTCCTCAATTATATCCCCAATATCGGCTCACTGATTGCCGCCGTTCCTGCGGTATTGTTGGCAATTGTACAGCTTGGATTTGTCAGTGCTATTGAGATTGCAGCGGGATATGTGATTATCAACACCGTTGTCGGTTCGGTGATTGAGCCTAAAATTATGGGTAAAGGATTAGGGCTTTCGACACTGGTGGTATTTCTCTCACTCATTTTTTGGGGTTGGTTGCTAGGACCGGTGGGGATGTTACTCTCGATTCCGCTAACCATCATGGCTAAAATTGCATTTGATGCCCAGCCCAACACGCGCTGGATTGCTATTATGCTGGGAGAGGGAAAAGCATGACACGTTTTCATACCGACGGCAAAAAGATTTTAGATGTTGAATACGACGTGCAACCCCAAGTATCGGACTATTTTGACAATCAGTTGATTCTCTCGGTTCATGAAAAAAGCGACGATGAATACGCGCTGTTTGTGTTGGAGCCCGGTGGTAGCGTCGGCGTGTATGTACTTGATGAAGTCTATATTGTAGGCCATGTTTCAGGATTTGAAACCATGAATGATGCCGTAAAAGCGTGGATGGCCGAGGAGATTTAAGGCTTACATGTAAAGGGCACCTCTAAAAACCCCAGACGGTCTCAGCATATCATAGAGCGTTGTAATCAAGACGCATGTTTTTCAGTGTAGCCATAGCTACAATGAAAGTTATGCAACGCAGAGTACAGCACTCTATGATATGCCCTATGGGAGGGATAAAAAAAGCGATCTGACGTAAAACTTTTTCTCGCCGTAGCTTTTGCTACGACTGAAAAAAGGTTTTTCGCCAGCTCATCTTTTTTTCTTCCCTCTGAGATCCGTCTGGGGTTTTTAGAGGTGCCCTGAAGGTATTACACCAATACATGCCCCACAAATTTACTCATATTGTCCATGATCTTACCGCCGCGTCTAAAGCCGAGTCCACACGCTTCATATGCAAAGAATACTCCCGCTTGGTAGTGCTCGCCGTGGGCATCTTTCATAAATTCGCAATACTCCTGATAGACGGGTTTGTAGTTACCGTACGGCCCGTCACACTCTGCACTCACACTACCGTCTGCGGCCACAATCTTGGTATTGGCACCTTCGCGTCCGAAACAGCGTTTTTCGACATAGGCGCCATTAAGCGGCTCAAAATCGGTTTTGAGCAGGTAAGGCGAATCGGGGAAGAGATCGCAAAGAATTTTCATCATCCCTTTAGATTGAAAAAGTAGGGTGTAAGCGGGGTTGAGAATAATCGCTTTTTGATTGTTCATGATTGCATTGAGCAGTACGGCCAGCTCCGGTTCATCCGTGCCGATATCTTCCCACGGATAGAGTTTAAACCAGTACTCATAGGGGTTGTCGTGCGCGTCGTGGATGCCGTTATCGTCAAAGTGGACGTTTTGTAAAAATTCAAACCCCGTGTTAAAACCTGCATCGGTGGCAATTTGGCGTAACAATCTGGTGGTGGTCTCCTCTTCGTCGTTGCCCTCAACGCTTGAAAAGAGAATCTTCCACCCATCATAATGCTTTTCAAAATCCTCGGGATCATCGAAGAGGGTGATGAGCCGTCTAAAGTTATCGCCAATGGCATCATAGATATTATTAAATTGCCGCTCTTCGTCCATGTCGTTGTGTTTCAGTAGTGCCCACTGCAATACGGCTGTCTCGAAAAGTCCCGTAGGCGTATCGGCATTAAACTCAATGAGTTTTATTGGGTTTCCATTCAAACCGCCGCTAAAATCAAAACGGCCGTACACATGCCAGTGCACGTCATTTTCCCAGCTCTTTTTGATACTCTCAACAAGGTTGAACGGAATGCCGAGTTCAAAAAAGAGATTGTTCTCAATCACATATTCGGCCGCCTCGACGTACATATCATAAAGTGTGTTGGCCGCTTCGTAGTAGGCTTCGGCCTCCTCGGAGCTTACATGTAAGAGCTGATCGCTAACGTATTTGGTACCGTCGCTGTCGGTATGCCAAGTGAATCCAAGTTTTTCAAGCGCCGCATCATCAATGGGCGTTACATTTTGAAGTATTAACACTGTTTAACCTCCGTAGGAAGTGCTTTTGGTGGTGGAGGTTCCTTTTTTGGAATCACCAAAGAAGCTCTTTTTAGTGCTTGTACCTGACACTTTGGCACGGTGATATGCCGATTTATTAACGCGATTACTATGCTTTTGAAAATTGGAATTATTCATCAGTGCATTGCCGATCATATTGCCCAGCAGTGAACCCGCTGCTACGGCGAGGATGGTTCCGGCAAGTCCCATTCCGGCATCGGTGCCCGGAGCGGCATTAAGCTCTGAGGTACCGGCTTGCATTTTGGCATACTCCTGTTCGGCCAAGCGTTTCATCTCTTCTTCGTTCATAAAGCGTTCGGTGACATTGCCGTTTTCGTCACGTTCGCGGATAATAGCACGGTTTGGCCCCTCGGTCGGCATTTCTTCAACCACTTCGTATTTTCCGTTTGCAAGCTGCTCAATCACTAAAAAACGATTGCCCGCCTCCTCTTGTTGCGCAGAACAGCCGCTAAGAACGCTCATTACAGTGATGCCGACACTTCCTAAAAGTGCGGCGGAACCAATAGTTGAAATATGCTTCACGGTTTTAAATCCTTTTTTTCCAGAGTGATAAGTTTTTGCAGTTCGTCATCAAACAATACGATACGATCACGACCTTCATAGTAGAGCGTGCCTTTGTAAATATAGCGGCCGTCATTATAGTGTGCATCGGGCTTTTGAAGCACCATGGCTCCGACGCGTTCTCCCAACGAAGGGATGAAAAAACTCAAGTCTATGGCAAACACCACCGCAAGCACCATCAATGCAATGCGGATATTTTGAAGATAGGTAGTTACGAAGCCTATGAGCAGTACTAACGGCAAGAAATAGAGGAGTGACTGGTGTTCGGCAAAAAGCACATTGTAAAACTCTGCAATACCGTAATAATCGAGGTAGTGCAGTTTTATAGCGAGAATAAAAAGAAAATCGAGAATGAACGTAAAAAAGATACCGCTAAGCAGTGCCTGAGTAAACCGGATCATCGCAAACGCTCCATTTTTTGCGCTCCAAGGTGCACAATTTGTGAAGGGGAAAACTCATAAAATCCCCGTGCATCTTCCACAATAATATCACTTTTTTCTAAAGCGAATTGCAGATCAAAAGGTGCGCCGCTACGGTTTGCCGATGTAGAGTATAAGCTTTCAAAACGCCCCACAAAATCGTGATGCGGCTTTGATGTGACAATACGGGATGCCTTGTCTTTGCACACAAAGGTTGTCTTTTTAGCGTGACGCAACAGACTCTTATAACGATTGGGAGCGCGTTTGTAATCGGCTTTAAACTGCTTGAGAGACGCATAAACTTTTAAAAACGGTTTATTATGGCTACGCGTTTTGATTGCGGCAAGTGTGGCACTGTTACCCGAAAGAAAACCAACCGTCGTGTCGGTTTGAACGAGATAGAGTGCGTCGTTTCGCATTTACCTACTCAAAAAATCTTGAAGTGCTTTAGGGTGGTTCCACGCATCGTTGTGCATCTGCGAGAGCGCATCGATAGCGGCACGTGCGGCGCTAAGCGTTGTAAAGTAGGGGATGTTCATACGAAGTACAATCTGGCGGATTACTTCGGCATCTTTTTTGGCGGTGTTGTTATCAGAGGTGTTGATTGCCATGGCGATTTCGCCGTTTTTCATCACATCTTCAATATTGGGACGACCTTCGGAGATTTTAAGCACCGGTTCACAGGGGATGCCTGCTGCTTCGATACTTTTGTGTGTTCCCAGCGTTGCAACAAGCTTAAGGCCGTGTTCATGTAAGCCTCTGGCGATCTCTATACCTTGCGCTTTATCCATCTCAATGAAGGAGAGAAAACAGGTGCCCCCTGTGGGAATGTTATTGCCCGCCGCCATCTGGCTTTTGGCAAAACTGATGCCAAACGATTCGCTAATCCCCATCACTTCACCGGTTGATTTCATCTCAGGCGAGAGCACCAGATCGGCGCCGTAGAGTTTGTTAAACGGAAAGACCGCCTCTTTAATGGCTACGTGCTTTCCAAGACGCGGTTTAAGGACGCCGTTATCAGCATGTACAATGTTGTGGCGGTCGTAAAATTTCAGCGCGCTCTCAAGCGTGTCGCCCATCATTACGCGTGTGGCCACTTTAGCCAGTGGGATTCCCGTGGCTTTGGAGACAAACGGCACGGTACGCGATGCACGCGGATTGACCTCAATAAGATAGATCTCGTTTTGATAAATGGCATATTGGATGTTAAGTAGGCCAATAACGCCAAGACCCATTGCAATGGTTTTGGTCTGTGTCTCAACCTCTTTTTTAAGTGCCTCGGTAAGGTTAACCGGAGGAAGGGAACAGGCACTATCCCCTGAGTGAATGCCCGCCTCTTCAATGTGCTGCATAACCGAACCGATATAGACTTCCTTGCCGTCACAAATGGCATCCACGTCAAGCTCAACGGCCTGATCGAGAAATTTATCCACCAGTACCGGAGCGTCGTTGCTAACCGATACCGCTTCGTCCATATATTGACGCAGTTCGGATTCGTTATAGACAATACGCATGGCACGTCCACCCAAAACAAACGAGGGGCGCACTAATACGGGATAGCCCAGTGACGTGGCAACATTGACGGCTTGCTCTTTATTGGTGGCGATGCCGTTTTCGGGTTGGCGCAGGTTGTGTTCGTTGACAAAAGCAGAGAACTTCTCTCTATCTTCAGCCAAGTCAATCACTTTCGCCGGCGTTCCGGCAATTTTGGCACCGATGGCCGTCAGCGGGTTGGCAAGTTTAAGCGGAGTCTGGCCGCCAAAGTGCACAATAATGCCATCAGGGTCTTCATACGCAATCACTTCACGTACATGCTCAAAATCGATGGGTTCAAAATAGAGCACGTCGGAGGTATCGTAATCGGTTGAGACGGTTTCGGGGTTACAGTTGTACATAATGGTCTCGATGCCCATCTCTTTAAGCGCGAACGCCGCGTGGACACAGCAGTAATCAAACTCAATGCCCTGACCGATGCGATTCGGCCCGCCGCCGAGAATCATCACCTTGCGTTTCTCGCTAACACGATTGCTTACATGTAAGCCTTTGGTGATATTGGTGGTGGAGTAGAGATACGGTGTTAACGCTTCAAACTCCGCGGCACAGGTATCGACTTCGTTGTATTCAAGCGAAATGCCAAGGCGTTTTCGGGCGGTATAGATATCGTTTTCGCTAATATTGCCAATACACTGCGCAATTTTCTTATCGGAGAATCCATACGTTTTAGCGAGACGCAGACGGGTTTCATCGTTGAGAATATCCATATCGATGCTCTTCTCAAATGCCACAAGCTCCTCAATCTGATATAAAAACCACGGGTCGATCTTGCAGAGCGCAAAAATATCTTCAATGCTCATACCACGGCGAAATCCCTCAGCCACATAAAGCATACGTTCGGCATTGGGGCGGCGGATCTCATGGCGGATAAGCTCCTCATCACCCAGCATCGCATCAAATCCGCTAAGACCCGTTTCAAGCGAGCAGAGCGCTTTTTGCATCGACTCTTTAAAGGTGCGCCCAATCGCCATCGCTTCGCCGACCGATTTCATGCCCGTGGTGAGTGTGGATTCCGCTTCGGGAAATTTCTCAAAAGTAAAGCGCGGCAGTTTGGTGACAATGTAGTCAATCACCGGCTCAAACGCCGCAGGGGTTCCGGTGATGTCGTTTTCAATCTCATCAAGGGTAAAACCAACGGCTAGCAGCGTGGCGACTTTGGCAATTGGATAGCCCGTAGCTTTAGACGCAAGCGCCGAAGAGCGTGAAACGCGCGGATTCATCTCGATAACAATCATGCGTCCCGTTTTGGGATCAACCGAAAACTGGACGTTACTTCCTCCGGTATCGACACCGATTTCTCGTAAAATAGCAAACGAAGCGTCACGCATACGCTGATACTCTTTATCGGTAAGCGTCAGTGCGGGAGCAATGGTAATAGAGTCGCCGGTATGCACGCCCATCGGGTCAAAGTTCTCAATGGAACAGACGATAATGCAGTTGTCCGCGCGGTCGCGGATGACCTCCATCTCATACTCTTTCCATCCTAAAAGCGACTCTTCGATTAAGATCTCGTTGATGGGCGATTCATCTAGGCCGCGCTGGGCAAGCATTTTAAACTCGTCGATGTTGTAAGCTACGCCCGAACCGCCTCCGGCAAGGGTAAATGACGCGCGGATAATAATGGGAAATCCGATCTCTTCTGCGGCAGCGAGCGCCTCATCCATATTGTAGGCATAACGCGAGTGGGGCAGGTCCATCCCGATTTTAATCATCGCTTCTTTAAAAGCTTGGCGATCTTCGCCTTTTTTGATTGCCTCGGGATTGGCACCTAGAAATGTGACATTATCAAGCATCCCTTGTTCATACATACTCATTGCAGCATTAAGTGCCGTTTGGCCGCCCATAGTCGGCAAAATGGCATCGACGTTTTCATCTTTGATAATCTGTGCAATCACTTCGGGTTTGATCGGTTCTACGTAAGTACGGTCGGCAAACTCGGGGTCAGTCATGATAGTAGCGGGGTTGGAGTTGATTAAAACAACGCGGTATCCCAACTCTTTGAGCGTTTTAACGGCTTGAGTGCCGGAGTAGTCAAATTCACACGCCTGCCCGATAACAATCGGTCCCGAACCAATCAGTAAAATGGTGTTGATATCGTCGCGTTTTGGCATACCTGCTCCCGTATAAAAATTGCATGATTATAGGCAATTCGCACTTAAAAAACGGTAACGCAACGGCTTACATGTAAGGGTATTTTCAAGTAGGGAAGATACTATATTTTCTTTGGATACTAGAAATGTTTAAAAGGTGTGATATGGAAATGTTCATTTGGGCGTTTATTGCAATTGTATCGACGCTGCTAATCATCTATTTTAAAGCGTATTGGACACTGAAATATAGAGTTGATACGATTGCGATTTGCGAGCAAAGCGATCTTCCCGAAGATGTTGTAGAACTCTTTGAGAACCCAAAAAAACTGCTCTATTCGTTTGGTTTTGAAAAAGAGCATTGTCAAAAAGTAGTGATGCAGGTCAATGGTTGCGAGATTGTGTTGTGGCAGTATGTATTTTTTCATCCCGAACATTACTGTTATTCCACAGTGACAACGACTACTTTGTATAAAAATAGATCCGGATACGACATTGCATTTAAAACGGTTTTTGCAAGCGATGAATATGTGGTGACTACCAATAATTACAGGCATTTTATTCCCGAAGCATATGGCAAGGTTCGCATCGAAGATATTTACAGCAATGACTGGAACAAGGTGTTTGAACACCATCTTGACGTGCAAAAAAGCTATACAAAAACTCCGCTACACCTTGATGCAGAAGCGTATGAGCGTGAAGAGATTGAAGATGTCAATCGCCGCGTGAAATATTTTGTGGCACACAAAGATATGGTGCTTCATGAGGATGGATATAGTGCCTACACATTTAGGGGAGCCATTAATGCGATGTTTAGAGTTTTTGTCGGTGAGCGCAAAGTCAAACGCCCAAAAGTAACAACGTCTACGCAAAGCACTACACCAAGCGTGACACGTGATATCACGATGTACCATCAGCTCAAAGCTGCCTCGCAATCAGCGGTTGAAAAACGAAAAAAGAGAGCACTCTTTGTCGGTTCACTAGCGCTTTTTACCCTCGCATTGGGGTTGGCAATTTCATGGCAAGTGGCGCTGATACTTATTGGCGTATTATTATTGCATGAAGGCGGGCATATTTTGGCGATGTACCTGCTGGGCTATAAAGAGTTGCAAGTTTTGTTTTTACCTTTTTTAGGAGCAGTTGCCACATCCGGACAGCCGCAATATAGCATATACAAAAGTTTTATAGTACTCATTATGGGACCGCTGCCGGGTATTGTGCTTGGGGTACTGCTTTACATGTATCATCCGGCACAAAGTCCGCAGTGGTTGCATGAACTGGCTTCGATGTTGCTTTTTATCAATCTCTTTAATCTGCTTCCGATTATGCCGCTTGATGGTGGACAAATTGTGCACCAACTGCTTTTTTTCCGTCGCCCCCTTTTGCAAGTATTTTTTATGATTTTTAGCGGTTTGTTTGTACTGGTACTGGCCGTGGCACTGGGAGGAATGTTTTGGTTGATTGCGGCTTTGGTGCTGTGGATTGCCTACAACAGTTCGCTTCAGGCACTGTTTCGGCGCGCTTTTTTTGCTTCAAAACCTCAAATGCCCGAAAATGAGGCGCACTACCTTGAGCAGATTTTTCAATTTTTTAAACGCTCAAAATACCACAATATTGCATTTACCAAAAAATTTGCGATTGCGCAACATCTGTTGGCGTACCGTTTGACGCGTCCTTTACATGTAGCGATGGCGCTTTTACTGTTTAGCATTTACCTTGCGACATTATTGGCGCCGCCTGTGATTCTTACAATCATAAAAAGTGTGGCAAGCACGTATTGATGAAGCTCAAACGTTTGCAAGCGCTAAGGTCAGTTAAAAATTAAAGTCGTACAAAAGCGACACTAAACCCGAGTACATGTAACGATCATTGACAATGGGGCTATCGGTAATAGCGTCGTTTAAAATATCGATACGAAGATTGGAAAAGAGGTGCCACTTGGGAGCAAATTCATAATCGATATAGCTCTGTAGCGCAATATTCAGACCGGCTTGGGCTTTATAGTAGGAGCGACTTAAAGTGGCTTCATCTTGTGTGACGCCATAGTAGTAGTTATTGAATGATTGTGAAAAGTGCAACAACAGTAATGAAGGCACAAAGGTCCATTTTCCCAGATGTTGTTTGGTGCCGAGTTCACCGCGAACCAGTGAGCCGTTTGAGTTATCGAGCAGGTCATGCAGATACGCGATTTGCACATAAGCATAATCGTTTTTGGCCGCAAATGATATGCCGCCTTCCCAGCTTGATTTACGCTCTGCCATGCCGCGAAGTTGTGCCGAATTGTGTGCTTCATAACCGTAGGGACGTGGTTGGGCAATAAGCGATGCACCCCAGTTCTCACCGCCCATAAAATAGACCCCAAGTTGTGACCAGCGGATATAAAAAGGTTTAGACTCCAAAAAAACAACTGGAGAGGGCAAAATGAGAGGATCGGCTTTTTTATAAGGTTGACTCTGGATATACGACCCCATGCCGACAGAAATTTTAGTATCGGCAAGACTTAAAATGCATAAGAAGGCTAAAACAAAAATTGTTCTCAATGTACGGCTTTGATAACGTGAAAATAGCGGGCATCGGTGGCATTGAAATAGGGCTGAACGATAGCCGTCAGATAGCCTTGTGAGTGTTCAATGGATTCCACGATACCGACTTTCATGCCTTTAAAAAAGAGTTCATCCAGACCGGAGGTAATGACTTCATCGCCTTTATTGACATGCTTCCATGTCGGAATGTACTCGACAATAAGTCGGTCGATACCGTTACCGTGCACAATTCCCGGTGCGGCTTCGTCTCCTACATAAACCGAGTAAGCGCTTTTTCGGTCGCCGTTAAGCATCGCAAGGGGGCGTTCATTGCGTGACACCACAATTCCGGCGGCAAAGCCTTCATGGGTTAAGCCATAAACCTTTGAGCTGTTAAACTCTTTAAAATCGAGCCAAAGTTTGTGGTGATCTCCAAATTTGGCGTAAGAGAGTGTACGTACAAGCGTCACTTCGGGCTTGAGCTTGATAGAGCTGTTAAACTCATCAAAAAAACTGTTGAGTTCACTGGCAAATTGCAGTGCCAGAAGATGCGATTTTTTGTACTTCTCAAGCTGTTTGCGTTGCGCAATAATCGTCTTTCGCTGATTAAAATGCTCCTCAATCGTATGGCCAATATATTCTGACGTATCAAGATAGATAGTTTTGACACTGTCTGAAAGGTAAAGAAGCGGTTTTTGAAGGGTGTTGGTGTAGTAAAGAGCCCCAATAAAAAGGCCCACAAAAAGTATTAGTGAGACAAACTGCTCTTTACTCATTTTCAAAGAGTTCTTGGAGCAGGTCTATCTCTTCAAGTGCCTGACCGGTACCTTTGGCTACGGCGAGTAGCGGTTCATCGGCTACAAAAACGGGGATTTTCACAATTTCAGAGAGAAATTTGTCGAGTTGGCGAATCAATGCGCCGCCACCGGTAAGGATAATACCGTGGTTAACGATATCTCCGGCAAGTTCGGGCGGCATCATCTCTAACACATCACGAAGCGCTTCGGCAATCTCTTTAAGCGGTTCACGCATCGCTTCGCGGGCATCTTCGCTGGTGAGTTCCACCGAACTTAACAGCCCCTCTACCTGATCGCGTCCATTGACCGTCATGGTAAGCTCGGTTTCAAGCGGCATAGCGGTTCCGATATTGATTTTGATCTCTTCAGAGACACGGTCGCCGATAAGCAGGTTGTATTTCTTACGGACATAGTTGCTGATGGCCATATCAATTTTGTCACCTGCGGTACGGATCGATTTGGAGATGACCAGACCGCCGAGTGAGACCACGCCGATCTCTGTGGTACCTCCGCCGATATCCACCACAAGGTGGCCTTGCGGTTCACGAATATCGACACCGGCTCCAATCGCTGCGGCCATCGGTTCTTCGATCAAAAAGACTTCGCGTGCGCCGGCGGAGAGTGCCGATTCACGAACGGCTTTACGTTCCACTTGAGTGAGGCCATAGGGTACACAGATGATAATGCGCGGGCTAATCAGTGCCGTGCGACCGTGGGCTTTTTCGATAAATTTACGAATCATCTTTTCCGTCATGTCAAAGTCGGCGATAACGCCGTCTTTCATGGGGCGGATTGCTTTGATATTGCCGGGGGTTTTACCCACCATCTCTTTGGCTTCGTGCCCTACGGCCAAAACACGCTGTTGCCCAAAACGTTCGGTTTTAACGGCAACGACCGAAGGTTCGTTGATTACAATGCCCTGTCCTTTGGCAATAACGAGCGTATTGGCAGTGCCAAGGTCGATGGAGAGGTCATTGGAAAAGAGGCCGATAAGTTTGTTAAAGATCATGTGCGCTCTCCTAAGTTATGCAATTTTTTTATTACTGTTTTTAATATACATGGGCTTGTCGCCTTCGGTGATGACCTCAGGTGTAATCACGACTTCATATCCGCTATACTCGGGCAATTCATACATGATGTCAATCATTTTTTCTTCTAAAATAGCGCGCAATCCCCGCGCTCCGGTTTTACGCTCAATCGCTTTATGAGCGATGGCTTTAAGGGCATCATCTTCAAAGGTTAAAAGCACATCGTCGATGGCAAAAAGTTTGGTGTATTGGCGGATAAGCGAGTTTTTAGGCTCTTTGAGAATATGCACCATATCCTCTTCGCTGATCTCATTGAGTGAGGCAATAATAGGCAAACGGCCAATGAGTTCGGGAATCAGCCCGTAGCTGACCAGATCATCGGGTTCCACCATGTCAAAAGTCGCTTTTTTCTCATCTTTACTCTTTTTCTCATGCCCAAAGCCGAGAATATTTTTGCCCTGTTTTTTCTCCAATATATCGCTTAAACCGTCAAATGCTCCGCCGCAGATAAAAAGAATTCCCGACGTGTCAAGCTGAATAAAGTCCTGATTGGGGTGTTTCCTCCCGCCTTTTGGCGGAATATTGACGCTAGCACCTTCGATGATTTTAAGCAACGCTTGTTGTACGCCTTCGCCTGAAACATCACGGGTAATAGAGCGGTTTTCGCTCATGCGTGATATTTTGTCGATCTCATCAATAAAGACAATACCTTGTTGTGCCTTTTCGATATCGCCATCAGCGGCTTGAAGCAGTTTGGTTAAGATATTTTCCACATCTTCGCCCACATATCCCGCTTCGGTGAGGCTAGTAGCATCGGCAATGGCAAGCGGTACGTTAAGTACGCGTGCAATGGTTTGTGCCATTAACGTTTTTCCGCTACCTGTTGGCCCGATAAGCAAGACGTTTGATTTAGCAATTTCGGTGTCGTCCTCTTCAATGGTTTCGCTTTTAAATATACGCTTGTAATGGTTGTAAACGGCTACAGAGAGCAGTTTGCGCGCACGTTGCTGACCAATGACATAATCGCCCAAAAAGTCATTAAGCTCTCGCGGTGTCATCAGTTCGGTTTCGATATCAAAATGATTTTCGTTTTCTTGTTCGGAGTCTCCAAACATAATTTTATACGCCGAAAAGACGCAGTTTTTACAGATGTAGACACCGTTTCCGGCAATAAGCGGGTTCTCTTCGCTTTCGTGTGCCTCACAAAAACTACAGGTTCTGTGGATCATGATTGTTTCCTTTCAAAAGGGATGCCGCGTTTGGTTTTGAGTACAAAACTGCAAAGGTTTTGCACATGATGATTTTTACTCTCTTCTACCAGAGCAAGTGCCGTCTCTTTAAGAGGTTGACCCGATTCAAAGAGGTCGCGGTAGGCACTTTTGAGTGCATCGATATCGTCGCGTTCAATATTACGGCGCAGTCCGGTAAGATTGAGTCCCCGCAGATTAACGCGGTTTCCTTCGGCAAGACAGTACGGTGGAATATCTTGAGCTACCGCTGAAGCCCCGCCGATCATTGCATAACTGCCGATATGCACAAATTGATGAATCGGTGTCATGCCGCCGATAACGGCATAATCACCCATCTCGACATGACCGGCCAGTGTAGCGGCATTGGCCAAAATGCAGTGGTTGCCGATAATGACGTCGTGGCCGATATGCACATAACCCATGAAAAGGTTGTGCGAACCGATGATGGTTTTACCGCCGCCGCCTTTGGTTCCGGGGTTAAAGAGGGTAAATTCACGGATTTTATTGTGATCGCCGATAATGAGTTCGACCTCTTCACCGTTGTATTTGAGATCCTGTGGAATCGAACCTAAAACGGCATGTGAAAAGATCTGATTGTGTTTACCGATGGTGGTTTTGCCGTAAATGCAACTGCCCTGAGCAATCGTAGTGCCTTCGCCGATAATCGCTTCACTAGAGATAAAACAGTACGGCCCGATTTCGACATTTTCGCCGATGCTAGCGCCCTCTTCGATGATGGCCAGTGGAGAGATCATGCTTATTTGTCCACAATCATAGCTTTGAGTTCCGCTTCTGAAACCAGAGCATCGTCAACATACGCTTCGCCTTTGAGCATCCAGATGCTCCCTTTGTGTTTCATTACATGTACACGGTACTCCAGTTTGTCGCCGGGGCGAACGGGATTGCGAAATTTGGCTTTGTCGATACTCATAAAATAGACCACTTTATCGGCAATCTCCTCTTCTGATATGTCCATACTTTTAAACGCCAAAATGCCGCCGGCTTGCGCCATGCCCTCAAGTATCATCACCCCAGGATAGATAGGATGACCCGGAAAGTGGCCCTGAAAAACGTTTTCGCTAATCGAGACGTTTTTATAGCCTATCAGCGATTCGTTTTTGACAATATCCGTAACACGGTCTATGAGTAAAAAAGGGTAACGGTGTGGCAAGATTTTCTGGATTTCAACAACATCAATAATCATATGTGACACATACCTCTCGTGGAGAAAATTTGGATATTTTATCTAAAAAGAAGTTAACTCTCGATTATGGAGCAAACGTTATTCGGTGTCTTCATAGCAGATTGCATCAAGGTGTAGTGTAATTTCCCATTAAACATGAAAGTTTGCTATTCGCGTTCTCTCAGTTATTCGCAACCCTTACAATTTGATAAAGCGATTTCACAAAATCTACATTGTGTGTGTGCAATCCCTGTTTATTCAAATAGAGCACGGTTGATTTTTCTACCATAAGCGATAGCAAAATCCCATGCTGAAGATTAACGATATCATACGAAAAGGTCATGTATCCCGACGTTTTGGCAAAATTGGTAATTCTGTCGATATGGGTATCGGAGTTAAGTGCATAGATTGCCGTTGCCTTAGTGTTTGAAGTAAACTCTGAAAAAAGCAGAATATTCACCTCAAAATCATAACCGCCAAGCCGGTTTTGATACTGCGCATTCATGATATTACGCAGCTTTTTTGCCATCTCATAATCATGCTCTTCGCAAACGATGGTATAGACGATTTTACCGTCAACGAGTTTGTCGTACAGTTTTTTATCCATAAGCAATATTTTGGGAAAAATACTGCTTTGCGCTTGGAGTAGTAGCTCATTGTAACTATGGGCAAAAAGCGTACCTGTTAATATCAAAGAGATCAAAAGGAACTTTTTCATCTTAAAACTCCTTATCGAAAAACGGCATAGTGTCGGAGTAATCGGCCAACTCCACACCGATAGCCCAGTTGGTCAGTTGTGTTACGGTATCATAGGTCTCTTCTTTAAAATAGCGATGCCCAATGGTGAAACGGTGATTCTCCCAACCACTATACCTGATAAATTCCGAGCTATAGTATGTACGCTGTTTGGCATAATGCCGCCTATAAAGCCCCTCCGAGAATACCGTGCCATCGGGACCAAGACGTGCTTTATGCCCCCAGCCGTCGTTTTTATCGGGCAAAAGCCAGTTAATGCCATAAGCACTGCCGTGGGTATAGCTGTTGTGGCGGGCTTTGAGATAAAACTCCTTATAATCAAGCGTAATACCGAGATTCCAGTTTTTGAACCAGAGCGGCGCATCACCATTACGAGAAAGAGAACGGTTGTCATAGGTTACGACGCTAAGAATCTCAAAACTCAGAAAGACCATCGTGCGGGTATTGACGTTGTCAACGACAATATCAACACCCAGAGCAAGGCTTAACGCCTCTTCTAAATCTTTGATTCCAAGCTTTTGTAAATCTGCACCTTTAAATACAGAAATAATATAAGACTGATAGCGCGCATTGCTTTTAGTAGCGGTAGCGACTTTTTCATAATGATGCATTGTATTGGTTATGCCTGCCAACGTGTCCATTTCATCGGCGTTAAAAGTATACAAGCAAGAGCTTATAATGTCTGCAAGCCAAAAAGTTCTGTTAAAAACGATAGTATGAAACCGTGTCATGGATGTTTCTCTTAAAAAAACACATCTCATTTGCCACTTCCCACTTTTAGAGCAAGTAATCTTTCCTACTGTTAAATGATATTATAAAATACATTAAAAAGTTCTTTTATTTTTTATAAACCCGATTTAAAGCATAAGTGCAACACCTTCTTAAAGACGACGTTTGACATCCGTCGCTCAATCTTCAATAAGAACAAATCTCTCTTGCGTGTCTTCGTAGGTGATGGTATCGAGGTGAACGCTAAAGGTAGCTTCGGGAATCGCATCAACGACAAAGATGGGTGTGAGGTCGTAAGATGTTTTGATGAGCGTTTGTCTTACATATAACTCCGTCTCAAAAGAGGGAACGTTAAAAATAAGATCCTTTACATGTAAGTACGATGTTTGTGCCAGATGGTTGTAGGTTTCAAGGGTAATGAGGCGGATATCATTACGGTTCATGTAGTACACATCGTTATGGAGCATCTCGATGCGCCCTTTGGCATGTTTTTTGGTGAGGGTGGAGTAGGCAAGCGCATGGGATGCAATGACATTTTCGCCGATTGTTATCTTACATGTAAACTGCCGGTAATTGAGAAACTTCTCTTTTACGATGCTGTAGCGACGCGCTTCTTCGTCAAGTTTGAGACGTTCTTCATAAAGTTTTAGACGTGCATCTATGGAGCCGGGTAGCACTCTTTTGTCGATAGGAGAAAACATCTCATCCATAATGCGCTCTTGTTTGTCACGCTGTTGCGAGAGGCCAAAAAGGCAGCCGCAGTAGTCTTGGCGGTAAAGCTGTTGCGCTTTGGTGACACGCGATTGATCTTGCGTGCCGCCGCCGCTTCGGTAATCGGGGGCAATAAACTGTATCCCGTGATCGGCTTCAAAAATATCGCCGCTTTTTTTGAGTTGCTGTTGCGATTTGAGTGGGCTTACCAAAAGTGTTGTTGTAAAAGATGCCTCGCCGAGTTCAAGCGCTTTATACGCACTTACTTCAAAGCGTTTATCAAAACAGACGGCACAGCGTTCGCCTTTTTCCGGCTCTTTTTCCAAACCGCGTACGGCATCAAGCCAGTTGTGATAATCGTACGCGCCTTCAATCAGTTCAATGCCGAGTTTTTTGCAGCTCCGTTTTACATCTAAAAGACGCAATCGATATTCGGAGTAAGGGTGGATATTGGGGTCGTAAAAGAAGCCCGTGAGCTTCTCGTTGGGGTAATCTGCTTGCAGTTTTTCTAAAAAGAAGTGCGAATCAACGCTACAGCAGATGTGGACTAACATTAGCGTTCCGCTAAAATCTCTACGCTCTCAATGGTGTCTTGACCTTCAATACTGTCAAGCACTGCCATAGAGTCGGCATCATCCTCTTCGATGCCGCCAAATACGGTGTGCACACCGTCAAGGTGCGGACACGGCACAAAGCAGATAAAAAACTGGCTGCCTCCGGTGTTGGGGCCGGCGTGCGCCATAGAGAGGGTGCCTTTAACGTGACGGTGTTTATTAAGCGCCGTTTCACACGGAATCGCCCAACCCGGACCGCCGGTACCGCTACCGTGCGGGCATCCGCCTTGCGCCATAAAGCCGGGGATGACACGGTGAAAGTTAAGACCGTTGTAAAAACCGTCATTCACCAAAGCGGCAAAGTTAGCCACGGTATTGGGGGTTTCGTCGTTGTAAAGCTTAAGCCACATCGCCCCTTTTGAGGTATTCATTTTTGCCCACTGGTATGATGTCATCTCTTCAGGGGTACAATCGTACGTTTTAAGTTCAGTTCGTCCAAACATTTTCTCTCCATTGATATCAATTTTGGAATTATAGTTACTTTTGGCTTTATATCAAGAAAAGCTTAGATTAATATTCATTAATAAAACTAATCTTTCGGTTTATAATTACTTATTATAAAATTCCGCGATATTAATTATAAGGATATATCTGGATGAAACGAAGTATTACATGGTGGCAGGGCGCAGTGATGATGAGTCTGCTACTGCTTTTTACCTTCTCTATTTTTGGAGCCAACAGACCGCTTGGCTCTTCGACATCGATTTCGTATGTCAGTTCACTGCTTTTAGGTATGCAAGAGTATGAATATACCCAAAAAGTGCTCAATTCGGGAGCTTGGGAGTTAGTGATGTTGCTGGGTGCCTTTACCGGTGGATTGATCTCGGCACTTTTTATTACCAAAACGTTTAAATTCGAGGTGATCCCACCGCTATGGCGAGAAGCAAAGAATAACTCAAAAGTTTCGCGTTTACTGTGGAGTTTTATCGGGGGATTTTTGGTAATTTTAGGCGCACGCATTGCCGGAGGGTGTACCAGTGGGCATTTTCTGTCAGGTATATCGCAAACGGCGCTAAGCGGCCTAATTTTTGGCGGTACGGTAATTGTCGCATTGCTGGCGACCGGACGACTATTTTACAACAGGGGACAAAATGTTTGATTTGATGCAACTTTATACTACTACAATGGAGCGTTTTGCCCAGTATGAGCACGGTTCGGTCGCGTTTGTATTTCTTATCGGTATTTTGTTTGGTGTGATTATTCAGCTCACAAGGCTCGATACGTTCGAAAAAATTGCGGGCTTTGCCATGTTGCGCGATTTTAACGTGCCTAAAATGATGTTTTTAACGATTGGCCTCACCAGTATGGGGCTCTATTTCATGATTCAATTTGGATATGCCGAGTATCACGCCAAGCCGGTACTGATTGGCGGTTTGATTGTTGGGGGTTTGATCTTTGGTGTCGGTATGGCGATATTTGGTCTCTGTCCGGGCACGGGGCCGATGGCTTTGGCTGAGGGCAAAATCGATGTGTTGGTGGGAATTATCGGCGGTTTGGTTGCCGGAGGCCTATTTACATGGATGTATGGCGATATCAAAGGACTTTTAGGACCCGATTTTGGCAAAGTGACACTCGATACGATTGCCGGTGAATCGGGAAGTTTTTGGATTTTTGTGTACGGTATCGGCATTAGTATTGTCGCGTTTTTATTGCCCGACAAAACCGTTACATATAGCGAAGAGACGCTAGCGCAAGCAGAGCGCGAATCCAATGCTTTTGAGCGTTTTGTTCAATCCATGCGCATGGTGCTTACGAATCCGCCACTACTGCGTAAAGTGCCGCTATGGATGCGCTCATCATGGCAAAAACGTTAAAAGGAAAGCCTAGACATAGTACACTATGAGATGCTGAAAAGTTTCTCATTAGATCGTTGGCTATACAAGCAGTTTCACTCCATGAGGCTGCGTCAGGTCAACTATTTCTCCATCTGGTTCATCCTTCTTTTTACCATTCTTTTTGCATTATTAGTCATTCACGAAGAGTATAAGCAGTTTCGTGTCACGATAGAGCATCAGCGCGAGAGTTATATTGCAAAAGAGTACGAAATAATGCGTACGACTGCTGAGCAGATTGAGCAGATACTCTCTATTATGTATGTCCTGCATGAAGGCGATAATGACGAGGCTTTTTTTAAGCTGATTGATGTATTTCATAAGACCGATTATCAATTTATTCTGCTTTTTGATACCTCGGGTAATCCGTTAGAGCAAAGTATTGCGGTAAAGGATTTTCCGCAGGCGCTGTTTGAGGGCAAAAAAAATACTATTATTGATACGACATTGAGTATTGCGCACAAAAATGAAGAGGTATTGCTGTTGCCGCAAACGATAAAAGGAGAGTATCAACTTTTCGTAGGACACTATCTCAAACCGTTTCATCTACAGCTTCATGAGCAAAAAGAGAAATTAAAAAAACAGCTGATTCGTCTTATGCTAGAGGTGGTAACGCTTTCATTTATTCTGTTTGGATTTATTTTTGCCATATTGCAGCTTTTTAATACGCTTCTAAAACGCGACGTGGATTCATTTTTGGATTTCTTTGCGCATTTTAAAGAGGGCTATAAAAAGATGAATACCGACGAAGCTTTTTTTGACGAGTTTCGATCAATGTCGGGAAGCGCCAATGAAATGGAACAGACAATATCGTCGCAAAAAAAAGAGCTTGAAGAGCTAAACCGCACACTAGAAGAGCGGGTTCAGAAAAAAACGCTACTGCTTCAAGAGCTTCTTGAGTCGCAAAAACGTTTTATCCGCTACGCCATTCATGAGACCAACACGCCGCTTTCGGTGATTATGACCAATATTGAACTCTATACCATGAAACGCGGGCGTGACGAATATCTTGCCAAAATCGAGGTCTCGGTAAAACAGATATTCAATATCTATGACGATTTGAGTTATCTGGTCAAAAAGGATCTTATTGAATACCCTAAACTTCAGATCGATCTTGAGGAGTATCTCAAATCACGAATACGTTTTTTTGAAGAGGTTGCTTCGGTCATGACGCTCTCGTTTGCATTTCATAGCGATTGTCATAAAATTCCGTATATCAATTTCAATGAAACGAAACTGCAACGTATTGTCGATAACAATTTAACAAATGCCATTAAATATACAAGGCGCAATGAAACCATACATGTAAGCCTTGAATGTAAATTTGAGAGTGCTACGGTCTCTTTTTCAAGCCGTTCGGTTCCCATTAAGGATACCGAGAAAATTTTTGAGGCATACTACAGGGAGAGTCGATACCGTGACGGTTTTGGTTTGGGATTAAATCTCGTTAAAAGCATCTGTGACGAGGAAAACGTTTCAATTACGCTGAGTTCTACAAAAGAGCTGACACGATTTCAATACAGGTTTGCCCTTGAAAATTCTGCTTCTTGAAGATGAGCTGTTACTCAACACCGCTATTAAAGAGTTTCTTGAGGAACAAGGACATAGCGTTATTGATACGATTGACGGTAATGAAGCGTTAGATGTCATTGAACATGCACGGTTTGACCTGCTGATACTCGACATCAACGTCCCCTATCTCGATGGTTTGTCGCTTTTAGAAACGCTTCATGCCAAAAAACGCTATATCCCCGCGATCTATATTAGCGCCTTAGTGGATATCGAAGATATTTCGCGTGCGTTTGATCTGGGGTGTTACGACTACCTGAAAAAACCGTTTCATCTCAAAGAGTTGGCACTTCGTATTGAAAAAGTAATGAGTGCTAAGCAAGAACCTACTTTACATGTAACCCTTTCAAACAACTACACATATGATGCGCAAAATACGACACTATATTTTGATAAAGTGCCCCAAACGTTGAGTAAAAAGCAACTTCAGATTATTGATGTACTCTCCAAAAACATTGGGCGTATTGTCGATTTTGAGATGTTTCGCATCTACGTATGGGATGAGGCGATTATTGATAATGCCACCATCCGTGCCGAAGTGAACCGGCTTAAAAAGAGTCTCAAAGAGGATTTTATTATCAATGTGCGGGCTATGGGCTATATGATTGACCGCTATCGTGTTACATAACGAAACAAATTTTCATTTTTTCCACACTTTTTTCTTTACATGTAAAAAAAAGAGCGATTGCTATTTTTATGCTACGTTTGATTTTTACCATTTGTTTGAAACTCTTTTTAAGGTAGGGTGAATGAAAAAAATCATGACATCGGCAGTAGTAGCCGCACTAACGGCGACTATGGGCAACGCGGCTGAAGATCTTAGCAGCATGTTTACAGAGGGCAAGGCAAGCGGGCAGATCCGCTATTTTTTTATTGATCGTGAATATCAAGGAAGTGCGGGCAACGAGACGCACCGAAACGCCAATGCGATTGGCGGACATCTGAAGTTTGAGACCGGATCGTATAGCGGATTGAGCAGTGCTATTTCGTTTTATACGACAAACGGACTTTTTTTAAAATCCCCCATTGATGATTATGCGCAAAACGATATGACCCTACTGGGATCCGGCAATGAAAACTATAGCATGATTGGTGAGCTGTATGGGCTCTATACTTACGGCAATACGACGTTTAAAGGCGGACGCCAAAAACTCGATACGCCGATGGCCGGAAGCGACGATGCGCGGATGCTTCCCAACCTTTTTGAAGCGTATCTGTTGATTAATACCGATATTCCCGATACTACGCTGATTGGCGGTCATGTGACCCGATTTGCACAGGGTACTTTTGGACGTGTTTATAATGGTGGACTTTTGTCTGTAACGTCCGGTTACTCCGCCGTAGATTCACGTGATCAGGTTGGTGAATTTGTGAATATGGGTACCTACGCCGTCGGTGAAGCAACCGATGGGGTATCGGTACTTTCGGCGACCTACACCGGTGTTGAAAACCTCAAACTCCAGCTTTGGGACTATTATGCCTATGATCTGCTCAACGTGATTTACGGCGAAGCCAACTTCTCATGGAAATGTTTGCTTACCGACGCGCTTAAACCCTTTGTCGGTGCGCAGTTTATAAAAGAGAACAGTATCGGCGATGAATTTGCCGGAGAGGTAGATAGCCTCTACTGGGGTGCCAAATTTGGCGTTAAAGTAGAAAATCTCACCGTGTACGGTGCATATTCGCAAACTACCGCAAACGATGAGGGGGATGGAGCACTTGAAAATGCCATTATCACACCTTGGGGCGGTATGCCGGCGTATACTCAAGGTATGGTAACGCGCCATATGTTTATTGCCGGTACTACAGCTATGAAAGCGGCGGCGGCATATAACTGGAAAGCATTTGGCCCAAACCTTAAAACCGTTGGGTATTACACCGCTTTTGATATGGACGAATACAGCGGTTACGGTATTGAACGTACCGCTTCAGAGGCCGGTTTTGACGTAATCTACTATCCTGAATTTGTCAAAAACCTGCAACTGCGCGCCCGCGGCAATTTCCCGCGTGATTTTCATGAGGGTGCCAATGGTACAACGGGCTGGAGCGAATACCGCTTTATTGCCAACTACAACTTCTAAAAGGAGACGTTATGGATAAAGAGATGGCAGAAAGAATCAAAAGTGATCCCAACTTTCAAAAACTCACGCAAGAGCGTAGCAAGTTTGCATGGACGCTTACAATCGTTATGTTGGTAGTCTATTTTGCATTTATTTTAACGATTGCATTTAACCCTTCGGCTTTGGGCACACCACTGGGAGCGGATACGGTAACGACAGTGGGTATTCCTATCGGGATTGCAGTAATTATCATTGCTTTTGCATTGACGGGCATCTATGTAAAACGTGCCAACGGTGAGTTTGACGACCTTACACGCGCGATTAAAACGAAAGCCAAAGGAGAATAATCATGGTAGGACGTATTTTACTTTTCTTAGCACTTTCGTTTATTATGCTTTTTGCATCGGGCGCTATTGAGGGCGAAGTGCAAAAGCAGTCTTTGAATGTTTCGGCAATTGTGATGTTTTTGCTCTTTGTAAGCGGTACGCTGGGCATTACCTACTGGGCGGCAAAACGTACTAAAACGGCCAAAGATTTCTATACCGCAGGCGGCGGTATTACCGGCCTTCAAAACGGTTTGGCGATTGCGGGAGATTACATGTCTGCCGCGTCGTTTTTGGGGATTTCGGGACTGGTTTACTCCAAAGGGTATGACGGTCTTATCTACTCTATCGGCTTTTTGGTTGGCTGGCCGATTATTCTGTTTTTGGTAGCGGAACAGCTTCGTAACTTGGGTAAATACACCTTTGCCGATGTTGCATCGTATCGTCTGCGCCAGATGCCGATTCGTACCCTTGCGGCTTTTGGCTCGGTTGCAACGGTTATTTTGTATCTGATTGCACAGATGGTGGGTTCGGGTAAGCTTATTCAGCTACTCTTTGGGCTTAACTACGAATATGCCGTTATTCTTGTCGGTGTCTTAATGGTGCTTTACGTCACCTTTGGCGGGATGCTGGCAACGACATGGGTACAGATTATCAAAGCGATCTTGCTACTCTCGGGTGCAACGTTTATGGCGATTGCCGTAATGTGGCATTACGACTTTAGCTTCGGTTCGCTCTTTCAAGCGGCTGTAGATACCAAAGGTATTGAAATTATGAGTCCGGGCGGTTTGGTAAGCGATCCGGTTTCAGCCATCTCGCTTGCGGTTGCACTGATGTTCGGTACGGCGGGACTGCCGCATATCCTTATGCGCTTTTTTACCGTTTCCGATGCCAAAGAGGCGCGTAAATCGGTCTTTTTTGCAACAGGGTTTATCGGCTATTTTTATATTTTGACCTTTACCATCGGTTTTGGTGCGATTGTCCTCGTGGCATCTAATCCGCAGTATCTTGATGCGGCGCAGAAAATTATCGGCGGTAACAATATGGCGGCGATTCACTTAAGCCATGCGGTTGGCGGCGACTTCTTCTTGGGCTTTATCTCGGCGGTAGCGTTTGCAACGATTCTTGCAGTGGTTTCAGGTTTAACGCTTGCGGGTGCTTCGGCAATTTCGCACGACCTGTACGCTTCGGTGATCAAACAAGGCAATGCTGATGGCATGGCGGAGATGAAAGTCTCTAAAATCGCTACGGTGGGTCTTGGTGTTGTAGCTATTATTTTGGGGATTGCGTTTGAGAAACAAAACATCGCGTTTGTGGTCGGTTTGGCGTTTGCCATTGCGGCATCGGCCAACTTTCCGATTCTCTTTCTCTCCATGTTTTGGAAAAAACTTACCACACGCGGCGCAGTTATCGGCGGTTCGCTTGGACTGGCAACAGCGGTATTGCTTGTAATCCTTGGTCCGATTGTTTGGGTTCAAATTCTGGGATACGAAGAGGCGATCTTCCCGTATAAATATCCGGCACTCTTCTCCGTATCGGTAGCGTTTATCGGCATTTGGTTCTTCTCGATTACCGATAAAAGCGAAGATGCGGCTAAAGAGATCGAAGCCTACGAAGCACAATACGTTCGTTCTCAAACGGGTATCGGTGCCGAAGGTGCAGTTGATCACTAAGGCGGTGTTGTGAGTAAGCTTGATCAAAAAGAACTCATATCCTCAATTCATCCCTTCGATATGCTCAGCGATGCTGAGCTTGAGAAGGTCATGGGTGCTATGGATATTGCGTATTATCCCAAAGAGACAACGCTCATCTCCGCAAGTCTTGAGGCAGAAGTGCTTTACATCGTGATCAAAGGAACCGTAAGTGAATTTATCGAAAACGATCTTCACAATGTATACGGCGAGGGTGACAGTTTTGATTCAAACGCCCTCATATACGGTGAAACTGAAGGACATTTCGTCGTAACCGAAGATCTGATTTGCTACGAACTTCCCAAAGAGACATTTTTAAACCTGCTCCAAGATATTCCGGCATTTAAAAATTATTACATGCAGGATTTTGCGTCAAAGCATCAGCATCTCAAACAAAAACATATTCAAAATGCGTTAACCCCGTTTATGGTAGCACGCGTTGATGAAATTTTTTTGCATAAACCGTGTATTGTTGATGCCAAAACTTCAATTTACGATGCCTTTATGCAGATGGAGCGCGACGATTCCAAAGCCGTTTTAGTGCAAAGCGAAGCGATGCTTGGGATTGTAACCGATGCCGATGTAAAACGCGAAGTAGTTTTGGGGGATATACCGCGAAGCGGAGAGATTGGCAAAATTGCTACATTTCCCGTGATTACCATAGATAAGCAGGACTTTTTATTTAATGCGCTTCTGCTCTTTACCAAACACTCCATTAAACGCTTGGTGGTTGTGGATGAGGGCGCAATCGTCGGTGTGCTGGAACAGCTGGATCTTTTAAGCCATTTTGCATCACATTCGCATCTTATCGCCGTACAGATTGAAAAAGCCGCTTCACCTGAAGCCCTTGCTTTAGTGGGACGCGATCTGCTGCATCTGGTGCAGTCACTCTCTTCTAAAGGGGTGAAAGTACGCTATATCAGCAAGCTGGTAAGTGAGCTGAATGTGAAGATGATGCAAAAAGTGTTTGAATTTTCGGTACCCAAGGCGTATCGCAACGAATGTGCGCTATTGATTATGGGCTCTGAAGGGCGTGGTGAGCAGTTACTACGAACCGATCAAGATAACGCACTTATTATTGCCGATGGTTCGCTTACCGATTTTGCACCGTATATGGAAACGTTTAACCGATATCTAAATGATCTCGGCTTTCCACAATGTCCGGGCAATGTGATGGTAAGCAATCCCTATTGGCAACGTAAAGAGAGTGCGTATAAAACGTTAATAGACTCTTGGATTGATACGCTGGATCATGAGGCGTTGCAAGCTCTCTCTATCTTTATCGATGCCAAAGCGATAGCGGGCAATACGCAACTTTTCTTACATGTAAAGCACTATTTGCAGATGCGTTTTGACGGACATGACGATAATTTGGCTCATATTGCCCGCGCGGTATTGGAGTTTGAAACACCGGTATCGCTGATTTTTGGTTTTGTGTACGGTTCGGATGAGCATAAAAGTGAAATAGACATTAAAAAAGGGGGCATCTTTGCGATTGTGCACGGTATACGTACGTTGGCGCTGGAGCATAAAATTGAAAGCACCAATACAATTGAGCGTATTAAAGAGCTAAACAATCGCGGCGTGTTTGACAAAAAGTTTGCCACGGAGCTAATGGAGGCGTTTGATACCTTGCTAAGTATTCGCTTGCATTATCAATTAGCACAACCGGTTCCGGTACAAAGCGACAACTACATCAACCCCAAAAAACTAGAAAAAATTGAACGCGATTTGCTAAAAGAGGCATTTAAAGTCGTCAATACGTTTAAGAAGTTTCTGACCTATCATTTTCATTTGAATATGGTGAGCTGATGTTTGAGAAGTGGAGAAGAACACGCAATAAAAAGCGTTTAAAAGATGGACGTTTTAGCCTTTTGTTTGATGAAGCTCCTCCAAACGAATATGTGGTATTTGATACGGAAACCACGGGTCTTGATCCACGAAAAGATGAGATACTCTCTATTGGAGCCGTTAAGATCAGAGGCAACCGGATCGTAAGCTCGGAAACTTTTGAGGTTTTTGTGCAACCGTCAGGAAATATTGATGAAAAAAGTATTACGATACATCATATCAGGCCTTGTGATCTGGATGGTGCCCTGCCTCCTAAAGAAGCGGTAGGCAAATTTTTGGATTTCATAGGCTCACGTACGCTAGTGGGGTATTATCTTGAGTTTGATATCGCCATGATTGAGCGTTATGTCAAACCGTGGTTGGGAATCAAACTGCCCAATGCACAGATTGAGGTATCGGGACTCTATTATGATTATAAAACGGAACTGATTCCTCAAGGAAACGTAGATTTACGTTTTGATTCTATTATGAGGAATTTGAACATACCGAACATGGGTCAACACAATGCCGTAAATGACGCCATTATGACGGCAATGATTTTTTTAAAACTTAACAAAGGAGTTAGTGGATGAGTGAGATTAAAAAACCGGTGTTTCAACCTAACCGTGAATTTGCAAAAGAAGCGCGTATTAAAAATATGTGCGAATATAAAGAGTTGCAAAGATGGGCGATGGAGGATTATGAAGGGTTTTGGGACACGTTTGCCAAAGAGAAAATAGAGTGGATAGAGCCGTATCATACAGTACTTGATGAGAGTAATATGCCCTTCGTGCGTTGGTTTAATGGCGGTAAACTTAACGTATCGGTACAGTGTATCGACCGTCATTTAAACAGCCGCAAAAATAAAGCGGCCATCATTTTTGAAGGAGACCGCGGGGACAATCAGATTATTACGTACCGCGAGCTCTATTACAATGTGAACCGTTTTTCCAATATGCTCAAAAAAGATTTCGGCGTGCAAAAGGGTGATCGTGTCGTCATCTACATGCCGATGATTCCCGAAGCGGCGTATGCCATGCTGGCGTGTGCGCGCATTGGCGCGATTCACTCTATCGTGTTTGGAGGATTCTCTGCCGAAGCGTTGCGTGATCGCATTGAAGATGCCGAGGCTAAAGTCGTTATCACTTCTGATGGCGCGTTTCGTAAAGACAAACCCTATATGCTCAAACCTGTTGTAGATAAAGCGTTAGAGGGTGAGACGCCGGTAAAAAAAGTGTGCATCGTTCAGCGTAACGGCGAAGATATCGAGTGGGTAGCGGGACGTGATTACTCCTACAATGAGCTGATTAAAAATCACTCGCCACACTGCGAGCCTGAAGTGATGGATAGCGAAGATCCGCTCTTTTTGCTCTACACCTCAGGCTCAACCGGCAAACCCAAGGGCGTACAGCACAATCAGGCAGGTTACATTCTCTGGGCGCAAATGACGATGGAATGGGTGTTTGACGTTAAAGAGAACGACACCTACTGGTGTACGGCGGATGTGGGTTGGATTACCGGACATACCTACATTGTTTACGGACCGCTTGCCATGGGGGCTACCACCGTTATGTTTGAGGGCGTACCGACCTATCCCGATGCGGGAAGACCGTGGAAAATGGTAGAAGAGTACAAAATCAATCAGTTCTACACCGCGCCGACCGCGATTCGCGTGCTGCATAAAACGGGTGAGCACGAGCCTAAAAAATATGATCTTAGCAGCCTTAAAGTATTGGGTACCGTCGGTGAACCGATCGATCCTCCGGCTTGGAAATGGTATTATGAAGAGGTCGGCAATTCCAAATGCGCGATTGTCGATACCTATTGGCAAACGGAAACCGGAGGGCATATCGTATCGCCGCTTCCCGGAGCCACACCGATCAAACCGGCATGTGCCACACTACCGCTTCCGGGGATTATGGGAGAGATCCTTGATCCGCAAACGGGAGAAAAAGTGGAAGTAGGCGAGGGGGGCTACATGTGTGTCACACGCCCGTGGCCTTCAATGATTCGCGGGGTATGGGGCGATCCCGAGCGCTTTAAAAAATCGTATTTCGGCGATGTTAAAAAAGAGGGCAAAGCGGTCTATTTCACCGGTGACGGCGCCATTTATGATGAAGACGGCTACATTACCATTACCGGACGCACCGATGATGTTATTAACGTCTCAGGCCACCGTATGGGTACGGCCGAGGTGGAAGCAGCAATCAAAAAACACTCCAATGTCGCCGAGGTGGCCGTTGTAGGCAAACCGCACGAGATCAAAGGCGAAGGCATCTTTGCATACGTTGTCATGAAAGGCGAAGATAGCGTGGGCGAAGAGATGGAGATGGTTAAAGAGATCAACGGCGTGATCAAGCAAGAGATCGGCAATATCGCTTTGTGCGACGATATCATCTTCGTTCCGGGGCTTCCTAAAACACGCTCGGGTAAAATCATGCGCCGTATTTTACGCGCTATCGCCAAAGGCGAAGCGATTACACAAGATACCTCCACGCTTGAAGATCCTTCGGTTGTCGGTAAGATTGAATCGGCTGTGAACTCTTGTAAACTTTAAGCCTTATATGTAGTCAGCCCTGAAAAAGCGAGCAGAGTCCTAAAAACAGGCATTTCAAAGCACTTTTCAAGTAAAATAAAGACCAAAAGAGACCAGTAAAGTAGCAACTTTCTGGTCGAAACGGACGAAGATTTTGCTCCCTCATGT
>JBNKLA010000060.1:0-3228 GCA_050292115.1 Sulfurimonadaceae bacterium | reverse complement strand
AGCTACGGACGCAAAGAAAAAAGTTCAAGATTGCTACGTCTCTTGGCTCCCTTCGGGCACTTAAAAGCAAAGCGTGCTCTACGTTAGAACCTTTTTACCGTAGCTACGGCTACGCTAAAAAGAACCTGCCTTGATCACACTGTGCTTTCAAGTGCTGAGACTATCTGGGAGTTTTGCAAGAAGTCTAATAGTTCCTTACCTTATGCGCTTTGTGCCAAAAATCGTTTCATATCCGTTTTCGGAGGCAGCCCAAACATTCTGGCATACTCTCGGCTAAACTGCGACGGACTCTCATAACCCACTTCAAAAGCTACCTGAGTCGCTTCAATTTTCTGAGACATAAGCATCTGTCTGGCCTCGTGCAATCGTAATTTTTTCTGGAACTGCAAAGGGCTGATTGCCGTAATTTTTTTAAAATTGTGATAGAGCGACGACTCGCTCAAGCTAACAGAACGTGCCAACTCTTTAATATTCAGAGGCTCTTTAAAATTATCTTTGATCTTTGTAATTGCTTGAACCACGCGCTGTGTTGCACTGCCGTCCATAACAAACTGACGGATAAAATCACCCCCTTCATCACGCATAAGGACATAAAGGATCTCTTTTAAAATAAGCGGAGTCATTATGGGAATGTCTTGTTCATTATCAAGCAATCGGATCAATCTGGTAACCGGATCCAACAGGCGTTGATCCATTGATCCAAAATAGAGTCCTTTTTTAGGGCTGCCTTTTGGCTTTGATAACGTTCCAAGCTCTTTTAATGCCTCAAAAATCTGCTCCATCGTAAACGTAAGGGTAAATCCCATATAAGGTTCTTGCGGCGAGGCTTCAATAACACGAACCTGTGCCGGCAAATGCGTTGATGCAAGCAGGTAGGTATGAGGATCATACCCCATGAGTTTTTCCTCTCCGATTCCCACCTCTTTAGCACCTTGTATAATGATACAAACAGAGGGTTCATAAAGTGTCGCTAGCATCTGGGTAGGATTTGAAATATGATAAAACGTGAGTGCGTCTATTGCGGTTTCAATACGCTCGCTGCCACAATAGCGTGCCTCTACAATCTGCTTTAATTCCTGACGATAATTATCTAAGTTTGATCCCACAATAAGCACCTTTTTTTCATATTATACACTTTTTGCAGAAATAGGCAAGTTATATGTAGAATCATTCTACTCACGATCTTTACTTAGAGTTATAATGAAATTAGAATTTTTGCTAAAGGATTACCGTGAAAACCGAAAACCCAAGAAGAGAATTTATGAAAAAAACAGCTATTGCCGGAGCCGGGTTGGTACTTGCTAGCCCTACGGGAGTATTTGCCTGGTCAACGACAAAACCAAATATCAAATCCAAAGGCTACGCCGCATTTGACACGTCGGGAGTACTAAAACCATGGTCTTTTGAGCGCCGGCCTGTTGGTGATGATGACGTACTGATCGAAGTTAAATATGCCAGTATCTGCCACTCTGATATTCACCAAATGAAAGGCCACTGGGGACCTCAACACTATCCGCAAGTGCCCGGTCATGAGATTGTCGGTATCATAACCGAAGTGGGTAAAAACGTAAGCAAATTTAAAGTCGGCGATCGTGCCGGCGTTGGCTGCATGGTTGATAGCAATCCCGAATGCGAAAGCTTCAAAGCGGGTGAAGAGCAATATTGTCCCGAAACGGTTTTTACTTATGGATATCCGCAAAAGAGTTCACCTACAGGTATTTCTCAAGGTGGGTATTCAAACAATATCGTTGTCAAAGAGCATTTTGCCGTACATATTCCCAAACATATCAGCTTCCAAGAAGCCGCACCGCTGCTTTGTGCAGGCATCACAACCTACTCACCGCTTATGAAATTTGATCTCAAAAAAGGAGATAAAGTTGGAGTGGCAGGGGTCGGCGGACTGGGACACATGGCCGTTAAGCTTGCTGTTTCCAAAGGGGCTGAAGTCTACGCGTTTACAACATCGCCGGACAAGGTCAAAGATATTCTTGCTTTTGGTGCCAAAGAGGTCATTGTCGTAGACGATATTAATAAACTCCGCGCATTTGGACCAAAACTCGATTATATGATCTGCACCATCCCTTACCAGTATGATGTCGCGGCGTACACATCGGTAGTAAAACCTTACGGCACCTACACTCAAGTCGGAATGCCAGAAGGATTCTCTTTGAATATGAGTGCGCTTGGACTCTCTTTTAATCGTGTTAATTTCAATGCTTCGCTTATCGGAGGAATGCCAGAAACCCAAGAAGTCGTCAACTACTGCGCCGACAACAAAATTCATCCGAAAATTCAGATTATTAAAGCCGAAGAGATCAACAAAGCATGGGAAGATGTCGTGAACAAAAAAGCCCGCTACCGCTACGTTATCGATGCGGCAACGTTTTAACAGGGAGTAAAAAGTATGAAATATTTAGATAAAGAAGCGTTTGAAAACGCTAATGTTTTTGGCACCGGTATGCCTAATGAGATGTTTTCAAAATATTTTACCGGCGACTCTTTTTTTAAACCTGCTACTCAATCCCCAAGAGGCTCCTTTACTGATAATTAATGTCACTTTTGAGCCGGGATGCCGTAATGACTGGCATATTCACCACGCCCAAAGCGGCGGCGGACAAATCCTGATCTGTACGGCCGGAGAGGGGTGGTATCAGCGAGACAACGAGGAGCCTGAAAGCTTAAAAGAGGGTTGTGTTGTTTATATTCCAACAGGAGTAAAACACTGGCACGGCGCCAAAGCAGATAGCTGGTTTAGCCATATTTCCATTGAGATTCCGGGCACCGAAACCAGCAACGAATGGCTAGAGCGCGTAACAGATGAATACTACGAAAAGCTATAATAACCTCTTAGCGTTTCGGATGTAAATGATACGCTAAAAATAGGGGTGGGCTACCATATTTTGGAATGGTGTCTCCACCTTTTAAAGAGATATATAAGATATCATCATCAACGTCATAATAGGCGCTACTAAGGTTATGTATATTTCCTATAGTGTCAAACTTTCCGTAATCATAAGGGCGAACTTCCCAAGGTTGCATCTGAGCATTTATAACCGAAACAAGATCATTCACGTCATAGAGCCAATAATAGTTAGTCAGCCCTGAAAAACCTGTATCCATCCAGACCGACCATTTTTACATTCACAATATTAGCGTAATTCCAAAATTGACAGCAATAATGGAGCATGTTTTTTACGCTCCTGCTTCTCAACTTTCAATAGTATTGCC
>JBNKLA010000059.1:0-15441 GCA_050292115.1 Sulfurimonadaceae bacterium | reverse complement strand
ATGCAAGCATTTATTGAAATTATGGACAAAATAGCAAAGATTGATGATGTTGTAAATAGGAATGAGGATTTTACGGTTATAATTGCTACATTACGAAGCACCACGCAGAATCTGCTTGGGTTTAGGTGCGAAAGTTAAGTATATTTATTATCAGAAGGATGACGATTATCATAATGCAAATTGGTGTATTGTTGACGATAAAGTATGTACAGATTACAAAGGGTATCATCTAAGATGCCCAAAAATAAAGCTATATAAAAATGGAAAAATTGTGTATGATGAGAGTGGAAAAGATGAATTTCCTTCTGAAAAATCGGATATCATACAGATAAGCGAGGGAGATGTTTACCATATCGAAGAAACATATAAAAGGAATGGTTGGCAGATGCATGAAAGAAAAAATTGCCCGACCCATCCGTGATACTTTTCAATAACAATAGGTTAAGAACCAATGCCAAAAAAACCTCAATTCCTAACACACGAAACGAGATCCGCATCGCATCGCTTTTTAAAGAGGTACCGAAGCGTTTTTACGCATGATCGTTGTGCACGAACTGATGCCCATAAAGAACATGAAATTGTGCCCTTAATTTTTTAAAACACTATCCAGATATTTATAAAGCCCGTTTGCAAATGCTTCGACGTCTTTTTTGCCAAAAGGGGCGGGGCCGCTTAAAATCTCTCCGGTGGAGCGGATCTCTTCCATTAGGTTGCGCATGGCTAAGTACTGTTTGATATTCTCTTTAGTGTAAAGCTCGCCGCGGTGGTTCAGGGCAATGGCCTCTTTGCTCACTGCACGGTCTGCAAGGGGAATGTCTGCGGTTATAACCAGGTCATGCGGCGCTATCAGTTCCACAATGAGATGATCTGCTTCGTCAAGCCCCTGTTTAACCAGCACATACTCAATACATTCTGATTCTCCGATGCTGATCTTTTTGTTTGAAACAACAATCGTTTGCAAGGCGCGCTTGGTAATGGCCTTGAATATCACGGGTTTAAGCAGGTTGGGGAAGGCGTCGCCGTCAATTAACACTCTCACAGCGTCTCACTCATTACGATCCTTGTTACTCTTTATCCACTATTGTAGCAACATTCCTGTATGGGTTTTAATACTTTGGCACTTTATTGCTATAATCGTTTCAAAAAGAGGCAGGGATATTGGTTCAAAAAATTTTCGATAATATTAACCGCTACGCCGCCTATACTGCATCGGGCATTTTGATTCTGCTTGTTGCGCTAGTCGTTTATGATGCCACCATGCGCTATCTGTTTCAAAGCGGCTCCGTTGCCCTGCAAGAGCTGGAGTGGCACTTTTTTGACGTGGTCATACTTCTTGGCATCGCTTACACTTTGCAGCGAGACTTACATGTAAGGGTCGATATCTTTTATGAGCACTTCTCGCTCAAAACCAAAGCACTCGTTAATCTGATAAGCATAATACTCTTTGTGATGCCTTTTTCGGTGCTGATTCTCTACATTGGCTACGACTTTGTGATGCTCAGTTTCACACAAATGGAAGCCTCCTCCGATCCTGGCGGTTTGCCGTACCGTTTTATTGTCAAAGCGCTAATGCCGCTTTCGTTTATGTTGCTACTTTTTCAATCACTCAGCCAGATTGTAACGCACGTTCGGGAGCTATGCTCATGATGGCGCTGTTGATGTTTCTCATAGCATTGCTATTGCTCATGCTGGGCATTCCCGTAGCGTTTGTATTTGGCGGCGTAGCGATTGTGTTTGCACTCTTTTCGCCTGAACTTGGGCTGGATGTTTTTAATCTGCTTGCCTTTAGAATTTTTGGCATTATGGGCAACGCCACGCTGATGGCAGTGCCGCTTTTTATTATGATGGGGCTCATTTTAGAAAAATCGCAAATGGCCGAGCGGCTGCTCATCTCCATGAGTGCGCTCTTTAGGGGGGTGCACGGCGGTTTGGCGGTGAGCGTGGTACTGGTGGGTGCACTGTTGGCGGCATCTACGGGAATCGTGAGTGCTTCGGTAGTGATGATGAGTGTCATTGCTTTGCCGCTGATGGTGCAAGCGGGTTACTCCCGATCGCTTGCTAGCGGTACGGTTGCGGCAAGCGGAACGTTGGGGCAGATCATTCCGCCTTCTATTATTCTTATTATTTTGGGCGATGTTATGAGCGTGAGCGTGGGAGATCTTTTTTTAGGTGCCATGCTACCAGGTCTGCTTCTTGTGGGACTCTACATTACCTATATTTTAATACGTTCGCACCTTAACCCCTCGCTGGCTCCCGCATTGTCGCCACAAGAGGGCGGTACTCTTTTAGAACTCTTCAAAGCCGTTGTGCCGCCACTGCTGTTGATGGTTGCGGTACTTGGTTCCATCTTTGCGGGAATCGCCTCGCCCACGGAATCGGCGGCATTTGGCGTTTTGGGTGCAGTGGTGCTTAGTGCGCTTAACCGCTCGCTAAATCTTGAGATGTTGAAATATGCACTCACTAAAACCGTCACTCTTAGCGGCATGATCTTTATGATTCTCATTGGTGCAACGGCCTTTTCATTGGTCTTTAACGAACTTGGCGGCACTGATACGGTACTGGAGTTTTTTAGCCATGATATCGGCAATGTCTGGGTCTTTATCGCTGTTGCCATGGCGGCTATATTCATTTTGGGATTTTTTATCGATTTTATTGAGATCAGTTTTATCATTGTCCCTATTCTCGTACCCGTTATGGAGGCGTTTGGCATTGATCCGATCTGGTTTGCCGTGCTTATTGCGCTGAATCTGCAAGCTTCGTTTTTAACCCCGCCGTTTGGACTGGCTCTCTTTTTTCTTAAAGGCAGTGCAGGGGATCTGGTAACGACGCTACAGATATATAAAGGAGTGGTTCCTTTTATTGTGTTGCAACTTCTCGGTCTTGGTTTGGTGATTCTGTTTCCGGATTTGGTATTTGCTTTTTTGTAAGGAGTTTGAGTGGACAATATATTATACGCCCCGTGGCGAACGGATTATGTAGCCGGTGAACAGCCCGAGGGTTGCGTCTTTTGCCATATCAGCGGCCATGAAAAAGATGATGAAAGCTTACATGTACTCTACCGCGACGCACACTGCTTTGTGGTAATGAACCGCTACCCCTACACACCGGGGCATTTTATGATTATTCCTCATCTTCATACCGACAAACTCGAAGAACTCCCCAGCGAGACGTGGTTGCATATGAGCGATCTTGCGCAGCGTAGCGTGCGGCTACTCAAAGAGGGATTTGGCGCGCATGGCGTAAATATCGGCATGAATCTTGGCCGTGCGGGCGGTGCGGGAATTGCCGAGCATATCCATTTACATGTAGTGCCAAGGTGGGAACGTGATACCAATTTTATTACCGCCATTGGGCAAACACGGGTCTACTCTACGGACTTTGAGCGGATTTATAGTAAAATTCGCGAATTAATACCAAATTACTACTAAAGAAGAGCTATGGAACAATTACCAAAATGCCCGCAATGCGGCAGTGAATATACTTACGAAGACGGTGAACTTTATGTCTGCCCCGAATGTGCTCATGAGTGGAGCAAAGCGGATGTAGAGGCTGCAGAAGAGGCTTTAGTTATCAGAGATGCCAACGGCACTGTTTTGCAAGATGGCGATACGGTCACGGTGATTAAAGACCTTAAAGTTAAAGGCGCATCATCGGACATCAAGGTCGGTACCAAAGTCAAAAATATCAAACTTGCGCCACATAGCGACCACAACATTGACTGTAAAATCCCCGGTGTCGGCGCCATGGGGCTCAAATCGGAGTTTGTCAAAAAAGTTTAGGCTATAATGTGCAACATTCTTACATGTAAGGGGCTATTGTGAATGATGTGATCGAAAAACGCTTATTGCCGTTTATCTTTAAAACATCCGATCAGCCCATGCTTTATGGCGAACTTTTGCAAGCCAATAAAACCTACCAAGAGGGGATGAACTTGGAGGGTACCATACCCGGATTTCGCATGATTTTAGGGCGTGCGTATCTGGTGTATCTGGCGTTTTGGCATTTTATTATCGCCGTTCCCATCATACTTTTTCATGAACAGATGCGTGAGATTAACTGTCATATGCTCATTCTGGTCGCCGTACTGTTTACAGGACTTTTCTTCTCAATCTTTTCCATGTTCAGCGAATGGATGCATGAAAAAATGGCACTTTTGGTCATTAAAAAAGCGTGGAAAAACCACTTTCCCCACTTCTCTTACGAACAGCACGCCGCCGAAGTCGCGCGCATCTACAATCAAGCACTCGAAGAAGAGGTGCACCACAAAGATATGCGGCTCTATATTTTAAACAAGATGGTTAAGTCGGATTAGATTCACTCATCTCTCGTTTTAACGCCTCTTTATTGATCGCCTCATCATGCAATGATTTAAGAGGCATCTCTTTATTGTAAAAGATTTGCGAAGGAATCATATAGTTGGGCAGATGTTTTTTTAGCTCAAAGATGATTTCGTTTTTCACCAGTTCGCTATCGGCGTTGTAAACCAGTACGATCTCCTCTTCGATGGCGTCGTTATGTACCGAAAAAACGGCGCATGAGCTGATGGCGGGGATGTTGTTGTACACCACGCTTTCAATCTCGAAAGGGCTGACGCGAAAGCCCTGGGTTTTGATCATGTCGTCTTTGCGTGAGTGAAAATAGATGTAGCCCTCTTCATCGGCATACACGTAATCGCCGCTGGCCACGACGATTTCATCAGTCAGTCCCGCTTCAAGCGCTATGACGTTTTCGAGTATTTTAATGCTCTTAAAATACTTTTCCGTCTCCTCGGGTGCATTCCAGTAGCCTTTGTAGATGCAGGCTCCGCGTTGAATCAGCTCGCCGATTTCGCGCGGTTTGCAGGCTTTGCCATTGTCGTTAATGATATAAAGCTCCACGTCGGGAATCGCTTTTCCAATAGAGGTTGGGCGAATATGAATCTGCGAGGGGTCAAGATAGGTGGAGCGAAACGCCTCACTTAGGCCGTGCATGGAGAAAAACGCGGCACTATTAAAATGGGTGGTGATATTTTTGATCATCACATTGGTGATGTTGCCTCCCGAACTGGTAACGGCGCGTACTTTGTTAAGGTGTTCGCTGTGTGGAATCTTGTGCAGATCTTCATCAAACATCTTGCTAATGTGAATCGGCATCAGCGCCAATACGGTAACGCCATCGTTGATAATGTGGTCAAAAAACATACTGGGCAGTACAAATTTGTGAATAGCCAGTGTCGCTTGGTTGTAAAGCGCACAAAAAATCTGGTTGAGGCCGTAATCCACATTAAAACTCAGCACGCCCGAAATGACATCGTTACATGTAAGCTCAAGATAGTTGCTGACAATACGTGCGCCGTCAATTAAAGAGCGGTGATTAATGACAATGCCTTTAGGGTTGCCCGTAGAGCCAAAACTGTAGGTAATGGCGGCATTGTCGTGCCCGTTGATCTTACATGTAAAGCTGCCGTCATAGCATTTACCGATCTCCGTAAAACTAACGTCGCTAAGCTCATGCGGCGCATAGGTAATGATTTTGCCCTCAAAACCGCTCTCTTTGATGCTCTGTATTTTGCTCTCGTCGGTGATAATGCAACTAATCTGACAGTCATCAATGATATACGCAACCTGTTCATGCTTGAGTAGTCTGGTTATGGGCACAAAGATATAGTCGGTTGAGAGTAGCGCTAAAATGGCAATAACCTGAGAGGCATTTTTATCCGAATAGATACCGACACGGCTACCTTTGGGAAGTTTGAGGGTTGTAAAGTAGTGTGCGACTTTGTTGACTTCTTGTAAAAGTTCGGCGTAGTTATAGCGTATTTTGGCGTGAATAAGCGCTGTTTTTTCAGGCGACTGAGCACCGGCGCGCTCCAGCAGATGTCGGATACTATTAACACTCATCGTCGGCTCCTTCGATTCCCAAAGTCCAGATCTTATACTCTGTATCTATGATAATAGTCGGAATCTGGTGAAAGTGCAAGAGTTTTTTGTAAAAGAACGTTACGATTGCTTCGATCTCCTCAAAACTTAACACCTTGGAGATGCCTCCCGTAAAGACAATGGAGTTGAGTTTTTCAAGATGAAGATTGACATAAAGGTTGTGATGCAAGGAAGTTTTATACAGCACCAAAAAAATGGCAAGTTGCATCAAGATTCGGGTAGCTTTGTCGCTTTGTTCTTCTAAAATATTTTCAGTGACGTTGAGATAGGCCAGTAGTTCATAAACAAACTCGTTGTTTTTGGCGGTAAACACCAATGAATCACGCGACTTGTAAACGCCGAGTTTTTTAAATACCAGACGGTCATATCCGTTATCACTCACAAGGTTGTCGATAATAAGATCGCGGCTGTAATGGATGTCGGTCGTCGCACCCCCGATGTCTACCACAATAAACGGATCGGCAACGTCAAAATGCTTATGCACTTGCGGCAGTGCGCGGTTAACAATGTAGGGTGTAGAGTAGATTTGATTGGCGCTAAGCGCGTAGAGATGTTTAATATCCTCTTTACCCATAATGTCGGCTTGGTAGAGGTTGGTCAGGTACTCTTTAAGCGCGTCGCCTTGCATGTGTAGTGTGTTGGAGATAATGTTCTCTAAAACAACGATGTTTTCAATATGCTCTTGCATAAATCCTACCGCATCCCTGCTACCCACATACACAATGTTGTGATAGTTGATATGGTTGAGGTAATCCAGCAGTTTGCGATCGAATACATTGGTGTGGCTGTCGATACCGCCGACAATAATGACCACATCAATTTGTTCTAGCGGCGGCGTGTAGTCATCAATATGCGAATAGAGCACCGTATCGATGATGTTGATGCCGGAGTTATAGGCAATATTGGTGGCAAATTTGAGACTAAAGGAGTGTGTTAACCCGATGATAAGGGTGCTTAGCCCGCCATTAGCAGAGGAGCAGATATGGATATCGTTTTTGGTGTAGTGCGCCATAATATCGCCGCACTTGCTACTTAGATCATCAAAAATATTGCGCTCGAAATTGCGAAAGTGCTGTTGGATACGCTCAGGTTCGCATACCTTAAAATAAGTACTGCCGATATCGATAAAAAGTTTCTCACTCATAGCATCACCCCGATATCGTGAATAATCTTCTCAACGACCGACTCGTTTTCGCTTAGGCGGATTTTGTCACGGTCAAAGCTGAAGCTTTTGTCTGAAAGCGGCAGATTGCCTTTGTCGTAAAAACGGATGTTTCCGGCATCGTCACGCACGGTAATGACTTTGTTGGCATTGATAATATGCGGCGAAAAGGGAATTTCGATAAGCCCCTGCTTAATGGCGTTAAAGACCTTGCGCCATAACGTATCGGCGTTGTCGTTAAAGACCGCTTCCATAATTTCGCGCACCTGAAGCTCTAGGTTTTCCTCTTCTTCTTCATCGCGGATACTCGGCAGGCCGCGTAACATGCCCAGCGTATATTTTACTCCCGCAACCGCTTGGGCGTTGGCCTCTTTGGTGGGAATGCCAAAGGCTTCGTCGCGGGTTTTGGTGATGATTTTGTCCGCACCTACCATCGCGGCAATCACGGTAGAGGTGTTGATGAGCGCATCGGAGTAGTTTTTGTTGTAGGGAAACGCGCCCATCCATTGATGATACACAAGATTAATACTGGCATCACCGTATCCAAACGTTTCGGCGTAGTGGCGTGAGAGTTTTTTAAGCACGTTAGAAGTCACGACATCTTGATTCATGGAACCTGTTTGTGCAAAAGAGACGGAGAAGGATTTTACCCCCTCTTCTAAAGATAGCAACATCTCAAGGAGCTGAATCACGATCACAATCGCCGGCGGTTGAAGCGTGGCGCTGAGCGGCCCGAAACTCTCTCTATTGATCGGTTCGTTGAGTTCAGCATACTGTGCGCAGACGCGCTCCACGTATTTCCAATACAAAAAGGCTTTATCAAGCGGAAAGTTTTTGGAGTAGGGCAACAGATAGGTGATAGGACCGCCCTCGATCTCAAAAATACCTGAGGCGATGGCCGTTTCAACCAGTAGCCTGGCATCGGGCGTGCCGTGGCGCAGGCTGACGGGGGTGTCGTAGTGCACCATCATTTTTCTAGTACTACGATAGCCGTGATTTACCAGCGGATAGCCGTTGAGCATATTGACGTCGTTCTCCTCGGAGAGGGCAAGCATCTTTTTGGCCATGGCGTAGTCGTTAAGGCGGGTGTTGCTATCAATGGTGAGCGGTAGTACGTCAACATTGGCGTTTTTAAACTCCGCATAAAGTGCAAAGACTTTGTCGTAAGTAGGAAAGCCGCCGCGCGGCTGTACCAGCATGTCGCTACGGTTTTTGAAATGATGGGAGATAAAGAGGTTTTTACTGGCATTTTTGACAAAATCGCGGACCTCGTCAAAATCAAAATTATCGACGTATTCGTTGCGTACGATAATCTCGCGTTCACGTTGCAGTAGGCTCATGAACGCTCCTTGAGATGGGCTTCAAGTCGGTCAAGCCCCTCATTAAGATCAATCTGGTGAAAGACCAGATCAAACCCGTAGTTTTGAAATTTGGGAATAATCTCATCTACGCTCACTTCGCCTACGCTAAGATTGCCGCCAATCACAAACACTACGCCGCTAAGATCAAAACGGCTTTTTAAAATGCCAAGATCGCGGCACCACCCCTCCGCTTCGCCGTTAAGCGAAGAGATCAAGAGCACGTCGGCATCGGTCTCGATAACCGCATCGACAAACTCTTCTAAATAGGTGTTAACGCCAAGGTTAAACACCTCAAAACCGCGCTCTTGCAACGAAATATCAATGAGTCGGTTGGCCACAACGTGAATATCGTTGCCCACGACTCCGGTAACTACTCTTTTCAAACCCAAGCCTACTTACATGTAATGCGAAATTTTACCTAGGTTTAGGTTATAATCGCCAAAAACCGTATTGAGGAGACGCTTATGGACTTTTTTACCGCTGATTTATGCGATGCTTATACCGACGAAGTGCAGGTTGCACAGGGTATCTTTACCAACTACGGCGGTGCTCTCAAATGTCAGGGGCCAATGAAGACGATCAAACTTTATGAACATAACGCGGACTTGGTTTCGATGCTCAAAGAAGACGGCCAAGGGCATATTGCCGTAGTAGATGTCAATGCCGATTACTGTGCCGTTGTTGGGGAGAACCTTATTAAATTCGCGCATCAAAACAACTGGGCGGGCATTGTTGTAAACGGCTATGTACGCGATATTCATATCACCAAAACGGTGCCGTTGGCACTTTTCGCACTGGGAACCTGCCCCTATAAAAGCCCTAATAAAGCCCCTTCAAAACGCGGCGTCGAAGTGGTATTTGGCGGTATCGCTTTTCGTGAGGGCGAGTACCTTTACGGTGATGAAGACGGTGTGATTGTGTTTAAAGAGGAAAAAGCGCTGTAGCTACTTTTTCTCTTTTGGGCGGGTGAGCACAAAGGCAAAAATGCCGATAATGACCAAAAAGATAACGGTGCCCATAATGCTTGATTCGTACGTTTGCGCGTCCATCTATAACCTTACATGTAAGTTGTAAACGCCATTATACAGAAGCTCTGATTTATTGCTATAATTATTTTTATGACGACAATGATTATTGAAGCCCTTTCGGGGCTTGGCATGTTTTTGTTTGGGATGCTCTATATGGAGCTTGCACTCAAAGAGTCGGCCGGTGTGCGTTTTAAAAGCTGGGTTAAAAACTCGACTTCTACAACGTTGCGCGCACTTAGTACCGGAGTCGGGGCGACGGCACTGTTGCAGAGCTCTTCGGTGGTAACGCTTATGACGCTTTCGTTTGTGAGTGCGTCGCTCATGAGTTTAGAGTCGGGTATTGCCGTGATTTTCGGCTCTAATCTTGGCACCACGGCAACAGCGTGGATTGTGGCGACTCTGGGCTTTAAGGTTAAGATTGAGCTTTTTGCTCTGCCGATGATAGGTGCGGGCGGTCTGGTGCTGGTGATGGCATCAAAAAGCAAAAAACTCTCGGCTGTAGCTAAAGTGGCTATCGGTTTTGGTCTGCTCTTTTTGGGGCTGGATATTATGAAAAGCGCTATTGAGAGTGTGGCGCAAACTATGGATTTGTCGGGGTTTGCGCAGTATCCCATAGGAGTATTTGTATTAGTTGGCTTTGTGTTGACGGCGCTAATTCAGTCAAGTTCCGCAGCCACGGCAATTGTATTAAGTGCACTGTTTGCCGGAATCTTAAATTTTGAGCAATCGGCAGCGATGGTCATCGGTACCAATGTCGGCACGACGGTCACGGCAATGTTAGGTGCTATTGGCGGTATCCCCGATAAAAAACGCGCCGCAGCCGCACACTTTTTGTTTAATGTGATTACGGCACTGCTTGCCTTTGCACTTTTACCGATCATTAGCAAATTTTTATTTGAAACGCTGAGTTTTTCTTCGGATCTCACGACGGCTCTGGCACTTTTTCATACGATTTTTAATGTGTTGGGTATTGTGGTGCTAACACCTTTTATTCCGCTGTTGGCACGCTTTTTAAAACGCTATTTCAAAGTCAAAAAAGAGGTGCCGACGCGCTATATTCATAATGTCGATCCTAATGTTCCCGACGGCGCGTTTGTAGCGCTACGCGATGAGGTAACCAATCTATTTGCCAAAACATTAAAATTTGCACTGCTTATCGGTAATGTTAAGCCGAGTGACGTGCTCATTAAAAAACGTGACCCCAAAGAGGCAGTAGAGCGCAATAAAGGTCTCATTGAGTTTGATTATAAAAAAGCGTATGAAGTCATGAAGCGCATTGAAATCGAGATTGTCGAGTTCGTCGCCGTGCTGGCGCAGCAAAACCTGAACGAAGAGCAGAGCCGAAGCCTCGATGCTCTGTTGGGTGCGACGCGCGAAAGTGTTTATGCCGCCAAAATTTTAAAAGACATCAAAAAAAATATGGATCAGTTCGCGCAGAGCGAACAGCAGGTGATTTTAAAGGTGTATGATGACATCCGTAAAAATCTTACCTATGTAGTTTTGATTTTTGTGGCTTACATGCAAGAGCAAATAGGTGTAGAAACGTGCACTGAAAAGTTTCAAAAAGCAGAAAATGAAAATCTTAAAATATTAAAAGAAGCCACACGCTCTTTTGGGCATGAAGGAATCAGTGAAAGCAGTGTGGTATCGCTGTTAAATACGAATCGCAGTGTGCATATTGCTACGATTTCGCTCATAGAAGCAAGCCGTGCAGTGAGATTGCATTTTAGTATGGATGATGTAGTAGATTAAAAACTGTGGATTTGGTTGCGGAGTCAGGATTTGAACCTGAGACCTTCGGGTTATGAGCCCGACGAGCTACCGAACTGCTCTACTCCGCGATGCGTAAAAGTGGATGGGGTAGAGGGATTCGAACCCCCGAATATCGGTACCAAAAACCGAGGCCTTACCGCTTGGCGATACCCCAAAATTTAAAATGTTATTGCTTATGAGGCCGAAATTATAGTGAATATGATTTGGTTTGTCAAGGGCAGATTTATATATTCGTATTTGGGTTTTTTGGTGCTGCCCTTAATTTGGCTATAATCACAAAAAATTCTTACATGTAAAGAGTGAGTTTATGACACCGATAAAACGCGTACAAGAAGCCATTGCGGCATTTCAAAAAGGCGAGATGGTCATCATGATTGATGATGAAGATCGCGAGAACGAGGGTGATCTTGTTTATGCTTCGATGTTCTCCACACCGGATCGCGTAAACTTTATGGCAAGTCATGCTAAAGGGCTGATTTGTGTTGCCGTGAGTCAGCAGATCGCCAAACGTCTTGATTTAAGCCCTATGGTCGCATCAAATACTTCTATGCATGAAACGGCGTTTACGGTTTCGGTAGATGCTGCTGAGGCCACGACGGGGATATCAACGGCAGAGCGCGATATGACCATAAAAATTTTGGCCAATCCGTTAAGTCATGCCGAAGAGTTGGTAAAGCCCGGGCATATTTTTCCCTTAATTGCCAAAGAGGGCGGTACGCTGGTGCGTACCGGTCATACCGAAGGCTCTGTTGATCTGTGTCGCCTAGCCGGATTGAGCGAATCGGCGGTTATCTGTGAGATCATGAAAGAAGACGGCACGATGGCACGCCGTGACGATTTAGACGTTTTTGGCGCACAGTATGGGCTTAAAACGGTGTTTATCTCCGATATTGTCGAGTACCGTATGGCTAACGAAACGCTGATTGAGAAGAGTGCAGAAGAGAAGATAAAGTTCTTTGACGTTGATGTCACAAAGTTTACATTTCAAGATCACAAGGCCAACGAACATACGGCGATACGCTTTTATGCCACGGGCGATACGGCTAATGTGAAAGTACATAACGTTACTACCGACATCGACTTGTTGCTTAATCAGCACCGCTATGAGCATCTTATCCATGCGATAGATTATCTCAAGCAAAATAGTGGCGTACTGGTGTTTATTAATCAGCCTGATCCCGAAAACGGTGCTATAGACTACGGTATCGGTGCACAGATACTCAAATCTCTTGGAGTGAGCAAAATGCGTCTGCTTGCCAGTGGTAGCGTACCGGATTTTGTTGGGATCAGCGGTTTTGGACTTGAGGTAAGTGAAGTGGTGCAGCTCTAGCATGAACATACGCGTCTATTACGAAGATACCGATCTTGGCGGGGTGGTGTATCACTCCAACTATCTAAACTTTTGCGAACGGGCGCGCAGTGAGCTCTTTTTCAAGGCAGGAAAATCTCCGAAATTGGCGCAAGGGCATTTTGTGGTGAAAACCATTCATGCCAATTTTATTGCACCGGCGAAGTTTGGCGATATCTTACATGTAAGCACTGAAAATCTTGGTCTAAAAGGAGCCTCTTTTAAGCTCAAACAGCAGATTAGACGCGAAGAGATGCTGCTTTTTGAAATGGAAGTTACATTGGCATTTATTGATCATGAAGGCAAATTAACACGTATGGCTCCTGAAGTAAGAGCGCTACTTGAGAGCCTCATCTAAAGCAGTAAACTTGGCATAACCGGGGCGTACGATCTCGATAGGGTAGCGGATTTGATCGCCATCCATCGGAATATCGTATTCACGTTTTTGCGATGTTGCCAGATAGTAAAAATAGTCACTGCCGATAGTGGTGGCATAATTGATCCAGTCGTAGCGGATATCGTTGTTTAATAAAGCATTGGTCTCTGTAATAACGCTATTGTGGATTCCAATAGAATTGGCAATGAGCATTTTGTTTCGATCATGATTCTGGGTAAGGGTAAAGAGTAGGGGGTCATAATTAATTTGAGTCGATAAGACATTGGTGGCATTCACGTCATAAAGTGTAATCTGCGACATAATCATGCCGCTTTTAACCACGGGCGTATTAAGCAAAAAACTGCCATATTCAAGGTTTTTATTGTCTTCAAGCGGATATTTGAGATTGGAGCTTTTTTTGGTAATACCGTAGCTGTATATCTTTTTTTGCAATGCAGGGTCATCCCCATATAACACATAAGCGTCGCGTGAGTAGTCTTTAAGCTCATGTCCCAGTCGCGATTCATCAAAAAAGATGACAAGTGGATCGTTAACATAGGGCATCAACGTCTCAATTTGCGCTTTATAATCAATGCCTCCAAAGTAGATATTCGAGGCGGTTGTATTGATATCGTTTCGGTTGATTGTGGGAATAAAGATATTCATATCATTAGGCAGCGTTGAGAGTTGTTCGGCACCGGCCAGTGTCAGCGGCGCGATAACATAGGGAAACGATTCATTTGCAATCATCTCAAGTGCGTTTGCAATCGATTCATGCGATTCATCTTCGATATAAAAGCTTTTAAGCTCATAATTACTATTTTGTGAGAGCAGATAGGCAAAAAGGGAATTGGTAGTCGATTGGGCATAACGACCAATCTGTCGGTGCGGTAGCAACATGGCAATTTTCAGCTGGCTTGAATCGGCATGAGTGGCAAGATTAAGCAACGAAATATGGATCATGCGCATTTCATTAAGCGACGCATCATCAAGCGCATGGTCTGCATGAGCTAAAAATGAAAAGATAGCGCCCTGTTCAAGATACGACTCAAGACAGCTATTATCACAACTGTCGATGTCAAGGTTCTGAATATAGACCTTGGGTAGCGGTATGTTAGAAACAAGATAGCTTTCGGCGTAGAGTATAAAGGGTATCAGTAATATAAGGAGTCTCACAATAATCCTTTTATCGTTTCAAGATCATGCAGTGTCACTCTTTTTTGCGAGGGATTACGCAGTAAAAAAGAGGGATGCTCAATAGCCACAATCTGATGGTGTGAAAATGATATCTGTTGTCCCCGTATTTTATCAAATTCGGTGGTGTCATCGGTGAGCATACGATACGCTTCTTCGCCAAGGGCGATAATTACTTTGGGGTTAACCAGCTCAATCTGCTTGAAAAGATAGGGCTTACAGCTTCGTATTTCTGAACTTGAGGGGTGTTTGGAGCCCAGTGGTTTGCATTTGACGCCATGGGTATAAAAGACATCCGAGAGCGGCAATTCGAGCACGTTTTCGATCATTTTTTGTAGCGATTGCCCTGAACGACCCGAAAAGTAGTGGTTGCCCTCATCATCGGCAATGGAGACAAACGCATCTACAATCATGACATCTGCATTCAGATTGCCAAAGCCGCTCATGCTTTGCGTGCGCGATTTGCTTAAATCACATAAATGACAATCCGAAATCAATCTGCCAAGGGCATTGAAATCATCGGGGAGCAGACCGTCGTTTTTATGATTGATGACAACAGGATCGATATACTCATACCCGATTGCTTTGAGTCGATAGAGGTTTTTTAATACCAGTAAGTTCTGTAATGAGCGCATAGAGCAGGAGTATAGTATAATATTTATAAAATGCCCCTGTTTTTGGGGACAAATGCCTGTTGTGCCTATAGGTCAATATTTTGCTTCTCTAGGGCAAAAAAGGATTAATAGCATATCTTCTCTTTATCATCTGAAATATTAATAAGCCCATTGTAAAGATTCCAATTTGAAAGACAAAAATTTTTAGATATATCAGCTTTGTTTATATATTGACCCGTATCGTCAATGCGAAGAATTTGTCCAGAATTACCTACCACGTTTGATAAACCAAAAATATTTGTTAGATTAATATTATTATGGATATCTACGGTTTGTGTGACTTTTTTAAGACGTATCAATTCATCCATATTTATTAATGCATTTGAAGCAAGAGAAAAATTACCATGAATTTCAAGTAGTGGTGTGAACTGCACAAGATTTTCACTGGTTAAACCTGATGCACTACAATCAATGTCACCACTATATACTCCGTTGCCTTCATTAAAGTTACTGTAAAAATCAAGTGTATAGTACCCCAAGAAAAACAGACAAATAAAAAGAGTATTTTATTCTCATAGAGTAAAATAGAGCAAGAGAAACGAGGGGAAAAAATGAGCAGAAAAAGAACCACATATTCAACAGAGTTTAAAACCAAGATAGTACTAGA
>JBNKLA010000058.1:0-4923 GCA_050292115.1 Sulfurimonadaceae bacterium | reverse complement strand
AGCAGTGGGGCGCGTATATTGATGCGGTTTTAAATGTATGCGAGAGGGTTGGTCTTACATGTAAGCCTAAAAAAGAGCAGATGCGTTTGGAAAATATTTTAGATATTTTTGCCAATCCCTCGCATGAGAAGGGGCGGCGTGTTTCAAAACAAAACGCTGCTTTCGCGCACCTTGGCGCATTTTGAATCATTAAAGCGGCGCTGTTATGTTCAAAGCCATACGCCGGTAAATGACGGTGCTATTGCTTTGGGGCAGGTGGTGTATGGCCTTATTTCTTAATACCATAAATATGGTGATACATCCATTGTTTCATCTTCTAACGATAAAAGATTTGGTGTAAGTATAGATATTTGCCAAGGCAAAGTATTACCACTTTCGTACAAAATGTTGCCGTAAACGATATTGCCCTGATTATCAAAATCGATACTGCCCGGATCACCGTAAAATCCGACTTTAAGTGCGTTGTTTGTACTGAAAATTACATTTCCCTCTATGGGTGAAACCCCACCATTATCTGTATATGCACCTTCGACATTTTCTGTTTTTAGAGATAAACCATCGCATACCAGTATAAAATTTGCCGTGAAAAAGCCTTGATTGCTTGTACTGTAACGTTTGAGAAGTATTGATTCGCTCTGAACAATTGTTTCAATCTGTTGAGCACTTTGCAACGTCACCGTGTGGTTAAAATCATCTTCAAATGTCACGGTTCGATTAGCGTCTACGGCAGTAAAGCGTAGTACTCCATTTTTATACACTTCTGTCACATTGCCGTCTGAGACATTGTTGCTACATTGGTTGTAGGTCAGAGTTGCTGGAAAGAGCTCGGTGGAAAAATTGTAGGTAATCGTTCCGCCGTTGTTGCAAGTTATCTCATAAGTTGTATTGTGTTCGTTATAAATAGTTGATAACTCTTCTATCTGTTGAAGTAAATGATATTGTAAGCTTGAAAGCAACGCCGAACGTGACATCATTTCGTTTTTATCGACAGTAAGACTCTTTTGACTGCTACCGCCGCATCCTGCGAGTATCCCTACAGTGCTTAATATGGAAATAATAATTAATAAGTTAATCTGTGTGTTTTTCAATACATCCTCCTTTTATTTTGGTTCAAGACCAGGATAAGCTCTTTGGGATGAAACAAAAGCATAATTTGGGTCACTGCTATCTAATACTAGAAAAGTTACCCAGCTATTGCTATCCCATCCAAAATTCACACCAAATGAATCTTCAGTGCCGTAGCCATCAATCACAAAGGCGTGGCAACCTCCGCCACATCCACGATATAAAACAGGTCGTTCATTGTCGATTTCATTTCTAAGCATCGAATACCATACTGCATCAGAGTAGTTTGAACGACTATATTCATGACCACCTTTATAATAAAAATGCTCATGTAAACCATTAACTGCGACAGATGTATAAGCACTAGAAGCGGTAACACCATAATTCATGTGAGAGGCTACACCGACATACCACATCAGTTCGGCAATTTCGCCATTTACATCAACGGCATGAGGGCCATAATCCATATCATTCCAGTCAAAACATGCTGAAGAGAAATTTATAACTTGATAATTATTATTACTTATCTGCCACCTTTCATATCCTGTACCACAACTAGGATGTTCCCAGTAGCGCATTATTTGTGCTACAGCAGTAGCTACACAACCTGTTAGTGTATGTATAAAACCATTTGAATACTGTACGGGTGTTTGGTTATTATACGGAGACTCCTGCCCCCATACACTTTGCATTAGATGATCAACAATAATAGTATGACCATTACTTGTGCTACGTAATCGTGAATTTACATTTATTGCCGGTGCATTTTCTTGAGCAAATTCAAAAGGATTACGATTCCAATAAGTCCACTTTTCATTGATCCATTTTGGTGTTATATGATTTTTTATTTTTTTTGCACTTTTAATATCCAATCTTCGGAGCGCTATCAGCTCTTTAAGCTGTATTGGAATATCTGATAAATCCAGAGTGCCGTCAAGTGAATAGCCAAGTATAGGGCGTGAAACGTCATCAGCCGCAACTAACATCCATCCTCCGGATTCAAGCTCTACAAAATTCACTAAAGACTCAATTTTTTTATTGGTTTTATCCATATGTTTAATATCAGCAATCAGTTTATTGTTTTTTGTTGATTCAAGCATTGTAGTTAAATTTTCATCGCTGGCAATCAATTTGGCAGTAAATTCTTTTATATCGGGGAAAAACTCACTTTCTTTGTGAATTTTTTTGACATGTTTCTCTGTACCGGTTGCCAAATACATAAAGTTCTTTGCAGTATTTCCCAGACTCTCCTGTGTTAGTGGTTTTGCATGAAGAGTAGCAACACAAAGAAGAGATAGGGGGGGGTATATCCATTTCATTTTATTCCTTTTAATGTTTTAGAGTTTGTATTCTATCGTAACAATTTTTAATTTCCAAAAATAGGGGTACGGTATCAAATATCAAATGATTACATGTAACCAAAAGGAGCCACCATTTCAGTCCTTCTAAAACGCTTGGCGCTTCTTTTAAGCCTGCTCCTCTTTAGCGGCTGCGGAGAAGAGCACAACGCCACCACCGAAACTACAACGCAAACCCCCTCTATCCAAAGCTCCTCTTTGCCGGACACGACATCTGGGAGCGAAAGCGCAAACAGCAGTGAGAGTGAGAGCGATGTCGGTGCCACGCTCCCCGAGCAAAGCGCTGCATCGAGTGATACCGCTTCTAGCAGCACCGCCGCGAACAACACCTCCACCTCTCAAACCGATACCTCCCATACTTCCGCGACTGTCCCCGCAACGCCAAAAAAAGCAACCACCAACCCCTTTGCAGTGCGCTATAAAGGGGTTATCCCCGCAAACGCCACCAAAGTAAACTATGATGAACGCCGCTTTGGGATCATCACTGGACTTATCTATGCCAGTGATGGTACTACTCCGCTTGAAGGGGTGCGTGTAAGCATTAAAGACCATGGTGAGTACGGCAGCGTGCTTAGCGATGCTTCGGGGCGTTATCAGATTGCCACCGAAGCGAGCGGTATTCAAGTGCTTGATTTTTATAAAAAAGGCTATACCCCTATTCAGCGTCGTGTGACTACCCGTTTTAACCAGATAAGCGCCGCCGCTAAAATTAGTATGCTTGAGATAGATGCTAAAAGCACGCGCATTAACCTAAGCGGTAGTGCGATTCAGAGCCATACCTCTACACGTATTGATGATGAACGCGGAGCGCGCGCCGCGACGATTGTGTTTGATAACGTGCGTAAGGCCACCGTTGTGAATAAAAACGGCAGTACGTACCATCTTGACGTTTTAAACGTCAGAGCCACCGAATTTACCACCCCGCAAAGCATGCCCGCCACACTGCCCCCGACCTCGGCGTTTACCTACTGCATTGACGTTACCGTGGATGGGGTGGATAAAGACGCCATGGTGTACTTTGATAACAACGTGAGTTTCTTTGTTGACAACTTTTTGGGCGTTCCCGTAGGTACCATTGTGCCTGTAGGTTATTATGATCGTACCCAGGCACTGTGGGTTGCCATGCCAAACGGAATTGTGGTGCGTCTGCTTGATGGTGATGGTGACGGTGTTGTGGATGGCGTGGACGCGGATGATGACGGAGAAGCCGATGATATTAACCGTAACGGTAGTGTTAGTGATGAAGCGGCGGGCTTAAGCGATAAGGCGCGCTTTATCGCGGGTGAGAGCTTTACAATGTTTTATAGCGATCATTTTACGAGTATTGATGCCAACTACGGGCCGGGCGGTAATACGACACCGCCGCCGTTTCCTGATGACAGCGATTTCTCGGGTAAGCCGCAGATCACTCCAATCATCTGCTTGAACTCTTACATCGACCCTACCGATCAAAGCTTTCACGAAGACGTGGCCATACCCGGTACCCCTTATACCCTCTGGTACAACACTAAAAACTACACCCCAGAGGGAACATATCCACTCTAAGAAATACGGAAACTTAGCAAAAAAGTGGATATGCTACCTCTGGGGTGTAATTGTGCAGGGCTGAAATGGGGTTACATGTAAAGGCTATAGGGTTTTCATAGTTTTATGCTAAAATCGGCACTATAACTCTTTATACAAAAGGGCTTGAAATGCGTGCTTTGAGATTGAATATAGAAGATACTGTTTTTGATAAAGTGATCTATTTTTTAAAAAATCTTCCTAAAGAGGATATCACTATTATAGAAGAGAGTACGGAGAAAAACTACTTAGCCGACGCGATAGAGACGAAATCATTCTCAGAGCATACGGCAAATCTTATAGAAGAGTGGAAAGATGACGCAGAGGATGATACGTGGAAATAGAATCGCATGATGTCGTGCTGTGCGAATTTTATTTTAGCGACTTCAAAGCAATAAAAAAGCGACCTGTTTTGGTTTTTAAAGACAATTTACCTCATGATGATTTTGTGGCTATTCCTATAAGCAGTCAAATAAAAAATAGGTACGATGATGAGATGTTGCTTGAGAGTGCAGATTTTATTGAGGGAGGAATCCCAAAAACATCAAAATTGATGATCAGGAAAACTTTTGTGGTCTCCAAAGGTGTTGTATTGAAAAAATATGGACAAATCAGTGCAGAAACCTTTGCCGAGTGCCACACTATATTTTGTAAATATTTTGGATGTAAAGTTTAAATTTCGTATTTTCATTTGTTTGGGTTACATACGCCTTGAAGGAAGTATAACGTTTCAATGGACTTTGGCAGAGCTGAAATGGTGGCTCCTTGTGTTTACATGTAGTCATTTGACATTTGATAGTCGAGTAGCCCAAAGGAACCACCCCTCTAGGCTCTCACAGAACCGTACGTGACACTCTCGCGTCATACGGCTCCTATCGTTTAATCGTTTGGTATTTCAGTTGCCAGTGCGGAAAAAGTGAAGGTTCGCGTTTCGCCA
>JBNKLA010000057.1:0-66044 GCA_050292115.1 Sulfurimonadaceae bacterium | reverse complement strand
TGAGAAGCAGGAGCGTAAAAAACATGCTCCATTATTGCTGTCAATTTTGGAATTACGCTAATATTGTGAATGTAAAAATGGTCGGTCTGGATGGATACAGGTTTTTCAGGGCTGACTACTTAAAGTTCGACGCGATGAACTCGGTATTAGTATCAATGATATTGCCGATGCTGTAGGCTTTGAGGTTATAACGCTTGAAAATCTTGAAGCAGGGAAAGGGTACGACGCTATACCGTTTTTTTTAATCTATGATATTGCAGCAAAATACTATCTACCTATCGATTTTGTATTGAATAAATTGCTTGAATTTCAAAATAAGGATGATAATTAATACTAAATAGAGTACACTATTTAATGCTAAAAAAGGAGTCGAATATGCAACCTATTTTATCTAACTATACAGCCAGTATTACAGAACTAAAAAAATCGCCTACACAATTATTGCAAAAAGCAGGGGATGAAGCGGTTGCTATACTCAATCATAATGTCACAAGCGCCTATTTGGTACCGAGTGCTTTGTATGAAAAAATGGTGGATGTCATAGAGGAGTATTACTTAGCAAAAGAGGTAGAAACACGACTGAATGACAAAGAAAACCCTGTGAAAGTGACACTAGATGAGCTACTCGCTTGAGTTTCATCCCAAAGCGCTCAAAGAGTGGAAAAATCTAAACCATGCAATCAAATTACAATTTCACAAAAAGCTTGAAAAGAGACTTGAAAATCCAAGAGTACTCAAAGATAAACTCAGTGGCTATGATAACGTCTACAAGATTAAATTGAAAAATATTGGATATCGCCTTGCATATGAAGTTAGAGATGAAGAGATAGTCATCTTTGTTATTACGGTGGGCAAAAGAGAAAATAACAGAGTTTACGATAATTTAAAAGCACGAAACCAATAAAGTATCAATGGTTCCGAATGTCAGATGACAAGCAGTTGTTGTCTGCTCCACACCAGCGTGCGCACGCTATTTTCGGTGGCACCGCCATTATTGTGAGTTTAACGTTAGCGCAACGACACCTGCGGAAAGTATACATGCAACAGACTCATCCCCTCCGCCGCAAACTGTTTCATAAATTTCTTAAACTCATCCTCTTGTTTCCATGCGGGTGTCTCAACACCGCTTAGGGTTTCGAGCGCAGTGATGGCATCAAAACGAACGCCGACACGATCAATTAGCCCTACATGTAAAGCTTGGTCGGCTGTAAAAATATGCGCGTCGGCAAAGGTTTCATGCTCCGAGGTGTTAAGATCGCGTGCATCTGCTACGTCGTGTACGAACATGTCGTAATTGGCGTTGATGACCTTTTCAAGTTCGGCGCGCTCAAAAGGTTTCCATTCGCGCTCTGCGGTGCCGATTTGCTTGAATTTTCCCGCTTTGGCGACTTGGGATTTGATACCTACTTTTTTCATCAATTCTTCAAAGTTGGCACCTTCCATAATCACACCGATAGAGCCAACGAGCGTGCCGGGATTGGCGATGATCTCATCAGACCAGATCGACGCGTAGTAGCTTCCGCTAGCCAAAATACCCGAAGAGTAAGCGATAACGGGCTTGGTGTCGCGCAGACGCTTGATAGCGTAGGCAAGCTCTATTGAAGGGGCAATAGCGCCGCCAGGGGAGTTGATTTCAAGCAATACGCCTTTGATAGCACTATTGTTTTGTGCCTCTTCTATCTGCTCTAACAGTTCGCTCACGTCAAAAATAGGTCCGGTGATGGCGATACTTTGTAGATTTGCGGGTTTGAGCTGTTCTTGTGATGCCGGTGCAAAAATCAAAAACACGATGAGCAAAAAGAGCATCGCTTTAAAGTGGTTTTGAATAAATTTGATCGTTGTCGTGAGTGGCAAAAATAGCTGGTGCATTCCCTCTGTAAAACGTGACATGGTTACGGTTCCTTTTTTTAGTTTATTCTATCAAAATCCTTCATAACGTTTACCGCGAATAAAAATGTCGCTAATCGGGTAGCGGTGCAGTAGCAGATGCAGGGTAAGTTGCTCGTTTGGAGCTTCATCAAGATTAAACAGAAGCATATCGGCCTGTTTACCGATTTCGATACTTCCAGTGTTGAGATTGAGCGCTTTGGCGGCGTTACATGTAACACTCTCAATAAGCTTTTGTGCCAGCGGTATCAGATCTGACCCGTGGTGCATAAAGAGTGCGATTTTCATCTCTTCAAAAAGATCGAGTGTGTAGTTTGAGCTTAGCCCGTCTGTGGCTAGTAGCCATGAAATACCTTCGTTTTCAAGCGCATCCAAATCGATGGCACCGTTTCCGAGTAGACGGTTTGAAATAGGGCAGTGCACCACGGTATGATCGCCGTTTTTTAGCATCTCAAGCTCTGGTTTTGAGGCGTGCACCACATGGGTCATGAGCGTTGGGGTATCGTCAAAAAGCTCTAAAAACTCCTCAGAGCGGTTAACGGCGTACTCCATGTTGAGAAAATCTTTGAAAAAGGGCGCAAAATCGCCACGGTTTTCATCTAGCCATTCGCGCTCGGCGGGCGACTCCATATAGTGCGCACTTAACGGCAGGTTTTCGTTTGTGGCCATCTCAAGCGCACGTTTAATCAAAATCGGATGCACCGAATAGGGCGAGTGGATGGCAATGGCGGGCATAAAGCCTTCGCGCGTGATTTTTTTGGAGTTGTCAAGCCGCTCTAAAAAGTCGGTATACAGTGCATCGGCCATGGCGGCTTGCGAACCGATAAGCTCATTGAAAAACAGCACGTTTTGCGGCGCGACTTCGGCGGCTTCGAGATCATATCCGTGCGAACTGATAGCTCCAAAAGTGGTAATGCCCGAGTGCAACATCATCGCAACCGCTTTTTGCATACATTCGGTGTTACATGTAGTAATAAGATCATCACGATTTTTGATCACCGAATAGAGCCACGGTAAAAAGTTTCCATACTCCAGTGTGGTTTTATTGGCGCTAAATTCAAGATGCACATGTGCGTTAATCAGTCCCGGCATCAAGAGCGAATTGGGCTTACATGTAACGATCTTGGCATCGGGATACGCACTTTTGAGATCGTCTATCGGACCAATGGCAACAATCGTTTTTTCAAATGCCACGGCCTGTTTTTCAAGCAGGGTATGCGGTGTTAAAATATAATCGGGCTGGATAATAGTCACTCTATGGCCTTGTAAGCGAAATGAAATCTAATCTTACCCATAAGCACTTTACAATGCGATTTTATCTATAATATACCGCAACAATTAAGCATAAGGAAAATAATGAAAGTAGTCGTAATACAAGGCCCCAATCTCAATATGCTCGGCGTACGTGAGCAAAATATTTACGGACCGATGAAACTGGAGCAGATTCACGCACAGATGAAATCGTTCGCCGATGACAATAACCTTGAGGTCGAGTTTTTTCAAAGCAATTTAGAGGGTGAAATTGTCGATAAAATTCAAGAGTGTTATGGCGATGCCGACGGCATTATCATCAACCCCGCCGCCTATACGCACACCTCAATTGCGATTCGCGATGCCATCTCAGCGGTAGGTTTACCGACGATCGAAGTGCATATTAGCAACATCAACCGCCGCGAAGAGTTCCGTCAAAAGAGCATGATCGCTCCGGTATGTGCTTCTTCAATCATCGGTTTTGGGCCGTTTAGTTACCATTTGGCGATGATCGGCATGGCACAGGTGCTCAACGAAATCAACGCACTCAAACAGCAGCAAGCCGCACAACAGCAAGCACAGCAATAAAAAGGCGTAATGTGGCAGTGGCGCAACGGTTTAATGATACTCTGACACTCTATAAAGACCGCCGTTTTCCTGCCCGTTATCGATGCGATTCCGCGTTACGCCATACGGCTGTGATCGGGATTGGCGGCAATGTCGGCGATGTGCGCCGCCGCTTTTATCATCTGATTGCATGGTTGCGCCGCCAGCGTGTCGTGACGCTGTGTAGCAGTAGTCCGATTCTGAAGAATCCGCCTTTTGGTTTTAGTGATCAAGCGGATTTTTACAACGCGGTATTGGCGCTCAAAACGTCACTTACTCCACAACGTTTTTTGGATTTTTTATTGCATACCGAGAAGCGTTTTGGGCGTAAACGCAGTTTTGCGAATGCGCCGAGAACACTCGATTTGGATATTCTTTTTTTTGACGGCAGGGTGGTAGATACGCCGCGTTTACGGATACCGCATCCCCATTGGGCAGAGCGTGCAAGCGTGGTCATACCGCTTAGTATGCTCTACATGTAAAGGTTTAGCGTGAAGGTTTTGACGTTTAGCGGCACATCGCCCGCTGAAGCACTAAAAAAGGCACAAGAGGCCGTGGGTAGCGACGCGATGCTAATTGAAACGCGCCAACTGCAAAAAAAAGCACTGGGACAAAGTGCGCTTTATGAAATTGTGGTCGGTGTAGATGAAAATGACATTAAACCTAAAAAACCCAAGAAACCGCTACAACAGCAAAAACCGCTCTCGCAAGAGAGTAGCGATGTGCTCTTTAATATCTCCGAGGCCGCAAAGCAGATCTCTAAAATTGCCGATGTGACCGAAACAAGTGCGTCGCTACAGCCCAAAGAGAGCGAAGAGCTTAAAGAGATCAAAAAAGAGATCTCCAAGCTTGGCGATAAGGTAAAATCGATTCAAAATATGTTTTGGGATGAACGCCGTCCCGATATGGCAACGGCAATTCCGCCCGAATTTTCCGAGATTTACCGTCTGGCCAAACAGAGCGGCATGAATCCCGATCATCTCGATGCGATTATGGCGCTAACACTGGAGCATATGCCTTTAAAGATGCGTGACAACACCGAAACGGTCAAGCGCTATTTTCAAACCCTGCTGCGCAAGATGATCCCCGTGCGAGCGGAGCAACCGCTTAAAAACGGTCAAAAAAAGGTGATTATGCTGGTGGGTCCGACGGGTGTGGGAAAAACCACCTCTATTGCCAAATTGGCCGCACGCTATTCGTATCTGATGCAAAAGCGGTACAAAGTGGGTCTTGTGGTGCTGGATACCTACCGTATCGGTGCGGTGGAGCAGCTGATGCAGTATGCGCGTATGATGAAGCTCGGTATTGAGACGGTAGTCGATCCGCCCGAGTTTGCCGGAGCGCTTCAGGCACTGCACTATTGTGACTATATTTTGATTGATACCATGGGAAGTTCGCCTTACGACAAGGCGAAAATCGAGACGATCTATGAATGCCTTCAAGGCACCGACAGCGCGTATGACATCGATGTGGTACTGGTGATGCCCAGCTCCATTAAATATGACGATCTCAAAGCTACTTATGACAATTTTGAGACGCTTGGAATTGATACGATGATGTTTACCAAATTGGATGAGACGCGAGGCTTTGGCAATCTTTTTTCACTCTCTTTTGCGACGAAAGTGCCGATTAGTTACCTCTCGATCGGACAGGAGGTACCTGAAGATTTGGTCGTTGCCAGCAGTGAATATTTGATTGAGTGTTTGCTTCACGGCTTCCATAAAGGAAACGCCTCATGAAACATCAGGCGGCAAAACTCGAAGCGCTGGTGAAAGAGCGTCATAGTAGCAGTTCCAAAAAGACGCGATTTATAGCCGTAACGAGTGGTAAAGGCGGAGTGGGCAAAAGTACTATTAGCGCTAATATAGCGTATCTTTTGGCGCAAAGCGGTCTGAAAGTGGCCATATTTGATGCCGATATCGGGCTGGCCAATCTGGATGTGATGTTTAACGTTAAGATCAAAAAGACCATCTTACATGTACTCAAAGGTGAAGCCGAAGTTTCGGATATTTTGATTCCGATTGCACCCAATCTGATTTTGATTCCGGGTGAGAGCGGTGAAGAGATTTTAAAATACGCCTCTTCAACGATGTTTGAGCGTTTTATGCAAAATGCCCATGCGCTTGATGACATTGATGTGATGATTATCGACACGGGCGCGGGAATCGGCGAACACACCCAGCTCTTTTTAAAAGCGGCAGATGACGTGGTGGTGGTGACGGTGCCTGACCCTGCGGCAATTACCGATGCCTATGCGACCATTAAAGTAACCTCGCGTATTCGCACGCAGATTGATGTGGTAATGAATCAGGTTCACGGCGATAAAGAGGCAATTGCCGTTTTTGAAAAGATTAAAAAAGTGGCGCGGCTCAATATTGGAGATCAGCTTATGCTGAATTATCTGGGTAAAATCAACTACGATGCCAAAGTGGCGCTCTGCATTAAAAAGCGCACACTTTTTGCCAAAGAGATGCCAAGTATACAGGCGACACGCGATATTGAAAAGATTGTAGGCAATCTCGCCAAAAAATTGGAACACAATGTGCTTTCTACACCCTCAGACAGTGGTCTTAGCGGGCTATTTAAGCGTTTGATGGAACATTTTTAAGATGCAAGGAGCAAAGAAGCGATGCGTGGTGCCAACTTTGTCTCATTCTTTACGGTAGGCGGTTTTTTTATCGGAGTCGTCTTTGCGCTGTTAAAGTCGGAGAGTGCCTTTGAGCTTCTAAGTTATACCTTTTCGATTAGCATCTTTTTTTATCTTTTTTCACACCTTTTTGTGGCATTTTATGTGGGTACTCTAACGAGCAAGCCGACTTTTTTTCCTAAAATGGGACATGAGAAAGATTTAGACTTTTTTGTACGTGAAATTAATAAACGTGAACTGATGATTGATGATAAGTACGATAACAAGGGACAAGTAGCATGAGCGTTGAAGGGTATGAGAGCGAACTGAAACATCAGCGTGATCAGTTGGCACTGCAATACCTTCCCGCGGTTAAAGCGATGTCGTTTCGCCTCAAAGAGCGTCTGCCCAGTTCGGTCGATTATATGGATCTTTCCGCCATCGGTACCGAAGAGTTGGTAAAACTCGCACGCCGCTACGATGAGAAGCAAAACGATTCATTTTGGGGCTATGCCAAAACTCGGGTTTATGGAGCGATGTTAGATTATTTGCGCTCGCTAGATGTGTTAAGCCGTTCAAATCGTAAGCTGGTGAAACAGATCAATAAGGCGATTGATCTGTATCTGGGCAATCATGATGAAGAGCCTTCGGATCAGGAGCTTTCTGAAATGCTTGAAGAGGATATTGAAAAGATTCGCGAAGCGCGTGTGGCATCGGAGATCTATGCCGTGATGCCACTGGATGATCAGTTGGGCGTAGGTGATGAAGGTGCCACTTTGGCGCGTATTGAGCGTGATGAGTTGGTGGAAGTGATTAAAACGATTTTATCGCGCTATAATGAACGTGAACAGTTGATTATCCAACTCTACTATTTTGAAGAGTTAACGCTAAAAGAGATTAGTGACATTTTGGGCATCACCGAATCGCGAATCTCGCAGATACATAAGTCGGTAATACGCAAAATTCAAAACGTATTGGGAGAACACGATGGCTGATATTCTTTCTCAAGAGGAGATCGATGCCCTACTTGACGTTGTCGATGATGATGGTGATGACGCCCTAGAAGCGGAATCGGATAGTTCCGATTCGTTCTTTTCGCAACGCCAGATTACGCTGTATGATTTTAAACGTCCCAATCGTGTCTCTAAAGAGCAATTGCGGGCGTTTCGGGGTATTCATGACAAGATGGCGCGCTCTTTGAGCTCGCAAATTTCCTCTATCATGCGCTCTATCGTAGAGATACAACTGCATTCGGTCGATCAAATGACGTATGGCGAATTTTTGATGTCGCTTCCCAATCCGACCAGTTTTAACGTCTTTTCGATGAAACCGCTTGAGGGCAGCGGTGTTTTGGAAATTAACCCCTCGATTGCGTTTCCGATGCTGGATCGTCTGTTGGGCGGTAAAGGGGATCCTTTTGAGTCCAATCGGGAGTTTTCCGATATTGAACTGAGCCTTTTTGAGACTATCTTACGGGTAATGATGGGTACGCTTAAAGAAGCATGGGGACCGGTAACCGATGTCTATCCTACGATCGAAAATAAAGAGTCCAGTCCCAACGTTGTGCAGATCGTCGCGCAAAACGAGATCGTCGTAATGGTAGTAATGGAGATTATCATCGGCCACTCTTCGGGTATGATGAATATCTGTTATCCGGTTATTGCGCTAGAACCGGTATTGCCTAAATTGGCGAGTCGTGATCTGATGCTTAACGAGACCAGCTCTAAAAAGAGTCGAAATCAAGAGCTACAAGTACTGCTTGGGGGTGCGCAGGTGATTGTAGAAGCAGACCTCGGCGAAGCGGAATTGAGTCTACAAGAGGTTTTGGAGCTTAGTAACGGGGATATTATTCGTCTTAAAGCTCCTGCGGATGATATCGTCACGCTTAGCATTGATGGTAAAGAGCGTTTTAAAGGCGAAATCGGGTTACGGCGTTTTAGAAAATCGGTATCGGTTACCGAAGTGATTGATACGGAAAAAGATGCCGTTAAACGGGCGCTTCAAGATTTTGAAGCCAAACGTAAAGAGAAGATTAGTAGTGCCAAAGAGATCATTGACATCACTGAAGATGACTTCTTTGATGAGGAGGAAGAAGCATGATTAAAGATTTTTTAAAACTCTTTGAAAACGAGACCATCGCAACTATCGAGAGTTTGACGGGGCAGGCTCCTTCTTTGGAGTTTAAAGAAGAAGAGGATGTCTCTGTCGTCTCTAATATCATCGCACCAACCTCGCTGATACGTGCTTGGGTGAGCGGCGATGCAGAGGCCAAAGCGATTGTGGTGCTTCCACCTTCATTGGCTACGGCACTTGGGGACTTGATGCTTGGCGGTGAAGGCGAAGGCAAGGAGACAATGGATGATGAGGATCTCGATGCTGCCAAAGAGATTGTCTCTAATATCCTTGGTGCTCTAACGACAACCCTTACATCGCAAGATGAAGTGCCCAAATTGAGTTTTAAAGTAGATGATATCGAGTTTGTTCCTGAAGATCAGGAGGTCAATATTGATGGCTTCGTAAAAATGGAGGTCTATAACTTCTCTTTGGGCGCGATCAATTCACTCATGATGCTAGTGATGGATCAGGGACTTGTTGATGCACTCCAAGGCTCAGCAAACGCTACAACTCCCGAAGCTTCTAAAACGTCAAGTGCAACGCAGAGCCAATCCTCTTTCGGCGGTGCAAGTTATATCCCCGAGGCCAATCTTGATGAAGGCGAAATGAAAAATATCGGCCTTATCATGGATGTTAAGCTTCCGGTGCGTGTGCGTATCGGTAAAAAGAAGATGCTACTTAAAGATGTGCTAAGTATGGATATCGGCTCGGTGATAGAGTTGAACCAACTGGCGAATGATCCGCTGGATATTTTGGTAGATGATCATGTGGTGGCGCAAGGTGAAGTCGTGATTGTTGACGGCAACTTTGGTGTGCAGATCACCTCAATAGGCACCAAGCGCGAACGGCTCAATCAGCTCAAAAGCTGATGTGTTACATGTAAGGTGATAGATGGAGCGTCGAAAACAGGTTAGAGAAGCTGTATCCAAGCGGTATGTACAGGATATTAAATCAGGTGACGTCTGGAGCGTTTTTAAGATTATTGCCGATTTTGTGCAGGGGTATGATGAACTGGGTGAGCTAGGCCCGTCTGTAACCGTTTTTGGAAGCGCCCGCACTAAAGAGGATGATCCTTACTATCAAAAGGCGCTGGAGCTTGGCGATCTACTGGGTAAGCACGGTTTTAACGTGATTACCGGCGGTGGGCCGGGTATTATGGAAGCGGCAAATCGAGGGGCGTATCAAAACCGTGGTTATGCAGAATCTATTGGGCTTAATATCGAACTGCCCGAAGAGCAAATTGCCAACCCCTACACCACTAAAGCACAGCGTTTTGATTATTTCTTTTCGCGTAAGGTGATGCTGGTCAAATACTCGATGGCTTATGTGATTTTTCCCGGAGGATTCGGAACGCTTGATGAACTCTTTGAAGCCTTGACACTGATTCAGACCGGTAAAATGATCGGCCAGCGTATTTTTCTGGTTGGAAGTGACTTTTATGCGCCGCTAATTGCGTTTTTGAATAGTTCGCTTCTTGAAGAGGGGATGATATCGCAAGCCGATCTTGATATTATCTGTCTTACCGATGATATGGCATATATCGTAAAGCAGGTCGAAGCCTCATTACGCGTGCAGCTACAAGAGCTTGAAAACGAGGGTCTTGCACAGACCAAATACTATCAGCTATTGGCCAACTACTTTGATGATCGTCAGATCGGTGAAGGCAAAGATTCGCAATGACGCCCAATAACAAGGTGCTCATCGGCATGAGCGGTGGCGTCGATTCGACCATATCGGCACTTCTGCTTAAAGAGCAGGGCTATGAGGTTGAGGGCGTTTACATGAAGCTTCACTCCAAACCGGGCTATCATGAGATTCATCTTGCACGTGCGCAGAGGGCGGCGGATTTTATAGGAGTGACGTTACATATACTCGATTTGCAAGATGCGTTTGAAGCTAATGTTTTTTTACCCTTTATCGATACGTACAAACAGGGTCGAACTCCTAACCCTTGTGCATTGTGCAACCGTACCATGAAGTTTGGAGCCATGGCCGATTTTGCCGATTCGATTGGGGCATATCATATCGCTACGGGACACTATATCCGCACGGATGGAACCTACCTAATGCAGGCCGAAGACGATAGTAAAGATCAGAGCTATTTTCTTTTTTATATCCACAAGGAGATCGTACCGCGACTGCTGTTTCCTCTCGGCAGTGCGCACAAGAGCGACGTGAAGGCAAAAGCCGCATCTATTGCGGGGCTTGAGAGCTTTGCCACGCAGGCTGAATCGAGCGAAATCTGCTTCGTCGAAACGGAGTACACCGATGTTCTTAAAGATTACGTCGATGTCGATCACGAGGGCGACGTGCTTGATATCGAGGGTAATGTAGTGGGTAAACATAAAGGCTACATGCACTACACCATAGGAAAACGCCGCGGCTTTAGTGTGCATGGCGCGCATGATCCGCATTATGTTGTCGAGATTCGCCCCAAAACCAATCAGATCGTTGTAGGTACACGGGATAAACTGGAGTGTAACGGCGTTATTATCCACGATATCAATATGTTTGATGCGCGAACAACATTTGAGTGTCAGGTCAAACTGCGCTACCGCAATCCCGGCGTTACATGTAAGGTAGAGCTTCAAGACGATCATGGCATTATCACGCTAAATGAGCCGGTTTTGGGTGTCGCCGCCGGACAAGCCGCCGTGTTTTATGAAAATAACCGCGTACTTGGCGGCGGATGGATTAGTGAGACAATTCTTTAGCGGAGTTACATATACTCGTTTTTAAATGTCACATAACGTGTGGCAGAATCGTAAAGCTCTTGAACTTCGGCATCACTAAGCGTACGCACGGCTTTGGCGGGTGAGCCCATAATAAGCGAGCGGGGTGGAAAGACTTTGTTTTTGGTTACCAGCGCGCCTGCGCCGACAATAGACTCTTTGCCAATCACGGCACCGTCAAGGATAGTGGCGCTCATACCGATAAGGCAGGCATCCTCGATCGTACAGCCGTGTAGCATCACGCGATGTCCCACCGTGACGTCATTGCCGATAATCGTCGGATAACCGTCGGAGCGATCCGTTTTTTTATAGTGCGTGACATGAATCATGGAGAGATCTTGAATGTTGGATCGGTCTCCAATGCTTATGTAGTGTACATCGCCGCGTACAACGCATCCAAACCAGATGGAGACCTCTTTACCGATTGTGACATCACCGATAACATCCGATGAAGGGGCAATCCAGCTGTTTGCTCCAATTTTTGGGTTCCATGTTTTAAAACCGGCGATCATTTAGCTCTCCTTAAACAGACGGTTGGTGAGTTGCTGTACCCGTGAGGGTTGCTCTTTGTTTGAGGCTTTGTTAATTTTGTTGACGTTATTCTCAATTACCTCTTGATTATTAATAGGATTCTCAGGATCGGTTTTGACCTTAACATAGTGCCCTTCGCTTTGAAGCTCATGCGCTAGAGTGTTATCGTTGAGTTGCAGTTTTAATATCTGTAGTAGGCGTTCGGCAAGCTCTTCGCTTTCAATACCGGTAAGCAGTTCGATACGGCGCGAAAGATTACGCGTCATCCAATCGGCACTTGAGATATAGAGCTGCGGAGTGGCGTGTTTAAAATAAAAAATACGGGCGTGCTCAAGGTATTTGCCAATAATAGAAATCACGCGAATATTGTCGCTGATACCTTCAATGCCGGGTTTTAGAGCACAAATCCCCCTAACGACCAGTTCAATACGGACACCGGCTTGTGAGGCTTTATAGAGTGCGCAGATCACGTCTTCATCAACTAGTGAGTTAATTTTGGCAATGATGTGTCCCTCTTTTCGCTTTTTGGCCTCATTTTCGATCATTGCAAGTATTTTGGGTTTAATCTGCGTAGGCGACATAAAGAGCTTGTTGAGTGTGCCTTTTTTGCTAAAACCGGTTAGAAAGTGAAAAAAACGTGTGAGGTCGTTGGTGATTTCGCTATTGGTGGTCATATAGCTGATGTCACTGTAGATTTTTGCCGTTGTAGCGTTGTAGTTTCCGGTACCAAGGTGAGCATACTGTTTGAGCTCATTGCCCATACGGCGAGTGATGAGTAGCGCTTTAGCATGAACTTTCAGACCGCGGATACCGTAAATCACGTGGGCACCGGAATTTTCGAGTGCTCTGGCCCACTGCACGTTGTTCTCTTCGTCAAAACGCGCTTTAAGCTCCACCATCACCGTGACCTGTTTGCCAAGCTCCGCCGCGTGAATCAGCGCTTGGATAATGGGCGAATTGGCTCCGGCACGATACAGCGTCATTTTGATGGCAACGACATTGGGGTCTTTTGAGGCGATCTGAATAAAATTAATAATCGGCTCAAAACTTTCGTAAGGGTGAACGAGTAGCAGATCTTCTTTGTCTAAAATGTTGTAGATGCTCTCATTTTCTGAAAGCGGTGGCAAAATACGTGGTTTAAATGCAGGTAGAACCAAATGGGCAAAATCTTTGTTTCCTACAATTTGCCAAAGGCTACCGAGATTTAAAAAGGTGTGAAACTGATAGATGTCATCAGGATTGATCTTGGCGTGGCGGTTAAAAAAAGCGATAAGGTCATCATTGGCGCCGCGTCCAAGTTCAAGGCGTACAAGCTCACCTTTTTTGCGAAGTTTTAGCCCCTCTTCGAGCATCTCCATAAAGTCGTCCGCTTCCTCCTCCTCAATCTCGATATCGGCATTACGCGTCACACGAAATGAAGCGTCGGAGATAAGCTCATAGCCTGGAAAAAGATCGCCGATATGTTCGGAAACGATACTTTCGATTAAAACAAAATTGCCGCTACCGATCTCGACAAAACGCGGTAAAACACGAGGAATGCGTACAATGCCGTAGCGGGTAATCGAAGGCTCTTCCACATCGGCGAGTTTAAGTAGCAGGCCAAAACTTAGGTTGTTAAGGTGCGGAAAGGGGTGGGTGGCATCTACGGCGATAGGGACGATAACGTGGTAGATGTTTTGATAAAAATACTCATGTAGTATTTTTTGCTCTTCGTGGCTCACATCGGCAAAGCGTTTGATGGCCACACCCTCTTTTTTGAGTTTTTCAAAAATGCTGAGTTTCGTATGTTCAACGACCTGTAGCTCTTGATGCAGGTAGTTGCGAATCTCACGCAGCTGTTGTAGCGGTGTAAGGCGGTCGGCTCCCGATACGATTACACCGGCGCTAAAAAGTTTTTTGAGCCCCGCAACGCGAATCATATAAAACTCGTCGAGATTGGTGCCGTAAATGGCTAAAAACTTCAACCGTTCCAACAGTGGAAGCGACTGGTCTTGCGCCTGTTTGAGCACACGGGTGTTAAACTGAAGCCATGAGAGCTCACGGTTGTTATAGTATTGAGGTACTTGAAGATTGGTTGTCATGAGCTTCACCGAAATATTTTTGGGGATTATAACGAATTTTCGCTATGCCTCGTTACGAATCTGGGTTATACTGTCATCACCAAGGAGAAATGTATGAGCTTTTTTTCGGTTATATTGCTTGCTGCGGCACTCTTTTTTGCGTATCAGATTTACTTACATGTAAAGACGCTTGAAGATAGAGATAGCGTTGCTGAAGAGGAGACGATACCGTATGAGACGCAGAGCGTTGAATCGATGATTGAAGATGCCGATCGTGCATATGAACAAGGCGAGTATTATCAAGCGCTCACCCTACTGCAAAATGCCCATAACATTGATCTCAAAAGCACGGAAGTCCTCAATAAACTCGGTTTTGTTTTAGCCAAAGAGGGGCGATATGACGAAGCGCTTGAAGCGTATGAAGCATCACTGGCGCTCAATGAACATGACGATATAGTCCATAACGCCGTTGCTTCGGTGCTACGAAGTCAAAAAGCGTATGAGAAGGCCGAGGAGCATTATAGGCGTGCACTTGAGATTGATGATGACTATGCGATAACCCATTTCAATTATGCCAATTTACTGCTGGATATGGAGCGTAAAGAGGAAGCCCGTCAACGCTATGTGAGCGCCATTGAAATTGATCCTGACTTTACACAGGCCAAGTTTGAATTGGAGAAACTTAAATGAGACTCTCGGACGTGTACAGCGCTTTAGATACGCTATCACCCTTTGAACTTCAAGAGTCGTGGGACAATTCAGGACTGATCGTGGGCGACTTTATGCAAGAAGTCGGTACGATTGTGCTCAGTATCGATCTGGATGAAGAGATGATTGACACTCTTGATGAAGGGACGCTGGTCATTACCCACCATCCGTTGATTTTTGGTGGCTTGAAGCAGTTGCAGTTCAATCAATACCCTGCCGTATTGTTGCGCAAGATGATTCAAAAAAACATCTCCAATATTGCACTGCACACCAATTTTGACCAGACACATCTTAATAGCTACGTTGCCGAAACGATACTGGGATACTCCATTGTAGAGAAAGAGGGTTTTGTGGCCTATATGGATGTCAACGATAGTTTTGAACATTTTGCCCGCCATGTGGCCGATGTATTTAGCCTTAAACATATGCGTATGGTGGCATGTCATGAGCATATTGGGCGTGTCGCGCTTACCACCGGATCGGGGGCATCTTTGATGCGTCAAATTAAGGCAGACTGCTTTCTGACCGGCGACATCAAGTATCATGACGCGATGGAAGCACGCAGTATCGGCCTGAGTATGCTAGATATCGGTCACTATGAGAGCGAGCGCTATTTTAGTGAGATTTTGGCCAAAGAGTTGAAAAATTTAGGTTTAGAGGCTATAATTTCAAAATCGAAAAATCCTTTTTCCTATTTATAGCACCGACTTCTAACCAGAGATATCCAAAAAGAGGAACCTAAATGAACAAACACCTTGAACAGCTTATAGAGCTTTCGGCAATCGACAAAGAGATCGATGCGTTCGAGCCTCAGATCGAAGAAGCCAATCACAAGTACGAGACGGTTCTTGCTACGCAAGAGAGCCTCTCTACACAGATTCAACTGCTTCAAAGCGAGATTAAAGAGGAGCAGATCAAAAAGCAGAAAAACGAACTGCATCTTGCCGAACTCTCCGCTAAACTTGAAGAGAACAGTAGAAAAAGCGCCGAAATTAAGTCGGAGCGCGAGATGAAATCGCTTCAACTCGAAGAGGAGATTGCCAAAGAGCAGGTTGCTTTTGCCAACGAAGAGATTGAACGTCTGGAACGTGTGATCGCCAGCAAAGAAGAGAAGGTTGGCGAACTTGAAGCGGAGATGACACAGATTGATGAAAGCCTTGCTGAGATCAAAGCTGAAGTCGATGAAAAACTTGCAGCCATTGATGTCGAACGCCAACAAGTGTTTGCTAAAAAAGAGGCTCTGGTATCACAAATGAATCAAAAAGGTTTGGCGTTTTATCAAAAAATTCGCCGTTGGGCTAAAAACACTACTGCCGTACCGGTGAAACATCAAGCGTGTATGGGCTGTTTTATGGCTATCAATGATAAAACCTACTCCGAGGTGATCCGCGGCGAAGAGATTACTACCTGTCCACACTGCGGCCGTTTGCTTTATATCGAGCCGAGTGAAGACGGAGACGAAGCGAGCGCCTGAGCCGCCGCACCGTGAAGCTCTTTACGCTCTTTTATTTCACGCTTGCGTTGGCGCTTTATGCACTGGCGCTACCGCTACTGCTTGTTTTAAGTTTTAAATCCAAATACCGCCGTTCGATTCCCGCACGTTTCTTTTTATGGCGCAATCCGCGCTTTACATGTAAGGGCATCTGGTTTCATGCCTGCTCTTTAGGCGAGGTGCGTTCACTTGCACCGCTCATTGAAGCGATTGGAAGTGAAAACGTTATGATTTCGACGATCACGCATACGGGGTATGCCGAGGCGCAAAAGTACGGTTGTGAAGTGCGCTACCTTCCGTTTGAAATGTTCTTGCCTTTTTGGATTAAACGGCCTAAAATGGTGGTGGTGTTAGAGGCGGAGTTTTGGTATCTGCTCTTTCATATTGCCAAAGCGCGTGGCGCAAAGGTGGTATTGCTTAACGCCCGCATCTCAGAGCGCAGTTTTGCCAAATATCTGCGTTTTGGGTGGTTTTATCGTAAATTACTTGAGTATTGTGACGCTATCTATGTGCAGTCTGAGGCAGATAAAAACCGTTTCGTGGCACTGGAAGCCTTACATGTAAAGGTATTGGGTAATATCAAACTGGCGCAAAAGATTGAGCTGAGCCGTAGCTATGAGAAACCAAAGCGCGAAGTCATTACGGCGGCCAGCACACATGAAGGTGAAGAGCAGGCGATTGTTGAAGCGTTTATGGTGTATCGTCAGACGCATAGTGAGAGTATGCTTATCATCGCACCGCGCCATCCTGAACGTTTCAGCGCAGTATGGGATAGCCTTACATGTAACACTTTTACACCCCAAGGGCACTTCTTTCAGGGTGCCTGTAAACGCTGGAGCGACAAAGAGGGCTTTGATGCGGATATTGTGCTACTCGATACTTTGGGTGAACTCAACAATATCTACGCCATAAGCGATGTCGTAATTTTAGGTGGTGCGTTTAATGAAAATGTCGGCGGGCACAATCCACTGGAACCGGCGCATTTTGGATGTAAGATTATTAGCGGAGTGCACTTTTTTAACCAAAAAGAGCTTTTTAAATATGTACATCACGTTCAGTTTGTTGAGCGCGATGCCATTGGCGCGGCTTTACGAAAAACGCATGAGCTTCCGCCTTCGATGATTGATGAGAAGATCGATCTAAGCGAGATAATAAACGATATGAAAGCAGTATTACCATGATGGAAAAAGCGTATAAACTTCTAGCCCAGCAACAGGGCATCTCCAACAATCAGGCCAAAGCGTTGATTGACCGCGGACTGGTCTATGTGGGAGGCAAAAAAGTGGTGATCGCCCGTGGCGAACTGGATAGCAAAACAAAATTTCGTGTGAATGAAGTTGAAAAGGCCAAACCGATCTTTGAAGATGACAACCTTGTGGTAGTCGATAAACCGCCTTTTGTCAACTCCGACGAGATCGAGCGGCAGTTTGCGGGTGCAAAGCTCTTGCACCGACTTGATCGTGAAACCAGTGGCGTGCTGATGCTGGTGAAAAACGAGGCGTTTCAGCAAGAGGCCATTAAAGCGTTTAAACGTGATGAGGTCTACAAAGAGTATGTAGCCTGGGTCGATGGAATGCTTACTGAAGAGACGGTGATTGATAAGCCCATCATCACCGAAAAACGCGGCGGCAAGGCGTACTCTAAAGTTTCAAAGCAGGGCAAACCGGCGATTACCGAGGTCTACCCTGAACTGGTTAGCGGTAAAAAAACCAAACTCAAACTCATTATCCACCACGGGCGCACGCACCAAATTCGCACCCATTTGCGCTCCATAGATCACTCGATCATCGGCGATGAGCAATACGGCGGTAGACGCTACCAGCGCGTCATGCTTCATGCCAAAAAGGTGGAGTTGCTAGGCTACAGCTTTGAAGCGCCGGAGCCTAAAGTGTTTGCGCACTTTGCGTCGTCATAAGCCCAAATTCGATAAAATTTCACTTTTAAAGGAGCCGGCGTGTTTGATACCCTGACCGAGTCGTTTAGCGGCGCACTCAAAAAAATCCGTTTTCATGATGATGAAAAGGCGCTTAGTAAAGCGCTCAATGAGCTGAAAAAATCGCTACTTAAATCCGATGTGAATCATAAGGTCGTTAAAGACTTGATTCAATCGGTGGAACTCAAAACTAAAGAAGCGGGCATCGGCAAAGATCAGTTTATGAATGCCATGAGTGAAAGTCTCAACGCTATTTTAGAGACTAAAGGCAACCAGGGCTTTGTTTTCGCATCGCACCCTCCGACCGTGATTTTAATGACGGGGCTTCAAGGTTCGGGAAAAACGACCACTACCGGAAAATTGGCGCTCTATCTTAAAAACCGCAAGAAAAAAGTGCTGGTAGTTGCGGCGGACTTACAGCGTATGGCGGCGGTGGAGCAACTGCGCCAGATTTGTGAGAAGATCGAAGTAGAGCTTTATAGCGACGATGTGACCAAAAATCCGGTCGAAGTGGTGAGTGGCGCTATGGCCAAAGCGTCGCAGTCACTCTATGATGTCGTGCTCATCGATACCGCCGGACGTTTGGCGATTGACGATGAATTGATGGACGAGCTAAAACAGGTGCGTGAAACGGCCAAACCGCACGAAATTTTTTATGTTGCCGATTCACTGACAGGGCAGGATTCGGTACGCACGGCGCAGAGTTTTCATGAACAGATCGGTATTGACGGGGTTATTTTAAGCAAATACGACGGCGACTCCAAAGGCGGCGTGGCACTGGGCATCGCGCATCAGGTTCAGGTACCGCTACGCTTTATCGGTAGCGGCGAGAAGATGGAAGATATCGAGCCGTTTTTACCAGAGCGCATTACCAACCGTCTTATGGGATTTGGCGATGTCGAAGGACTTGCCGAGAAAACGGCGGCGGTAATTGATGAGAAAACCGCTAAAAAGATGACCCAAAAGATTAAAAAAGGCAAATTCAACTTTAACGATTTTCTTGAGCAGATGGAGTCTATTAGTAAACTGGGCAATATGAAATCACTGATGGGCATGATTCCGGGCATGGGCAATATGGCGAACGCCCTTAAAGATGTCGATCTGGAAAATTCACGCGAAATTGTGGTCATCAAAGCGATGGTAACTTCCATGACCCCTAAAGAGCGCGAAGACCCCGATCTGCTCAACAATTCGCGCAAACAACGCATTGCCAAAGGGTGCGGTTTGTCGCAAGTAGAAGTGAACCGTATGCTCAAGCAGTTTAAAAACGCCTCTAAGATGGCCAAAAAATTCTCAGGCAAAAAAGGAATGGCCGATCTGCAAAAGATGATGGGACAGATGGGCGGCCCCGGTGGAATGGGCGGTCTTGGCGGGTTGCCAAGATAAGTTAGCCTAATTTCACGCCTCATCATTCCTTCATAAAACTATTTCATACTTCGGTTTACAACGTTTAGCGAGGAGTAAACATGAAGTCGCTGTTTTTGAGTATGGGTGCCGTAGCATTGGTACTGGCTATTGGTGGTTGTCAAAGCGCAAGTTCAGGCAACAAAGAGAGTTCGTATAATTCGCACAATCATTATGAGAGTGATGAGGATGAAGAGCATCATTCATCATCAAGCCGATGGTCGAGGTCCTCTTCGTCTTCGAGCAGGTGGTCACGCTCTTCTTCATCATCAAGCAGATGGTCACGCTCTTCTTCATCAAGTAGGTGGTCACGTTCATCATCGTCGGCGCGCTCTGCTTCGTCATCATCGGTTGCCGCTCAAACCGGAAATTATGCGCTTTTAGCGTGGAACGATTTGGGGATGCACTGTATGGACGGCGATGACTATTCGGTCTTTTCGATTTTACCGCCCTACAATACGCTTCATGCCCAATTGAAAAGTAAGAGCGGTGATTTAGTGACTAGCGGTGTGACACTCACCTACGAAGCCGAAGCAAGCGCAAGTGGTGTTTACAATACTACCAGCATGGTGGATGAACACAATAATCCAAAAACAAACTTCTGGGACTACTCTGAGAAACTTTACGGTGCCGCGCTTGCGGATGATACCGGTTTAGCCGGCATGAAAGTACAAACTCGTACGCCACAGACAATGCAGTTTAATGCGACGCATGAGTGGTGGGAAGCCGAGGGGATTCCACTTACCCCTATTGATGATAACGGTGCCAAAAATTTCTATCCGCGTGTTAAGGTCGTGGCCAAAAACAGTTCGGGTGCGGTACTTGCCGAAGCGATTACGGTGTTACCCGTGAGTGATGAGATGGATTGTCGTACCTGCCATGGCAGTACCAGCGGGTATGCCGATGCCCGTCCCGATGCGGGATGGGTGAATGATGCCAACGCGCTACGCGATTACAAACGTAACATTTTGCGCAAACATGATGATCTGCATCCCAATGCCGTTAGCAATAATATGAGTGCATTGCAGGCAAAAGGAATTAGCTACAACGCCGGTGGACTTGAAGCCACACAAACTTCGGGCACACCGATTTTATGTGCATCGTGCCACGCTTCCAATGCCCTTGCAGGTACCGGAGTCTCCGGTGTGCCGCCGCTTACAAAAGCCATACATAGTGGTCATGCCAATGCTGCCGATCCTAAAAACGGCGGAACGCTTAATTCCAGTAGCAACCGTAACTCATGTTATAGCTGTCACCCAGGGCAAGAGACGCAGTGTCTGCGCGGTGCTATGGGTGACGCGGGAATGGATTGTCAAAGCTGTCACGGTAACATGGCTCAAGTCGGCGCGTCAAGCCGCAACGGATGGTTTGAAGAGCCCAATTGCCAGTCGTGCCACCAAGACGGCAAACGCTATACTTCGGCACTTACATCAAACGGGACGCTTCGCGCCGCAGTCGATACCCGTTTTGCCACCAATCCTAATACGCCGGCTAGCGGATACAGCCTGTACCGCTTTAGCACGGGTCACGGTGACCTTCAGTGTGAATCATGCCACGGTGCCACACATGCTATTTATCCATCGCATGAAGCAGGCGATAATCTGCTGAGTATCTCCTTACAGGGACATAGCGGTACGGTAGCGGAGTGTAGCGCGTGCCATGATAGTGTTCCTCGAACTAAATCGGGTGGCCCTCACGGAATGCATACGGTCGGATCACGATGGGTTAGCGATCATGAAGATTACGCCGAGCGTGACCGTGCGTCGTGCCGTTCATGCCACGGTAGTGATTATCGCGGTTCCGCACTCTCGGCAGTATGGAGTGATCGTAGCTTCAGAGCCGAAGGCAAAACCGTAACGTATAAAAAAGGCGATCAGGTAACCTGTTATGACTGTCATAACGGGCCAAGCGGTGATTGATTTGAATTTAGAAAAAAATCTGCTATAATTTCGCCATCGTTTTCGTCTCTTAAAGAATCCCTCTGTGATAAAAGACGAAGCACCGACAGGTTTCGGTGCGTGTGACGTCCACAAAAAGACGGTTAAGAGGCAAAGTTTTCTACGCTTACATGTAAGCCTTTTCACTTTGTTTTTTCCTGAATTTTGTACCAAATTTTATATCTGTAGGAATACTATGACAGTAATTCGTTTGACTCGTATGGGTCGTAAAAAACAACCTTTTTATCGTATCGTCGTAACCGACTCACGCAAGCGTCGTGACGGCGGCTGGATTGAGCTTATCGGCCACTACAACCCAATGGGCGAAAACAAAGAGCTTAAAGTTGACAATGAGCGCCTTGACTACTGGATTGGCGTAGGCGCTAAAATGTCGGATCGCGTTAAAAAGATTACAGGCCGTTAATCGTGGTCGAAGATTTCGTTGAACAGTTTGCCAAACTGATTGCCTCGCATCCTGACGATATTTCGGTCGGCTCAAGTGAACATGACGAAATCATTGAGATTACACTTCATGCCAATCAATCCGATGTCGGTAAATTGATTGGCAAAGAGGGCAAAATGATCGGTGCGATCAAGACCGTCATTTCAGGCTGTAAAGCCAAAGACGGCAAAAGTTACCGCATCAATGTCGAACCCATCCGATAACCTTCTTCATGTCGCCACCCTCGGTAAGACCGTGGGGCTTAAAGGCGATATGAAACTTCATATAAAAAGCGATTTTCCCGAACAGTTTTTTAACGGTGCCGAATTTTTGGACAAAGATCGGCGAGAGCTGGTAATTGAGTCTTATAACGAAAACCGCGGCACGGTAAAACTCAAAGGTATCAACTCACCTGAAGATGCCAAGCGTTTTATCAATGCCAAACTCTACACCACCTACGAAGCGACCCGCGAAAATTGCGCGCTTGAAGAGGGGGAGTTTTTTTGGTTTGACATTATGGAATGCAGCGTCATCGAAAACGGCATGGTGCTGGGTGTGGTCAAAGAGATTGAGCGTATCGGTGCGCTGGATTATCTGAGCATTAAAACCGATGCCGCACTGGTATCGCAAGGCGAAAGCGGGCGCTTTTTGATCCCCTATCAGCCGCCGTTTATCGTTGCCACCGATATCGAGCGCAAAACCATCGAAGTGAGCGGCGGACTCGATTTGCTACAGGCATCGTAATGCGTATTACTTACGTTACCCTTTTTCAAAACCTTATCGAGGGCTATTTTCAAGACTCCATTTTAAACCGCGCCCTGCAAAAAGGGCTGTTTAGCGTGGATTACTGCAATCCGCGCGACTACTCGGCCTCAAAGCACCATAAAACGGATGACACTGCGGCAGGCGGCGGCGCAGGAATGGTGATGACCCCTCAACCGCTTTTTGATGCGCTTGATGCGTTTAAAGATGCCCATATTGTTTTTACAACGCCTGTGGGCAAACCTTTTACGCAAAACGATGCCAAGCGTCTGGCGCAAAAGCCGCATGTGGTTTTTGTAAGCGGGCGTTATGAGGGAATTGACGAGCGGGTGATTGAGCGCTTTGGCGATGAGCTCTTTAGTATTGGAGATTATGTACTTACCGGCGGTGAACTTCCCTCTTTGGTAATGAGCGATGCGATTTTACGAAATGTTGATGGGGTTTTAGGGAATAGCGGCTCACTGGAGACCGAGAGCTTTGAAACGCAACTTTTAGAAGCACCGACATTCACAAAACCGGCAAATTATGAAAATATGGGCACACCATCAGAATTTTTAAAGGGAAACCATAGTAAAATCACGGCACTAAAAAACGCCCTTGCAAAAGCCAAGACGAAATATTTCCGGCCGGGGCAGCTGATTCAGCATGAAAAAAGGAGCACTTATGAGAAATAAGTACATCGAAAACTTTGAAAAAGCGCAGATCGCAGAGAAAAATATTCCCGAATTTCGCGCAGGTGACACGCTTCGCCTCTCTGTAACCATTAAAGAGGGTGAAAAAACACGTGTTCAAAACTATGAAGGTGTCTGTATCGCACTTCGCGGCGAAGGTACCGGACGCAGTGTAAATGTACGCAAAATCGGTGCTAACGGTGTAGGGATTGAGCGTGTATTTCCAATCTACAGTGACAGCATCGAAGAGATTAAAGTGATTCGCCGCGGTCGTGTTCGTCGTGCGAAACTCTTCTATCTTCGCAACCGTGCCGGTAAAGCCGCACGTATTAAAGAGCTCCGAAAGTAATTTTCGGACTCCCCGCTTCTGTTTAAAACTTCCGCAACTTTTTAACCAATTTCAATTATTTCGCTGTATAATCGCATTTTATATTTCCACTCTTACATGTAGAGGTGTTGAATGCACTATCTTGACGATCTGAAAACGATTGTTTGTATCAACTCGTACACCAAAAACAAGGCAGGTGTCGATGCAGTCGGCGAGCAGTTTGATGCATGGCTTGAACCGCTTGGTTTTCATGTAGAGCATCATCAGCGTGAACTGATTGGCGGGCACCGTCATTACCGCTCAAAAAGCGCTGAGGGTAAGAAACTGCTTTTATTAGGCCACCTTGATACCGTTTTTCCTCCCGATACTTTTGAGACCTATAGCGAAGATGATCAGTGGATATATGGCCCTGGTGTATGCGATATGAAAGGCGGTAATATCGTAGCGCTTGAAGCCCTTAGAGCCTTACATGTAAAGGGTATGGAGATTCACAATATCGACATGCTGTTGGTGAGTGACGAAGAGACGGGTAGTGATGACTCTAAATTGCTGAGCGCGAAGCTGGCACAAGAGTATGATTACGCTTTGGTATATGAAGCGGCGGGTGCTAAGGGCGAAGTGGTCACAGCGCGTAAAGGGGTCGGAACTTTTACGATTACGATTACGGGGCTGGCCAAACATGCGGGCAATCACTATGCCGAAGGGATCGATGCCAATCTTGAGGCAAGTTATAAAATCCAAAAACTTGTAGCCCTTACCAATTTAGATAAAGGCACCACCGTAAATGTCGGCAAAATCGAAGGCGGTATTGGAGCCAATACGATTTCGCCACGCGCCCATCTGCTCTTTGAAATACGCTACAAAAGTGCCGATGAACGTGAGCGTCTGCTTCACGCGATTGATACGATAGTGAGTACATCGTATGTTGAGGGGAGCACATCTCAACTTAGTGGCGGTATCCAGCGCGATGTGATGCAGCCTTCCAAAGCCTCGATGGCGTGGATTGATGCGATTGAACGCATTACGGGCGAGCGTTTACTTTACGAAGAGCGTGGCGGCGTGAGCGATGCGAATATTGTGAGTTCGCAAGGCGTGGTAACGCTTGACGGTTTGGGGCCGTTTGGCGATGGCGATCATACGGTGCATGAGCGCGCCAGCAAGGCGAGTTTTGCATCACGTATCGATTTAAGTGTAAAGCTGTTTGAGCACTTTATTAAAAAGGGGAGTTTTGATGCGTAAAATTGGAATGTGGATGTACACTAACAGCGGCGGCGATCGTATTCAAAAGCAGATCGAGGCCAAGCTTCGTGAACGTGACATCGATGTGGTTCAGGGGCTTGATCTGCGTTTTGCCGAAGTGCATAACGGCGCGATGATGTGTAACGCCACCAATATGTTTGATCTTGATCTTTTTTTCTCCTACAACGCCGGAGAGCAGACGCTGGGGCAGGTTTACATGTACGAAATCCTTGCCGACATAATCACGACGGTCAACAGTTTTGACGCCTTTAAACTCTCCGAAGATAAGCTACGCACCAATATGGCGTTGCAACGTGCCGGCGTGCCGACGAGCGACTTTTTTATCTGTCACCGCGAGAGCGACTTGGATCATCTGTATGAGCGGATCGACACATGGGGCAAAATGGTGTTTAAACCCATTGACGGTTGGGGCGGTGCAGGTATGGCGCTACTAAACAGCCGTGAAAATTTTGATATGCTGATGCCTTTTATTAATCAGATGAATATTCGCAACATCTATGTGGAGCGCTTTATTAATTACGATTTTTCCGATTACCGTATCGATGTGGTTGATGGGAAGTTTGTGGGTTGCTATGGGCGCAAAGCCACAGGTCGCGACTGGCGTACCAATGTGACGGCGGGCGGTAGCATCATTTTGCGCGAACCCAATGATGAGGTGGTTGATGTTGCAGTTTCGGCGGCCAAAGCACTGGGGATGGATATTGCGGGGGTTGATATTTTATATGATCTTGACCGCGAGTGCTACACGGTGCTTGAAGTTAACGGTATTCCGGCATTTGCCACACCGGAGCAAGAGAAGATGGGGATTAACTTTAACGAGCGCAAAATCGAGTTGATTGTGGATATGATTGACCGTAAGACCAAAAAACAGGAGAATAGATGAGCACACCAAAACTGCCGAAGCTGGGATTACTGTATCTCGATTATGTACTGCGTTTTTTTGATAAAAGCAACTTCAAGGGATGGCCCGACAAAATCGAGACTGTAGTGTATCACTGGGGCAACGACAAAGAGCGTTTTATTAAAGAGGTACAAGCCAAAAAGATCGACGTATTGGTGGGCAATATTCCGGCAACGGCGTATGAGACTTTTAAAGAGATCGCCAAAGCGCTTCCAAACGTGCGGTTTTTGCCCTCAATCGAGACGCAATTTTCCAATAAGTCCAAAGAGAACGTAACGCTTTTTTGCCGTAAATACAATCTCCAAGCGCCGCATACGGAGATTTTTTATGATGTGAAAAAAGGGTATGAGTATCTTAAGACGGCCAAATACCCCAAGATTGTCAAACGCTCCTACGGGCCCTCGAACTACGGCGGTTATTATGTGCATAAAGTCGATAATCATGCCGAGGCCAAAGCGCTCTTTGATCAGAAAAAATACGTGCCGATGTACCTGCAAGATGCAATAGCGCTCAAAGATTCTGGCGATATCCGTGTGATGCTTATCGGCCATAAACCTGTGTGCGCATTTTGGCGCTATTCGGGGCAGGGGGCGTGGATTACCAACACCTCTCAAGGTGGCTCTATGAGCTATGAAAACGTACCGATGAATGCACTGGAGTTGGCGGTCAAAGCCTCTAAAGCGGCTAAAGCGGAGTATTGGGCGTGTGATATCGCCATAGATGAAAAAAGCAAAGAGGCGTATATTTTAGAGTGCGCTACGGCCTTTGCGGCATTTCCGTATATTCGCGACTGGATTGGTCAATATGTCATGTGGGATCTAAGCGAAGGCTATTTTAAAATGCCACACGTACCGCTCTTTTCGTGGGAGGAGCTTGGTAAGATGGATGCGTCACTGCTACGCACCCTACGTCACCTCTATTTTGCTAAATACACACCTTCGACAGACGGTGCCTACTGGCTGGCCGATAAGGGCGATTTTGAGATGGAGCGCACCGATGCATCACATCCGACTGATGTGCCCGAGCCGATTGCACCGCCACTTAGCGAGGAGGAGCTTCCCGAGATGGTGAAAACCGAGGATGAGGATGCACCTGACGAACTACCGGAAGAACATACATTTGATTTTACCACGGTAACACTGACCGAACTGATGACGCTTTATGGCATGGATGAAGCGATTGCCGTGAAAATCAGAGAGTTGATCGATAGTGGCGAAGTAAGCTCCTACGAAGGATTGGCTGACTATGATTTCATCGCAACAGAGCAGCTTGAGCAGTGGAGAAAGCATTTCGCTTAAGCGTTACATGTAAGGGAGCGGCGTGAGACAGCAGTACAGTTCGTATCAGGAGTGTGTGGATTTTTTTAGATCGGCACAGGAACAATTGCCCGACATCTTCAAAGTTGAGACGATAGGCACCACTTGGGAAGAGCGCGAACTTATTGCCGTAACGATCAGCAACGACATTCAGAGTGCCGATACCCATCCCGCACTCTTTTATACCGGCACCATTCATGCGCGCGAGTGGATTGGCATCGAACTGGCTATGGCTTTTGGCCTACATGTAATAGAGCATATCGAGTACGATCCGCAACTGATTTCGCTCTTAGAACGCGCTACCTTTTATATTGTACCGTGCGCGAATCCCGACGGGTTTGAGTATTCGCGCAACCATTATGCTTTTTGGCGCAAAAATCGCCGCCATAATGCCGATGGGAGTTTTGGGGTGGATCTCAACCGTAACTTCTCGGTGGGATTTGCGCCCAATAAAGATACCGCCTCCAATGTCTATTCGGGGCCTTCAGCTTTTAGTGAGCCCGAAACCGTAGCATTGCGCGATTTTGTGCTGGCACATCCCAATATTACCATTGCACTTGACTACCACTCTCAGGGCAATGTCTTTTTTCCGGCACACAACTTTATACACGAAGATGCAATAGATGCGACTGATCTTAATGTGCTTTCCGCCAATATGGCCGAGGAGATTCGCAAGGTCTCCGACCGTGAATACGGAGTGCACATGGGTAAACCGCCCACACATCTTATTAGCGGAAGCGGGCGCGAATTTTACTATTCGCAAGGTGCACTGGCACTGACGGTTGAGGTGGGAACGCGCAATATTTCCGATTATAAAGAGCATATGCAAGAGCATATCAACGAAAACATTCCCGCGCTCATGTTTGCACTCTCCGAGGTGCCCAATTATGAAAAAAACGAAGGTCTTGAGCGCGTTCAAAACTTTGTGGTGCGTAATTATAACTCGCGTGAAGTGACGCTAGAGTGGGAGTATGAGAGTGATGACGAGATCTATTTTGAGATTTTTCGCTCTCGCAGTCTTAAGGGGTATTCACAAAGTTCCAACCGCATCGGAATGACAAAAGATCGCCGCTTTATCGACCGCCATCTGCCTACGGCTACAACCTACTTCTATTTTATTCGCGCGGTGAATAAAAAGCGCTATATTAAATCACCGTTTGCACCCGTGGTGGGCGTGCGTACCAAGCCTGAACTTGGTAAATTCTCCAAAGAGCTCTTTCCGCTTCGTGATGAGATCGGCTATGTAGGGGAAAAGACACTCAAAAACAAAGAGCATTTTGGAGAAAATTCACTCTTTGTAGGTATCTCTGAGGGGCGTGGAGAGTGTTTTGGCGTGAGCAGTTTTTCACTCGATACGATTCCCGAAAACGCGCTGGTGAAAAGCGCGCGCATCTCGTTTTACCCCATGAACCGCGTCTCGGTGCAGGTGGAGCGTTTTGGCGAGTGGCGTGTGGGGATTATGGATGAGCGCACCTGCGATAGTTTGTACAGTTATGATGAGATTAAAAATGCCGAAATGCTGGGCTATGTGGGCAACCCGACGCGTTCAGACCAGCTCACGCAGGGCATTTGGCGAACGTATACTTTTGCTAAACAAGAGCGCGATATTTTGCAAGATGCACTCAAACGCCGCAAAGTGACCTTTCGTATGGAGGGGCCGCGCCGTCTGCCGCTGGATCGCTCTTCGCAACTGATGCAGTGGGATATCGGCTACGGTAGCTATAGTGGTGGCTTGCACTTTAGACCGCGCTTAGAGATTGAGTACACGCTTGAAGAGGCGCATATTGAACTGCTCTCACAAGCGGAATTTACAATCTCCAAGTCGATGATCGAAGAGTCGTCGCTACTGGTGGGTTTTAATAGCGATGGCGATCGCAACTACGGCGCTATCGAGTTTGATCTGTGTCAGGTTCCCGATATCGATACGACGATTATCACCAATGCTTATGTAGTAATCGAAGCGCAAAAGATCGACTCTAATCCGGTGCAACGTTTTCATCTGGAGATGGTCAAAAAACATGAAGGATTGCGAAGCTACGATGCGCTTAAAAAGCGTGAAGTGGTTGAGCGTATCGGGTATGACGTGAGTGTGTCTGATCTGAAACAAAACCGTGAACGTGTCTTGATTTTTGATCGTTATGCTATCGAAGAGATGGTAAGTGCCATCCGCGAAGAAGAGAAACTGATGTTTGTCCTTTCACCTACGTCGGAAAAATCGTTTGTTAAAAATCAAAATGTACAGTGGCTTGATGAGAAGCGCACTGCACGCCCTAAACTGGTAATAGAGTACATCAAAAAACGGCGTGAAGCACCGCAGAGTGCTGAAAATCTGCGTATTAGCAAAGAGAACGGCATGATTCGGCTGGATTGGGATCGCCCTAGCGCTAGTGAGGGCTACAACGGCGTGATTGTAGTTAAGAACCCGTTTCGCGTGCCGTGTACGCCCTATGACGGGCAAAAGCTTTATGGTGGAAAAGACAACTATACCTTTGATAACTTCGGTGCACTGGACGTCAATAAATATTACGCTGTTTTTGTGTATGACGATGTGCCGAATTTCTCTGCGCCGACATCGGTTTTTTATGCGGGTGTGAAGGTTTGATATTTTCAAACGCTTCAGACTCAGACTTTTTGGAAGTTATTAAGTGCAATGAAATAGCATAACGTTACATGTAAACCCAGATTTTGCATGTGCACAACAGTTCTGCTTCACACCACGCAACTACTCCTCAATATAATACCCCACTCCCGAAGCGTTTTTAATGATATTGGTCGGGAGTTTGTTGCGTAGTCGCCACACCAGCGTGCGCACGCTGTTTTCGGTGGCACCGCCTTCGTCCCAGACGTATTTGATAACCTGATCAAAAGTAACGACGGTGCCCAGTTGAGCTACCAGCAGGCGGATAAAGGCATTTTCCTTGCGGGTAAGTTTGATTTTTTGGCTGTCGTAAAAGGTTTCGCATACGCTGATATCAAGATAATATTCGGCGCCAAAAGGCACAATGGGTTTGTCGGAAAGTTTTTTGGCATAAAGCAGTTTTTCCAGCGAATCTTTGTCGCTACGCAGGGCATTGAAATTAAGGTTGCGTTTCTCCTCTTCTTTGTAGCGATACAGTGCCATCACAATGGTGGCATGAAGGCTCATCGGATCAAAAGGCTTTACGATGTAGCCGTAAGGTTCGGTTAGCTTCGCCTCTTCAATAATGTTCTCATCGGTATGGGCGGTTAGAAAAATAAAGGGCTTTTTCTGGTTGTCGTTGATATAACGGGCAAGTTCAATACCGTCTGTGCTATCTTGTAGTGAGATATCGATAAAAACAATATCGGGGTTATAGATTTTGAGTTTACTGCGTGCTTGCGTGGCGTTGTCGCTCATTGCCACAACCTCGTAGTCATGCTTCTCGAGTGAGAGCTTAAGATTGGCTGCGGTGACTTCATCGTCTTCAACAATCAAAACTCTAATATTTGCCATGATAATCCTTTGGGGTACTCCTACTATCACAATATTATCAAAAAGTTGATAAATAAGGATTTATTATGTGTAATTAATTGATACTAGAATCGTCAATTGTTACATGTAAACACATTATCCTAGAATTTTTCCACTATCTCTAAGCTGCTGCTCCATAATCTCGATCTCATGCGCACCCGAATAGACAATGCTCTGATCGACACTATAATCAAGATCAAGGTTACGATCTGCATAATCGATTTTGTTAAGAATGCTTTTGATGGCGTTGAGACGCGCTAAAAATTTATCGTCGCTACGGATAATCGTCCACGGCGTACGATAGGTGTGGGTCTTTTTGAGCATCTGGTATTTGACTTGGGTAAACTCATCCCAACGCTCTTGCATCTGCACGTCGATTTCGCTGAGTTTCCACTGTTTGAGCGGGTTTTTTTCGCGTTCATCAAAGCGTGCGGCCTGCTCCTCTTTGGTGACGGAGAAGTAGATTTTTATAAAGTGAAATCCATGGTTGATCAGATCCTCTTCAAAGGCGGTAACGCTGTTCATAAAGGTCTCGTACTGTGTTTGCGTACAAAAACCGAAAACCGGCTCGACCATAGCGCGGTTATACCAGCTACGATCAAAAAGTACAATCTCGCCGCCTTGGGGAAACTGCTTGATATAACGCTGAAAATACCACTGCGACTGTTCGACTTCCGAGGGCTTGCCCAGCGCTACGACACGGTAATGCTTTTCGTTCATATACCGAGTAATCCGGCGGATTGCTCCGCCTTTTCCCGCAGCATCGCGCCCTTCGACCAGCACGATCATCTTTTCGTTTTTTAGTTCAAGATAACGCTGGAGCTTAATGAGCTCCGCTTGGTAGGGTTTGAGCTGTTTTTCTTGTTGCGAACGGTGAAACTTGCGGTACACATAGTGCTGAAAATGGGTTTCATTTTCAAACTTTTTCTTGAAGCTGTTAAAGTCCATTATGGCTTCCTGTGGAATCGGCATTTACCTATTTTAGCACAAATTATGTAAGCCCTTCTTCAACGTCTCACGGTATAATCGCCAAATAAATATATCCTACATGTAAAGATATCTAATGCTCGATTTCGCCAAATTCAGTAAATACTCCAAATCCGGACCACGCTATACCAGCTACCCCACAGCACTGGAGTTTAGTGACGCATTTGTGTATGACGATTACATCCGTAAACTTGAAGCACAAAACGCTCAAACGCCGCTCTCGCTCTATTTTCACCTGCCGTTTTGCCGCAACGCCTGCTACTTTTGCGGCTGTAACGTGGTGTTTACCTCAAAAGAGGAGAAGATGCTGCGCTACATCGAGTATCTCAAAAAAGAGATGGAGCTACTGGTACAGCATGTAGACATGTCGCGCCACGTGATTCAGATGCACTTTGGTGGCGGTACGCCGACCTTTTTCTCCGCGCCTCAGCTACAAATGATTATTGACGCGATCAAAAGCCACTTTCATAATTTTGCCGACGATGCGGAGATTAGTTGCGAGATCGACCCGCGCCATATCAACGAAGCGCAGATGAAAGTCCTTGCCGATTCCGGTTTTAACCGTGTGAGTTTCGGGATTCAGGATTTTAATGAAAAGGTGCAGACGGCGGTACACCGTATTCAGCCCTATGACGTTACCAAAAATGCGATGGATTTGGCGCGCAAATACGGAATGAAAAGCGTGAATGTCGATCTGATTTACGGGTTGCCTTATCAGAGTCTTGAGAGTTTTAAACAGACGCTTGAACTGGCCGTTTCGCTTGATCCTGATCGTTTCGCCGTATTTAACTACGCGCATGTGCCGTGGCTTAAAAAGACGATGCGCAAGATTGACGAGACTACGCTTCCCAAACCCGATGAAAAACTTGCCATTATGCGCCATACGATCGACTTTATGAATGAGCAGGGCTATAAAATGATCGGTATGGATCACTTTGCCAAACCCGATGACGAGCTGTTTAAGGCGATTGAAAAAGGAGAGCTACACCGTAACTTTCAGGGCTATACCACCAAAGGCGGAGCCGATCTTATCGGCATTGGGCTTACCTCTATCGGGGAAGGGCATATGAACTATTATGCCCAGAATTTTAAAGAGATGAAGCACTATGAAGCGGCAATCGATGCGGGTAAACTGCCCTTTGAGCGTGGCGTCGTGCTTAATGAAGACGACAAAATACGCAACTATGTGATTATGGAGCTTATGAGCAATTTCAAACTCGACATTAAGCGCTTTGAAGCTCAATTTAATGTGGTGTTTGCCAAGTATTTTGCCGATGCCCTAGCCGCACTGCAACCTTTTGTGGATGACGATCTGCTAGAGATGGATGAAGCGCACATTACATGTAAGCCTACCGGCACGCTACTGATTCGCAATATTGCACTGCCTTTTGATGCGTACATGCAAAAATATGCCGCTTCTAAAAAGAGCTTTTCAAAAACGGTGTAGCGCATGAGTACAAAGGCGTTGGAGATCTTCAACTTTACCCAAACCAGCGATGCCTGCGTAAAATGCGGCAAGTGCATTCCGGTCTGTACCATCCATAACGTCAATGCCGACGAGGTGACGAGTCCGCGCGGTTTTATCGACTTGTTGGGGGCGTATCAGCGCGGTGAACTGCCGCTGGATGAGAATGCCAAAGATATTTTCGAGAGCTGCTTTTTATGCACCAACTGTGTGGATGTCTGCCCCAATAGCCTGCCTACCGATATGATTATCGAGCAGGTGCGCTCCGATCTGGCGGATCGCTACGGCATCGCGTGGTATAAAAAAGCGTTTTTCACCCTGTTACGCCACCGACCGCTGATGGACATGCTCTTTAGCCTTGGCTATGCGTTTCAGACCTGCGGCTTTAAGATTCATGCCGAAAAAACATCGATGGAGCCGCGCTTTTCACTGCCGATTATCAAAAAAGATCGCCTCTTGCCCAGCCTTGCCAAACGTTCGTTTTTAAATGATAATCCCGAACATATCCACAACGGCGGCAAACAGCGCGTGGCCATCTTTATCGGCTGTCTGGCTAACTACAACTACACCGAGATCGGCAAGAGTTTGCTTAATACTCTCAAACACCTTGAAGTGGACGTTTTTATCCCCAAAAAGCAACTTTGTTGCGGAGCACCGGCCTATTTTACTGGCGATTTCGATACCGTGGCGCATAACGCCAAAAAGAATATCCGCTATTTTGAGAGCTTTATTGATGAGGTGGATGCCATCATTATCCCCGAGGCTACATGTAGCGCTATGATTAAAGTCGATTATGAGCACTTTTTTCATGATGATGTAGCATGGCGCACACGAGCAAGGTTGCTAAAACCTAAAATTTTTATGGCGACCGAGTGGCTGGAGCAGCAGAGCGAACTGCCGCAGTTATTGGCCGAAAAAGGTAAAAAAAGCTTACATGTAACTTACCACGACCCGTGTCACGCGCGCAAGATGCAGGGGGTCTATAAAGAGCCGCGCGCGCTGATTGGCCAAAACTATAATATTGTCGAAATGCGTGATCCCAATGCGTGTTGCGGTTTTGGCGGTGTGACGATGCAGACCGAGAAGTTTCATTTTGCTCAGGCGGCGGGTAAACCTAAAGCGGCGATGATTAAAGAGAGCGGAGCCGAGGTAGTATCGGCAGAGTGTTCGGCGTGCCGGATGCAGATTAGTAATTCGCTTTTTGAGGCCGAAGTGGATACGCTCTTTAAAAATCCTATCGAACTGATATCGGATGCCTTAGATGATTAAGCGTGTCACGGCTCTGTTACTCTTTTGTATCGGCACGCTGATGGCGCAAATGCAAGGGCGTCACTTTGAAAATGATCGGCTTGATGAGGCTTCGGGACTGCTGGTAAGCCAAATGTATCCCGGCGTGTTGTGGAGCCACAACGATGCAGGAGATAAAGCGCGCCTCTACGCTTTGGATGCCAAAACGCTCAAACTCATCTCGCGCATCAAGATCAAGCGCGCCGACAATGTGGACTGGGAAGATATTAGTTATCACAACGGCCAGATCGTAATCGCCGATACGGGAAATAATAAAAACAGGCGCGACGATCTGACGCTCTACTTTATTGATGAACCCAATCCCTATCATGATAGACGTACGCGAATCAAAGGGATGAACCGTTTTGTGTATGAAGATCAACACTCAAACCCTAAGCTTAAAAACTACGACTGTGAGGCGCTTTTTTCATTCCATAACCGGCTCTATCTGCTTACCAAACACCGCTCTGATACCGACACAACCCTCTATTTTGTTGATAAAGGCGTAGCCAAAAAAATTGCCGATTACCCCATTGGCGGCAAGGTGACCGCAGCCGATAGTGACGGCAAACGTATCGCGGTGCTCACCTATGAGTCGCTCTATCTGTTTGAGCCTAATAGCGAGGCAACGAATCTTTTTGAAGGAAGCGTACGCCGCATCGTTTTTGGCGATATCGGGCAGGTTGAAGGGGTGGCACTTGAGGGTGAGTATATTCATATAATCAGCGAAGACGGCGATTTCTTTAGCTTACATGTAACGGATTTAGAGCAACTATAAGGACAAAAATGGAGTTTTGGAACCATATCTACGAACAGTTTGATCCGGTGGCGTTTACGCTCTTTTCGATTCCGGTGCACTGGTATGGGCTTATGTACGTTTTGGCACTGCTTACGGCATTGTGGGCTGCCAAATGGATTGTGCGCCGCGATGCGATTGCCCTAACACATAAACAGCTTGATGACTACTTTATTTATGTTGAGATCGGCGTAATCTTGGGCGCACGGCTTGGCTATATTCTCTTTTACGATCCGCAGACAGCGTATTATCTGAGCCATCCGTGGCAGATATTTAACCCTTTTAATGCCGCAGGCGACTTCGTGGGGATTCGCGGAATGAGCTATCACGGTGCGGTGATCGGCTTTTTTATCGGTTCGTATCTCTTTTATAAGCGCCAGAGAGTACCGATGGGGCGGGTGCTCGATGTGGCCGTCACTGCTATACCGGTAGGCTATATCTTTGGACGTATCGGCAATTTTTTAAATCAAGAGCTTGTGGGGCGCGCAACCGAGTTGCCGATAGGTATCTATGTTGATGGCGTACTGCGCCATCCTTCGCAACTCTACGAAGCGCTACTTGAAGGTCTTGCGGTCTTTTTAGTCATTTACATGTACCGTAATTACAAGCGTTTTGAGGGTGAACTGGTACTGCTTTATGGCTTTGCTTATGGACTTGCACGCTTTACAGCCGAGTTTTGGCGCGAACCCGACCCGCAACTGGGCTTTATCTGCTGCGGATGGATGAGTAAAGGCCAAGAGCTGAGCTTGATGATGATCGCAGGGGCGGTGGTGCTATGGGTCTATTTTAGATGGCGCAACAGGCGATTAGCATAGCCATTTTTAACCATTTTTTAGTACAGAGTAAGTATACTTGAAGCAATATAAAATAGAGAACGCAGATGACTAGATACATCGATGATGAGCTTGTAAGACTGTTACACGATACCGAATCCGAATTGTGTGAGCGAAAAGAGTCGTTTAAAGGGGATGTCCCCAAAAAAGCGCGTCAGGCAATTTGTGCTTTTTGTAACGATTTGAGCAATCATAATAAGGCGGGAGTGCTCATTATTGGTGCGAAAGATGATGGTTCACCCTCACATCTTATGATAGATGATGCACTGTTGTTAAACATTGCTAACATGAAAACAGACGGTAATATTTTACCCGTGCCAACTATGAGTGTTGAAAAACGCGTATTAGATGGAGCTGAAATGGTTGTAGTAATCGTGATGCCCTCAGATATTCCTCCTGTAAAATATGATGGACGTATTTGGGTACGTACCGGTCCAAGACGAAGCTTGGCATCGGCTCAAGATGAACGTATTTTGATTGAAAAGCGTCGCTACAAACACCTACCGTTTGACCTTTATCCTGTTTCAACGGCTTCATTGTCTGATTTGGTGCGTTCAAAATTTGAGTATGAATATTTACCTTCAGCGTTTGCATCAGATGTTTTAGAAGAAAACGGCAGAAGTTACGAGGAGCGTTTATCTTCATGCAAAATGATTGTTTCTCCTGAAGAGACGGTGCCCACAGTGACAGGAATTTTGGCATTGGGTAAAACGCCGCAAGATTTTATACTCGGTGCATTTATTCAATTTTTGCGCATTGATGGTACCGAGCTTAGTGATGAGGTGATTGATGAGGAGAAGATTACGGGAGCGCTTGTTGAAGTATTGCGGCGTATTGAAGAGAAGCTTAAAGCACATAACCGTAATGCTATTGATATTACCTCTTCGCCCACACACGCCATAACATCGCCGTATCCTCAAGTTGCCTTGCAACAACTTGTGTACAATGCCGTTATGCATCGTACCTATGAAAATACCAATATGCCTATTCGTGTGTATTGGTTTAATGACCGTATTGAGATTATGAGTCCCGGCGGTCCGTATGGAAACGTTACGGTAAATAATTTTGCTACCCCCGGTATTACAGATTATAGAAACCCTAATATTGCGGATGTATTAAAAGTCTTTGGATACGTGCAGTCCTTTGGCAGAGGTATTGCTACGGCAAAAAAAGCGCTAGAGACCAATGGCAATCCCCCGCTTGATTTTGAAGTGAATGAAAGTCACGTTTTGTGTATTATTCGAGGTAAACAATGAGTGTTCCGGTTCTGACTTTTTTTAATAACAAAGGGGGGGTGGGAAAAACTTCTTTAATCTATCATCTTGCATGGATGTATGCTTTGCTGGGCAAGCGTGTCGTTGTGGCAGATTTAGACCCTCAGGCCAATTTGACTGCTGCGTTTTTAAATGAGGATGAAATTAATACGTTATGGGAGCGTTCCGAATCGGGTTCCACAATTTATCAATGTGTTAGGCCATTGACGGGTGTTGGCGATCTTGTAACGCCTCGCTTGCAAACTATTACACAAAACCTTTTTCTTGTTGCAGGCGATGTAGCTTTGTCGAGTTATGAGGATGTTTTGGCGTCACAATGGGGAGAAAGTATGGCAGACAATAATCTGTATCGTCCTTTGCGTATTTTGACATCTTTTTGGCACGTGATGCAAAATGCGGCATCACAAATCAATGCCGATATCATTTTAGTAGATATTGGACCCAATTTAGGTGCGATTAATAGATCGGTACTATTGGCTACGGATTATGTTGTTATTCCACTAGGAGCAGATCTTTTCTCGTTGCAAGGACTTAAAAACCTTGGTCCGGCATTAAAAAATTGGCGAAGTGCATGGAAAAAACGGTTAGAGAACTGGAAAGAGAGTAGTGATTTTCAAGAATATACCGACTTCACTTTACCTCAAGGTATCATGCAACCAGTAGGATACCTCTCTCAGCAACATGGTGTGCGCTTAGATCGTCCAGTCAAAGCATACGACCGATGGATCAATAAAATTCCCAGTGTTTATCGAGAAGTGGTCTTGAATGAAACCACTGCTTCATCAAATATTACCGTAAACGATGATCCTTACTCTCTTGGAACGATCAAACATTACCGTTCATTAATACCAATGGCACAAGAATCTCGTAAACCTATTTTTAACCTCACAGCTGCCGATGGAGCCATTGGCAGTCATGCAAATGCAGTTTTAGGTGCAAAAAAAGATTTTGAAGCGCTTGCAGAATCAATTGCATCGAAAATTAGTTTGAGATAAAAGTCTCTTTTTGGTGGCGTAATTGTGAGGAAATAGAATGAAGTTTTGGATACTTGTTATTCCCGCCATAATCATAGCCCAAACGCTAAGTCTCGGTTCAAAAATTAGCGCGCTAGAGCTTGAAGATCAGTTTGGCGTCAAGCATGTGCTGGGTAGTGAGCGTCTATGGTTACTGGCGTGGGACAAAGAGACAACGCGTTTGGCAAACCGATATATCGACGCGCACAAAAGCTTTTTGCAGACGCATAACGCCGCTTTGGTGGTGGATGTGTCGCAGGTGCCTTCCGGTATTTTCAGCCTCTTTGTCAAACCGCGTATGCAAAGCTATGAGCATCCTATTTTATTGAGCTTTGATGCCAAATATAATCAACAGCTTCCCTATCAAGAGGGGTGTGTGACGCTACTGGAACTCCAAAATCAGACCGTCTCATCGGTGCGCTTTGCGTGCAACGAAGCGCAACTGGCCGCTACTTTTTAAAAAGCGAATTGAGCAGGTTTCCCACCTCTTTGTTGATCACTTTGCCCGCTTCGCGCTGAATCAGTTTGCTGGCGTCAACCGAAACGTTGGGCGCTTTGACATTGCCACGCAGTTTTACGATTAGCGGGTTGTTGTTGGCTACGATATTCAGATCGGACCGAATGCTCTGTTTTTCGGTCAAAAGCCGCATTTTGGGATCGTTAATTGTGATCGATCCGCCGCGCATCGAGAGGTTGCTATCAATCTGTTTGGGCGCAATGGTGCTGTTGAGTGTGGTTTCAAACCGCTCTTGATAGAGATCGTATTTGGCGTACTTTTTCAGCAGGTCGCCCATCTGGTTTTGGGTGAATCTTCCTTTATGCATAACGCTATCAAGCGCGCCCTTTTTTTGAGCCAGATCGTAATGCAGTGTGCCTTTGAGTGTCGAGGCAAAGACTTCGGGGTAATAGAGCATATGTAAAATCTTCAACGTTTCAAGCTGCACAAGATGGGCATTAAAATCATTGTCATTAAGTGTGGCATCTATGGTTCCGCCGAGTGTAGCAGAATGAAAGGTGGCTTTTAGGGCTTGATCTTTAATAATGTCACCGTTACATGTAAGCGTGCCGCGAAGCGGCTGTTTGGTTACGAACCGGAGCTTGCTTAAATCATGCAATGTCGCGTTGTAGTCGCTTTTAAGGGTTGCATCCTTCATATCAAAACGCGCGTGAGCAATACTAAGATCAGCCAGATTGGAATCGACATCGACGCGGGTATCGATCAAGCTTTGGGCAAATTGAGAGTGGGTTTTGGTAGTAAACACGGTTTTGGGCATATTGATAAATCCCAATTCGGTTTGCATGGTGCCGGTATCGACACGACCGTCGCTGATAAAAGAGGTGATATCTCCCTTAAGGTTTCCCTCCCTAGCATCGGGAATATCGATTTTGGCACTTAAAAGACCGCTGCTAAGATAGTGAGGCTGTTCGAGCATATGGAGCAGTTTCTCCAGTGAGAGCTTGCGAATTTCACCCTTTATGGCGTAAGGTTTAAACTCATGCAGTTCGGCGTTTATCGTGGTGTCGCTTGCCGCCACATCGCTTTGGGCGCGCACCAGCAGTTTGGCTTTATTGCCTTTGACATCACCGCTAAGACGCACGGCACCGCGAAGCGGCGCATTGGTAAGCGGCTTAAAGAGTTCGAGTTTGGCGATATCAAGCGCATAGGCCAGATCCATGCCGAGGGTTTTGGGCTCAATCGTACCTTTGGAGATAATTTTGGCAAGGTTAGAGGTGAGTTTTAGATTATAATCGACAGTGCTACTTTTAAGCAGTGCTTTGGAGTCAAGCGCCAAGGTGGTTTGCGGCAGGGTAACGTTGAAGTCGCGTTGCATCAGCGCGGTATCGATACGGCCGTCGCTGAGTGTTATTGCCATGTCGCCATCGAGATTGGCGGGGTCAATGGAGCGCATATTAGCCTTTACATGTAGACGTGAGAGCGCATAGGGAGCTTTGCCGACCATGGCTAAAAGTTGCTCTGTTTTTGCGCCATCGATAGTGGCGATGATGCTTTGCGGGTTAAAGTCGTTTAGCACCATATGGTAGGTGGTGTTAGACTCTGCCACGTCGCTGTTGCCCTGAATGCGAGTCGTTTTAAGATCGCCCGTAACCGTGCCCTCGGTGCGAAATACCCCGTAAAGTTTTTGCTTACTTAACGGCTCAAGCGCTTTGAGATTTTCAAGTTTCAGACGATAGGCCATGTTGAATGCCTGAGAAAAAAGGTTAAAGTTTCCAACTACACTGATACGGTTATTGGGCGTAAGCAACAGCTCTACATGTAACGCATCATAAGAGAGTTCAAAGGTCTCAAGCGTCGTTTTTAGCGGTAGTTTTGCATTGAGTTTAGATTCGACAATACCACCGACGATGCTATTTCCCGGAGGTGTGAAGAGCAGAGCAAACAGCAAAATAAAAATGAGAAGTAGGGTCGATACGATAGCGATAAGCCATTTCATAAAAACAATATCCTTTACATGTAAGGCTTAAATCAGAGTGATTCAAGGCTTTTTTCAGCGGCGCTGTTTTGACGTTCGTAGCTTTCATGATCAAATGTTTTGGTCGTACATCCGCCAAATATTAATATTATGCCCACTAAAAGTATCAGAAATTTCACAACAGTTCCTTATGATGAGATTACTACATGGTTACGGCCTTCGTTTTTGGCGCGATAGAGTGCTTCGTCGGCCTCTTGCACGGTTGAGGCGACATTGTGATAGCGTTGATGCATCTTACCTCCGATACTACATGTAATGTTTTTTGCGGCCTCAAAGGTGTAGATTTCAATATTACGGCGAAGGTTTTCAGCCGCGATCAAAAGATCATTAGTGCTGTCGATATCAATGATGAGCAGAAACTCTTCGCCTCCCCAGCGTATAAGGTGGTCTTGGTTGCGTATGGAAGCTTTGATAACCTGTACAAGCGTTTTGAGTACCGTATCGCCAACAAGATGTCCGTAAGTGTCGTTAACGCGTTTGAAGTGGTCGATATCTAGCATTAAAAGGCCGATGTTGCCTTTGGCATTTTCTAAAATGGCATTAATATGGGTATCAAAAAACTTTCTGTTTTTGGCTCTGGTAAGTGGATCATGCAGGGTTTCATCTTGTAGCGCTTGCTGTAGCCTTATGGTGGAGCTGATATCGCTAAAAGTGATGATAAATTCATTATCTTCAAAATCATTCACTGATACGCTAAAGGCGTGATCTTCACCATGCTGATCTTTTAAAGAGACCACCCGCTTTTCAGGTGCAAGCTTTATCATGGCATGGCTCCATGTCTCTGCTTCGTTAACAAGGTCGAGATGAAAAAAGCCCTCTTTTGGCTCAAAAAGCTCACAGATGCAACTATAGTGTTGTTGGAAGGTTTTAAGAGAGTCAAAGCCGAAAAACTCCAAAAGGCTCTTATTGACGATTTTTAGCATTTGGCCATCGGTTACGATGACAATGTTTTTTTGCATATCATAGAGTTTTTGCAAGCGTCTTTGGCTCTGTTTTATCTCGTGTTGAAGCCGGTGTACTTTTAAATGCGTTCCGACTCTGGCCATAAGCTCCTCTTTGCTGTAGGGTTTGGCGATGTAGTCGATAGCACCGGCTTCAAAACCTTTAACAATCTGCTGTTGGGTATTTTGAGCTGTTAAAAAGATAAACGGTACATTGTGATATTGCGAGTCATGATTGATGGTATCGGCGACTTCAAGGCCGTCCATATCCGGCATGACGATATCAAGAAGAATCAGATCGATATGCTCACGTCTTAGAATATCAAGAGCTTTTTTTCCTCCGGTTGCAATAAAGATATTGTGCTGCACTTTTAAAATATCTGCAATCATAGAGAGGTTGATCGGCTCATCATCTACAATAAGAATATTCGAACGCCTCATAATTTCTCCATAATCTCAATTAGAGTTTTGATGGCATCATCATACTCAAAAGAAGTAATCTGTTTTTTAAGGAGCTGCGCATTCTCGAATCCGATATGGGTATTTAGGGCTACCGCAATCGCTTCAATTTGCTCTGCTTCGACCAGACGTGAAACCGCAAGATCGTCAATGAGTGCTCCACATTGCTCTTTAAGACGGTTGCGCGATAGCGTGGGCGCAACTGTTTTTATCTGCTCTTGAGGGTTTACATGTAAGTAGTTGGAAATATCGGTGAGCATTTGCTCATGCTGCTTCAAAAGCGTTACAAATTGCGTTTGATCAAACGCATTTTCAAGCGACTTTGCCATTGCACTGAGTCGGTTCATACTAAGATTGGCAGTAGTACCTTTGTAAGTGTGCATCAATTTTTTAAAGTGCTCCGGTGAATCTTTTTGCGCTTCGCATGTAGATACAAAATCGCGATACTCCATGCTAAAGAGTTCTAAAAGTTTAGCTACTTTGTCACTCTTGTTCATGAGACGCTTTAGTAATGCTTGCATATCGATACCTTCGATAGAGGTTTGCGAATTGGTCACAGAGTGTTTAATCGGCGTGGGCGTCTGTGTAGTGTGTTTAAGCCACTTTGAGAGTGTCGCGATAAATTCTCTCTCATCAATCGGTTTTGCAAGATGGCCGTTCATACCGCTCTCTTGGGTCAGTTCACGGTCGTTTGGCAGTACGGCGGCACTCAGCGCGATAATGGGAATGGCTTTACATGTATCAATATCACGGATGCGTCGTGTGGCTTCAAATCCGTCCATTTCCGGCATTTGCAGATCCATAAGAATCATATCAAACGACTCTGTTTGCGCATAATGCACCGCCTCGATCCCATTGAATGCAACGCTCACATGGATATCATACGATTCGAGTAACTCTTTGGCAACCATCTGATTAATGATATCGTCTTCAACCAGCAAAATTCGGGTATTGCTAAAGCTGACGGGTAGGCTATTTTCAACGCTAGGCGCAGAGGATGTTTTGACTCGCGAGGGTATTAGCGGAATATCGACACGCATAGTGGTGCCGATGTGCTCACGGCTTGTGGCGCTGATGGTGCCATTCATCAGATCTACCAGTTTCTTGGTAATTGCCAGTCCAAGACCGCTTCCGCCAAATTTTCGGGTAATGGAATCATCTGCTTGCATAAACTCTGTGAAAAGATTTTGGAGCACTTCGGGACGCATACCGATACCGGTGTCGATAATCTCAAACCGGCAGAGGGGGGTGGGATGTTTGTTGAGCCACGTAAGCCTTACTGTCACCGAGCCTTTTTCGGTAAATTTGATCGCATTACCGATAATGTTGGTCAAAATCTGCTTGAGCCTTAAAGCGTCGCCGAGAAGCGTGTCGGGCACGTTATCAGATAGCTCAAGCCGTAGTGCGACCCCTTTGGAAGAGGCTGTAAAATCAAAAAGATCATGCAGTGATTCAAGCAGTTCATTGAGGCTAAAGGGTTGCATCAGAAGTTCCAGTTTACCCGCTTCGACTTTAGAGTAGTCGAGGATGTCATTAATGATGTGTAGTAACGATTCGGATGAATACAGGATTTTATCAAGATAATCACGCTGTTTGGGGTTGATCGGGGTAGACTCTAAACGTTTAGTAAGTCCGATAATACCGTTAAGCGGTGTGCGAATTTCATGGCTCATATTGGCAAGAAAATTACTTTTTGCCTTGTTGGCCCTATCGGCACTTTTTTTAGCTTCAACCAGTGCTAATTGGGTCTCATGCTGTTGCGTAATATCTTGAATAGTTCCGCGAATGATAACAGCCTCTTCTTTATCGTTATATAGGGTTTCTCCGCGTTCGATGACATATTTGATGGTTCCGTTTTTTAACAAAAGGCGGTGCGTGAGCTTATAGGGTCCATGGTTTTGAAGTGCACGGGTATAGAGATCATTGACCATTTTGCGATCATCGGGATGGATAACATGAAGAATGTTTTTGTAAGTAGGTGCAACTGTTGAAAGGTTAATAGAGAAAATTCTGTAAATCTGTTCGGATAGATGGAGCGTATCGTTGGCAATATCGTAACTCCAACTTCCAAGGTTGGCCATGCGCTGTGCTTGTACAAGCGCTTCAGCTTGACGTTTGCGTTCATCGATATCGGTGTGGATGCCGGTCATCAAAACAATATTGCCGTCATTATCGTATTTGAGAGCTTTGGCACGGGCAAGAATCCATTTATAGGTACCGTCTTTGCAACGCAGACGAAATTCCACCATATAGCGTTTACTCTTGCGCGCAATAAATTCATCAATATGTTTATGTGTCGGTTCACGATCATCGGGGTGAAGTAGCTGTTCCCACGCGTCAAAACGGTTTTGGATCTCATCGTCTGAATAGCCAAGCATCATTTTCCACTGTCTTGAAAAATAGACTTCATGGGTTTGGACATTCCACTCCCATAGCCCGTCTCCACTGCCTTCGATCGCAAATTTCCAGCGTAATTCGCTCTCAAGAAGCTGTTTGTCTTTGAGCGTGACATCGGTAATGTCCGTAAGAAATCCGACAAAATGGGTAATCTGATCGTTTCCGTCGCGAATGGGAAGCGTGCGGTCAAGCACCCAGCGTTCATCGCCGTCACGTGTGATAATGCGATAAGGTTGATGGGTAAAAAAATCCGTATGGGTGTCGATCGCATCGATAACTTCGGCGGTAACAATCGGAAGATCGTCGAGATGAATCAGATTAGAGTATAAAACCGTTCCCTCAAGATACTCTTGCGAGGAATAGCCCGTAAGTGCCGACACATTTTTTGAGACGCTTTCAACCGGCCAATTTTCAGCATTTTTCCATTTGAACAGTACAATATCGCTACGGTCAAAAAGCGCACTTAAATGGCTCTGTTCTTGCGAAAGCGTGTAAACATAGCGTAATAAGAGTGCCATCAGAAAAAAAATAATAAAGCCGTCAATGGCCGGAGTAATAAAGCCGACGATAAGCAGGTTTCTATCAAAAAAAGTGCCGCTCAACCAGTAGCTCTGCACAAGGATCAACAGCTCGGAGATGACAATCGCCAAAGTGGTAAAAAGAAAGATATACGGCCAAAAGCCGAGTCGATGAAGCCGATCCAGTAATTTTTGCATAGTAATACTATAGCAAAAAATAGGGGACAGCTATGTCGTAAGAAATAAAATCCATGGCGTGCCGACAAGCAAAAAGATGGCAGTGTTCGTAGCGGTAACGATACCGCCGTTTTTGTAGATATCGGCGGCGCTTAGATAGCCCGATCCGGCAAAAAGTACATTGGCACTGGAGCCTTGCGGCGTAATAACCGAATTAAAATTGGTGGCAAAGAGCAACATGAGCGCCAAAAGCTCCCCCGGTACACCGGCATCGACTCCTACATGTAAGAATACGCCAAAGAGTGCGAGCATATGCGCCGTTTGCGATACAAAGAGGTAGTGAATTAACACATAAATGACAATGAGCATCACATAAGTGCCAAACCACTCCATATGCCCAAGTTGTCCTGCAATACCTTCGCCGACATAGCTCATAAAGCCCAGACGGTTAAGCTCTGAACTCATGGCATAAAGAATCGCAAACCAGATCAAGGTCGAGAGCGCTTCGCCCTGATTGTGCATATCCTCTATCGTAAAAATTTTGCTAATCATCATGATGCCAAGCCCCGCAAACGCGATGGCCGTTTTATCGATACCCAGTACGCCTGAAAGCGCCCAGAGCGTTACCATGCTGACAAAGGTAAGTCCCGTAATCCACTCATTGCGGCTGATTGCACCCATCTTTTTAAGCTCTTGTTGCGCCGTTTGCGGTGCCTCGGGTGTGGCTTTGAGTTCGGGCGGAAATATCTTATACAACAGCCACGGTATGGCTATAAAAGCGCCAAGTGCCGGAGGCAGAGCACTGGCAAGCCATGAGCCAAAGGTGATGTGAATCCCCATATCTTTGGCAATCGCCGCGCCCACGGGGTTAGAAGCCATTGCGGTAAGCCACAGACTTGAGCTGATGGCGATGCCCGCCATGGAGTTCATCATAAGGTATGCACCGACTTTTTTGGCCGTGCCGTCAGCCACTTTGGAGCCACTGTCATGCGCCAAAGAGTGCACAATAGGAAAGAGCACGCCCGAGCGCGCCGTGTTGGAAGGGAAGGCCGGAGCGATCAACATATCGGTGGCCACCATGGAGTAGCCAAGCCCTAGCGTGGAGTGGCCGAATTTGCGAATAATAAGCAAGGCGATACGTTTGCCAAGTCCCGATTTGACTACACCGCGCGCTACCAAAAAAGCCGCTACGATGAGCAAAATAAAGCTCTCGTCAAAGCCGCTATAGGCCGCTTTGGCATCCATAGTGCCGCTAAGAATGGCAAAAGAGACGGCAATAATGGAAGCGGTAAAAATAGGAAGTAGCCCTATAATAATGGCTAGAATTGTTGCCAAGAAGATAATAAATAGATGCCACGCCTCAGGTGTTAAACCTTCGGGGGTAGGTATAAACCAGCCTAGAGCAATGATAGATACCATTAAAAAGGTGTGAAAAGATTTTGATGCGATAAAAGCCATATAACGTTCCAAAGAAAAATTGAAACGATTATAGCAAAAGCTTTACATGTAAGCCTGACTTACATGTAAAGGTCGAGAATTAGAGACCTAGATAGGCTTTATCTTCGTTTTTAACATCTTGTGCCGATGTGGCATTGGAGTTAATTGCATAAGGGGTGGCACTTTGCGTATATTCGGGCTCTGTGGTAGAGATGATTACGGAGTACTTCTCATCCATCGTAATCCATTGATTGCCCGCTGCTAAAATTTCGTTGCCTTCAACATCGGTACGGTTGGCCATTTCACCCCACTGAATCCATGAGCCGTCATACATGGAGACGTCATAACCGAGTACGCCATACGCCATAAGTGAAAGCACGGTTGCTTTGCGTCCGGTACGGCAATAGGTAATGATCTTGTCGCCTTTTTGGTAGCCTTTGGCGGCAAAAAGCGTTTGAAGTTCCGATGGCGGTAAGAATTTAAATGAAGCATCATCAGCATCGATGGTACCGTCGCCGTTCACATCTTCGGTGGCATCATCACGAATCAGTACGTCGGTATACGGGAAATCAACCGCTCCGCGAATGTGTCCCTGATAGGGGCTATAACACTGCTCGTTATGATTGGGTCCACACGTTTTGTCGGCAGCTTTGGATTTAGACGCGCCGCTATACTCAGACGTTCCGCGTGCATCGGCAATAAAGTAACCGCTTTGATCCTCTTTAGAGGCGATCTCCATCATCTCGTCAATATAGGTCTGCATATCGGTGTTATCGGTACCTAGTGATTTCATCTGGTAGCTTGTCGGTGTTGCAGGTGCCGTAGTCGGTGCATCGACAAGATAGCCATCAAGCCCGCGCGCCGATGCAAAGTTGTAATCGACAGAACCGTTTAAAAAGCCCAGACGCTCTTTCGGCCAGCCCCAATACGAAAGTACCCAGTATGAGCGTACAATGTCGCGCAGTTTGGTCGAACCGACACCTACGGCAAAAACCACCGTATCGTTTTGTGGATCAAGGTGAAAACCGTTAATCATCGCATCGGCATACTCACCGCTAAGCAGTGCACCTGGGATGTTAGCCACACCGTCATGGCGCATATACGAAGGATCGCACGCGCCACCTGCCGGAATTTCGTAGACTACGACTCCATTTGCTTCATCGCTTTTAATGTATTTACCACTACTAGAAGGTCCTGCTTGAATAATTACAAGACGACCGTTAGAGCCTGAAGGGCGGTTGGCTTCCCAGTTATCAATGTAGCCTGTGAGGGTGTCGGCTGTAATAACGCCCGAGCGGTAATTAGCGTAGTTATCTGCTAAAGCGGTGCTATCTGAGTCAGAGCCGCATCCTGAAAATATAAGAGCAGCCGCAACAATTGAGGCGCCCACAACGGTGGTGATTTTTTTTGTCATTAATTCTCCTTAAAAAAATTCGAGTGTAATTATACATGGTCAACGTTCCAACAACGTTCCATTAACGTTTTGTAAACGTTCTGTTTTTATATTAGTCTAATAGACTCAAGTTTAATTATATAAATAGACTAATATTATACTTGACAGTAAATGACTCAATTGCTATAATGCCCTTAAGATTTCAAAAAGGAGTCGTTTTTATTTATGTCCACAGAAGAGAAAAACGAAGCTATTTCGGAAGAGACGGAAGCAACCCAAGAGGTTGAAAATGTTGAAGAAGAGACGGCTGAAGAAGAAGTAAACGAAGTTGAGCAACTCGGTGCGGCACTTGCGGCGATGCAAGATAAATATGCGCGCGTTCATGCCGACTTTGACAATATTAAAAAGCGTCTGGAGCGCGAGAAGTATCAAGCACTTGAGTACGCAAACGAAAAATTTGCCAAAGATCTGATTCCGGTGATTGATTCGCTTGAAGGTGCCATAAGCGCAGGTAAAAGTGAAGCGGACGCGGCAGAGCTTTTGGAAAAACTGCAAGAGGGCGTGGAGCTCACTATGAAGCAGTTTTTAAGCGTGCTTGAAAAACACGGCGTGACGCAAGTGAGCGAAGAGGAGCCGTTTGATCCCAACATTCACCATGCCGTGCAACAGGTAGATTCCGAAGAGCATGAGAGCGGTGAAATTGTAAACACCTTTCAAAAGGGCTACAAATATAAAGAGCGCACGCTTCGCGACGCGATGGTTGTGATTGCTAACTGAGTGCCACTTAAGTAGCGCAACGAAAAATCAGTTTGCTCTACAATGGTGAAATTAGAAAATAAATTTTAAAAGGAAATAGAAGATGTCAAAAGTAATTGGAATCGATTTAGGAACCACAAACTCTTGTGTGGCCGTGTATGAAGGCGGCGAAGCGAAAGTTATCCCCAATAAAGAGGGTAAAAACACGACACCATCGGTGGTTGCATTTACCGATAAAGGCGAAACGCTTGTAGGTGATCCCGCAAAACGTCAGGCGATTACCAATCCTGATAAAACCATCTACTCGGTCAAACGTATTATGGGTCTGATGATGAACGAAGAGAAAGCCAAAGAGGCGCACGACAAAGTTACCTATAACATTGTCGATAAAAACGGTATGGCGGCAGTCGATGTTGCAGGAACCGTCTATACGCCGCAGGAAATTTCGGCAAAAATTCTTAGCAAACTAAAAGAGGATGCAGAGAGCTACCTAGGGTCTGCCGTAAGCGATGCGGTCATTACCGTTCCGGCCTATTTTAATGACGCACAGCGTAAAGCAACCAAAGAGGCGGGGACGATTGCGGGACTGAACGTGCTTCGTATCATTAATGAGCCGACGGCTTCGGCACTGGCATACGGACTTGAGAGCAAAAGCGATGAGAACGTACTCGTTTACGACCTTGGGGGCGGAACGTTTGACGTTACGACACTGGAAATCTCTGACGGTACCTTTGAGGTACTTTCAACCGACGGTAACGCTTTCTTGGGTGGTGACGACTTTGACAACGCTATTGTAAATTATCTTGCGGATGAGTTCAAAAAAGATAACGGCATTGATCTTAAAGCCGACAAAATGGCGCTTCAACGTCTTAAAGATGCGGCGGAAAATGCGAAAAAAGAGCTCTCTTCCGCGTCTGAAACCGAGATCAACCTACCGTTTATCACTGCCGATGCGACAGGCCCTAAACACCTTGTGGTGAAATTGACTCGCGCGAAATTTGAAGGGATGATTGAGAAATACATCGAAGAAACCATTGCTCACATCAAAACGGCGATGAAAGATGCCGACCTTGATGCCAATGAGATTAAAGAGATCATTATGGTCGGTGGTTCGACTCGTGTTCCACTTGCCCAGAAAAAAGTTTCTGAGTTCTTTGGCGGCAAAGAGCTTAACAAAGGTGTGAATCCTGACGAAGTGGTTGCGGCCGGTGCGGCGATTCAAGGCGGGGTACTTCGCGGTGATGTTAAAGACGTGCTGCTTCTTGACGTGACGCCGCTTAGCCTTGGGATTGAAACCCTTGGCGGCGTGATGACAAAAATTATCGAAAAAGGTACGACGATTCCGGTTAAGAAATCGCAAGTATTCTCTACGGCAGAAGATAACCAACCTGCGGTGAGCATTAGCGTTGGTCAGGGTGAGCGCGAGTTCGCACGCGACAATAAATCGCTTGGTCTTTTTGAACTGACAGGTATTCCATCGGCGCCACGCGGCGTGCCTCAAATTGAGGTCACTTTTGATATTGATGCCAACGGTATTTTGACCGTTTCGGCGCAAGATAAAGGTACCGGCAAATCGCAAGAGATCAAAATTACCGGAAGCTCAGGGCTTAGCGAAGAGGAGATCAACCAGATGATCCAAGACGCCGAGAAAAACAAAGCGGCGGACGAAGAGCGTAAATCGATGGTGGATCTTCGCAACCAAGCCGACGCACTGGTAGCGCAGACTGAAAAATCGCTTGGCGAGATTGGCGATAAGATTTCAGATGAAGAAAAAGCGGCGATTCAGAGTGCGGCAGATGATCTTAAAGCGATTCTCAAAGATGAGTCGGCTACGAAAGAGCAGATCGAAGAGAAGGTTAAAGCTCTTACCGAAGCGAGCCACAAAATGGCGGAGCAGATGTACAAACAACAAGAGGGCGCAGCAGGTGGCGAAGCAGCTTCCGGTGCTAAAAAAGCAGAAGACGACGTGATCGACGCTGAGATTGAGTAACATTTTTCTTTCCCCTTTTACATGTAAGTTTAGGCTTACATGTAAACCCTTACGTATCAAAAAATTATCACATCCACTCTAAAAATCTTCAATAAGTATAATATTTTTTTATTCAATTGGGCTGTTTTGCTATAATAATTTCAAATTCTTAATGGAGCAGTGTTATGAAGCAATTTAGTGCGTTTATCGTTTTGGCATTGATATTTTCGGTCTTATTTAGTGGGTGTTCCAAACAGCCCAAAGCCCCTAAAAATAGCGTAGATGTCGAAGCGGCCAAAAAAGCGGGTTTGCCTTTGGTGATTTATGGCGTTTCAACCTTTAAAGATTCCAAAACCGGTCAGGTGCATCCGGTTATCAACTTTGCAAATACATCCGATAAGTTAATCTCCGTCGTAATTTATGAGCTCGAAGCCAAAGCTGAGGGCACCACAATGGCACACTGGGTGGAGGATTACGAACATGTCTCTCCGGGGAGCGTCAATGCCAAGCCGGTACTCAATGGTGGATGGGGTGATACAGAGGTAGAGTGTTTTAGCATTCGCAAACTTGATGTCGAAGTTGATGGCAAAACCGTGCGCTATTTTGATGACAACATCAAGCAGTTAGTCCAAGAGGCCAGCTTAACGACGTGTTCTAAATAGTTACATGTAACGCTATAATACGGCGTTATGCCACTGTACAATGCAAAAACGTTGGCCTTGTGTAACTTTGGTCACTTCATGCACAAAAAGGGGGTTGCTTGGAAATGCCAGTAACGTTCCTGCTTTGGGCTTAATACGTACCCTTTCACCGTTTTTGGTTTTTAAATAGCTAAACACCACTTCGCCGCCCTCAAAACCTTTAGCATCATAATCACAATGCGAATTGCAAAATGCAATCGTCGTAATTTTACGTTGGGGTGCCACGTGCTTAAATCCCACAGTCTCTCCATCTGAATCCAGCACCATACTTGAATCATCGGCATGTGGCATATAAAAACCGCCCTGCTCATAAAAAAGCCCTTGCGGGTGCGATGCCGTTGAGAGCGGTGCGCAAAAGAACGCTTCGATAGTTTTTTGAATCTTAGCAAATGCATCAAAATAGCTTGAGAGAATCGTATCGCTTAGTTCAAGAGTTTGGGTATGCCGAATCTCTTTTTGAAGTTTGGGGATATAAGCGCCCTGCTTGGAAATTTTAATCTGTGCCGCTTTTTTGGTGTTAATGAGCGATTGGTGTACCTCATCCATAATCAGTGATGTCTGTAGCGTATCAAAAAAATCGGGAATTAAAAGATAGGGATAATCTTCGTAAGCCGAAGGCATTAATAGGGGGTTTTGAGTGACGTTAAAGACGAAGTCGTCGCAAAAAATGTGGTTGCTAATCTGGTGCAAAAGCTATCCTGTAAAGACTCGAAAAATTAATCTGATTTCTTCAAAAAAATCAAAGCATAAAAGATTTTTTTTGGGAGTATAATTCTTGGGCGGATAGAAAACGCACGTGTGTACACCGATGCTTCTTGGCGGTTCGCATCGGTATACGCCTGAGTAAAACGAACCTTGAGGCGTTTTGTCAGGATAGAAGTTACAGTAAAAACTGTATCTGCATCCTAACAAAACAATCTTATGACAATTTTAAAATTTTGGAGAATAGTGTAATGCAAATGAAGTACTTTTTGAGTCTTCTTGCTGTGGCAATGCTTTTTAGCGCACCCGTAAGTGCCGAAGAAGAGAGCTATCAGCCTGCCGTATGTGACGAAAAATACGATCAGTGCATGGACAAATGTGCCGAAGCACCCGAAGATGCCGATAAATGCTATCAGGCATGTGACACCGAATATGAGACGTGTTTAGAGAAACAGCACGGAAATTAAATCGGTTTTGGTCGCCGCCGGTAGTTGCTACCGCGGCATTCTGGTATGATTACGCTTATGAAAGCGTTTTTGAACTCCGTCCCGTTCCCTATTTGGCTTCTTTTTCTTGCCACTTCGTTTATATGGATTTTTTACCCGCAAATCGATCTGCAAACCTCAGGACTCTTTTATACCCCCGAAATGGGATTTTATTCCAAAAATAGCTGGTGGGAAATGGTGCTATATAAAAGTGTGCCCGTCTTACTCATCGGCATCAACGTACTGGCGCTTGGCGTGTGGATCTACAACCGTATCAACTCCAAAACGATTGCGGCATTTGACGGTAAAAAACTGCTCTTTGCGCTCTTGGTGCTGGGTATCGGTTCGGGATTGATTGTGAATGCACTACTCAAAGATCACTGGGGGCGCGCGCGTCCGATACAAATTGAGGAGTTTGGAGGCAAACGCACCTTTACACCCGCGTTTGTACTGAGCGATCAAAACGGCAACTCGTTTAGTAGCGGGCACGCCTCGGGCGCATTTGCGCTTATTGCCTATGCACTGCTAGCGCGCCGTAAAAAACTCTGGATGACACTGGCACTGCTGTACGGGTTTTCGGTGGGGTACGCCCGCATGGCGGCGGGAGGACACTTTTTGAGCGATGTGGTCGTGTCGTTTTTTATTATGTATATTACGGCGAAGATGCTCTATTATCTCTTTTTTGAGCGTATCAGCGAATCAGATTCTTAAAGACCCGTGAATCATTTTTGAGTGTGTCGTAACTGCCGCGCTCCACAATTTTCCCCGATTCAAACACCAAAATCGTATCGGCGTGTTTAATCGTATCAAGCCGGTGGGCGATGATAATGGTAATCTTGTCTTTGGCGTAGTTTTCCAGCGCGTTTTGAATGCGCTGTTCGCTGGCGTTATCAAGCGCACTGGTGGCTTCATCGAGAATCAGCAGCGACGCATGTTTGTAGATGGCGCGGGCAATAGCGATACGCTGGCGCTGGCCGCCGGAGAGGTTGGCGCCAAACTCTTCCATAAGGGTATGGATGCCGTTCTCAAGTTTCTGTGCAAACTCTAAAGCATCGGCGAGTTTGAGCGCTTCTATGACACGCGCCTCATCGACCGCTTCGCCATAAGCGACATTGGCGGCAAGGGTGTCTTGAAAAATATAAACACGCTGGGTCACAATGGCGATATGGTGGCGTAGCGAGTGCTGGGTAAAGGCCTCGATGGGCATGGCGTTAACGGTAATAGAGCCGCTAGAGGGTTCATAAAAGCGCATCAGCAGGTTAATCAGGGAGCTTTTGCCGCCACCGCTGTCACCTACCAGCGCCACCGTATCGCCGGCTTTGAGTTCAAGGGTAATACCCTCAAGCGCCTTTGTGTCGCCATAATGCATGGTGACATCTCGCAGCGCAATAGAGGTGATATCCTCCTCAAGCTGCGTGCTTCCATCGACAACGTGATCGTCTCGATCAAGCACGGCAAAGATGCGCTCACTCGCGGCAATGGCGTCTTGAATCTTGCCGTAGATGGAGCCCACACGGCGAATGGGCTGAAACGCCAATCCCACGGCCGTTAAAAACGCGGTAAACTCGCCCACGCTCATGCTGCCGTCATACACCTTGTGCCCGCCGATGTAGATAATGGCCGCCAGTGCCGAAGCGCCCAGAATTTCCATAATAGGTGAAACCAGTTCGTTGGTGTAGACCGACTTCATGTTAATGCGAAAAAACTTCCAGTTCTCCGCACTAAAGCGCTTCAGCTCATACGCTTCGGTCGCATTGGCTTTGATGACTTCGTTGTTGTTAAAGACCTCGGTAAGGCGCGTGACGACATCGGCGTTTTTCTCTTGGGAGCGGTGCGAGAGCTTTTTAAGACGGCGGGCGATTTTGATGAGCGGCACAATCACCAGCGGAATTACGATAAACGCGTAAAAACTAAGCCCTGGATCGAGATAGACTACATATCCCACCAGTGCCACAATGGTAAGCGACTCTAAAATCAGATCGGGTAGCATGTTGGAGACAAAGTAGTGAATACGGTTCATGTCGTTGGTAAGACGTGAAATCAGCTCACCGCTACGGTTGGCGTATAAAAACTCCATATCGGAGTAGAGAATTTTTGCTAAAAGCATCTCACGAAACCGCGAGACGATGTGCATTCCGATATGACGGGTAAAAACGCTTTGAATATAGCGCCCGACGGACTTGATAAAATAGATGCCGATCATCCCCAGCGGAATGCCTACCAGCATCGCCGGATCGCGGGCTATGAACATCTCGTCCATCAACGGCTTCATAATATGCGCCGTAGCCGTGGTAGCTGCAACGGTCAGAATAATGCCTGTAATTACAAGAACGTAGTAGCGTTTATACTCTTTGAGATAGGGCCAGTAACGTTTGAAAACAGCTTTCATAGCGCTCCTAAATGAAACGTGTATTATACCACCCGCTTTGCAATAGAGTATAATGCTAAAAAAACTATAAGCAAAAATATGAAAATTTTAGTAACGGGAAGCGCCGGATTTATCGGCTTTCACCTTGCACGGCGTCTACTTGAGCGTGGCGATGAGGTGATTGGGGTTGATAATATCAATGATTATTATGATGTTAATCTCAAATACGGACGCTTACATGTACTGGGAATAGCGCGTGATGCTATAAGTGATAATAGTGCCGTAGCATCGCAAACATACGAGCAGCACCGTTTTTATAAAACCGATCTCTCCGATCAGCAAGCACTGTTTCAAATCTTTGAAACCGAGCGTTTTGATGCGGTGTGTCACCTTGCGGCGCAAGCAGGGGTGCGCTATTCGCTTGAAAATCCTCAGGCGTATGTCGATAGCAATGTGAGCGGCTTTTTAAATATTTTAGAGGCGTGTCGCCGTTTTGAGATAAAGCATCTCACCTACGCTTCGAGTTCGTCGGTGTATGGTCTAAATACCTCGCAACCCTTTAAAACGTCGGACAAAACGGAACATCCGGTAAGCATGTACGCCGCAACGAAAAAATCTAATGAGATGATGGCGCATGTGTATAGTCATCTTTTTGGGATTCAGACGACGGGACTGCGCTTTTTTACCGTGTATGGGCCGTGGGGACGACCCGACATGGCACCCATGCTCTTTAGCGATGCCATTTTAAACAACCGTCCCATCAAAGTCTTTAACAACGGGCAGATGAGCCGTGACTTCACCTATATCAATGATATCGTGAGTGGGGTAGTAAATGTGATTGACAAACCGGCACAACGCAATACTTCGTGGAACTCGGATGATCCTGAGATCGACAGCTCCTCGGCACCGTACCGAATTTATAATATCGGCAATAATAAACCCGTGGCACTTATGGACTTCATTAAAACACTTGAAGCAGAATTGGGACAAGAGGCGCAAAAAGAGATGCTACCCATGCAAGACGGCGATGTAGTTTCGACCTATGCCGATGTAGATGCGCTGGTAGAAGATTTTGAGTATAAACCCGATACGGATCTACGTGAGGGGATTAAGCATTTTGTGGCGTGGTATAAAACGTTTTACGGTTAATAAACGGTGGGTAGAATAGCCAAATGAAATTTCCGTTTGAATGGGATGATAACAATGATCGCCCCAAAAAACTCAATTTTGCTTATGCCCAAGAGATGTATCAAAAGGTACGGCTTTCACGCATTAAGACCGTGTTGATCGCCGCGATTATTTTGCCTACGGCGTATCTTTTACACTTTTTTATACGTAAACGTAGTGTGGAATCTCACCGTTTTTTTGGCATGAGTGTCAATGGGGATCACACTCAAGCGCTTCAAACCATCCATGAACTGGGCATTAAGAGCATTCTCATTCGCGTGCCGATGTGGAAACTGCATCGCTTGGAGCAATATGCGGCGTTTTGTGCACGTTTTGAGAATTGTGAAATTACCATCACCCTTATCCAAGACCGCGAACATATCGAAGATCTCGATCTTAGCCGCCGCGATTTTGAGCGTATTTTTGAACTGCTAAGCCCCTACGCCAAACGATTTCAGATCGGCTCAAGCATTAACCGCGCCGAATGGGGCTTTTTTAGTGTCGGTGAGTATGTCGATTTTTATGCCATTGCGTATTGGCTCAATGTCCATAAGTTTGGCAACCTTGAGCTTATTGGTCCGGGTGTACGAGGTTTTGAATGCCATGTCACGGCACATGCGCTTTTTAACGACGACCGCCTGCGTTTTGAGGCTATGGCTTCACTGTTTGATGTTGATCAACACGGTGCCCCTGAAGCACGAAAATACGGTCTATCACTTTTTGAAAAGATTAAATTTCAGCGTGCATTGATGCTACTAAGTCGTAATGTAGGGCATGAACTCTATATCACCGAAGCCAATTTTGCTCTTGATAATGAGCAGTATGTACTTTTTATGCTACGCTATTATCTTATCGCGTTTGCGACACAGCAGGTTGACGGCATTTTTGGAGTGATTGATAGTGAAAGTGAACAGGTGCGTAAAGTGTATCAAACAGTGTTGACACATCTGCAAGAAAGTACGTTTGTCTCGTATGGCGTGTATGACGAACGCGATAAGATATTTGAGTCTCAAGGCACGTTTGAAAAGCGCCATCGGCTTGCATGTAAGAACCGTTTGGGCACGGTTATGATCCTCTGGTCGGAACAGGAGCATGACGTTCACTTTGCGCACGAGTATAAAGTGATCTCGTATGACGGAGTGCAATCGCTTAGCACCCGCGCCACAATCAGTGACAAACCGATCTATATCTACCGCTCATAAGAGGAGACTTTTGATCTTCTTAATGGGATATTCATCATAAAGCACGACACCGTACTTTTCTAACACTGCAATATCATCCGGTTTGAAAATAAAGTTCTCAAACTCATTTTTTAGTGTACCTTCGTTATAAAGTTTGACCCAGCGGCGGTAGTGGTTACCCATGCGCACATTCTCATGCTCTTCAAGCAGGTGTTTGCGGTTTAAAATATTGCCCTCAAAATGTTTCCAACCGCGCATGGAGAAGTGATACACTTTGATCTCATCAACTTTTTTGAGCTTGTCGTAAGGCTTCATGTAATCGACAATGCTCTTAAACGCCACATGCTTGGCACGGTGGTTGCCGCCTTTCACTTTAATGAGGCCGTGGGGATTGACAATCACTTTGGGGCCAATTTTGGAAAGCACAATCGAGACGTTTTCTTTAGAGAGCTGTTCGTTATGGTAGAAAATAGGGTTTTCTACGCGCAATCCGCAGTCGTAAAATTTATAATCGTCATGTAAGGCCTGCGCATCCATCAGCATATTGTAGCGGTGGCAGGTCAGCACACTGCCGCTACGTGCCAAAATCTCTTTGAGCGAACGTTCGCTTTGGGGTAGCCAGAACTCATCGGCATCGTTGCTTATCACCCAATCCGCACCCATTTCATCGCGGGCGTAATGTGCCAGTTCCGTCATCCATGCGCTCTGATCATACACCCCTTCACGATCGATTACATGTAACTCAAACTCCTCTTGAAGTGCAGTGAGTGTTTCGCGGGTACCGTCGCGTGAACCGTTGTCCATCACCACAAAAGCGTCCACACCCAAAGCGGCGTGGACGCGAATATTGGCTTCGATAATATCGGCTTCGTCTTTGCACAGAATCGTCATAACAAGGCGGTAGTTATTGGGATCGAAACGGTGAGTAAGATACTGTAGTAGCGGTTTAAAAATCATCGCGCAAGCTCCTTGGCAAGAGTAGTTTGAAAGTGTGACGGTTCGACGATGGTTATGCCGACATACTCAAAAATGGCGCGCATCTCTTTTTGTCTAGCATCGTTGGGTTTGCGTAGCGAGAGCACCTTGAGATCGCTACGTAGCCAGCGCGCCATCAGCAGTGCCGAAGAGACGTCGCCCACAATTATGGGTGATCCTAAAAGCGGTAGCAACGCTTCAAAGGCAAGAGTGTTGGGAAGCAGACTTACGCCTTTATACTCTAATAGCCCCAAGGGATCGCGTTCCGATTGCCTCGGGTGGTATTTGATGCCCACACTGTAGCCTTGTGCCACGCTTTGCTTTATGCTTTGCAATACGCTGTTCATAAAATCGGGTGCGCTTCGTATGAGCGATTCGTGCGGAAGAATAAAGAGCAGATCAAGCGCTTTGATGGCTTTGGTATCAAGATGATAGGGTGACACAATGTAGTCGGTAAACGGCTTGAGGCGCGTATCGAGTAGTCGGTCGGTCTCAAGGCGGTGCAGTGTTTTGGTTTTGAGCTTTTCGTGCACAAATTCGGGCAAGGCAACAAAGGCCTCTTGTACCGCGTCGCTTGCGGCAATGATGCTAGGGCGGAAATACCAAAAACCGTAAATAAGCTTTTTAAAGGTGATATCGATAAACGTATCTTGATACCACTTGCTCTTTTGCACAATATACGAATACGCCCCATCGTCGATATAGCCGCCGATCACATCGGGTTGAATCTGCTTGGCTACATGTAGGGCGTATGCAAATTCGATGCGGCGGTCGTTTCCGACATAGATGCGCTGCGGGGCAATGGCGCCGACGTCGCGGCGTAATCGTTTAAACGCGTTGCGGCGCACACGCCATTTGTTGAGTGCGCCTTTAACGCGAGTCGGATAGAGCGAAAGGCTCTGAAACGGCGAGGTTTCCCACGCTTGAAGCGCCTCAAAATAGAGGTGATGCTCTTGTGGAGCCTGATCGATATACACGAGGTGCGACTCCCACTCGTCGTGCATCATTGCCGCAACGATGGCGTTGTAAAGATGCAGTGTGGTCGAGACCATAAAGAGAACGCACTCTTTGCGAGAAGCTTTACATGTAAGCCTTTGATTGAGAGCGTCATAGTGCGCTTTGGTGGGATTTTTCCAGTGTGCGGGAATGAGGTATTCGCTATTGAGATAATCCAAAAAGTTTTGGCGAAGCGTAGCATTGGGTGTGTCGATACTGCGCTCAAGCAGTGCAAGAAGCTCTGCTTTAGAGCGTATCGTTTGCGTAATGCCTTCGATGGCATAAAACGCTTCGCCCAGTACGATCACCGGCTTGTGATAGAGCATCGCTTCGATACCGACACTGGAGTTTATCGTGGCCACACCCTCACAGCGCTCAATCAGCTCTTGCGTCGGCACGGCATTGGCAAACGTGAGGTTGGGCAGATTATCGGCGCGCGTAAGCAGTGAGGTGTAATCCGCGGGGTCGGAGGGGTGGATTTTTAATATGAAATTTTGGCGAGGGAGTGCTTTGGCCATCGCTTTGCAAAGTTCAAAAAACGCAAACATATCCTCAATCCAAGGCGAATGGTGGGTAATCTGGGTATCGTGATTGACCTGAAACGGGATAAACATAAAATTTTCGGGTAACCACGCACCGTTATCAGACTGGCTCCGACCCGATTTGGAGTGCCGCACGCTAAGCGCTTCGGGAAGCGGACGTTTCACGTTACATGTAAAGGTTTCAAAAAATGCACGCTCACGCGGGACGCTGTTGTCGGCATTCACGCCTTTGATATCGCATACGGTGGTGTCGGGCAGCATTCCGTTTTCAAAAAAGAGCGTTTGCTTGCCAAAATGGCTTGCAAGTTGTGCCAGAAGCGCTTGGCGCAGATGCTTTCCGTTCCACAGTGCAATGGTGTCGTAGCGCGGGTCATCGACATAGTGAGCGTAGCGTAGCACCATGAGCGTGATCTCAACATGTAAGATTGCGCACATCAGATAGTGGCCAATACCATAACCCCAAAAACTTCCGCTATTGCGTAGCTCTTTGATTTTATGCTCAATTAGTGTGTGTGAGTCGATTTGAAATAGTGCGAGACGAGGACGTAGTAACTGCTTGCATAAACGCACATCAGAGCTACATGTAAGGTGCTCCTTAAGTTGCAAAAAATAGCGTTGTTGTGTACGATTGACTGCAAAAAAGCGGATGCGCATCAAGACTCCGGCGAAGTAATGATGCCATTATAGCGGAATCGCTAAGAGATAAAAATTATCCTTAAATAATCAAACTAATGTAATTGATAGGCATATAAGTGGATATAATATTTTCATGAATTACGAACTATTACTGCGTGAGCATGATCTCAAAGTCACGCCTCAACGCCTTGGAATATTGTCATTGATGTACGATACGGGGCATATTAGCATTGAAGAGCTGTACGAAAAGATACAAAAACAGTTCTCTTCCATTTCACTGGCGACGCTGTATAAAAACATCAACGCCATGTTGGAAAAAGCGATTTTAAAAGAGGTCAAAGCGCCTTATACAAAATCGCGTTATGAGATTGCCAAAGCGCCACATGCGCATCTGTTGTGCGAAAAATGCGGAAGTTTTGAAGATGTGAGCGTTGATATGGATGGCATTGCCAAGTGCATGGATAACACTTCAGGCTTCAAAATCACCGAAACCAGTCTGATCTACAGCGGAATATGTAGCCGGTGTCAATAAGCCGGTTGCCTAAATGCGACGTTGATGGGGAAATCGGGAAGGCTACGCAACTGTTCTTGTACCAGATAGAGTGGGCGTGATGTCTCTACTACCAGTGTCTCTTCTTCACATAGCAGTCTAAAATCGATCTGTCTTGGATGGTGCTGTAGCAGGGTATCGGCAAGGGTCAGTAGCGAACTGAGATGATCGAGCGTATCAAAATCGGGAAGTAGCGATTCATAAAAGTTCTTGTGCTCTTTTTTGGGCAGTTTACGTTTTTGAAACCGTACCAATGTAGCAATTAGTAAAATATCTTCGTGCTCAAAACCGTATTCTAGTGCGGTTTGAATCAGATAATAGCCGTGGTGGTGGTAGGAATAGTAGTGCAGTGCCGTCCCGATCTTGGCCAGTTTGGCGGCGATGATAAGGTTACGACGGTAGCGCGCTTCAAGTTGTAGCGGTTTGTGCATGAGATCAAAAAGATTCCCTGCAACGGCGGCAAGCTGTTTGGAGCCTGTTTCATCGGTGACATAACGATCAAGTAGATAGCGCATCGAGGGGTTAAAATTAGCCGGAAAACGCCCGCGATGTGAACGCAATAGATCGTGTAAAAAGACGCCTTCGCGTACGCCGACGCCGCTGGAGGTGAGTTTGGTCACACCAAAGCGTTTGATCAGACGTAATAAAATCAGTGTTCCCGATTTGATAATATCGTAGCGTTCGGGTTTGATCCCCAGCGCTTTAAGCTCAGATTCGTCGGCATCTAAAACGGTTTCACCGAGCGTGAGCACAGTTTTGGCATCGAAGGTAAACGCGTGAAGTTTGGGCAGAGGATATGCTTGGCGTTTCATGATAACGCGGCTGAGTGCGCGAAATGTTCCCCCGATACCGACGATGTGCTCAACCGTTTCAAAAGGGAGTGTGGCGATGGCTTCGTCGATATAGCGCGTAGCGCCTTTGAGGTCATTTTTATCAAAAAAGAGCTCTTTAAGACGTACCGAACCGAGATTAAGCGAGTAGCTTTCGTGTACAATACCGGCATCAATTAGCGCCGATTCCGTTGAACCGCCGCCGATGTCCACAGTGATGCCGGAGCGTTTTGGCAAAAGATTGGCGGCGGCAATGGCACCGTAATAAGCCTCTTTTTCACCGGATATGATTTTAATATCGAGTTTAAGTTTGTGTCGAATTAGAGCCAGAAAATCGGTTTTGTTGGGGGCGTCGCGTACTGCCGAAGTGGCGACACAAATCAGTTTGCGGACTTTGTAAGAGTGGGCAATAGAGTGAAAGTCGCTTAGTGCCGCCAACGCACGAGCTATGGCATCATCTTGAAGGTTGCCGCCGTTTTCATAAGCGCCACTGCTAATGCGTACGGGGCTTTTAACTTCATGAAGCAGATGAAACGCAAAACGGCTTGTCTTTTCAAATACGACCATTCGGACGGAGTTGGAACCGATGTCGATGATTGCAGTGCGTTTTGCCACGTATTATTGCCAAAAGAGGAGGGCTACTCCTCCTCTTCCATAATTTGATTATATTTGAACTCAAGTTCTTGAAGCGTTTCACGGTTATCGGGATCAAGTATGATACAGTCTACCGGACACACAGCGATACATTGTGGCTCATCATAATGGCCGACACATTCGGTACATCGGTCAGGGTCGATAACGTAAATCGGATCGCCCTCTTCAATAGCTTCAGTAGGACACTCTTCGCGGCAGGCGTCGCACGCGATACACTCATCATTAATCAAAAGAGGCATAGTACACCTTATTAAAATCTTGTGTCACGATTTATAGCAGAAGAAAGCTTGAACGAATTTTAAGATCAGGGTTTTTTGATCGGACAGCAGAGTTTTGACTCCAAGAGTAGTGCCGCTACAGTTCCATCAACGCCATCATTTCGATTTTTAAGCGTAATTGCTCCTCCGATGGCATCGGCGGCACTTTTAGCCAAAAAGAGGCCTAAACCGACCCCCGATTTATTGCCTTCGCGTTTAAAAGGGGCAAAAAGATCGACGCTCTCATCAATACCGCAACCTTCATCGGTCACTTCAATCAGCAGTCCGGTATCCTGTAGCGTGCTTTGAATGATAACCGTGCGTCCTTGCGGTGTAAATTTAAGGGCATTTTGCAAAAAGTTCTGAATAATTTGATTAAGCAGGCTAACCTGAAGTGTCGCCATAAAGAGGTTGGGTTCAAAAGAGGCTTTGAGTATTTTATTTTCGCTCTCTGCCAGCAGTTGAAAATCTTCTGCTTTGCGACGTAAAACCCCAATGACGTCAACCTCTGTCGGTTTTTCAAGGTGAGCCCCTTCTTGGCGTCCGATATTGAGAATATTGCTGACAATCTTATCCATTTCATTAATCGATTCGTTAGTAATTTTGATTGCTTCAATATACTCTTCGGGGCTACGTTTTTTAATAAGTGTTACCTGATTTTTAAGTTTAATGACTGCCAGTGGGGTTTTGAGCTCATGCGCGGCACCGATAAACAGCTCTTTTTGATACTTAATAAAGTTCTGTATCCGGTTGATAAGACGGTTTAGTGTCATACCAAGTGGCTCAAACTCTTCGGGCAACTCTTCGACCGTGATAGGCCGGATAAGTTGCTCATTCATATTAGAGAGCCGCTGGCTTAGCGTGGCAACGGGCGAGATCAGCATTTTAGACAGACCGATGGCGTAAAGAATCACTACTAAAAAACCGACGGCATTGATGATAAAGATGGCATTTAGGATTTTGCCCAGCAATTTTTTGGTGCTGGTGATGTCTTTCATTATTTTGAGATAGCTGTGCTCTTCTTGATTAAAGGGGTAGACAAGCTTAAGGTAGTGTTTTTTTTCATTATCGACCTCGGTAATCACTATAGTGTTCTCTTCAATATTGTGCAGTGTGGCAAGTTCGACCGAGAGGCCCAAAATACTTTCATTGGGAAGCTGTGGACTCTCAACCGATTGAAAGGCGCAGATGTTTTCGGCTACTTTAATCATATTTTGGCGTTTCTCTTCGTAAATCGACTCTTTGATTAAGAAAAATAGTGCAGATGAAAAGATAAGAATCAGTGATGCCGAAGCAAGGATGAGTTGAACAAGAAACTGTCTGCGGATACTTTTTTTAATCACAAAAAGAGCCTTGCAACGAGATAATTTATGATATCAAAAAGAGTTGTAAAAAGGGGTTAAATGTTGAAAAAGAGGTCTGAAATCAGACCTCTTTAGGAAAGCAAAAGCGGTACCCGCGGCGGCGTACCGTTTCGATGGTAGTAATGCCCAGCGGCTTGTCCATTTTTTGACGAATTTGGTTGATAGCCACCTCAATTACGTTTGGCGTGACCAGTTCCGGCTCTTCCCAGATGGCATCAAGCAACTGCTCTTTGCTTACAATTTGATCACGATGGCGTGCCAGATGCGTGAGTACTTCAAACGGTTTGCCCTTGAGTTCGATCTCTTTGTCACGGTAGATGATCTTCTCTTCTTCGGGATTAATAATCAGATCTTCGATTTCAATAATATTACTGCCGCCAAAGCGTAAACGTGCCTCAAGACGCGCTACTAAAACGTCGAAATCAAACGGTTTACGGATATAATCGTCTGCTCCCGCACGTAGTGCTTCGATCTCACTATCGTTGTCGTCTCGTGCAGAGAGTACAACGATTACGGTTTTAGGCGTATTGGCTTTAACATCAGGAATAATATCTACGGCGTTACCGTCAGGAAGCATCCAGTCGGTCAAAACCAAGTCGTAATTGCGGATATCAAGATAATATTCGCCATCTTTGAGGGTTTCGACGACATCACTTTGATAGCCGAACTCTTTGAGGCCTTCGGCCAAAGTCTTATTTAATGTGACTTCATCTTCGATGATGAGAATGCGCATTTAGTGTCCTCATAATGGATTATTTTAGATTCGGGATTATAGCATAGTTTTAGGTTAATTTAATTTGTTTTTCAACTTTCTTTAAAAAAAGTTTCAATTTTCTTTAAGAATTAAAAGTGAAAGTATGGCTGATTCCTACCGTGGCTTGGGGCAGAATGTCGGGTTTTTCAATTTTAAGATAGAGACTCTGAATCAATGGAAAACGTGTTTTTAAAACGGTGCCTAATGTCTCGATGGCACTTTCAAGCAGTTCAAACTCCGTTTCAATAATAGTAGATTGTATTGTTTGGGCAACGACGGCGTAGTCAATAAAAGTATCCGCTGTGTAGGCATAATCAATCTTACATGTAACCCTAACGCGTTGAGGCGTATGGCGCTCAGATTCTAAAATACCGATGATCGCATCGAAGGTAAGATCATCGATATGGATGCGCATTTAAACGACCTGCGCTTCTTGACCCTGAAAAAGACGGATAATATTGGGAATATGTTTATAAAAGAGAATAAACGCGATTAACACCACCGGAGCATGAGCCATCTGCGGTTGTAGCACAAAACTTCCCACCACCAAAGCACCAACGCCAAGGAGTGATGAGAGCGAAGAGATGCGGATGGTTTTGGCGGCTATAAACCATACGGCAAGTGCAATTGCCGTTTCAACGGGAAGCATAAAAAACATCACACCCATGCCGGTTGCCACGCCTTTGCCGCCCTCAAACCAAAGGTAGGGGCTAAAACAGTGGCCAATGACGCTAAGTACCGCAATACCCCAAAGCGTCCCTTCGCTAAGCCCCATAAAATACGCGATAAGCAGTACAACAAGGCCTTTTAACGCATCTAGTACCAGTGTTGCCGCCCCGAGTTTCTTGGCCAGAGCGGGGTCTTTTTCTTGCACGACGCGCAGCACATTGGTGGCACCAATACTGTTGGAACCCGAGGATTTGATATTGACATCGGCAAAAAGTTTGGCCAAAATCAGCCCAAAAGGAATGCCGCCTACCAGATACGCGGCGATAAAAAACTGTGCATTAATATGCGATAAAAAATCCATAAACAACCTTTAGGGGATCAATTTAAAACGGTTATTCTACTCCATTATTCGTTAGAAGCCAGTTAATTTTTTGTAAGCCCCAAGTAAACCCCGCCATGCGAACAGCAATAAGAAGCCTTAACAAGGCTTAAAATAGGGAGTTTAACAAGCTTTTCTTAACAACTATTATACCAATAAACGCTAAAATAGTTACATGTATAAAGAGG
>JBNKLA010000056.1:0-8692 GCA_050292115.1 Sulfurimonadaceae bacterium | reverse complement strand
AGGGTAACATCGCGTATCCGCTAAATGTCGAATTTGTCGATGGCGGCGTGATGTCGAATTTTCCACTCGATCTGTTTCATCGAAGGTCAGGCAAGCCCTCGGCACCGACATTTGGCGTTAAGGTAGCGGTAGATGATCGTCTGCAAAAAACAGACGCGCTCACCAGCTATATCCTCTCACTATTCAACGCGGCACGCCACAATTACGACTACTCCTACAAAATCGGCAACCCCGAATATAAAACTCTGGTTACCAACATACCGCTTTTTGAAGAAGAGATTAACTGGCTCGATTTTAATATGTCGGAGGCACATAAAAAAAAGCTGTTCGAGGCGGGAATCAAAGAGGCGATAAAGTTCATAAAAAAATTTGATTGGGAGGCGTACAAAGCGTCACGTTAACTTCAACAACAGGTTCGCTATTCGACAACTTTGTAACTATTGCGATATAATCCTCTCTGAATAATAAGAGGAGTTTTTTATCAATGGAGTGCGAATTTCCCACGTTTAACAGTAATTCCCAAGAGATTAAAGATATTTTTGAAAACGTAAAAACTATTGCCGTGTTGGGGCTTTCGCCCAATCCGGACAAAGACAGCCATGTGGTTGCCAAATATCTGCAAAATGCGGGCTATAAGATTGTACCCGTGTATCCCAAAGAGGAGACGATTTTAGGCGAAACGGTCTATCGTTCGCTCTCAGAGATTCCCTTTGCGGTGGATATGGTCGATATCTTTCGCAAACCCGAAGCATTAGATGCGATTGCCGATGCTTGCATCGCGCGTGGTGATATCAAATGCTTTTGGGCGCAAAAAGGGATTGTCAACAATGCTGCGGCGCAAAAAGCGCAAGAGGCGGGCATGAAAGTAGTGCAAAACCACTGCACGATGGTGGAGCACGGGGCACTGTTTTAATGATTGGAATTGAAACTATTCAAGATGCCCGCAAACGTATCGCGGGTGTGGTGAGCCAGACTCCCTTTGCCTATGCGCCTTTTTTAAGCGAGATTAGCGAAGCGGAAGTCTTTTTAAAAAAAGAGAACCTTCAGGCCACGGGTGCGTTTAAACTGCGCGGGGCGTTTAACCGTATCGCCGCGCTTAGCGATGCGGAGCGTGCGCACGGTGTGGTGGCGGCAAGTGCAGGCAACCATGCGCAAGGTGTGGCCTATTCTGCAGCGCATTTTGGCATTAAGGCCGTGATTGTGATGCCCGAATCGACTCCGCTTACCAAAGTCAACGGTGTGAAGTATTACGGTGCCGAGGTGATTTTAAAAGGGAGCAATTACGACGAATCCTACGCCTTTGCCAAAGCGTATGAAAAAGAGCACGGTATGCTCTTTGTGCATCCGTTTGAAGATGATGACGTCATTGCGGGGCAGGGCACGATTGGCCTAGAGATTTTAGAGCAATCGGGCGAACTGGATGCACTGCTGATTCCCGTAGGCGGCGGCGGTCTGATATCGGGCATTGCCACGGCCATGAAAGCGTTGCGTCCCGAAGTGGAAATCATTGGGGTAGGGGCATCGGGTGCTCCGGCACTGCGCGATTCGTATGAGCGCAAAGAGGCGGTGGACTCCACAGCGGTGCGCACGATTGCGGATGGTATCGCCGTGCGCGATACGTCGCACAAGACGCTGGATTATATTTTAGAGCATGTCGATCGTTTTATCTCGGTGGATGATGAAGAGATCGCCAGTGCCATTTTGTTTCTGCTTGAAAAACAGAAGCTGGTGGTTGAGGGTGCAGGTTCGGTCGGCGTTGCGGCGCTGATGCACGGTAAACTGCCGCATCTCAAAGGCAAAAAAGTTGCCGTGGTACTTAGCGGCGGCAATATGGATGTGACACTGCTTTCGGTGATTATCGAAAAGGGTTTGATTAAGACGCACCGTAAAATGAAACTGGTGGTCACGCTGGTAGACAAGCCCGGTTCGCTCATGCACCTAACCGAACTGCTCAAACGGCTTGATGCCAATATTGTGCATATTGCCTACGACCGCACTTCGACCGATCTCGATTACGGCGATGCCAATGTGACAATCCATCTGGAGACCAAAGGTAAAGAGCACCAAGAGCAGATCCGCGCGCTGTTGCAAGAGTTTGGCTATTTAAGCAGCGAGTACCGATAGCATGGAGCCGATTAAGAATTTTAATATCAAACAGCCGGTATTGATGCTGAAAATTCTTAATAACGGATCGCTTGGTATTATGGATGCGCAAACGTCATTGCGTCTGATTGATATAAATGCTTACAAAATTATCGGCGGTTTTAAGACCAATGTGGTGCATAAACACTACTTCGGTTCGCATGTTGATATTGCGCCGGGCGGCGCAGTGTGTGCTTCGGTTATTTCCGGTACCAATAATGCGGCGGTATTTTCTGTGGCCAAAAAAGGAATGCTCTATAAAGTAGGGCGACACCAAGGTGCAATCGAGTCGCTGGCAATTGATCCTAACGGGCGCTATTTGGTAACCGGCGGGCAAGATGGCAAAACCTTTGTATGGTCGCTTAAAACGGCACGTCTTGCATTTACATTGCCGCCACATGCCGATTATGTGACTACGGTTGCGTTTAGCAATAATGGGCAGTGGCTCGCTACGGGAAGTTATGACAAAACCGTGACACTGCTTAACATTGCCACTATGAGAAAACCGTTGAAACTCAGAGCCCATACCTCGGCAATTATTAAGTTAATGTTTCTTTCAAAATTTCGTCTTTTGAGTGTCGATAAAGAAGGTGGAATTATTATCTGGGATACGCGTAACGGTAAAAACATTAAGCGGATGACAAAAGTTAACGACGATGTTACCGCTATTACCATCAGTCATGATAGCCGCTTTTTGTTTGTAGGTACGAAACTGGGTTATATTGCACTTTATGATTTAGAAACCTACGAATTGTTGACGCAAAAATATCTTAAAAGCAAAGAGAGCATTAGCGCTTTAGGTTTTCTCGCCGATCATTTTAGATTGGCGGTGGGTACGGTTGACGGCAATGTCGATATCTACCCACTGTTCGGTAATCAAAAACTTTATGAAGAGATGATAGCCAACAGAGAGTACGAAATCTTTTATGCCGCCGTTGAAGACAACCCGATTTTAACCTACTCTGAAAGCTATAAACAAATTGAGCGTATTTGGGAAGCGTCGATGGACAAAGCCAAACAGTTTTTAGAAAAATCGCAAAAAGAGATGGCAGTAAAGTTGCTCTCATCGTTTCAGGGCATTCCAAAAAAAAATGCGTTTATCAATCAGATTTTAAAAGATTATGAACGTTATGATATTTTCAAAAACTATGTACAAGAGCAGCGTTTTCCACTGGCATATTCTATGATTCAGACGCATCCAATTTTTAAAGATTCAGAGCCCTATAAAATTATGGAGAAGCAGTGGAAAAAAGCATTAATGAAGGCACAAGAGCTGATTTTAAGTAAAAACGGAGAGGATCAGGCTCGTCAGCTACTGATGCCGTATCGCGGTATTTCGCAAAAAGCGCAGATTATACAACAGCTGTTTACCGAACGCAAACTGTATCTTTATTTCAAAAAACTGATCGCACAAAAGGAGTTTGTCAAACTGTTTGACTTGGTACGAAACCACCCTTTCTTGACAGAGTTTGATGAGTATCAGATGGTTCTTGAATATGCTGATAAACTCTATATCAACGCGCAACAAGCGTATGTCAAAGAGGACTATGTCACCGCGCAAAAACTCTCAGTAATGCTTAAAGAGTTTCCCGATTATATGCAAGAAGCACAAGAGATGGAAGATACCATTCGTGCCAAACAGCTCTTTTACGACGCTATTGTTGCCGGAAACTTAGTGAATGCCTTTTCGTATCTTGCAAGCTATCCTTTGCTCTACGACACCAAAGAGGGGCAACGCCTTGAAGCGCAGTGGAACGAATGTGTTGATGAGGCGCTCAAGTTGTCGGCAAAAGGTGATGCTAAAGCAATCCAAACGGCGATAGAGCCCTATTTGAACATTAGTGCCAAATATGAGGCGATTGCCAATCTCTATCAGCAGTGTTACAATGTTCAGCTGGAGCAAGCGCTGAAAATAAGAAAAGATAATACAGAGTTAGAGCGTGGAATTAAAAATTATCTTGCAATGTTTGGCGAAGACGATTTTATCACTTACTATGTCAACCGTTATAATACGACCTATCAAAAAGGCTTTAATATCGAAGCACAGCGTGTCGGCGATATCACCAATTGGACGCCTAAAGCCATTGTGCACTCTATTTTGGATGCCGTTACGTGATTGCCGTTGACCTTGGGTCAAACAGTTGTCGATTTTTAGAATTTGAGTGCGCAACGCTACAGATACGTAGCGAATATGAAGCGATTGTCAAAACCGCCGATGGCTTACATGTAAACCAAATTATCAACGATGCGGCAGTAAGTCGGATTATCGTTGCGATTAGTGAAGCTGTAAAAATTATGGACTTTACCGCCCAGCCAATTCGGGCGGTGACTACCGAGGCAATGCGTCAGGCGCAAAACCGTGATGCGGTGATCGATACCATCTTCGCACACACCGGCGTGCGTTTTGAGGTGATTGATGCCACGCGTGAAGCCGAGTTAACGCTGTTAGCCGTTACACACCGCCTTGAAGTACTGCGTCTCGCGGGAAGCTTTGTGCTTATCGATCTTGGCGGCGGTTCGACCGAAATTATTTTTCGCTACGCCAATAAAACCCTCTCGCGTAGTTTTGCTCTTGGGATTGTGGGCGTGGCACAGCAGTGTGAAACGACTTCGGATGTCAAAGATCTGTTGAAAATCTTGCTTGAGCCGCTCAAGAGGTATGTTGATGAGGTCTATGAGCATCACGGTAAACCTGAACATTTGGTCTGTACCGCAGGAACTCCCACAACAATTGCCGCGTATCTAAACGGTATGGATTATGCGCATTACGATGCTTCAAAAATCAATGGCTATAGGCTTACATGTAAGGGTATTACTCAAGGATTACACGAGCTTACGGCAATGGATGGGCATGAGCGAGAACGCTATGTCGGCGTAGGGCGTGCAAGCCTTATTGTCGCGGGCATAATGATTGTTGAAGCGCTCTATGAGGTGTTGGGATATACGAGCGGAATTGTCGTAGATGACGGCCTGCGCGAGGGTGTGGCGCTGGATTACTGCAAAGACCATGCCTAAATTTCAATCTGATTGAGTATAATTACCCCATTTTTTCATAAGGAGACAATCATGCAGATCAGTGGTGCACAGATGGTCATAGAAGCATTGATTGCCGAGAACGTCGATACAGTGTTCGGGTATCCCGGCGGTGCGATTATGAACGTCTATGATGAAATTTACAAGCAAGACGCGTTTGAGCACGTCTTGACACGTCACGAACAAGCGGCGGTTCACGCGGCTGAGGGCTATGCCAAATCCAGCGGAAAAGTCGGGGTGGCGATGATTACCTCAGGACCGGGTTTTACCAACGCGGTCACCGGCTTGGCAGATGCCTACATGGACTCCATCCCGCTTGTCGTCATCAGCGGTCAGGTACCCATGACGCTGATCGGAACCGATGCGTTTCAAGAGATCGACGCAGTGGGAATTAGCCGTTCGTGTACCAAACACAATTACCTTGTGACCGACGCAAGCGACCTTGCCCGTATTTTAAAAGAGGCGTTTTATATCGCCGCTTCGGGGCGTCCGGGACCGGTACATGTAGACATTCCCAAAGACGTTACGGCGCAGATTGCGGAGTTTGACTATTCCAAAGCGGTTGAGCTTGAAACCTACAAACCGACTACCAAAGGCAACACTCGCCAGATTAAAAAAGCGGTTGAAGCGATTGCAAATGCCAAGCGTCCGCTCTTTTATCTGGGCGGCGGGGTCATAAACTCCAATGCGTCCAAGAGTGTTCGTGAATTTGTGGCGATGACGCAAATTCCGGCAGTTGAGACCTTTATGGCACGTGGCACGCTACGTTTTGATGATCCGATGCTCATCTCTATGCTGGGAATGCACGGCTCATACGCGGCCAATATGGCGATGAGTGAGACCGATTTGGTTATTGGCCTTGGTGCGCGTTTTGATGACCGCGTAACCGGAAAACTGAGTGAATTTGCCAAAAATGCCGACATTATCCATGTCGATATCGATCCGGCCAGTATCTCCAAACTGGTCAACGCACACTACCCGATTGTAGGCGATGTGAAAACGGTCGTTGATGCCATGATGCAAGAGGCCAAGGGCAAAATCGATACCGCGCGTTATGGCACGTGGCGCGAGACAATTGTAAATTTTGATCGTCTGCATCCGCTCACCTACAACGAAGATGCAGAGCGTATCAAACCGCAGTGGGTTATTGAGCGTATCGGCGAGACGCTGGGTGACGATGCCAATATCACCACCGATGTCGGACAGCATCAGATGTGGACGGCGCAGTTTTACCCCTTTACCCGTGCGCGCCAGTTTACGAGTTCGGGCGGGTTGGGCACTATGGGCTTTGGTTTTCCGGCGGCGCTTGGCGTCAAGCGTGCCGATCCTGAGCGTGTAAGCATCAACGTCACGGGAGACGGTTCGATTTTGATGAACATTCAAGAGCTGATGACGGCAGTGGAGTATAAACTCCCCGTTATCAATGTCATTTTGAATAATAACTATCTTGGAATGGTACGCCAGTGGCAGACACTTTTTTACGACAAGCGCCACTCCGAAACGGATCTCTCGGTACAGCCGGATTTTACCAAACTGGTTGAAGCATTTGGTGGGGTAGGGTATCGCGTTGAGACTAAAGAGGAATTTGACGCCGCACTTAAAGATGCGGTGGAAAAAAATGTAGTGGCCATCATTGAGGTTATGGTTCACCGTCTTGAGAACGTTCTTCCGATGGTTCCGGCGGGCGGATCGCTCTTTAACATGATGCTATTAGAGAAAAAGGAGAAGTAATGGAAAATGAAAGACGTGTGGTTTCAGTTATCGTTGTCAATGAAGCCAGTGTACTCTCACGCATTACCGACCTCTTCTCGGCGCGCGGTTATAACATCGAGTCGCTTACCGTAGCGCCGATCCCCGATAGCAACTATTCACGCCTGACGATTGTAACGTCAGGTTCGGTGCGTGTGATCGAGCAGATCACCAAACAGCTACACAAGCTTATTCCGGTGCTTAAAGTGTATGATCATGTCGATTTTGTCGAAAAAGAGATGGCGATGGTGAAGTTTCCGATTTCAGAATCGCTGAATGATATCGATGTATTGTGTCAGGCCTATAACGGCAAGATCGTCAATCTCGGCGATGATGTCGTGATCGCCATGGTCGCCGATGAACCGAAACGCGTCGAAAACTTTTTAAAAGCGATTAAACGCTTTAACCCCAAAGAGATCGTACGCGGCGGTACGGTTGCTCTGGAGCGCTAAATGCTACTCTCGCAGATCGCTAGCGCTATAGGCATCGGTTTTGAAGGCGGCGATGTTGACATTACGGCCATGAATACGCTTAAAGAGGCCGGCGAGAGCGAGCTGAGTTTTGTAGCGGATAAACGCTACATTGCCGATCTCGCAGAGACGAAAGCGGCGGCAGTTATTGTACCCGTAGCACTACTCGATCAAGTGCCATCAGCTACGCGCGCACTGGTGAGTGACGAGAGCTATCTTAAAATGGCACTGGCCTCCAAACTTTTTGCCCCGCCGCTTTTTGATGACAACGCTCCGGCTCCGGTGATTGGAAAAAATTGCCATATTTCGCCCAAAGCCCATATTGAAAATGGAGCGGTGATTGGTGATAACTGCACCATTATGGCCGGTGCTTACGTGGGCTTACATGTAAGCATTGGCAATAATACGACACTGCATCCCAACAGCACCGTATACGCTACATGTAAGATTGGAAACGATTGCATTATTCACGCCGGAACGGTTGTGGGAAGCGATGGATTCGGTTTCGCCCATACCCAAACGGGTGAACATGTAAAGATATATCAAAACGGCAATGTTGTGATTGAAGATGACGTGGAGATCGGCGCGAACACCACGATAGATTGTGCGGTGTTTGGATCAACCCTAATCAAAAAAGGTGCCAAAGTCGATAATCTTGTACAGATCGGGCACAACTGCATTATCGGCGAATACTCCATAATCGTTTCACAGGTAGGAATTTCGGGTTCTACAACACTAGGACGCAATGTGGTCATGGGGGGACAGAGTGCCACGGCAGGGCATCTTGAAATCGCGCCGTTTACCACGCTAGCCGCGCGCTCAGGCGTGACCAAAGATATCAAAGAGAGCGGCAAAACATTTGCGGGCTTTCCGCTTATGGGACACCGCGAGTGGCTCAAGCTTCAGGGAAAAATTGCAAAACTGCTTTAAAATTTTCGCCTAATCCAGCGCGTACTTTTGCGAAGTATGAAAAGCAACAGATAGACAAGCAGTGCAAGATAGAGCGGGTGAAATACTCCTAAAGAGCTGTATTGTAGCTTTTCAATATGCGCAATCGGGTGAGAAAACCATGCATCTGAATGCATTGCTAATGTCAGAAAAATAAATACCATTGCAAAAAATATAAGCTCTTTTTTAATGATTCCCTCCATAGTACATTAATTAGTCAGCCCTGAAAAACCTGTATCCATCCAGACCGACCATTTTTACATTCACAATATTAGCGTAATTCCAAAATTGACAGCAATAATGGAGCATGTTTTTTACGCTCCTGCTTCTCAACTTTCAATAGTATTGCC
>JBNKLA010000055.1:0-28433 GCA_050292115.1 Sulfurimonadaceae bacterium | reverse complement strand
ATTTTGGTGGAAATGGAGCCTTAAATGATTGGTTTACTTTGGATGATATTACACCGGGTATTCATGATTTTACCGCTTCCCAAGATGCTCAACTCTATATAAAACCGAACAACAGTACTTATAGGGATCACTATGAACCTGACAACACATGGAAAAAGTCGTCATATATTAGAGTGGGTAAAACTGTGCTTCATGTTAATGCAGGGTATAGTATAAATCCTAAGACTGACACCGACTATACATGGTTTTGGAACGATACAGCTGGAAAAGTGACTATAGAGACATACAACAGTAGCGGTGACACCGATATGTGGTTATACAACTATTATGGTAATCAAGTAGCCCACGATGATGATAGCGGTTCCGGCCACTTATCTAAGATTTCTACAAATCTGGATGTGGGTCGGTACTATATAAAAGTGACAAGTTATGATAGTTCGTCAACAATCAGTTCGTATGATTTAAAAGTTTATAGATAATAGGAGTATCTTATGGTCACTAAATTACTGTTATTTGGTATATTTACACTCTTTTTATACGGGTGTGGAGATGGGAGTAGCTCTACACACACGCAAGAGAGTAGCTGTGCAGGAGATATTAATAAAACGTATCTTCGCATTACGCATCCACTAGTGACACAGAGTGACTTGGAGGCGGCGCAATGAGAGCTGTTTTCATCACTGTGTTGGTAGTATATAACGTTATTGCTCATGCCTTTACAACAGATGAGTTGCATTATGTTGTGCCCGAAACTATTATTACTAATGTGACGCAATATCCCGATTACGTTTTGATTGGGCTTGAGTATTCTGCTGTTTTTCCTGATCCTGAGCCTTTTGTTTTTGTAGAGCGTATTGAAGAAAATGTTTCGCTGGGACCTTTTTTTTATTATGACTATCTTTTGGTCATGCCACTAGAGCTTTTCGATACTTATGGCGGCTTGGATGGTATTGATTTTGAGGCATTAGCGGAACAGAATGGCTCTTGCAATACGGATGAAACATGGCAAAAAACAGATAATAAGTGTTTACCATTTTATATTCAACATTATCTTGTTGAAGATAATTGCACCGTATACCATGATAAATACTATTATGAGATTAAATCTATTAGTGATGATGGTATCACCTTCAAACTTCAAAAGCGCGTGCTGACTGATAACGATGGGGAAATGCAACAAATCATAACATATTAGAATATAAGATGAAAATATTTGGTGTAATATTATGTTTTATGCTGTTGAGGTAGCGCAATGAAAAAGCTGTTTGTATTTTTTGTACTGATCCTGAACCTTTGGAGCGATACACTGCCACCCGAAGGTTATCATTACGTCTCCAGAAAGACACATATTACCAATGTGAGCCAATATTCTAATTATGTGCTGATTGGATATGTTGAAGCTATAAGCGGTGGGGTTGAATCGACATATCTGATAGAAGACAATGCCTCACTTGATAGGGGATATAAATTTAATCCGTTTTATATCTTTGCAATGACACGTGAGCTTTTTGAAGCCGGTGGCGGTCTTGACGGTATTGATTTTGAAACATTAGCAGAGCAAAACGGAGATTGTAATACCTTTATTGTAGACTCAGCAGAAGGTGACAAGTGTTATCCATTTCCATATGAACTCTATATCTTAGATGATAATTGCACGGTAGCGAAAGATGACTATTACTACGCAATTGAATCCATAGACGATGCTAATGTCACTTTTGCACTCCAAAAACGTGTACTAACCGACGATGAGGGTAATACGCAGGAAATAACCTACTGATGCACACTTATGAGTATGCTTTTTTAGAGGCATGGAGTATTACGATTGTTGTGGAGACGGTGGTATTGCTTCTGTTAAACCGGTGGCAAAAAAGTGCCAAAGTATCCGATGTTGTTGTAGCAGGAATCGTGAGCTCGTCACTGACTATTCCCTATTTGTGGTTTGTAATGCCAATCTTTTTTGATTCACAAACACTCTATGTTTATACGTCGGAGAGCCTGATTGTTATCATCGAGGCACTCATACTTTATAAACTTTTGCCGCTCTCACTCAAACAAGCATTCGTGGCGTCGCTCATTGCTAATTTGACATCGATTGGCGTTGGACTTTTGCGTTAGAGGTTTCCAAGCCACCTACGCGCCACCTCTTTAAGCCCGTCAGGATTCTCGGAGGCAAAAAACTTCATGTTACATGTAGCAAATTCCTCTTTGAAATCATAGTTTACATGTAACTGCTCCACCATCGCTTCGCCGGAGTGAATCAGGCGGCTTTGATGGTTAAAATACTCATCAATCTGCTTTTCAATAAGCGGAAAATGGGTACATCCTAAAATGATGGCGTCGGGAGTGGATAAGTCATGAAAGTAGTGATGCAGGGTGCTTTGAAGCACTTCGCCCTCAAATAGTCCCTCTTCGACAATAGGCACAAAAAGCCCCGTGGCTCTGGAGGTGAGGTTGTGATACCCCTTTACATGTAAGAGTTTTTCATACGCCTGCGAGCGTACGGTCGCCTTGGTGCCGATGATTAAAACCGAAGCATCCGTATTGCTCAGCGCGTTGGTGGCGGCAAGCACGCCTGCTTCAACCACGCCAAGCACGTCAAAAGGCGCATGTGCTCTCATCTCGTCAAGCGCATAGGCGCTCACGGTGTTGCAGGCAACAATTAACAAGTCAATATCGAAATTTTTAAAAAATTCCAGTGCTTCAAGGCCGTAGCGGATAATGGTGTTTTGATCTTTCACGCCATACGGCACGCGCGCGGTGTCGCCAAAGTAGATGATCTCTTCAAACAGCCGGTGCTCACGCAGCGATTTTACCACGCTTAAACCGCCGATACCGCTGTCAAAAACGCCTATTTTCATCTGTTATTACTGCTTCTCGTTCATACTCTCAAGAAAATCCTGATTGGTTGGGTTCTTTTTCATGGTGTTGTAAAGAAATTTGAGCGCTTCGACTTCATCGTCTTGTTTATGCAGCATAGAGCGCAGTACAAATACTTTTTGAAGTATTTCGGTACCGACAAGTAGCTCCTCTTTTCGCGTTCCCGATTTCAAAATGTCGATGGCCGGGAAGATGCGGCGGTCGGCAATTTTGCGGCTTAGCACCACTTCGGAGTTGCCCGTACCTTTAAACTCTTCAAAGATGACTTCATCCATGCGCGAACCGGTTTCAATCAGCGCCGTGGCGATGATGGTGAGCGATCCGCCGTTTTCGATATTTCTCGCGGCACCGAAAAAGCGTTTGGGTTTGTGCAGGGCGTTGGCGTCCACCCCGCCGGATAGGACTTTGCCCGAACTCGGCGTGACGGTATTGTAAGCGCGTGCCAAACGGGTGATTGAGTCAAGTAAAATCACCACGTCTTTGCCCACTTCCACGCGGCGTTTGGCGCGCTCAATGACCATCTCGGCCACTTTTACGTGGTTTTTGGCAGGCATGTCGAATGTAGAACTATACACTTCGCCTTTAACGGAGCGCTCCATGTCGGTGACCTCTTCGGGGCGTTCGTCTACGAGCAGTACCATTAGCTCCACTTCGGGATGATTGGCGCTGATGCCGTGTGCAATCTCTTTAAGCAGTTCGGTTTTGCCCGAGCGCGGCGGTGCCACGACCAAGCCGCGTTGCCCTTTGCCGATAGGACAAAAGAGATCCATCATGCGGCCGGTAAGGTTTTCGGGTTTATACTCTAGCACGAGCTGTTCAGCGGCATAAAGCGGCGTCAGGTTTTCAAAGAGCGGACGTTTTTTGGACTCTTCGGTCGGCAGGTAGTTGATGGCTTCGATCTTTAGCAGGGCGTAGTAGCGCTCCTGATCTTTGGGGGCACGTACCTGTCCCGTAACGGTATCGCCGTTTCGCAGGGCAAAACGTTTAATCTGTGTACTGGATACATAAGCATCATGCAGTGAATCGCTAAATCCCTGATCGATGGCGCGTAAAAAGCCGTAACCATCAGACATGATCTCTAAGATACCGGTAAATAGGATAAATCCGCCTTGGGCAACCTGAGATTTGAGGATTTCAAAAATAAGGTCTTGACGTTTCAGTTCGTTGGGGTGTTCGATATTCAGTTCAAGGGCGATATCGACCAGTTTGTCAATCGGAAGGGTTCTAAGGTCTTCGATACTATGACCGCTAACCGGAGTGTGAGTCCGCCCATTGGATTTTTTGTTGTTTCTACGCGGCGCGTGTTCGCTCATTAAATTACCTTGATGTAGTGTTGGGATGATGTGTTAGGGTTGAAGTTGGTTTAGTAGATTTTTGATGGCGCATTATAGCCTTTTGAAAGTTAATAAGTCAAATTAACGCAAAATTTCCTTGGCAACGTTAAATTGGTTTGCCGTCATCAGATGCACTTTGGGGTGTTGCGCCATTACCTCGTCAAAAAGCGTTTTTGAGAGTTTGAATCCGGCTTCAAACTCCGCTTTTTCCGAAATGGCGGCGGCATCGCGCAGGGTGTCGAGCCACGCTTGGGGCACATCGATTCCCGGTACGTGCGATGCCAAAAACTGAGCCGTGCGCAGTTTGGTAATCGGAAAGAGGCCTACGATGAGTTCGCATTCACTCTCCGTCGCTTCGCGGGCTTCATCACGCAGTTGTAGTAGCGTTTGCAAAGTTTGCAGATCATAAACGGGCTGGGTAATGATGCCCATGGCTTTATGCGTCATCTTTTTGTGCATCTTTTTAAGTAACGTACGCGGATTTTTGGCATAGGCATTCATGACGGCAAAGGGGTAAATCGGCTCAGGCTTACATGTAAGGGGACGACCCGCATAATCGATACCGCTGTTAAAACAGCTGATCATGTCTAAAAGAAGGGTACTATCGCCCTCTACCACTCCTTTGGCATGGGGCTGGTCGGATATTTTGGCGGGATCGCCCGTAAGCGCCAAGACGGCGCGTACATCCGCTTCGTTGGCGCCGAGCAGGTCGCTTTGAAGCGCGATGCGGTTACGATCGCGCATACTCATCGTGGCGATCACCGGTTTGTTAAAACGCGCTTGTAGCATCGATGCGGCAAAAAGGGCGTTGTATTTGAGCTTGGCTAGTGGATTGTCGGTAGTACTAAAGCCGTCAACATACTTCTCTAGGCCGAGTTCGGCAATTTTGTCGATCACGGGTGCAAACTTCGGCGAATGGGCGGGAGTGGTCTCAAGCGTCACATAGTGACTGTTTTGAAGTTTATGCATCAGCGCATCGAACATGGGCGCATCCTTTAGATATAATTTTGAAATTTTAACCAGAAAGCCATAAAAATGAAATTGTGTGTATTTGACTTTGACTCTACCTTGATGGACGGGGAGACGATTGACTTCTTTGCCGAGGAGCTTGGCATCGGTGAGCGGGTTGCTTCTATTACCGAGCGGGCCATGAACGGTGAGCTTGATTTTTTTGAGAGTCTGCAAGAGCGCGTGAGCCTGCTTGAAGGATTGGAATACTCCAAGGTCGAGGCGATCAGCCGGAGCTTGCCCTATATGAAAGGGGCGAAAGAGACGATTGCCGAGCTTAAAAAACAGGGGCTTCGCGTGGTCTGTTTTAGCGGTGGATTTCGTAGCGCAACAAGTTATGCTAAAACACAACTCGGCTTTGACGCCGACTTTTCAAACGTCTTACATGTAAAGGATGGAAGGCTTAGCGGACTGGTCGGCGGCGATATGATGTTTGGGTTTTCTAAAGGCGATATGCTCCAGCGCCTTCAAGAGCTTATGGGCATTGAAGAAGAAGAAACCATGGTGGTAGGTGACGGAGCCAACGACCTCTCGATGTTCGCACATGCGGGAACAAGAGTGGCGTTTTGTGCCAAAGAGGTGCTTAAAAAAGAGGCGAATATTATTATTGAAAATAGAGACCTTACTGAAATTTTAGGCAGGTTAATGTAAAAAGAGAAATATAACTTTTTATATTAATTGTGATTTTAATGTGATTCGTGTTATGATTTCGTTTACAACTGAAAAGGGGAATATCTAACTATGAAAAAAAGTACTGCATTACTTGTATCTTCATTTTTGGCGCTTGGTGTACTTGGCACCTCTGCAATGGCTGATGGTGACATCAAAAAAGGTCAAAAAATCTATCTTAAAAAGTGTAAAAAATGTCACGGTAACGGTACCAAAGGTGCTGCGATGAAAACTCAAGACGAGTGGGAAGAGGCATTTGAAGACGGTGCTGCTATTTTTATTGAATGGCACAAAGGCACTAAAGCTGAAGCATTTGTTAGCGGTGATAAATTTGGTGAAAAATATGCTCCGGATCTTAAAGCATTCTTGTACGAGTACGGTAGCGATTCAGGCAACGTACCTTCTTGCGGCTAATGCCGTAGCGTCGGGTTACTTCCCGACACCTTCAATACTAAAACTTATCCGTCTCGACTTTTCACGATCTTCTTTCTCTTGGTTCATAATTTTTTTGCGGTAGTTATAGGCGTCATTACTAAGCATCGTTTCAAGCCACTGCTGATGCTTTGGGTTGTGTTGATAAAGGTGCTCCAAAACGTTATACGCACGCTTGGTAGCGAGTTTGACATTGTTAAGATAGCGCTCTGTGGTGTTTTTGGCACTGTACCATTCGCTTGAGGTGTGTCCGTTTACATGTAAGCCGTTAAGCGTTTCAGTGCCAAGTAGGGCTAAAAGTCGCGGTGCAAAACGGTCTAAAAACTCTTTTTGTGCGCTAGTGAGATCCGATACGCCCACCTCAAAAAGCAACGCATCGCCGACAAGCTCAATTTCCAGAGTATCAGATATGCTAATGAGATTGGCGGCTATCTCTTCTTTGAAGGTATCGCATAGCTTTGAGTAGAGTGAATCGGTAGAAAACGGAGTGTTGGCCTGCGTGCCGTCACGATGAAGTTTCACAATCCACATATCGGTGTTTTCGCTTGCCGATTCAATCACTTCACCCGCTAATGCGATATCGCCGTTATCAAGAAGTGTGAGCGCGTGAAAGCGCGAGCGTTCAAACTGGTCAAAGCGACGTTGCCACAACGGTTGCAATGTGGCATCAAAAGCAGCGGCATAGGCACGGGTTTTAAGTGCGTTGGTTGTCTGTCCGGCAGCAATGATAGCGCCATTGGCACGCTCTTTGATGTCGTTAATGACATTGGTGCTATCCGTGCTGATATTGTGCTCAAACAGCAGATTGCGTTGCAGATCAAATTTTAGCAGACGGCTTTGTTCGCGGTGGGTGTCGTCATAAAAACTTATTGCCGCCAAAAAGTGACGGTCGTGCAAGGCGATGAGACGGTGCGCATTAATCACGCCGTCGCGGTTGTAGCGTTTTAGCCAGATTTTATCGCCCTCTTCACTTAGGCGCATTAGGGTAACTCCGCGCGTATTGCCCTCGGAGCTGTTAGCAAGAATTAGCAAGGTTCCATCATAAGCTTCCGCGGCATCAATCCCCTGATCATCAACCAATGTACCGTATTTTTTGCTCCATTTTTTGTTGCCGTAAGCATCAAAACGTACAAGATAGATGTCGTTTAGGCCAAGACCCTGTTCATACATATTATTAAATGGCGTACGCGAGGTCATGGATGAACCTACGCAAAGCACGCCACCGTCACGCAAAGCAATAATACGATTGAGGCGGTCATTATTTTTGGTGCCAAACGTACGTATAAAGCGTACCGATCCATTGTGCGAGAGCTTTAATAGCAACAGTTGACCCTCTTGGGTATAGCCGCCTAAAAAGTAGCCGTCCTCAACGCTTTTTGTCATGGATACGGCGCGGTTAAATTGCGCTAAGTTATTGCTAAACTCAAAGCTTACGGCGGCATCGTTATCGAGACGTACCAGATGAATCTGCTCACCACGGTTGGCGTTTAGTGCGCTTAAATATTCAAAGGCATCGCTATAGGTCGTTTGTGAGGGCGGTGTTTGGGCGTAGTATTGCGAAAAACCTACGGCAGAGAGCTCACGGCTGTAATCTTGGGTAATATCAAATACAACGTCTTTAAAAGGACCTTTAATGACAACAGAGTAGGGATCGGCATAGGCAAGAATGAAGGGGAAGAAAAGCAAAAATCGAAGCATAGCATTACCGTTTTAGGGTCTAAAAAGCAATTTCTATTCCGAATTTTTAGCTTCGGTGGCTCCAAATTCAATAAGCAGATCGATCATCTGGTTACGTTGATGCTCTTTGGCTATTTTAAGAGCACTCAGGTTTGTGCCTGAAGAGAGATTAACATCCGCACCTACTTTAAGTAAAAACTCCACAACCTTAAGGTGATTGTAGTAGACGCCTAGCATAAGGGCGCTCCAGCCAAAACTATCGAGTAGGTTAATATCGGCGTAGTTGTTGACTAAGCTTTGCAACGCATCGTAGCGGCCTAAAGAGGCGGCAATCATAAGCGGTGTTCGTCCGTTGGTGTCGCGGTAGTTAATTTCTGCTCCAAGGTGTATGAGGGTTTGCAGATGATGTTTCATGGCAAAATCCTGCATTTTTGAGACCGCATAGAAGAGTGGTGTCCAGCGCAGATGGTTCATCGGGATATCTACATGTGCGCCGCGCATCATCAGTTCGGTTTCGATAGTGCGAAACGACTGGGCTAGAGCAGGAAAGTTGCTAATGGCGTCGTGCGCAAGCGTTAAAGGGGTATCGAGGGCATCAACTACATGGATATTCGCACCGCTTTGGATTAACAACATGGTAATGTCGTCATAACCGTTGCGAAGGGCTGTACTCAAAGCGGTTTTTGATTGGCCGTTGCGATGATCCAGTGTGGCATTGCGCTCGATAAGGAGTGTAACAATGTCATAGTAGTGCTTGAATTTTACGGCGATATTGAGTGGCGTATTGCCGCTATTATCAATAGCGTCGATATCAAGACCTTTATTAAGAAGATAGACAATCATCTTGCGCTCTCCGCCGTATATGGCAAGATGAAGCAGGGTATGACCCTGCGCTGTCGTATCAAACAGATGGTGCTTACATGTAAGGGCAAGCCCGTAGAGATTGCCGCTTTTGGCACATTCAAAGCAGTCGGCACACTCAATGTGCATGGCTTTGGTGGTTTGAAGAATCTCTAAGGCTTTCGGATCTTCATGAGCTAATTGTGCCGGCGTCATCTGATCGCGGTTCTTTTGATGCACATCGGCGCCAAAGCGCACTAGCAACACAACCGTCTCATACTGACGCAAACGTATTGCGATATGCAGCGCCGTGTCATCATGCGTGTTGACACTATTAACATCGGCTCCGTGCTCGAGTAGATACTTTGCGATATCATGCCGACGGTGCATGATGGCAAAAATCAACGGAGGGACAAACGCCGCTTCATGAAAGTCAATATCAAATCCTCTCTCTATCATTGTGGCTATCGTAGCCGTATCTCCATGCTTGATCGCTTCATAAAACGGGGCATGAAGATTGTCAATAATATGTGCTTCATTATGGTGATACATAGGTGTACCCAATATCATGGCACTTTGAAGCCGCTCCATAAAAGGCATGGTAAATCCTTTTACATGTAAAGAAAATGGTATTAACTGTATATTATCTTATCACAGATAGGCATTGAGTTTTACAAAACTAGAGAGTAAGAGGAAAAAATTAATAAAGTTGAAAGATATCCTTGAGCATGATGCTCAAGAAAAGAAAACTATTTCATGTTTTCAAATGGGTTGGTTACAACCTCTTTGCGGGTTACCGTATACGGCACAAGCGCCGCAGCACGCGCACGTTTGATGGCGATTGTCACCATGTCTTGGTGGCGTTTGCAGTTGCCGGTAAGACGGCGCGGCATAATTTTATAGCGCTCAGAGAGCGAGTATTTGAGTGAACTTACGTCTTTATAGTCGATAAAGTCAACTTTTGCTTCGCAATATTTGCAGTAGCGTTTTTTATATTTTCGTTTTTCAGCCATAGCTATTGTCCTTATTCGTTAAATCTGTTTTCTAAAATGGAATCTCGTCTTCGTCGATATCGATTTCGGGGAGGTTGCTCTCCGGCATCTTCGGCGCGCTTTGCGGTGCATTATAACCCTGATTTTGTTGAGGAGGATTATTGTACTGCTGTTGTTGTTGCGGCGCCTGATACGAACTGCCTTGCGCTCCGTTATTGTAGTTTTGTTGCGGTGCATTGTATCCGCCGTCATACGAATTGCCACTTGGGGCATCGTTGCGCGAATCTAGCATCTGCATATTCTCTGCTACTACGGAGTGCTTTGAACGTTTTTGATTGTTCTGATCAACCCACTGTTCAAACTGAAGTCGGCCTTCAACGAGGATCTTGCTCCCTTTGCGAAGGTACTGATTGGCAATTTCACCCGAACGACCAAAAAAGGTGACATCGATAAACATCGTTTCATCGACATTCTCCCCGTTTTGGTTTTTGCGTCGGCGGTTTGTGGCAAGGCCTGTTTTGGCAATGGCAGTGCCGTTTTGCGCATAACGCAGCTCAATGTCTCGTGTGAGGTTTCCAACCAGAATGACTTTGTTAAACATGAGGTAATCCTTTTTAGTAATTAGGCTTCTTCAGTAGCCTCAGTTGCGCTTTCCGCCTCTTCTGCTTTAGGCTTTTGCGGCCCTTTTTTCGTTTTTTCTACCAGTTCGTTCCATGCTTTAACTTCGCGTTTGGAGTCGTACTTAATAGTAGTAAAACGAAGTAGCTCTTCGTTGATGCGGTAGCGGCGTTCTACTTCGGCAATGTTTTTCGGTTCCATTGTAAAATAGATAACGTAGAAATAGCCACGTTGTTGCTTTTCAATTGGATAGGCAAGCTTGCGTACGCCCATGTCGTCACGAACGGCGATTTCGCCACCGTTAGAGGTAATGATCTCTTCGACTGCAGCAAGATTGCTTTTGATCTCTTCTTCGGTTAGTGATGGTTTAACAATTACGAGGTTTTCGTAGTGTCTCATAGAGTATGGTCTCCTTTTGGTATTGACCCCTTCTGGCTATAAATATACGTTTTACATGTAACGTACAAAGAGAAAGGAACGCGAAATAATAATAAAATTGTGCTTAATTTAAGGTTAGTTTGAGAAAGGTGCGGCCTACTGCTCTTTGAGCAGTTGGAGCATCGCACAGTTCATAGGGAGGGTTTTAGAGTAAGAACCTTCGATAATTCCGGTAGCAAGATTGACCAGTTTCACGAATACGACCGTTTCAGTCTCGGTGTAGGTGTAGGTTCCTACTACTGCATGTTGGACATTGAGGTTATCGGTACGAATGTTATCAATATCGCGTGATAGCAGTTTAAGGCCGTTTCCTGAAATTTTGAAGTACTTAGCCACTTCGGCTTCGATCACTTCGGTGTCAAGATCGTTAATCAGAGAGTTTTTAATGCTGTTAGAGAGCACATAACCAAACTTAGAAGGGTTCTCAAGTGAGGTCAGATCTACAAATTCGGTGACGATAATCTCTTTGGGATTCTCTATAAGATCACTGAAAATGACATCAACCGCTTGATCGGTAAGTGCTTGATAGTTCACACGCCCTTCGGAAAATGAGTATTTTTTCTGGTCAGATTGGATATAACAACTCTCTTTGGTGTGTGCACTGTACGTGACAACTTTTTGGTAACAGCCTCCCAGCATAAGTGCCGAGGCGGCAATAAGCGATGCCGTAAAATAATGCATGTTCTTCATGATTATTTCCCGCAATCGCCGCTAGTGCATTCAACGCTATGGCAACGGCCGGTAGTTTTGCAGTCGTCTTCAACGATTTTCATGCTGAAGTCACCTTTGCCTTTACATGTAAGCGTTTTACAATTGTCTACTTTAGAAAGTTCGACACTCTCTTCATCTTCAATGAGCACATTTGAGGATACGACCATTTCATTAGTGGTGTGGTTTAGAACGCGCACATTTACCAGAAGGCTCTCATCGTATTCGCCGTAAGTACCTACAACGATAAGATAGTTGTCGCCAAAATCTTTGAGTTTGGAGCGGTCAAGATAAAATTCGCCGCCTTTTACTTTGGTAATCACTTCAACACCACGATAATCGATGACGCGCCATCCAAAACGCTCAAGGTTGGTCATGAGTGATTCGGAAAAGAGACGGCCAAAGTCTGATGATTGACGAAAATCGTCCACATCAACCATAGAGGTCATAATAATCGTTTGATCTTTGATGCTTTTCTGATCTGTTGCACGAAGTGTGATTTCTTCAGTAATATCGGTTACCGAAGAGGGAAGATCGGGAGCACGTACGATACGGTTACGGCTACAACCCGTAACAATCAATGTGACAATCACAAAAAGAGATGCGTATTTAAGCAATGTTTTCATATTGGAGTCCTTTATTAAAATGATGAATCAAAACGGAGCATAACACCGACTTGAACCAGCACACCGTCAAGTTTAAGATCATTTGAAGCTGTATTACCGCTTTTAGGTTTCACGTCAATGGTAGCGCCCATTAGATAATCGACCGATCCCTTGATAATAAAACGATCGCCGACCGTAAATGCAAGTCCCGGAGCTACACCGCTCGTACCTGAAAGTTCAAGATCTGCGTCACCTTTATAATCGGGAGAGAAAAACGTATAGTTGGTAACGTGTGGACCAATGGCAAATCCAGAGTGTCTGCCGCCTGTGTAATAGACTGCCGCGTCATATTTTAAAATGGTGGCGTCATAAATATCGTGAACCACTTCACCAAAACCTACCATCATATGGATACGCCAGTAATCGGTATCAACTTCAAAACCGCCTCCAAGTGACGGCACGAATGCTGCCGTGTTGGATATTTCATCATATTCACCGTTTGGACCGGTTGCAGTGAAACCATCAAGGTCTCCACTCATTAATACTCCGCCTGGACTGACCTCCAAAAGTGCGGCATATTCAGCTGCCGAAGCGTTGCCTGCACCCAAAAGGGCCGCAAGAGAGAGAAGCGGAAGTGCTTTTTTTAGAACGTTACTCACCAGATACTCCTTAAAATATTCATGGGTATTAAACCCCCAGTTGCTTTACTATCGACTATTGTAGCAAAAAAACTTAGGAAAAAGGTTATAAAAGCGACTGCAAACGCATTAAAGTAGAAAGTAACAGTGCATTTTTATCATAATCGGAGCCCGATTTCATCTTTAGTTCAGTTTTAAGCAACATATTTAGTGCATTTTTATAAGATAATGGCGTAAAGCGAATTGAGAGCTCGGCACGCTGTTTTTCAATAAATTGTGGCAGACGAAAACCAAGAATTGCCGAAGAGTCAATTGCACCGTTAATTTTGATATAGGTTTGAAAAAGATAAAGCTGCGTTAAAAAAGAGGAGACGGCAGTGAGGATACGAATCTCATCTTCGCCGCTCTCAAGGAGCTGGCGTAGCAGGGATCTAAAATCACGTTTGTGTAATAAGGTGTCAATTAAGGTGTCAATTTTGACCTCGGCCAATCCGTAAACCTGCTCATCAATCTCTTTTTGCGTAATTTTGCCGCCAAGAAGTTGCAGTTTGCCGAGCTCGTTAAATGCCAGTGCAAGATCACCGTTTTGTGATTCTAGCAGATGGCCTGCCGCGTAATGATCCATAGTGATCCCCAGTGAAGCGGCTTCTTGCATTATAATGTTTTTAGCTTCGTTGGAATAAGGGTTAAAAAGTCGCACTGAGTCTCCGCCCACCTTTTTGGTAAACGATTTGTTAGCGGTTTTGTAGTCACTTCCAAAATACGCATAGATAAAAACGTTGTCGGGATTTTTGACACAAAGTGAAATAAGGGTATCGAGATCGGCTTTGGGAATCTTCTTTTCGCTCTTTATAAGCAGTACGTTGCGACCTCCAAAAAGCGAACCTTGTGATAGATGCTCTTTAGCACCTTGCGCACTATATTCATCATGATAGAGCGAAAGTAGATTGGCATCATCAATTTTAGTGAGCATTTTGGCGTAGCGCTCAATGAGAAAATGGCTCTCACCAAAAAGCATAAAGGCGTTGGGGAGTGTGCCGTTTTGAATGCTAGCATCAAGTTCGTTGCGTTTCATCATGCGTCAATCTTTTCGACCACACTGCCGTAGATACGCGCTGTAGCCAAATTGACACGATCAATTTTGATTTTGATCTCATCAAAAAGCATCAGCGGCAGGGCATTGGTAATCTCAATCTTCGCACCTTTAATAGTGTCGTTGAGTTCCGCGCTTAATGTGGGTTCGGTGGCGCTAAGTCTTGCCGTGAAGATTTCATTTACATGTAAAGAGGCCCAGCGGGCAAATTTGCGTTGCATGTAACGTATTTCAATATCAGACGATTCGCGCTCTTTTTCGCTAATAGCAATGGTAAGCGCGTCAATATTGCGCAACACATACGAGCCCTCTTCACTGTCACCTGCTTTAATGGCTTTAATGAGACGATGCACAATCAGATCGCTATAGCGGCGAATCGGCGAAGTAAAGTGGGTATAGCGCTCAAATCCCAGCCCAAAATGCCCTGAATTTTCCGGTGCGTAGCGTGCCTGCATCTGCGCGCGGATAATCAGTGTATCGACTTCGCTCTCTAAACCACGCTCTCTGGCTTGCTCTTGAATATGTCCAATCGTCTCGCGCATGGAGGCTTTAGGCTCAATCATAATCCCGATGCCCGCTAACTCTTGGTAGAGGTTTTGCAGTTTTGTCTGCGAGGGCGGCTCGTGGATACGAAAGACGCCATGGTTGTACATCGCCGCCGCAGCTTTGTTTGCCAGTAGCATACAGTCTTCAATCAGTGCGTGAGAGGGTGTCTCTTCGGCGTAGTGTGTGGCCACAAGATTTTGCGCGTCGTCAACCTCCATTTCCAGTTCGCTGGAGCGAAAGTCATAGCCTTGCTTGAGGCGTTCGGTTTTGAGTCGATCCGTCACAGCTCTAAGCGGTAGCAGATACTCAAGAATGCGTTTCTCCTCATCCTTTACATGTAAGCTTTTCTCGAAGATGGCATCGATCTCTTCATAGGTAAAGCGGCGCTGAGAGTGGATGATGGCTTCATACACTTCAGAGTGTGTGTTTTCAAGTGTAACGGGATCAAGATGCATCTCAAAAACATACGAGAGCCGATCTACATGCGGCTGGAGCGAGCAGAGCGTTTCGCTAAGCTGACGCGGTAGCATCGGAATAGAGCGGTGCGGCAGATAAATAGAAAAGCCGCGGTAGATTGCTTCGGCATCGATGGGGCCAAACGGTTCGACATAGGTGCTTACATCGGCAATGGCGACATAAAGTACATGATTTTTAAGATCAAAGTAGATGGCATCGTCAAAGTCTTTGGCGGTAACGGGGTCGATGGTGCAAAAGGGCAGGTGGCGCAGATCGCGGCGATTAGGATAGCGCGTGGCATCAACATGTTTATCGAATGATTCCGCCAGTTGCGACACCTCCGGCTCAAAGGCGTCATGTTTGTTATAGAGTGCAAGTACAATATGCTCATCAACGAGCGGATCGTCCAGATTGCCTAAAAGCTTAATGATGCGGTTGCTTTGGTTGTCGATTTGGACACAATCCCCTGCTTTGTACTCTAAGAGTTCATCAACACTAAGCGGTACGCCTGCGGGATGTTCGGTACGGATATCACGAAAGGATTTGACACCGTTTTCTATATGTAAAAATGCCACACTGTAACTCTCCGCGCGCCCGACGATATCAACTATTTTAGCTTGTGGTGTGCCGCGCCGTCCCATAAGGCGCATGGCAATCACCAGATCGCCCGCTTTGGCTTCGCCGAGATTTTCACCCTCGATGAGCAGATCGCGGGTGTAAAGCCCGATAGCCTGAAGATAGGCGCTATGGTTCTCTACGGCAGAGATGGTCCCGGCACGGTATTTCGAGTTGAAGCGGTATTTGCTCTCCTCTTTAACAACGATTTGACGCGCCAGCCAATCGTCGATGTACGTGCGTTGTGTGTCGCTAACGTCATGCTCGTGAAGGCCAAGCGAAAGGCGTAAAAGGAGAGACTTCATCCTTGAAGATTTTGTAAAGCGTTTTCAAAACTCTCCATATCGAGTTTATACTGTGTTACGAGTGCTTTAGCGGCATTGATGCTTTCGTCGCTAAGCGTTCCATCAAGGTTGATGGCGGTGCGGATGACATGTAAAGAGCTAAGAGCCAGTTTATCCGAAGCCTCTGATGTTAAAGGATTGTTGGAGTAACGGATGGTATTAATAAGCTCCTCTTCAAAGCGCCAGTGATCAAAAATAGCGGCACTAACAGTTGCGGTATCCATTTGGAGAAATTCAAGTTCCACGGCAGTAATGTCACCTTCGGAAGCAATTTTTTCTTTGAACGCTTCGGCTTTGTCAATTTTGATAAGTTGCTGCGAAATTAACACTTTTCCAATATCAACCAAAAAAGCCGCAGGCGATAAGATACCGAGAATTTTAGGATTTTTGCGCACATACCATCCGGTGACAAGAGCATTTTGATTTTCGCAATGACGTGAATATTGTGACGGTGAAATTGCATACGGCGAAAGATCAAGCTCAAAACTTTTGGAGATAATGGATGCCAAAGCAAAACCGCGAATCGTACCCATGCCAAACAGGCTAACCGCTTGAGCAATCGAAGTAATTTCGCGGCTGAATCCGTAGAGCGGTGAATTGGCCGATTTAAGAATGTCTGCCGTAAGCAGTGGATCTTTTTCTAAAATTTTGACCATATCTTCAAATGTTGAGTTGGGATCTTGATACACGGTTTCGATGCGCAGAGCCGTATCGGGCAAAGGAGGTAGTTGTTTAATCTGTTTGAGGATTTCGTTGTTCATTAAGGTATCCATACGCTAATTTACATCATTATAAGACAAACAATGTAAAGTTGTACTGAACAGATTAATTTGTTATGATACATATTCGAGTATTTTCAAGGAGAAATGAAATGATGCAACATAATGCGATGTTGACACAATTGGGATACACCCCAAACGAAGCACTTGTAGAGCAGTTGGAGCGCATTATTGCCAACACCCACGACTACATTAAAATTGAAAAACATATTTTAGATCTGCACAATCATCTTAAAGTGGATAGCGCGTATGTTGCTTTATCAAACAGCGAAGACTATTTTAAAATCAAAATCGAAGCTCAAAGCGATGATATGATCAACGAAGCGTATGCAAAAATTGGGCATTTTGCCGATAAATACAAAGTGGCGCTTGAACAGGTAGCAGGTAAAAACACCTACTATATTCTTGGATTTCAGAAGTAATCTTGGCACAGAGTGAGCCGATGAGCAAAGAGGGCTATGACCTTCTTTTAAAAGAGTTTAAATTTCTTAAAGAGATTGAAAAACCTAAAGTCAATATTGAAAAACAAGAGGCTGCCGCCTTGGGCGACCGGAGTGAAAATGCAGAGTATCATGCCGCCAAAGAGAAGCTCCGTCATATCGACAAACGCCTTTTTTACCTCAACTCCATTATTGAAAAAGCGCTAATTATCGATCCGTCCGAACTGGATCACTCGCGGGTGCATTTTGGTGCGACGGTGACATTGTGTGACCTGCAAAGCGACGAGGAGTTACGCTATACGATCTGCAGTGTACTGGAGAGCGAACCCGAAAATGCACTAATCTCCGTCCATGCACCGCTTTCGCGCGCCATGATGGGCAAAGCCGTAGATGATGAATTTGCCATTAAGCTACCTGCCGGCACGAAACACTTTGAGATTGTGCAGATTGAATATATTCCTATCTTTTCACTTAAAAAAAACATCCGAAATGAGCGCGATTTTAGTTTTCAATAATAGTGTTTACCATGGGCATGGCGGCAATATTATAATCAAGTTTGAGTGAATCAGCCTGTTTTTTATTAAATATGACATGTGTGCCCATAGGCAATTGAATGCTTGTTAATACTCTTTTTAGTAATAAAGAGTCCATCATGTATGCCACCTGTCTTGCAATGGTAGGATTATCAATTGCAATGCTGAGCACTGCGCCATAAGTCAAAAAGAGTTCATGGTAAGCGAATATGGGTTTTTGATGCGCATTCATCTGAGCAAAAATGGATTTTACGGTTGTAGACGCTTTGATTAAAACCGGATCTGCGATCAATACTAAAGCATCTCCTTGCAGTAACGTGTCCATATCCACCTCTTTGGTAGATGAAATTTTTTGAGCAATCAGCTCAATCCCCAGTCGCTCACAATTCTCTTTGTAACTTTCAAAAAGATTTTGGGTGTAATCGCTATAGATGAGGCTCAGTTTTGTCTGTTTTGGAAAGAGTGAGTGGATGAGTGTTAAATTAAAACCGCTGACAAGTTCATTAGAGACACCATATCTATTTTTGCGCATATCAAGCCGGCTATAATTGACGATAGAGCTAAAAAATATCGTTTTCTCGGGGATATACCGATTCGCATACTGATACGCTTTTGCGCCAATGGCATACACAATGTCGGGATACTCATCATAAAAATAATTTTTGATAGCATCGTTTGACATGTTTTCAAGGTTTATTGATTGAAACGGCAGTGAAAAACTTTTTGCAAATTCGGTCTCAACATCTCTGTATCTTTGGATGTCAGCATTGGAGTTGACAAGCAAAATTTTTTCAGCAAAAAGCGAAAAACACAACAGCGATAGGCTAACCACTATTTTACGCATCATTTAGTTCCATAAATGTATTCTACAGTCTTTAACTTTATATGTTCTTTATAGATATTTTAGTTTCAATATGATTTAATATTCTTAGGGGTTTTTTATATTATAAAACACCATAATATAATGAATATTAATCTATAGAAGAGGGTAGATCATGATAGCAAAAAATAAAATAAGAGTATTTTCTCAACAGACAGACGATGCCATCCACGACCTACTTGTGTATCAAGAGCATGGGGATATTGTGAAGTGCCCTCTGTATGCCAATAAAAAATTTTTATTTATAGGCGTGAGTTTGGGAAACTCTTTTTTCAGTGAGAAAAATTTAGCAATTCTTTTTGATGCTTTTAGTCCTTTATTTGAAAAAATTGGAGTGGTTCTTGTTGATAAACTTTCTATGCATAATTACAGAGCCATTCAATATGATGAGGGCAAGGCGGAAAAAAAGTTAAGACGAGATGCAAATCATATGCTCAATAAGTTTGAAAGAATTTTTACACAAACGTCATTTCACAATATTGACGTATATCAGTGGAAAGATATAGAGTCTTTTGGTCTTTACCAAAAGCGAGTAGAAGCAATAAGCTATGAATACGAAAATAATAAAGACTTTAAAGATACCATTGATCAGACCGTCGGTAGTGTGCTATGTCGGGAGATGACAGATGAGAGCGATAAACAATATGCAATTGATCACGGCAAATGGTACTTTCTCAAAGAGATTGCATTTGGCACATGTATTAATGACTTTTTTAACGAAAAAGAGGTGTTGACTTCATACAACAGAGATCTCAGTTTTTACAGAAAATATCTGCAAAATATGCAAACCGATGAGAATCATCGGCAAGCGTTTATGATTTACAATATTGAAACGCGTAAAGCAGATTCAGCTTAATTGAATGTATAAGTGACTTCCAGCATAAAATTTCGTCTTGCAATTTCATAGTCGTCATAAATTAACCCATCTCTAGCCGGATCATAAGCCTGCTTGTCGGTCAGGTTGTTTAATAAGAGTTTAAATTCCGTGTTTTTAAGGTAATCTTTTACCTGTATCGTTGTATTGAGGATGCCGTATGCGGCAACGTTTTGTCTCTCATCTTCCGTGGCGCGTTTTGTCTCTCCTTTGAACAATAGATGCGTAAAACTGTTAAGATAGCGATTGATTCTGTAATTGAACATGATATTGCCTCGGTGCGAGGCAACATCGCTTAGCTCCTGATCTGTTTTATCATCTTTGGCTTCGAGATAGGTGTAGTTTCCTAATAGATAAGAGCCTCTATAAAGATCATATTTGGTTTCAATTTCAACTCCTCTGGTTGACGATGCGCCCCGATTATAATAGTTGCTGTCATCTTGGACAATCAGATCAGTAAACGTATTGTCAAAATAGGTCAGTTTATTATGTAGTCGATCATAGTCATATTCATGGGTGATTTCGTAAGTTTTAACCTTTTCGGGATTGAGATCGATAGCGCCGTTGATGACGGTGTGATTGCTATAGAGTTCTGCAAACGTCGGTGCCCTGAATCCCTCGCCGTACATCGCTTTTAAAGAGTGATGTTTGCTAATTTGCCATGAAAATCCGCCCCTTGGAGCGATATTGGAACCAAAATCGCTGTAGTGGTCGTATCTCACGCCAAGTGTGATTCTGACATTGGGGATTGGATCATAGAGTGTATTGATATAGGTTGCCTCCATCTCCCGATCTACTATCGGGGCAAATGATTCTGCCGTATGGGACACATCAACGTTATTGTTTCGCGTTTTGATGTCAAATTGCTGGTGCTTTTCATACATACCGCCAAATATTGTGCTAAAGGTGTCGGTTACGCTGTACGTTGCGAGTGCTTCAATGCCTGTTTTTCTGTTTTTAAGAGCATTGCATTGAATCAGGTTGTATTGCGGAAGTCCCCATCTATTGTCAAAAGTGGAGAGGTCATAGTACATTTTGGCGTTGATATTGAGTTGGTGGGTTATATCGGCATGAAGACCGGTCTCAATAAACAGATAGTCATTCTTAGTTACGGTATCGTTGTTAATGGCTCCGGTAGCACCAAAATGGGGTCCATCCTCTCGATGGTTGAACATGGTGTTTATAAAGAGATCTTTATAGCCAAGTTTAAAATTGGTCTGAATCTGCTTTTTATAAGGATGCGTTGTACCCGCATTGTTTATGGCATCCTTTTTTACATGTACTTCATAGCCATTGCTATCCATAGCATTGATGTCGCCCATAATTGAGAGCTCATCAAATTGTTTGCCAAAGAGCACATTTGCCTCTTTGGTATCAAAAGAGCCGTATTTTCCCGTAAATGCTACACCGTTAATATCAGAAGCTTTTTTGGTAATAATATTAACCAGACCCGTAAAGGCATTGGCACCGTAAAGTGCCGAGGCCGGACCTTTAATGATTTCGATCTGTTTGATAGTTTCAAGCTTGATATCGGAAAATGATAATGTTACGCCGCCGTTTATAAGATTCGCATCAAGTGCGTGTCCGTCGATCATAAAAAGTATCTGTTTTGAAAACCAGTCCTTGATGCCTCGCGACTCGATCTCGTCGATATAGATATTGCTTTGTGTGATGCCGATACCCGGAACGGTTGAGAGCACGTCAAAAAGATTTTCGGCATCCATCTTTTCGATCATATCACTATCAATGAGTGTCACGGAAGCTGGGGTTTTATTGAGGGCTTCTTTGATTCTTGACGCCGATACGACAAAGGTCTCTTCTTCGAGCCAGTTGATTTCATTTTGGAGCGTTGTTTCAAATTCATTACCGAGTAATAATATAGGAAGAGATAGGATGAGTATTTTCCTATTCATATCAACAACCCCTAAAAATATTGTTTAATACAATATGATAACTGGAGAAGATTCTAACATAATATCAAGTTGATTACAACAATTATTGTTTAAAATTTCCTACTGCTGTTTTTAGCAAAGTATAATTGTTGCTTTTACCGTAGCGTATACGGTTATAGAGTTTGCTTACATGTAAGAGTTTTTCATCGCCGTTATGCTCGTAAACACGCTTTAAAAAGGCTTCGATTGTTTCACCGTTTTGCACTTCAAAGCCCTCTTTTTTAAGAGATGCCAATAGTGGGAACAACGCTTTTTTGGCAGGATGGATTCTGCTACGCTGGTGACGCAAGTTCGAGAGCAGGTAGCCCAGCGCTATAAGCACGCCAAAGGCTCCGACAGCGCCAAGCGCAAACGAAGCGTTGCTAAGTAGCTCTTTAAGCAACTGCATCTGTTTGGAGCGGTTGTAATCGAGTATCCACGATTGCAATACGTAACGGGCATACATGTAAGTGAGATTCATACGGTGCCAAAAAGGTGAGCTAATCTTGGGTGTTAAAACCGTGTCGCCATTTTCGATGCGCAGTGCTACTCCCGTAGCAAATGCCGTCGTCTCGATACGTTGCCACCCTTTGCCCTTAAGATAGACCTCCACCCAAGCGTGGGCATCCTCTTCTTTGACAACTAAATAGTTTTCAATCCGGTTGGTATAGCTGGCTTTAAATCCAGTGATGATACGTGCGGGAATCCCTGTCATACGCGCCATCGTGGCAAATGCGCTGGCAAAATGCACGCAGTAGCCTTGCTTGGAGTCAAATAAAAACGAATCTACGGGATCACTGGGTTGAATACCTGTGGGCTTTAGCGAATAGCGCAGGTTGAGACTTTTGAAAGCCTCAATTAAAGAGTTTAAATCCTTTACATGTAAGGAGTTGAGAAAGCGCAACGTACGCTCATCGCGCGTAGCGTCAAATTGCAGAGCATAAGAGTGTTGCGCGGGAGTGAGAGAAACGTTTAGAAGCGAATTTAGGGTGGAACTGCCCTCATAGCGCAGTACATCTTCGACATTTTTATTGGATGTAATAATGCCGTCAGCATCGATTTTTGCCTCTTTGGGAACGCTTTGAGGGTGATCAATAAAATAGAGCCATTTTTTTTGATGCGGGTAGAGGGTAACATGGTAGCGGCTTTGCGGCATCTGTGCTTTTAGCGATATCGGTTTGTTTTTTTTTCGGGGTTCCCAGCGGTCGGTTTTGTCTATATAAAGTGCCGAACCTCTAAAATAGAGTGTCTGCTCTGGAGGCATCTCTCCCTCAAACGCTACCTCCATGACCACCCGTTTGGAAGGTACTAGCAGTGCATCGCCTCCCATATGCATAATGCCATCGTGTCCAGTGCGTATAGTTTGCTCCGCTTTAAAACCGAAATCGCGAGTCTTAAACGAGATGCGCGGAAAAGTCATAAAAAGGAGCACAATCACCGGCAGTGCAAACGCAAACATGCCCAGCGCCATCTTAAAAGCCGCCATAAACGAACTCTGCATCCGTTGCCACAAGAGTAAGAGTAAAAATATAAAAAGGGTAAATACTGCGTAAAAGAGCATCATAATGGTGTTATGAAAAAAGTACGAGAGTGCCAAAAATAGCGCCGGAGAGATGAGCAGATAAAAGTTGATTTTGTTGCCAAGGCGCTGAAGCACAACGGCAACAATGAGTAGCGAAATGATAAGCGAAACAAAGATATTGAGCCGTGAAAGCCCCACAAAGGTGAGCGAATCGTAAAACGAAAGCGCTAACGCCACACCGCCAAGCAGGCCAAAAAAGAGCTGGTGAATGGGGCGCACCTCTTTAATGAGCCACAAGCCCAGCAAGGCGCCAAAGAGATAGAGGATCATTAATGAAGAGAGTGTCGTGAGATGCGGCACAATCGAGAGTATTAAAGCGACATCAAGCAGGTGTTGCTTGCTTGGTGCAGTGCTAAAATTTGGCAAGTGTGAGTAAAATCGCATCGATAGACTCTTTAGGATGTTCAAGTAATTGATGGGGTAGGGCTATGGTGAACGCAAAGCCGTTTTTTTCGCACTCAAGCACCCACAAGCAAAGTTGCGAGAGGCGCGCTTCGTCCGTATCAGCACAGCTTTTAAAATCAAAATGCAGCGTATCGCCGAGGTGACGGTGCGAGAACTGGCGGCTGGAGAGTTCGCCCGTTTTAGCCAGTGAGGGCCAGTGAATAAGCGAGGGCATATCTCCCTCTTCGTAGCGGCGTAATCCTTCAAAATCGTCGCGTTCGCCGATAATGTCGGGATGGACGTTAAGGTAGTGCTCCAGCGTGATGCCTCTGGGTTCGGGATAGACATTGAGTGTCTGTTCGCCCCCCATTTTGCGGTAAAAGCGTAGATGCGGTAGCGGAAAACCGCTCTCTAGCGTTACGATTTCTGTTTGATGCGTACCGCGTGTGTTGAAGCGCTGAGAAAGATGGAGTAGGGCATCGTGTTCAATGCGCTCAAAATGGCGCTCTTCAGTGTTACATGTAAAGGTTACATCGTAAGCGGGATTATCGGCACCGTTATGAATACTCCAGTGTAGCACGCAATCACGATTGGCAAATACCCGACCTTGCGGAAGCGTTTTTAGCGTGATCGGTTTTAGATTCATCCGCCCAAAATAACAGGAGCTAAACGCAAGCCCTAAAATCACAAAAAGCGTAATGTATACAATGTTGAAATTATGAATGTAGGCCTGTAAAAAAAGCCCGAGAATCAGGAAAAAAAAAGTCACCAAATGAATGGTAACGCGTGGGGCGATCTGCCTATAGGTCTGGATGAACGGAAGCGAGGATAAGCGCACTGGCAGACTCTTTGACGTTTTGAGCACGGATTCTCAGACGGTGCGCGCAGATATGCGGCAGTATCGTCTTGACATCTTCGGGGGTGACAAAATCGCGCCCCCTAATCAGGGCATAAGCTTGGCTCACGCGGCTAAGTGCAATGGCGGCGCGGGTGGAGAGCCCCTCATAAAAAAGCCCGCTCTCACGGCTAAAGACGATGATCTCTTGCAAGAAATCGAGCAGATCGGAAGCGAGGTGTATCTGTGATGCCGCTTCAAATAGCGTTTTCAGTACCTCTGCATCAACCACCGCTTCAACGGCCTCAAAAGGATTGCTATTACGTTGTAAAATACTACGTTCCGCCACGGGGTCAGGGTAGCCGAGTGAAAACGAGATCATAAAACGGTCAAGTTGCGAGGTGGGCAGCTCAAACGTGCCCGCCTCTTCAAAAGGATTTTTGGTCGCTACTACGAAAAAGGGATTCGGTAGGGAATGTGTAACGCCGTCAATACTTACTTGAGACTCCTCCATCGCTTCAAGAAGCGCACTTTGCGTTTTGGGACTCGCGCGGTTGATCTCATCGGCAAGCAAAAATTGTGAAAAGAGCGGCCCTTTTTTAAAACGAAACGTGGAGTTTTGCGTATCGAAATAGTTGAGACCAAGAATATCACTAGGAAGCATGTCGCTGGTAAACTGAATGCGGTTGTAGTGCAGTCCCAGTGCTTTTGAGAGCGTTTTGGCCAGTGTGGTCTTGCCCACACCCGGAAGATCGTCGATAAGCAGATGCCCCCGCGCTAAAAAGACGGCTAGGGCAAGTTCGATTTTGTCGCGTTTTCCCGCAATGACCTGCTCAACCGTGTTCATAATAGATGTAATAGTATTTTGATGTGTCATGAAAAGATTGTAGCCAAAATTACTAACGAAAACGCCATAATACCTCTTGCGAAATTTACAATAGTGACGTAAATTATCAATAAACATCACTTTTATCTGTTTTAATAATACAGATAAGGAGAGATGATGCGTAGATTATTTTGGATACCGCTACTGGGTATGACGCCCTTAGTAGCTGACATTACCGTTAGTAAAATCAACAAACTTACGGCACCTGACGCTGTGCAGTATGAGCGTTTTTCATTTTATGCGACTGCACTTGATGGCGATACTGCCGTAGTAGGTGTTGCAAGTGATGAATGTGATTTAGGTGGATGCGGTTCTGCCGTAGTATTTGAACGTAATGCTACAACGGGAGTGTTTGAACAAAGCGCCAAATTGACGGCATCTGATGCCGCTTCAAGCGATCAGTTTGGCCTAAGTGTCGGTATCGAAGGTGATACGATTGTCGTAGGAGCATACGGTGATGATGATGGCGGTAGTGCTTCAGGTTCTGCGTATGTTTTTGTGAAATCACAAGAGGGCTGGAGTGATATGAATGAAACCGCTAAACTAAGTGCTTCAGATGCTGAATTGAAAAACCATCTCGGTTACAGTATCACCATTAACAGTGACACCATTGTTGTGGGTGCATACGGCGATCAAAACGCTCCCACAAACGTCGGTGGAGCAGCGTATGTTTATGAAAAGCCTCAAAATGGCTGGATCGACACGAATGAAACGGCTAAACTCACTGCTTCGGATACGGCGAGCCAAGATACGTTTGGCAGTGCCGTTGCTATTAGTGGCAATACGATTGTAGTAGGAGCTTACGGGCATGACGGAGGCACTACAAATGAAGGAGCCGCTTATCTCTTTGTAAAGCCGCAAGAGGGCTGGCGTGATGCCAACGAAACGGCAAAACTTACCGCATACGATCCGGCGTACAATGATTACTTTGGTAGTAGTGTTGCGATAGAAAATGATGTTGTGCTGGTTTCAGCCTATCTCAAAGGAAGTGTAGGTCACGTGTATCTTTTTGAAAAACCGCACAATGGCTGGACGGACACCACTCAAAGTGTTAAGCTCACCGCATCTGATCCTGAACTCCATGACACATTTGGAAAAAGTTTGGATATTCAAGGTAACTTTATCGCTATCGGTGCACACTTTGGCGATGAAAACGGTGCTACCAACTCCGGCACCGTCTATCTCTTTACAAAACCTGCCGGCGGATGGAGTGAAAGCAATGAGACCCTAAAATTCTGGCCGGACGATACTACAACTGACAGCTATTTTGGAGATACCATACAAATCAGCGGCAACCGTATGATTATCGGTGCACCGCTGGATCCTTGTGATGATGGGTTACAATGTGGAGCGGCTTACATGTATGAACTTCAACAAAGTAACGAGGGGATGATGAACCCTGCGCTCTTGATGTATCTGCTACATTAATTTTACATGAATAAGGGCGTAAATGGCCAGCTATTCTGCCGGATCCGAAAGATGCGGCTAGCTTTAGGGGGTTGTAGGGAGATCTGTCCCTGCCACTTTTCGGGCTTTGCCCGTAAAGTGCGTAACATCAGTGAGTATGACATATAAGGCTATTTTACTGGTTGCGCTATTGACTATAATGGAAAGGAGGGAACAGGGTGAAAAAAAACTGTCTTAGAATTGCGTCCGTACTTGCCGCATTGATCTACATGTTCGGCTCAGCTTGCGCGGTAGCGGCCGAGAACAAAACGCCCTTTGCCGCCTTGTCCCTGCTACTGTTCGGTGGCAATATCCATGCTGTCACTGTCCTGGACGATTCTGGTTTTGAAGACTGCAATTGGAATTGGAACACCGGCACGTGGTGCGACGGCGTTCAGCAACACTCTGGCAAGAAATCTGCGGGCATCTGGTGCAACAGTAGCGAGAACCGGGCCATCAATCAGGTGATGACCGGAGCTCCCAGTAATACGGTCTACACTCTGAGCTACTGGCTCAAGACCATTGACGGCAATCCTACCTGCTACGGTGTCATGCATTTCTTGGACGGAAATGGCCAACCCGTTTCTGATGGTGTGGACTGGAATTCCGCGCCGGACAAGAGCTCGACCGACGGCGTCTGGGAGTTAAGGAGCTTTGCCGCGACTTCCACCGCCGATACTCGGCAGGTGAGAGTTTTTATTCGGTGCGATGCGGGCACGGACGGTGCAAAAGCGTACTTTGATGACATCGCCGTATCTATTGGCGGTGGAAGTGCCACGAAACGCGAAGACTTCGGCCACTACGTCGTTGTACGAAAGGACTACCAGCAGACCACCGCGCAAGAAAAAGATGGTGTCAAGGGCATCGTACGGGCCTATCTTTGGAAAGACTTGGAACCCTCTAAGGGTGATTATTCCGGTCTGGACACCATCGTTGCCAAGGATTTCAACGATTCCAAAGAAAACAATAAATACTTCATCGTGCAAGTGGAGCATCGAACGTTCGATGGAGAGCATCCACTCCCAGAATACATGCGTGATATTGAGGTGGAGTATAATGTAAGCACCGGAACCTCATCAGGGAGGAAAAGCTACTGCGCACTCACTTGGACGGAGAAATTCGAGGAGCGCTACAAAAAACTCATCGACGCGATTGCGGCTCGTTTCAAAGCCGATGTGATGTTCGAAGGTGTTGCGTCGGAGGAAAGCGCACTAGGTTTTGATGACTCGGTATACAGCCAGTACGACTACAATCCGCAAACCCTCGTGAACCGATGGGCAGCAATTGCGAACTACGGAAACTCAACGCTCGGTAGCGCCAGGTTCTTTTGGATGGCGAACTTCATCCCCGGTTGGGGCGATGTGACCACACATGAGGCGAGAGAGCTCTTGTGGGACAACATCGACAACAACATAGTTTCGAACGAGGTTCCCGTTGGTGGTCCCGATACCAATTTCGCCAACACCAGCTCTGCCGTCTATCGATACGTGCACACCCATCAGATCGCGAACCCGCACCATATGGTGTTCACCCGAGCGGCAGGTGACATGCATTCTTCAGATTGCATACAGGATGATTCAGCGGATACGGCAACGCAAGTCATCAACTTCGCAACGCAGACACTCCATGCGAAGTACTTGTGGTGGTTGGCTACAAATAGCACGTGCTACGGGGGAATCGACGACGTATACGAAGCCATTAAGCAAAATCCTCAACTCTGAATAGAATAAGGGGGAATAAGGTGTCAGGGTGTGCCAAGAAGGCGTAACAACCAAAGTTTAACCGACTTCGGGAGGATTACAAAAGCTATGCTGTATGAAAGATGAGGGAAGGCCCCTCGGAACCGCTGGGCAAGCGGAGGTTTCAAACCACCCTGAGGTGCTGAGTCTAAAAGGCTTGGTGCTGAGCGTCAGGGAAAAGGAGAAGCAAGACTTCTTCAGGTGGGTATCAAAGAGACGAACGCAAGTGAACCG
>JBNKLA010000054.1:0-17824 GCA_050292115.1 Sulfurimonadaceae bacterium | reverse complement strand
GCTCGATAAGCTTGATATTATTGAGTGTTTCGAAGCACAGAAACAGAAGCTGCGTGTCGGGGAAATTCTCAACAAACAGCTTGAAATCTATCGGGCACTGGATATTGATCCGCCTGCCTCGTTATGAGTGGGTGGGAATGGAGGATGTAACGGATACAACTCGTATGGCGGCGCTATAACATCAAACATGATCTGTGCCGGTTATATGCAAGGCGGTAAAGACAGTTGCCAAGGTGATAGCGGTGGACCGCTGATTCTCGAAGATGCTAATGGTTGGTTTCAGATCGGTATTGTCAGTTGGGGAAATGAGTGCGCTTTAGCAAATTACCCAGGAGTCTATACCAACCTTGCCAATTACCGTAACTGGATCGAAGGCTATACGGGGCCGCTTTTAGATACCAATGCCACACTCTCTCCATCGGTTATTATGTATTTAATGGAGTAGGTACATTATAATCGAGGGATTAAGATGGTGTTGCGTACTTGGCGTTGAGCGGATTTCCCAGCCCATATCTTCTAATATTCCAAGCGTCACGTCGCCGGGGTCGTGAATGGCCTCTCCGTCGGTAAGGCGGTAGACCATCAGGCCGTTTTCGGTGTTGTTATAGGTGTTGTAATCGAGATGCGAATAGCTTGAACCGCTACTCCATGTTGAAGGGGCATAGAGCTTTACACGGCTCCCGCCGTTTGCGGCATTGGCATGGGTACCGTTAAACCAGACGCTATTGGATATCAATGCATCGCCCAAAGAGGTAGAAGGGCTGGGGTAGTCAACGAGTGGCGTAGCGCTGCTATCTTCGGTAAAACGATCAAAAATACTTACATAAGAGAGATCGCCGGTACCGCTATTGTAGTCTGCCAATCCTGAAAAGTTCAGGCTGTGTCCCATTTCATGCAACACAACCGTCAACAGATCCGATTCATTCCACGGCGTGTTGCCGTCAAGTCCGTAGTAAAAATCGACATTATTGTTATACGTGATATAAGAGTCGTAGCCCTCTGGGTCAAGGTCTTCGCCTGCAAACGCATTGGCCAGTGACCGGTTGTAGTAGGTATTTGCCATCGGTGCATTCAAAAACCCTGATTTCATCGGTGATGAAGAGTACCCTAATATGGAACCGTATGCACTTAAATCCGCCCAACACGCTTCTATGGTTATAGGCACCGAGGTGGTAATAAACCCTGACCAAATCTCTGCGGCACGTTCAAAAGCATTTTGCGCCTCTTGGGGAAACTCTGAACAGGTTTCACCATAACGATCGGTATCGCCGGCTCCGAGATAGGTAATCTCAAAATAGTTGATAGCCGCACGGGTTTTGGGAGAATGACGACGTAAAATAGGCTTGTAATCTTTTGGAAGCGGTGAGGGGTCGCGTTTTAAGAGTCTAAAACTCACGGGAGCATCTTGTGATGTGTAGGTTTCGGCAAAGAGACTAGAGGCAAATAGTATGAATACAACTAATAATAAATATGCTTTCATAATATAAATATGATACTCTATGATTATAAACATATGGGAAAAAAATATGGATCTGCTTTATACCGTCACCATTATGCTTGCGACACTTCATGCAAAGTCATGGTATCAACCCGATATCAACACCACATGGCAGTGGCAACTGCAAGGCACACTTAACACCTCTTACGATGTTGATCTGTACGATATTGATCTTTTTGATACCAACCAGAGTACAATAGATGCCTTACATGTAGAGGGACGAAAAGTGATCTGCTACTTCTCCGCCGGTTCATACGAGGCGTGGCGCGACGATGCCGGGCAATTTCCCGAAGATGCACTGGGGAGTCAACTTGATGGCTGGGATGAACGCTGGATTGATACCCGTAACGAAACTATTCGTCAGATCATGCTTGCGCGTCTTGATCTGGCCAAAAGCAAAGGGTGTGACGGCGTGGAGCCGGATAATGTGGATGCGTATGCAAACGATAACGGCTTGGAACTGAGTGAAGACGATCAGCTTGATTACAACAAATTTCTAGCGAATGCCGCACACCAGCGTGGATTGACGATAGGACTTAAAAACGATCTGGATCAGGCCAGTGAGCTGGAGCCCTATTTTGATTTTGCCCTCAATGAGCAGTGCTGGGAGTATGACGAATGTGATATGTTAAGCGCATTTACAAGTGCCGGCAAGCCGGTTTTTAATGCAGAATACAACAGCCACTACGATAACAGTACAAATTTTGAGAGTTTGTGCAGTGATGCCGTATCGGTGTCATTGCAAACCCTCTACCTCCCTCTTGATCTCGATGACAGCTTTCGCTATTCGTGTCAACAAGAGTAATTTGCTACAATATCTCCATGCAAAGTCTATTACCCGTAACACTTGATGGGGACACCCCCGAACATAAACGTCAGCAGATTTTAGAGTATTTTCAAAACAGCTACGCACTCTTTGAGTCGCTGTTTGAACTGTTTAAAGACGATAGCGTCTTTTACCGCCAAAGCGAACCTACGCGCCATCCGATGATCTTCTATTTCGGTCACACGGCGGCATTTTATATTAATAAACTCATCTTAGGTCAGGTGATCACCGAGCGGATTAATCCCGATTTTGAGTCACTGTTCGCCATTGGCGTAGATGAGATGAACTGGGACGATCTTGATGAAAATCACTATGAGTGGCCCGACGTAAGCGCGGTGCGTCAGTATCGTTTGCAGGTTAAAATGCAGGTCGAAGCGCTTATTCAGAGTTTGCCGCTTACGCTACCCATTGCGCAAGATGATCCGTTTTGGATTATTTTGATGGGCATTGAGCATGAGCGCATCCATATTGAGACCTCAAGCGTCTTGCATCGCCAGATGCCGCTTGAATACATCAAACGTCATACGCGTTTTGATATCTGTAGCGATTCGGGCGTAGCACCGGAAAATGCAATGGTACATGTAAAAGGTGCAGATGTCGTACTTGGCAAGGCGCACGATCATCATCTTTACGGCTGGGACAATGAATACGGAAGCCTTACATGTAAGGTTAAGGATTTTGAGGTCTCCAAATATCTGGTCAGCAACGGCGAGTTTTTGCCTTTTGTGCGCGATGGCGGTTATGAAGATGAGCGCTTTTGGGATCAAGAGGGGCGCAAATTTTTATTGACGCGCAAAGTCAATCATCCGGCGTTTTGGGTGTATGCGGATAAGAGTTATAAATTGCGCACGCTTGATCGTGAGATTGATCTGCCGCTAGATTGGCCGGTGGAGGTGAATTACCTTGAAGCCATGGCGTTTTGCCGTTATAAGAGTGAGCAAGACGGGTACGATTACCGCCTGTGTAGCGAAGCGGAGTGGATGCGGTTGCATGAGCTTTCGGGATTGTCTGAAATTCCCGACCCGCAACATGCCAATATTAACCTTGAGCATTACGCTTCGCCGTGTCCGGTGAATCGCTTTAAACAGGGTGAATTTTATGATGTCACAGGCAATGTTTGGCAGTGGACACAGAGTCCGATTGACGGTTTTGAAGGGTTTGAGCCGCATCCGGTGTATGACGATTTTTCGACCCCAACGTTTGACGGTAAGCATAACCTTATTAAAGGCGGTTCGTTTATCTCCACCGGCAATGAGCTGACGGCGCATTCACGCTACGCGTTTCGTCGCCACTTTTATCAGCACGCGGGCTTTCGTTATGTGAAAGGCACGGCGGCTTCGTTTGACGAGAATATTTACGAAAGCGATGCGCTGGTGTCGCAGTATTGCGAGTTTCAGTACGGCGATGAATACTTTAATGTTGAAAATTTTGCTAAAAAGTGTGCCCGACTTGCCATTAGTTACGCCCAAGAGGGCAGAGGCGAACGCGCACTTGATCTGGGGTGTGCTACGGGACGTGCGAGTTTTGAGCTTGCCCGACATTTTGATGAGGTAACGGGTATTGACTTTTCGGCGCGATTTATTCAAGTGGGTGTCGAACTGCAAGAGCGCGGCGTGATTCACTATGAGCGCGCCGAAGAGGGCGAACTTACATCGCGTCAGACCCAAAGCCTTAAGGAGTGTGATCTCTTACATGTAAAGGATAAAGTGACCTTTTGGCAAGGCGATGCCTGTAACCTTAAAACCCATTTTAGCGGTTACGATCTGGTTATGGCGACCAATCTGATTGATCGTTTGTATGAGCCGCATCTCTTTTTAGAACGTGTGCACGAGCGTATTAATGATAAAGGGTTGTTGATTTTAACCTCACCGTATACTTGGCTTGAGGCATACACTCAAAAACAGTTTTGGCTGGGCGGATACACTGATGAAGAGGGCAACGAGATCAGTACGTTTGAAACGATTAAAGCGATTTTAGGAACACATTTTGAGCTGATCGACACCCATGATATTGAGTTTGTAATTCGCGAAACCCCTAGAAAATTTCAGCACTCCGTTGCCCAGATGAGCGTATGGAAAAAACACTAGAGCACTACTTTGGCATTATGGACACGGTCGTTGATCGCGCTCATAGCAATGCCGAAAAATACACCCTGCGCCAAAAACTCTTTGGCAGTGAAGATGTGCTACCACTGTGGGTGGCCGATATGGACATTGTAACACCGCCCTTTATTACGGAGGCAGTGCAAGAACGTGCAAAGCACCCCATTTACGGTTACGAGATGATGAGTGATAGCGCTTACGAGGTGCAAATAGCATGGCTAAAACGCCGTCATGGCTTACATGTAAAGCGTGAGGAGCTACTCTATTCACCCTCGGTGGTGGCCTCGATCAATATGGCGATTGCCGCATTTACAAAGCCGGGTGACAAAGTGATTGTGCAGCCGCCAATCTATCCGCCGTTTATGAAGAGTGTCACGCATCACGGGCGAAAAGTGCTACTTAATCCGCTAAAACAGGATGAAGCGGGTGTGTACCGTTTTGACTTTGATGATCTGCGTTCTAAAATCGATAGCGATACGAAACTGCTACTACTGTGCTCTCCGCATAATCCGGTGGGACGGGTCTGGAGCAGAGCAGAACTTTTGGAGCTTGGCGAAATCTGTTTGGAGCATAACATTATAGTGCTTGCCGATGAGATTCACTCCGATCTGATCTTTGCGCCGCATAAACACACGCCGTTTAGCGCACTCTCCAAAGAGATTGCGGCGATAACACTAAGCACTTACGGTCCGGGGAAAACTTTTAACCTTGCGGGGCTCTCTATCTCCACCTTACATGTAAGCAATTCTGAATTACGTGAGAAGATTGAAAAGGTGTATGAGCAGATTCATTTTGCCGAGGGTACGGTATTTGGACATGTGGCGTTTGAAGCGGCGTACCGCGAGGGCGATGCGTGGGTGGATGCACTGATGCAATACTTTACATGTAACGTTCACTCTTTACGGCAAACACTCGAAGATACACCCCTTACATGTAAAGCTCCCGAGGGAACCTATTTAGCGTGGATCAACTGCCGTGCTTTAGGACTTGGTGATCGCGCACTTCGTGAACTCTTTGTGAATGAAGCACGTCTGGGGTTAAGCCCCGGCATCTCGTTTGGCAAAGAGGGCAGTGGATTTATGCGACTCAATTTTGCCGTGCCGCACATCGTGATGAATAGGGCAACTCAACTACTACATGCCATGCGGCGCAACATCTGACGCGCCAGCGGCCGCAGTGCGATTTTTGGAAATATCGGCTCTTTTTTACGCTCTTTTTGCATCCGTGCACTCATAACATCCTCCTTGAATTTCTTACATGTAGCATCGTCAAAAGTGAAGCTGTGTAAAATTTTTTGCTCTTTTACGCTCCTTTTAATATTTTATTAATAAAAATATTAGATAATAACAAAAGGAGTTGCATTATGAGTAAAAAGTATAAATTAATGGATATCGTTAACACATTGTTAGATAGTGACGCAAAAAGTGCTGAACTTGCACAGTCCGTCAAATCATTGGCAGAAATTTTCGAGCAGTTTGCTTCGGTAATTAATAGTGATGAATACTCTGGGGTCGCCATCTCGCCGTTAGATGCTATTTGCGCTAACGAGCATGTGCGGATTACCAAATATATGCGTGGGGTTTATGCGGCCGTTAATGACCTGCTAAAGCGCTTTAAAGGTCAAAAAATACGTCTGTTGTATGCCGGATGTGGACCCCATGCAACACTGTTGCTGCCACTACTGTACCGTTTTGACCCTAAACGCTTGTCGGTACGCTTTTTAGATCATAATGCCGCATCATTAAAGAGTGTCAAAGCGATTATGTCGCATTTGGGTTTTGAGAAATTTGCAGAAGATTATATTCACGATAATGCATCGTCTTACCAAAGTGAGGAACCGCTACATATGGTACTGGTCGATAGTATGAACGCCGCGCTGTATGATAAACCGCAAGTGGCACTCACACTGAATCTGCTACCGCAACTGCAAAACGGTGGTGTGTTTATTCCCAAACGGGTGGTGGTCGGGTTTGAAACCGCGTATTACAATCAGGTCAAAAAACGGGCATCGGCGGCAACGGTAAAATACTCAAACTACTTATGTCATATTCTCGATATCGATACCGCTAAGCCCCTCACAAAAGAGCAGATGTTAGTGACCGATGAGTACCGTTTCAAAAGTGAAATTGATGCAAAAATGGAGCCTCAACTCTCGACGGTCGTCTATATTTATAAAAACAATATACTACGAGAAAACGAGTGCAGCTTGACGATTCCCAAAAAGATGAACCTTAGTACCAAACTGGTATCGGGCGCACGCGTGACGTTTGATTATCTGTTTGACAATGCTCCTCAAATCGCCTACCGTTTAAGTATGCCGCTCTCCAAAGAGCGCTGGAACGATTGGTTGATACACCGCGAACGATACCGCAGTGTTCAAACCCAATCCACATGGCGTGAAATTTATGCCACACAATATGCATCATTGGCGCCTTCCATAGCGGGAGTTTGAAATTTTTGTGTTATGCTACTAGGCATGATACAGATTGACTGGGAAGAGTACAAACTTTTTAAAAAAGAGTTTCAAAATCCGAAAAACTTAGACAACTTTGGCGTACTGCTCTATTTTTTAAAAGGCTATTACAACGTACGTAATGTCGTTGAGATGTATGAGATACTGGCTTTTGACGAACTTTCGAAGATGATGCTTGAAAAGCGTGAGCTGGTCTCATCAGATGATTTGGAAGACTTTGTTAATAAAATGATGCGGCAATAAACCTACTTACTTTTTACAGCTGATTTATACTGTTTCTAAATGAATCAACTGTGACTTACCTTCAGTAAAATCTTACTATCTGATGTTACGCACTTTACGGGCAAAGCCCGAAAAGTGGCAGGGACAGATGTCCCTACAACCCCCTAAAGCTAGCCACATCTTCCGGATGCGGCAGAATAACTGGCCATTTACGCCCTTTTTTTCAAAAGTGCGTAAGGTCAGTTACCACATTAAAAATAGATGTTAAAAACTATATTTTACTCCATTACAACATAAAAAAATTCTTTATGATGATTTAATGTGCTACAATGGTGTGATATTTAACATTTTACATGTAAAAATATTTTTATGTAGGGTGGTATTCATGCAAAATAATGACGCATTTTTACAACTTCCATTCGAGTTTGATATAAAAAAATTGGTTTCTGATTTGGAGCTTGTTCATAGCGACGAATGGGTTCCTCACCCAAACACTCAAGCGTATGAAGGGTCATGGACGGTGTCGTCATTGTCTTCAACAACCGGTGATATGAAGCAGATCGTTGCCGCTGAAAATCAAGAATATTTTGACACCCCTTTATTTCATAAAACCGACTACATTAAAGAGGTTATTAATACCTTTAAGACAAAAATTGAAGCGGTTCGTTTTATGCGTTTGGGAGCCGGATCGGTGATTAAAGAGCATTGTGATCATGGATCCTGTTTTGAAGAGGGGTATGCCAGACTTCATATTCCTATCACAACCAATGACAATGTGACGTTTATATTAAATGGTGAACCTCACACGATGAAAGCAGGGTGTTGCTATTACATCGATGCGCATAATCCTCACAGTGTTGTCAACGAAGGAACGTGTGATCGGGTACATCTTTTGATCGATTGTCATGTGAACGCGTGGCTCAAAGCGATCTTTTTGCAACACGGTTTCAAAGAACCCTATTACAAATATGGAAGCAAAGGCATTACCGATGAGAATGTCGAAGCGGTTATCGCTTCGTTAAAAAGTATTGGAAGCGATAGCGCCCTTGACATAGCAAAAGAACTCCAACACAAGGTTTTACATGTATGAGAGAGACGAACTTGTAAAACTAACGGAAACCTTGTTAAATAGGGATGCAACACATGCCCAACTTTTAAATGCCGCGCGCTCATTATCAGAATTTTTTGAGCGTTTCTCACCGATATCAACACGTGCCGATCGTAGCAAACTTGGTGATGATGCTACACATACGTATCTAAGCTCAGGCATAGCAATCTCCCCTTTAGATGCGGCGATCTGTACGAATGAGTATATGCGAACCGCAAAATATCTTAGAGGTGTTTATGAAGCGATGAACGACCTTATCACGCGTTTTCAAAGCAAAAAAGTACAGATACTTTACGCCGGATGCGGGCCGTATGCGACATTGGTGATTCCGTTGCTGCACTATTTTGATCCTAAAAATGTTGAAGTACATTTTTTAGATATTCACGCATCGGCACTTCGTTCTGTAAAAACTATAATCGATAAACTGGGTTTTGAAGAATTTGTAAGCGGTTATATTCAAGAAGATGCCACACTGTACAAAGCCAAGAGTGATCTTCATATGGTGATAACCGAGACGATGAAAGCGGCGTTTGATAACGAACCTCAGATCGCCGTGACCTTAAATCTATTGCCGCAGTTACATGAAGAGGGAATCTTTATACCGCAACGCGTCGTGGTGGGTTTTGAGACGGCACATTACAAACCGGTAGTTGAAAACAGTGTGATACACAGAATAAAAGATTCCAATTATCTTTGTGACGTAATTGACATGGATACGACTCAAGCGATGAGTAACGAGAATTTTATATGCACAAAAGCGCACTCTATTACTAAAAATATAGATGAAAAAATGGATGCGCAATTTACAACGACTATCTACATCTATAGCGAGCATGTTTTAAGAGAGAATGAGTGTAGCCTCAATATCCCTAAGAAGATTACATTTGAGAGAAAACTTGCAATAAACGACACCGTACATTTTGCATATAAATTTAAAAATGTACCCACAATTGAGTATACCCTTAATGAGGTTGAGAGTTTTAAAGATTGGATACCGCAACGAGTCGTTCATAAATATAATGAAGCGCAGATCGTATGGCATAACATGAAAGGTAAAAGGTTTACGGAGCCATTTTTTGATAATACACTTTCAAGTTCACATCACAAGCGTTATACGTCATGGGAAAAACTTCAAAGTGTTGCCAAAGAGGTTGAAGCGATCTATCCGAGCGGATTTATTTTTCATACGTCACGCTGTGGTTCAACGCTGTTATCCCAGAGCCTTGCGCTATTTGATGACAATATTGTACTGAGCGAAGCACAGCTGATTCATGAAGCACTTACGGCATATCAGAAAAACAGGGTAGAACTTTTAAAAGATGTCATAAGAGTACTGGGACAAAAGCGCTTTGCAAATGAGAAGCGACTCTTTATAAAATTTGATGCCTGGAGTATCGCCGAACTTCCTCTGATCCTTGAAGCATATCCCAATGTACCTTGGGTATTTTTATACCGAAATCCTGTCGAAATTTTAGTATCGCAAAAACGACAACGAGGACTTTTTACTATTGCTAAAGCACTCAATGGAAAAGTGTTTGATCAAATCTCTGAGAAGACTCATTATGATCATTATTATAAAGAAGTGATTTTTACTATCTTTGAATTTGCATTGAAATATAAAGATTTGCCTCACGGTCTGTTTATAGATTATAAAGAGTTAAAAGAAGCAATAATTGATGAAATTTTTCCTCATTTTAAGTTACATGTATCAGACGAAGAGCTCAAAAACGTCAACACTCGAATTATGTTTGATGCCAAAAATCCAAAAGATAACTTTAAAGATGATGCAAAAGAGAAACATGATGCGGCAAGTGAGGATATTAAACATTTCTGTAACCGATACATGTTTGATATTTACAACAACCTCAATGTCAGGAGCGCAGTGTGAATACGACTATCGGCATTGCCCATATCAAATCGTTATGGTCTCGCAAAATGAAGGAGATGCAAGGAGCTTCACAAAAAGATCCTTTGCATAATCAGCTTGATTATTTTGTGCTTGACGGGTTAAATATCAATATCGCCAAAGCCACGGCGTATTTATATACCGACACGCCTGATTTTGAAACGTTTGAGCAGTGGATTCTTGCACAAAACGGCGGTAATATCCCCCTGCATACGGTGAATAAGATCAACCATGCCGTCTTGGATTTTAACACTAATGGTCAACAAAATTATCCTTTAAAAGCAACATATTTAGAACCTGTTTTTACTCCTGAAGAGATAGCGTTTTGGAATAAAAACGGATATATTGTTTTGAAAAATGCCATAGATAAAAATGATTGCAAAGAACTCGAAACTGCAATTTGGGACTATCTGGGACTCTCACCCGATGAACCCGAGCAGTGGCGCTATGCAAAAGATAGCTTTTGGTTAAAAGCGTTTGATCATCCCCTTTTACAAAAAAATAGGGCTTCATCAAAGATCCGTAAAGCTTTTGAACAGCTTTGGGGAACAGACAATTTATTCCAAGCTACCGACAGGGTAAGCTTTAACCCGCCTCAAGAGGATCATATCAAGCATTACGGTCCCAATAATCTTCATTGGGATATCAGCCTTTCACAACCGATTCCGTTTGATCTCTTTGGAATGCTTTATCTCAACGATATCCAAGAACAACAGGGGGCTTTTCAGTGTATTGCAGGCTTTCATAAAAAACTAGATACATGGCTGGAGGGTTTAGATGATGATGTCAATCCAAGAGAGGCGATACTAAGCAAGATATATCAAAACGATGCACGAAAAATTGCTGCCGATGCAGGAGATCTTATTATATGCCGACATGAACTTCCTCATGGGAGTTCTCTAAATCGCTGTGATTATCCTCGTTTTGTGCACTACATACAGATGTATCCGTCAAACAGACGTATCAATCCAAATTGGAGATAAATAAAAATACAAATCTAGCGAAGGAGGTATAGGGTTACACGGTTATGAGGTGCGTAAAGTCGTAAAAAAATCAATATTTTAAGGAAGGTAAGATGAATGAACTAGAAGATTTTTATGTAGGTGAAATCCGAATGTTTACAGGTAATTTTGCCCCAGTAGATTGGGCATTTTGTGATGGACAGCTATTGCCTATTCAGGGTAATGAGATGCTTTATTCAGTGTTAGATGTGCATTATGGTGGAGATGGTGTAAATACATTCGGACTTCCCGATATGCGAGGACGCATCCCTGTACATCAAGGTCGGGGGATTAATTTGACCAATAGGACTTTAGGGGAAAAATTTGGTGTTGAGAGGGCAACGCTTAGCGTCGATCAGATACCTTCACATACCCATGTATTGCTGGCTTCATCTACGTCTGCTACAAGTAAGACACCGGAACACACTGTGTTGGCGACTACTAATGAGAATTTTTATGATGACGGCACACAAACGCCAAAAATAACACAACTCGATGCCGGTGCTGTTGATAATACGGGAAGCAATCAAATGCACTCCAACATTCAACCCTATTTATGTCTTAACTTTATTATATCCCTAAAAGGGATCTATCCAAGCCGAAATTAAAGGAGAGTGAGATGGAAGATGCATTTTATGGAGAAGTGAAAATATTACCCTATACATTTGCGCCTAGAGGCTGGGTTGCTTGCAATGGACAGTTGTTACCAATCATGGATAACCAAGCGCTTTTTTCAATTATGGGATGCCTCTATGGAGGCGATTGCCGTTCGGTATTTGCCGTGCCTGATCTTGTCGGCCGGACACCGATGGGAGAGGGAATGGGTCCAGGACTCACACCACGACCATTAGCCCAGATGGGAGGTACGGCACAAGTTTGTCTAAGTGAGTTGGAAATACCTTCGCATCAACATGAGATTATTAATGTCTATTACGATAGTGCCGAATCCATCAATCCGAACATGCATTATTTAGGGAGAATGAATGGCAATCTATTCTATAAAAAAGCGGAAGAAGTTTCACAGATGGTGCAGATGAATAGCGCTACGTTATCAGCTACCGGATTGTCGCAGGCACATGAAAACAGACAGCCCTATCTGGCGATGCAGTTTTGTCTCTGTGTAGATGGCGTATATCCAACCCGAAATTAAAGGAGAGCATTATGATATATATAGGAGAAATTAGGATGTTTGGTTGTAGCTGGGCACCAAAAGAGTGGGCGCTTTGTAATGGTGATACATTACCTATGACTAGCAATCCAGCACTCTATTCTTTGATTGGAACACAGTTTGGTGGCGATGGTACGACAACGTTTAAGTTACCCGATTTGCGAGGAAGGGTTCCTGTGCATATAGGTACTGATTATAGTTCTTCATATGGACAGGGACAGATGGGCGGACAAGAGCATGTCACATTGACAGAACACACGCTTGCCAACCATTTCCATACTCTCAACGCCACGAGTGATGCAGGAACAGGTGCATCGGCCAAAGGCGGAGCCTCTTTACTGGCACATAATACGCAAGGGACAGAAGCCCTTTATGGCAGTGCAGCCTCTTTGGTAGACATGAGTGCGGCATCGGTTTCGCAAACGGGAGGCGGTCAGCCCCACGCCAATATGCAGCCTACAACGGTTATAAATTTTTGTATAGCGCTCCATGGGAGTTATCCATCACGAAATTAATCGGCTAAAAGGGGAGTTTTTTCCCCTTAGAAAAGGAGTATTACAATGGAGCGTCTTTATGAACAAGCCATGCAACAATATAACGATAATTTTATAGACGATTCAAAAATAGCGTTTCAGACGATCATAGAGCATGATCCCTCTCATCATAGGGCAATCAATATGCTAGGCGTCATAGCCAATCGAGAAAATGATATTGAATCTTCTATAAAATATATGCAACAAGCACTAGAACTGGACCCCAAAAACGGTTATTATAAAAATAATCTTGGGGTGACGTATCTAATTAAAGGCGAAGATGAAAAAGCGTTACATACGTTTAAAGATGCATTAAAAGATACACCAAATAACTCTGAAGCATATTGCAATGCGGGATTCGCTTGTTATCGTCAAGGCGATTTTGAATCGGCCAGATCCCTGTTTGAAAAGGCGCTAGAGTACAACCCCAACAATATCGGGGCCTATCTTCATGGAGCTAATTTGTGCAGAGATATGAACGATATGAGTCAGGCATTGGGTCATTATGCCACGATTATAAAAATGGTGCCGGATCATTTTGAAGCCCATCTAAAAAGTGCTGAAATCTATCACGAACTTGGTCTGTTAAATGAAGCGCTGGAGTTCTATTTTAAAGCGGCGAAGATAGATACTTCGCTTTGGGACAATATCTTCATTCGAGCAACTATCAATCAGATCTATACCAAACTGTTCCCATCCAAAAGGTACTCCTTTTATAACAATAAAACGCTCTTATCGGTGTTTGAAACGTGGATTGATACACATATGAATGCCACAACAAAGGTTTTGGAATATACCGAAGCCGAAGGGCTATTAGCACTTAAATGTGCTCAAAAAGGGGTTGCCACGGCTAACCTTGTCGTGATAGAACCCTTCTTGGCAAGTCAATCTAAAGAGATTGCCCGCGTCAATGCGATCAAAGACAACCTCACAATCATCACCAAAGAACCCAGCGATCTGGTCTATAAAGATGATATTAAAGAGAAGGTGGATTACCTGATAGTAGATATTTTAAGAGAGCGATTCCCCTCTTATAAAGATCTACTACTAATTAAAAACTTACAACAAAAGTTTCTACTTGAAAGCGGAAGTGTGTGTCCGAGTCGTGTGAAAATGATGGTATCGCCGCTCTTTAGCGAAGCGTTATGGCACGAAGGTAGCGCAACCGATGCTCTTGGACTTGACATTGCCTCATTACATGATTTTCGGGCTTACTATTCATACGAACGCTTGAACAGTTTTGAGTATACCTTGTTGAGCGATCCTGTTGAGGTACATGAATTTAGACTTCAAGAAGCACCTTTATTGTCGTGGCAAAAACATGTTCATATCGCTCTGACGCAACGTATGCCTGTATGCCACGGTATTGTTATCTGGTTTATTTATGAATTGGATGAAACGCTCAAAATCGATGAAAATCCAATGCAAATGCAAAAACAGCACTATTTTATCCGTCTTTTTGATGAAATAGTGCCATTAGATGATAAAATGGAAATGGCATTTGATATTAACTATTCCGATTTTCCCGTAATATCCAATATTGAAGTGAATTAGGAGGTTTATGTGAAAAGAGTGCTGTGGTGTATCGCTCTTTTGTCATCGTTGAGTGCCCAAGAGGTCTGTATTGAGAATTTTGATAGTGCGGTATGTGGCAACTTTCGTATTTTAAATAGCATTATACTCAGATCGACACTCTCAAAAACAGCGTTGGAAAAGCGACTAAACAAACCCGTAAAAGTGATCGCTTTTTTAGAAGATTCCAATCTCTATGTGATTGACTCCGATCACCCTTTGCAAGAAGCAAAAACACTTAAAAATAGAGCGTATATTATATATGCCCAACCTAATATTTTACAAAAGCGCCATTTGAGTTTTGGGCACGAAAGTAATATCACCACACAATATAACCTGCAAAAAGAGTGGAAAAAAAGTTTAGGCGAAGGTATAAAAATCGCCATTATTGACGACGGGTTCAATCTGAATCATCCTGATTTAAAAGGCTTACATGTAAGCTTTTCTTACGATGTTGATCAAAAGAGTTTAAATGCCGATCCCAAAGTAAAAATAGATCATCACGGTACGGAGGTGGCCGGTATTATTTTCGCGCGCCATAACGGTATTGGCATTGACGGTATTGCCCCTAATGCCGAACTTATCGCCATTCGTCAAACGACCAACATCACTTCTGATACTATCGTAGCATTTAGCGTGGCGGACAAAGCCGGAGCCGACATTATCAATTGTAGCTGGAATTCGCCGCTATTGCTTGAACCGGTTTATGACGTTATTACAGCGGTGGCAAAAAAGAGAGCCATCGTTTTTGCGGCAGGTAACGACGCTCAAGAGCTTAAACCGCTTTGTATAGAAGCGGCGATTCCCGAAGTGATTACTGTGGGAGCAACACAACAGTACAGTAATTACGGAGCATTGGTTGACATCATTTTAAAAAGTGGCGTACGTACTACTACACTACATAATACATATGCTGTTTTTGGCGGTACATCGGCAACGGCTGCGGTCGTTTCTGGGTTATTGGCTCTGAAAATGTCTCAAAATCGAACGGCTTCTATCGAAATGAATGTTGATAGCCTAAAAAAGGAGATTAATGGAATCTAAAGAAGAGAGCATTGCGTTTGATTTCTCAAGCCGATCTACAGACAACGTTCCTAGACTTTTACATGCGCTTAACATCTCCCTTTGCGTAACGAGTTATCAAAGCGCACGCTTAATTTTGATTAGAAGTGATGGAGAAACTATCGATACGAATCTAAAAGCATTTCCACGGCCAATGGGAGTATATGCCGATGCAGAGCGTATAACGCTTGGTACGTTTAATCAGGTACTTGAGTTTAAACGGGCTGATACTATTTTAAATCAGATTAAAAACGGTTCTTTAGACAATATGGAAGATTTTTCAAAAAAAGTATTGGAAAAAGATAAAGAGAAATATGACGAGCTTAAAAAGCAAAGAACCGAAGAGATCGAAAATGTTAAAAAAGCGGACGCTCTGTATCTTCATCGTGCGGCTTTGACAACGGGGATGATTAATATTCACGATATTGCTTGGGGAGATGAGGGGTTGTGGGTCGTGAACTCCACCTTTTCGTGTCTGAGTACACTCAGTCCTGATCACTCGTTTATAGCCCGATGGAAACCCAAATTTATCAGCGAATTTGTGCCTGAAGACAGGTGCCATTTAAACGGTATGGCTATGAGCGAAGGGCGGCCAAAGTATGTAACGACGTTCAACAAAGAGGACTCCCGTGACTCATGGAACGAGGGGCGTATCGATGATGGCACGCTTATTGATATCGATACGGATGAGGTACTCATTGAAGGGATGATTATGCCCCACTCTCCAAGAGTTTATGAGAAGGCGGTGTATGTGTGCGAGTCTGGTCTTGGTATAGTATGGAAGTATGATCCAAAAACAAAAATAAAGAGTCTGGTTGTAAAGTTACCGGGATTTACAAGGGGACTCTATTTTTATGGAGGTTTGATGTTTGTCGGTCTTTCGCAGATGCGAAGCAGTGAAATCAGAAATCCCATTCCGTTATCAAAGGAGTACGATGAAACTTATGCAGGCATATGGATAGTAGATGTAAAGACAAAAGAAGAAGTGGGGCATATTATGTTTGAGGGGGATGTGGATCAGATTTATGATATCGCGCTTATTCCTCAAAGCAGTATGCCTGAATTACTCAATGTCAACAGTGTTTTGACTCGACATATATTTGATTTTTCTGAGGAGAGAATATGAAACATCGTAAACTTGCGGGTGCTCTTGTCCCCGCACTTTTTTTGGGAACACCGGTTATAGCAAGCTCTGTACGAAGCAGCAGATTGAAGCTTAAAAATGTTACGGTACAAAAGAGAAGCGACACGCTTCGTAAAAGTGCTGACATAAGCGATCCTTTCTCTCTTTTTGGTAAGTCCAAACGTAAAGAGTACTCTCAAAATGCTACTGAGGATGTTATGGCATTTTTAAAAGAGAATGATCTGCTTGATGCCAAAAATGAACACAAAAACAAGATATCAGGAGATGTCCACCAAGGCAAACTGTATCGTAAAGATTTTGCCGGATATACAATCTCTAATGGGAGCTGCTATAGAACCCCTGGATATACTACGGTAGCGATGTGTTATTGTAACGCCACGTGTGCGGCAAATAATGCTCCGGCGTTAGGCGGTACCTTCACCACAGCCGGAACCGTAAACGATAACGCTACGATTACTCCTTTTAGCGGTGTCACGGTTTCCGATGCGGATGGCGATAATGTTAGCATATCTATCACGTATTCGGGAGCAAACGGAACACTTAGCGGTACGGGACTTACCGGTAGTGCCGGAAGTTATACACTCACATCTGCCGCTCCCGCAACCGTTACAAGTCGTCTGCAAGCGCTTGTGTTTACACCAACGGCAAATCAGGTTGTTCCGGGTAGTACGGTGGTAACCAGTTTCACGTTGACACCTAACGATGGGACTGAAAACGGTACGTCAAACAGCACTACGCAAGTAACGGCTACTTCTATCAATGACGCTCCCGTCATTACGAGCAACGGCGGCGGTGCAACAGGATCCACCTCAATTAATGAAAACACTACTGCGGTAACAACAGTGACTTCGAGTGATCCGGATACGGGAGAAACCTATACGTACTCTATTTCAGGTGGGCTGGATCAGGCACGCTTTAGCATCAATAGCAGCAGTGGCGCATTGACCTTTGCGTCTGCACCAAACTATGAAAGTCCTGCCGATAACGGTGGTGATAATGTTTATGATGTACAAGTTACCGTGACTGACAGCGGCACGGGTAATCTTACCGATGTTCAGGATTTAGCCGTCACCGTCAACAACGTCAACGAGAACCCGATCATCACCAGTGACGGGGGAGGTTCATCCGCTACGGTCAACGCCGCAGAGAATCAGACGGCAGTGACGACCGTAGCGGCAAGTGATCAAGATTCGGGTGATACACTCACCT
>JBNKLA010000053.1:0-12173 GCA_050292115.1 Sulfurimonadaceae bacterium | reverse complement strand
GGGAGCAAAATCTTCGTCCGTTTCGACCAGAAAGTTGCTACTTTACTGGTCTCTTTTGGTCTTTATTTTACTTGAAAAGTGCTTTGAAATGCCTGTTTTTAGGACTCTGCTCGCTTTTTCAGGGCTGACTACTTATGTTTGTGTTTGCTTTTCAATTTATTGCGTATGGTGCAGATGGCGATATTGATACAACTTATGGTAGTAACGGTAATGTGATTGATCTGACATTCTCTGATTATGATTATGCTAACGACATTGCCATTCAAAGTGATGGACGAATTGTTGTAGCAGGATACAGTAATGATAGTGGCGATAATAGCTTTATGTTGATTCGCTATGAGAGCAATGGAACGCGAGATAACTCTTTTGGTTCCAGTGGACTTACTACTGTCGGTTATACAGGTACTGATGAATCTGCTACCAGTGTTGCGATCCAGAGTGATGGAAAAATTGTTGTTGCCGGTTACAGAGATGATGGTACGGATAAAGATTTTTTACTGATACGACACAACGAAAATGGTACACTAGACAACTCTTTTAACACCAATGGTGTTGCTATAATTGGTTTTACGAATACCGATGAGTTTGCATCCGATGTTGCTATTCAAGAAGATGGAAAAATTGTGGTTGCGGGTACTCGAAACAATAGCGGTGATCATGACGTTATGGTTGCACGCTACGAGAGTAATGGATCACTTGATACTTCATTTTCCAATGACGGTTATACATTATCCGGATTTACTAGTACCAATGAGTATGCTACGGGTGTCGCTATCCAAAGTGACGGAAAAATTGTTGTTGCAGGCTATAGCAACCATAATGGTGATGATGACGCATTTATTATTCGCTACAACAGTGACGGTTCAATAGATGACAGTTATAGCGTCTATGGCTATACTCTCGTTGGATTTACAGGGATAGATGATCATGTGAATAGTATTGCGATTCAAAGTGATGGAAAAATTGTGGTTGCGGGCGACACGGAGAATGGTGATAACATCGACTTTATGGCCATGCGTTACAATACTGATGGAACGTTAGATACCTCTTTTAACAGCAATGGAGTAGTGGCGAGTGGATATACTAATTCAGATGATTATGCCAAAGATGTTGCGATTCAAAGTGATGGAAAAATTGTTCTTGCGGGATACCGTGATAACGGCAGTAACATTGATGTTATGGTAAGTCGATACATTAATACCGGAGCCATAGACAACTCATTCAATGGAGATGGTGCGGTTACTTCTGAACGTTCATTTGAAAATGACGGTGCTACGTCTATGGCAATTCAAGATGACGGTAACATTGTTATAGCGGGATATTCAGATTTTTATAGTAACAATAAATTTTTTACAATGCGTTATTTGTCAACAGCCCCAGTAAATGTAAATATCAACTTTATTCCTGTGCTCAATTATTTACTTCAATAACGGCTAAAACAGCGCTTTAAAGTCCTTATTATAGGGCTTAAAAGCATACTTACGAAAATATATCCTGAAGCTTGTTTGCACTCTTCATACGGTGATTGACGGACTCAAAGTCACCGTTTTTGATCGCTTTTTTCATTTTACCGAGCTCATGCTCAAAAAGTTCAATGGCTTCAAGCAGATTCTCGGAATTTTGTCGAAATACGTCCTCCCACATATTGGGGGAGCTTTTGGCTAAGCGGCTCATGGAACGAAACCCCCCCGCCGCCAAAGTCAAAATGTTATTGCGCTCCTCTTGTTCAAGCACGGTGTTGGCAATCGAGAATGAAATGGCATGGGGCATGTGGGAGATAAAAGCGGCATGACGGTCATGGTCATGTGCTTTCATATAGTGCAGTTTCATGTGTAGCGCCGAAAAGAGGCGTACCGCTACCTCTTGCTGATGTGTTCCGCTCTCTTCAAGATCACATAAAACGACAACGTTGTCACGATAGAGCTCTTCAATTGCCGCTGAAGGGCCAAAATTTTCGGTTCCCGCCATCGGATGGGCGGCTACGAAATTTTTACGCATCACAGGCGGCACCGCTTTAACAATAATCTCTTTGGTGCTGCCCAGATCGATTACGGTTTGATGTTCTTGAAGCGTGCCGAGCGATTCAAATGCGCGGATAACACCGTTGACCGGAACGGCTAAAATGATAATATCGCACGTTTTGATGGTTTCAAATTCGACGATTTCATCGACAAGACCGAGTGATTTGGCCTCATCGCAGTGGGTAGGGTTATGGTCGTGACCATAGATGGTTGCTATAAACGGGATCTTTTTTGCACTCAGTGCAAGTGAGCCTCCCATAAGGCCAAGACCGACGATGCCAAGCGATAATTGTTGCATACCTCTACCTTTTTAGGTGCAATATTACATGTAAATACGTTAGAAAGCCTTGATATTTACGCCGGATTAATTACGAAATGGGTAAAATCACTCTCTATTTTTGATGTTATGGATTGCGTTTGTTACGTTTTGGCTTTATTTTTATTACATTTTTTCTCTCTTCTCTTTATGCTACAACCGTCAGTCGCATCGAGTATGACGGGTTAGTGCACATCTCCGAGGCCGTTGCAAAGCGGATTTTGACGTTTCAAGCGGGTGACACGCTTGATGAAAAAGCGGTTAATGAGAGTATAAAGGCATTTTTTTCGCAGGGTTATTTTAACGATATCTGGGTTGAAGAGCATGATGGCGTTGTCACGTTTCATTTTGTAGAAAAACCGATTATCTCCAAAATTGAGATGAAAGGCTACAAAGAGAACGACGAAGAGGTGCAAAAAGAGTTATTGCAGATCAAAAAAGGCGCGCTATATGATGAAAAGCGCCTTGAAGAGACCAAAAAGCGCATTATTGACGCGCTCAGTCAAGAGGGTAAAATCGATTCGGTGGTCGAGATCGAGGCGGAGCATCTGGATAACGGAAGCGTTAAAGTGACGTTTCGGGTTAACGAGGGCGAGAGTATTATTATCGAACAGCTTGATTATACGGGTGCAAAAGGGTTGGATAATGAAGCGTTTGATGAGGTGATCGCCAATAAAGAGCATGAATTTATGGGGTGGTTTTGGGGTCGCAACGATGGCAAAATGCATCTCGAACAGCTCCAATACGATCCGCTTCGTATCCGTGACTTTTATATGCAATACGGCTATCTCGATGCCAGTGTGGATGAGCCGTTTGTACGGGTAGATTTTGACCACTACACCGCGCAGATGAGCTATCAGATTGAAGAGGGCGACGTGTATCGCACGAGTGATATTCATTTTGCCCAGAGCCACAAAGTGATTGACGATGCTAAACTTCGTGAGGTTATTAACCTCAAGAAAAACGAAGTCTTTAATATCAAAACCTTTCGCGAAGATTCGGAGCGTATCAAGACCAAAATTGCCGATTTGGGGTACGCTTTTGTGCAGGTTATGCCCGATCTGCGTAAAGATCATGAACACCAAAGTGTCGATGTGATTTACAGTATTTCGCCGGGTGAAAAGGTTCGCATCCGCAACGTGATTATTGCGGGTAACAACCGCACGCTTGATCGAATAGTACGTCGTGAGCTCTATCTGGCTCCGGGCGATTTTTATAATCTCACGGATCTCAAAGATTCACGCAACGCGCTGGGACGTACCGGCTATTTTGAAAACACGACGATTGAAGAGAAGCGTATCGATGAACGCACGATGGATCTAATTGTCAAAGTCAAAGAGGCGCCTACGGGCAACATTCAGCTTGGCGGTGGCTACGGAAGTTACGGCGGTATTTTGCTAAGCCTTGGCATTAGTGACCGCAATATCTTTGGCTCAGGCATCAATGTGGGTGTGCAACTTGAGAAGTCGCAGCGTACGCAAAATTATTCATTTAATATCTCCAACCCGCGCCTAAACGACTCCGATTTTAGCGGGAATTTTTCGATTTATGCGTCACGATATGAGTACAATGACTATACCGTACTCACCGAAGGGGTGAGCGTGGGCACGGGGCACCGCTTTACCCGACACATCACCGGCTATCTGGGTTACACATATGCCGATAACGGCTATGAAGATTTCGATCAGGGCGTGATCTCCAACTACTACTCCGTCTTTTTTGAAAGCTATGCCAAAAGTTCCATTACAATCAGTGCCACGTTTGACAATACTGACGACTACTATTTGCCGCGCGAGGGCTTTATTGCATCACAGAGTTTTGAGCGCTCCGGAATCGGTGGCGATGCCGATTTTTTCAAAAGTCGTAGCACGTTTTCGGCCTACAGAGGGCTTAATGAATGGCTGGGATTTGATCTGATTGCACGCTATAAAGCGCGCTATTATCAGGTGAACGACATGGGTTATCTACCGCTTGCCGAACGCTTCTATATGGGCGGGATGCGTTCAGTCCGTGGCTATGAGTCGTATTCACTTTCGCCGTCATATAAAGATGAAAACGGTAATCTCCGCCGAACCGGAGGCAAGCAGACCTTCTCTAATAATGTAGAGCTAAGTTTCCCGCTCTTGCCCAAAGCCAAAATGCGTGTTGCGGCCTTTTATGACTGGGGATGGATTTACGGCAACGTTCCCGATCATGTCGCGTTTAACAATATCCCCACAAATGGCTATGATCAGGATATCAGGCGCTCATCATATGGCGGTATGCTAGAGTGGCTCTCACCTATGGGACCGGTACAGCTCATTTACGCCACACCGATTGACCCTCAGCCGGGTGATCGCAAATCCTATTTTGAATTCTCCATCGGACAGAGGTTTTAAAGATGATAAAACTCTATATTTTACCACTCGTGATGCTACTGATTTCGGGTTGCGGGATTACTAATATGAGCGAATCGAATGTAACCCTTTCCGTGCGGGTCTCTTCGCTAATCTATCACGGTGACGATAACGAGACCAATACCACCGTTTTTAGCATCGGTGATGCATTGGGTTTCAACTTCGCAGACAGCGAAAAAACGACGCGCTACAGCTACGGACGATGGGATTTTTACGATAAAAACCTAACGCAAGAGCGCTATGTCGAAAATGCGATTTTTTTGGCCGATGTCAACTGTAGCGATTATTCGATTGAAGAGAATGCTGTGGCACCCGTAATGCGGGCTCCGGCCAATGACCTTGAAGCACACTATCCCTATATTAATGTAAATCCTTTTACGACACTGCTGGTAGAGCTCAATACCACGCCCGAAGCCCTTGATGCGCAGTACGGTTTTCCTGCCGCGTATGCGATTGCGCCCGATTATAACTTTGATACGGTATCGGCACAATACGACAATGCACTCAAAGAGACGATTGGCGACAATAATTTGAGTGATGAAATCTGCCGTGCGCTCAAAGAGGTGCTACGTCTGCAAAACCTTTAAGGAGCGTTGATGTCTGTACCCAAAGTCAACTACCTAAGCGAGTATACGCCCAGCCCGTTTTCGATTGCTAAAACCGAGTTGCGTTTTGAAATTTTTGATACGCACACCATAGTAACCAACACGATGCAGGTTCATTGCGATCACGAAGGTGAAACGCTTAGCTTAAATGGTGAAAAACTGGAGCTTATTAGCGTTACATGTAACGCTCTCACATGCGATTACCGCTATAACGACCAGATGCTTGAGATCAACGCGATGCCTAAAGAAGCAGTGCTTGAAGTCGTTACTAAAATCTATCCGCATCAAAATACCGAACTCGAAGGGTTGTACCACTCGGGCGATATCTTCTGCACCCAAAACGAGCCCGAAGGCTTTAGGCGCATTACCTACTTTTTAGACCGCCCCGACATTATGAGCGTGTTTACCACCACCATTATCGCCGACAAAGCGCACTATCCGGTACTATTAAGTAATGGCAATCTAATCGAGCAGGGTGATCTTGATGCAGGGCGACATTACGCTATCTGGCACGATCCGTTTTTAAAACCGACCTACCTTTTTGCACTGGTTGTAGGCGATTTAGGTAGCATTAGCGACAGCTTTCAAACGATGAGCGGACGCAAAATTGCGCTCAATATTTACTGCGATCACGGCAACGAAGCGCGCTGTTATCATGCGATGCGCTCACTTAAAAAAGCGATGACGTGGGATGAAGAGGCGTATGGCCGCGAATATGATCTGGATATCTATAATATCGTTGCCGTGGATAGCTTTAATATGGGAGCAATGGAGAACAAGGGGCTCAATATTTTTAATTCGGCTTACGTGCTGGCCGATGAAGATCGCGCAACCGATAGCAATTTTTTGGGTATTGAGAGCGTGATTGCGCATGAGTATTTTCATAACTGGACGGGCAATCGCATTACATGTAGAGATTGGTTTCAGCTCACGCTCAAAGAGGGATTGACGGTATTTCGCGATCAATCGTTTAGTGCCGATATGAACTCGGCCGTAACCCAGCGCATTAGTGATGTTAAGATGTTACGCGAACGCCAATTTGTCGAAGATGCTTCGGCAACCGCACACCCTATTAAACCCGAAAAGTACATTGAGATCAATAACTTCTATACGGCTACCGTTTACGAAAAAGGTGCCGAAGTGATCCGTATGATTCACACCATGCTGGGCTCAAAACGCTGGCGTGCGGCGATGGATCTCTATTTTAAAACCTTTGACGCTCAAGCAGTGCGCACCGAGGATTTTTTATGGGCCATGCAAGAGGGTGGCGGTATTGATCTGAGTCAATTCGTACGCTGGTATTCGCAAGAGCGCACGCCGAGCTTACATGTAACGAGTCGCTATGATGCCGCGGCTAAAGAGCTGCATCTTAATCTGCGTCAGGAGATTCCCAAAAATACGGCAAACCAAGAACAAGAACCTTACATGTATCCGCTGGGTATTGCGTTTTTTGATGCAGACGGTACTCCTATAAAACTGGAAGCCGAGGCACAGCCGATGCTTTCGCAATCACTCTTACATGTAAGCCGTGCCGAAGAAACGATAACGTTTACAAATATCGCCACAGAGCCGAAAATTTCGTTAAACCGCAACTTTACGGCACCGATCAAACTGCATTATGCTCAGTACGATTATGCATTTTTGATGCGTTATGAGAGCGATGGTTTTAACCGCTATGAAGCGTCGCAGGAGTTTGCGATTCACACATTAAGCAGGTTTATGAAAACCCAAACCATCGATCAGGCCTACCTTGATGCATTTGGCACAATATTGCACGATGAGAGTATCGAGATGATGCTCAAATCTCAAATTCTTGAACTGCCAAGTGTCACGGTGATGATGCAAGAGCAAGAAGTGCTTGACATCGAGGCGATATACAGCGCGAAAAAAGCACTAAAAATGGCGCTGTACGAGACGTATCATACCGCTATGAGCACGCTTTATGATGCACTGCATGAACCGCATGATGCTTCTATTGAAGGTGATGCCATGGCCAAACGCGCACTCAAAAATCTGCTGTTGGGGTATCTGGTTTCATCACAAAACAGTGATATGATTGCACGTGCCGAGGCACAATACACTCACGCCGTTACCATGACGGATCGTATTATGGCGCTGGATCTTCTTGAAAATTATGCACCGCAAACGGCGCAAGTACATCTGGAACATTTTTATAATAAATACCGCAGTGATACCTTGACAATGAATAAGTACTTTTCTATCCTTGCCGCGGCAGATCGAGACGATGTACTTGACCGCGTGCAAGCCCTGCAAAACGACCCATGCTACGATGTTAAGGTGCCCAATTTGGTGCGTTCGCTACTGGGTGTTTTTGCACGAAATATGCGCCATTTCCATGCACCTGACGGATACGGATACGCCTTTATTGCCGACAAAGTGATCGAACTCGATACTCTAAATCCGATGATTGCCGCAGGTCTGGCAGGAGCATTTAAAAGCTATTCTAAACTGCCACAATCGTCCAAAACATTGATGCACAAAGAGTTGCAACGAATTTTGTTAGAAAAAAACTTATCAAAAAACGTCTATGAGATAGTTGAGAAAATTTGTAACGGTTGAGGGACAATTTTTGATTTTTAGCGCTGTTTACATCTGTTGAACTTATTAACATTATGATACACTTAACTAGGATAAGTAAATATAATAGTTTAAGTTATATTGATTTTAATCTCAGATTATACATAGGAGCAGTGCATGGCAAGAGTAGTGGTTCTTGGTGCCGGTGTCGCCGGACATACGGCGGCAACGTTTTTGCAAGAGTGGATCGGTAGAGACAACGAAGTCGTTGTAGTAACGCCAAACAGCAAGTGGAACTGGATTCCATCGAACATTTGGGTCGGTGTCGGAGGAATGAGTAAAGAGGACGTTACATTCGATCTTCAACCGGTTTATGACAAAGCAGGTATTACATATAAGCAAGCTAAAGCGGTATCAATAAACCCTGAAGGCAAAGCGGATTCTGAAAAACCGTTTGTGACGATTGAGTACACCGGACAGGGCAAAGAGGGTGAGAGCGAAGAGGTAAGCTACGACTACCTCGTTAATGCCACAGGGCCAAAACTGAACTTCGGAGCGACTCCGGGTCTTGGTGAAGGTTCGCAAATCGGTACAAATACGGTTTCGGTTTGTACGGCAGATCACGCGGTTCACGCCAGTGAAGAGTTGGCGAAATGTATCGAGAAAATGAAAAACGGTGAGCGCCAAAAATTCCTGATTGGAACCGGTCACGGTATGTGTACGTGTCAAGGTGCGGCATTTGAGTACATCTTTAATATCGAGCATGAACTTAATAAAGCGGGCGTCCGTGATATGGCAGATATTCACTGGATCTCTAACGAATCATTCCTTGGCGACTTCGGTATGGGTGGACTGCACATGAAAGTGGGCGGTTATGTCGTGAGTTCACGTATCTTTACCGAATCATTGTTTGCGGAGCGTGGTGTTAACTACATCATCGGTGCGCATGTGAGTAAAGTGGAGCCCGGCAAAGTCGAGTATGAATTGCTTGACGGTTCAACCGGCGAAGAGAGCTTTGATTTCGCGATGCTGATTCCGCCATTTGCCGGACAAGGCCTTAAAGCGTACAACGCGGCGGGTGAAGATATTACAGATACGATGTTTGCGCCAAACGGTTTTATGAAAGTCGATGCCGACTATACGCCAAAACCGTACGAAGAGTGGAAAGCAAGCGATTGGCCGCGTAAATATCAAAACCCAACGTACAAAAATGTGTTTGCCGCGGGTATTGCGTTTGCACCGCCGCATATCATTTCTAAACCGATGAAGTCGCCAAACGGCACCATGATCAACCCGACACCGCCACGAACCGGTATGCCATCAGGTATTATGGGTAAAACGGTAGCACACAGTATTGCCGAGTTGGTGAAAAAAGGTCCCGATGCACATCTTCATGAAGCTTCTATGGCTGAAATGGGTGCGGCGTGTGTGGCTTCTGCGGGTAAAGGTTGGCTGGATGGTCAAGCCGCGGCGATGACGGTCTATCCGGTAGTACCTGATTTCGATAAATACCCAGGAACCGGTCGTGATACGGATTACACTTTTGGTGAGATCGGTTTGGCAGGGCACTGGATTAAGCATATCCTTCATTATATGTTTATCCATAAGGCGAAGCTCAAAATGGGCTGGACGCTGATTCCTGAATAATTGAAACGAAAAGAAAGGAGATTTTATGAAACAAGAAGAGGTTAACTTTTCACAAACGCAACACAATACGGCAATGATCCCCGGAAAATGGGCACGTTTTTTCCGTACATGTAAAATCTGGCAGTTAATCCGTTTTATCGCGATCAACATTAAAATGCTGATTGTGGTTTCTAAAAGCCACTAAAGCATTGCACAGCCTTCGGGCTGTAAACTTTCTACACTCTAAAGACAACACATTATGGTTCAGCAACTACTTAAATACCCCGACCCTCGTATTCGTCTGATTTCAGGCAATGTCCGTTTTTTTAATGACACGCTTAAGCAGAGTATCGGCGATATGATTGATACGATGAAAGCTAATGATCTTGATGCCCTTAGCGCCATTCAGATCGGATTGCAGCAAAATATTATTGTGCTCAAAGAGGATGAAAATTATACGCCGTATATCAATGCACGTTTTATTAAACAAGAGGGCAAAGAGACACAGACCGAACGCAGTCCCTATTATGAAGGCATCAGTGTTGACGTTGAGCGTTATACATCACTTACGGTCGTATATGAAGATGAAGAGGGAACCCCGCATTCACGTGATGCTAAAGGCGAGGTAGCGCGTATATTCCAGCATCAACTCGATTACAGCTACGGTTCGACCTTTGTAGATCGTGTGGACCGAGATATGAAAAAACGTATTGATGAACATCTGGAGTTTGGTTTAGTCAAAGATGCCAAAGGCCCCGATGATAGCTGCCCAACCGTCTTTTACCGCGACTATTTCACAGCAGCAATCCGTTGGGTCATCGCACTGACGACACTCTCTATTTTGGGAGGCTTCTTTTTAAACGAAGCACAATGCGCACAACTCTTTACCTACGAAATGGCGGCTCTGGCGCTTGTATTGCTCTTAATTGTCGGGTATGCGATTGTGGCCAAATGGGAGACACAAAAATACAGCTCCTGCACCAGTTGCCAGACAGGTAATGCTTTTGGCACTATTGTCATCGCCCTATGGAAAGTAGCGATTGTGGCGGGGCTTGCGTATTGGTTGGTTAAACCATAAAAAGCAAAAAAACCGCTTTCCCCCTTTACATGTAACCCCCATTTCTGTAAAATACGCCTAAAAACAAGATAATAGATAACATTAGGGGTAAAATTATGGTAACCATTCAGCACCCCATAGAAGCCTGAGGCATAAAAGGCTTGCCCAGTAGTGCATTGCGCAGTTCTTCAAGTACTCTGCCGTTTTGCTTTTTCACCGTAGAGATATAACCGCGTATACGGGCAAAGTACTCACCGCCTCGAAAAGAAGCCATAGAGCCTGAAACCTTCTCTTTGACCTTGATCATCCTCAGATCGCGTTCGGCCTGATTGTTGGTAAAGGGCACACGGAAGTCTTGCATGAACCGCAGGGTTTCGGTTTTATACTTTATAAGCCGATCAAGCAGATTCTTGCCTTTGGACTGTTTAATACGCCCCCGTTTCGGTTCTTTAGGCGCTAATGCGCCGTAAACACTCATTGCGGCGTTTGTGATAGTGTCGTATTGCTCCCAAAGGCGTTTGTGAAGCATTTTTGACAGAGTGGACATGCCTTTGGCTACGGCTTTGCCTACCATCTGTTTCATCCGGATCAGCAACCGGTGCATATGTGTTGCCCAGGCAAGGCGTTCATGGTCAATGACACCTTGCAATTCTCTAAGATGATGGGCATTACAGAAACTGTGTGCACAGTCGTAATGATCGTAGGCATTCCAGTGGTCATGTACGGCAACACCTTGATAAGGTTCTAGGATACCCATGGTGTCCGTTGCCATTTTGCCCCGTTTGGCGTTTAGATGGTAATAGGTCAGCGCGGAGGTGGAAGCGACATGCATCCAGTGTAGTTTCCCAGCGATGTTCACACCTGTTTCATCGCAGTGTAGCAGGTCGCTTTGTATGAGCTGCTTTTTGATTGCGCTCTCACTTGCTTCGCATCCATCATACAGTTTGCGAAGTATTGTGATGACGCTCCCTTTTGAGAGCTTGTGTCCGCAGAGATCTTCGATCAGTTCACTGATGCGCTCATGGGGAATCATCTGGTGGGTACTCAGGTAGCCGATGAAGGATTGCAGGTTTTTGCCATATTGTGCTGCTGCATTGATCCCTTGGGGAAACGCTGCCGTATTCTTGTGCCGGCAGCAGGGACAGACAACGCTGTGGCTCTGATACTCCGTTACCTCTATAACGGGAAGGGGCAGATCGAACACTTGGCGCTTGATGATACGATCGCTGTTCGTCTTGCTCAGGTCACTATGGCACTGTTCGCAGAATGTCGGTCTGAATACTTCGGTATGATCGGGATTCTCACGCTGCATCAGCGTTTTTCCCGGATGCCCTTTTTGGCCACCGCGTGATGCTTTGCGCTTGCTCTTCTCTTTGGCTTTGGGTGATTTGGAAAGTTTGTTATCGCTGGAGGGTGGTTTGGAGCTGTTGGTACTGTTCATGCCAAGACGTGCTTCGAGCTCTTTGATGCGCAGTTCGAGCTTATCTACCATAAGAATAATGTCTGCTGCTGCTTCGGGATTATTCTTGCAAAAATCGATCGCTTCTTCTCGGGTCATCATGCAATATGTTTAGCAATTTCTGTGCCTCTTTGTTTGGGGTGCTGAATGGTTAC
>JBNKLA010000052.1:0-22323 GCA_050292115.1 Sulfurimonadaceae bacterium | reverse complement strand
CATGCAAGCATTTATTGAAATTATGGACAAAATAGCAAAGATTGATGATGTTGTAAATAGGAATGAGGATTTTACGGTTATAATTGCTACATTACGAAGCACCACGCAGAATCTGCTTGGGTTTAGGTGCGAAAGTTAAGTTAGACTGCTATAATAGCGGCTATACAACACTATCGCTACTTGGAGTATCAATGTCACAAAAAGTTGCCCTAATCACCGGGATTACCGGCCAAGACGGAAGCTATTTAGCCGAATTTTTGCTCAAAAAAGGCTATATTGTTCACGGTATCAAGCGCCGGACGTCACTCTTTAATACGGATCGTATCGATCACCTCTATCAAGATCCCCAGGTAGAAAACCGCAACTTTGTTCTGCATTATGGCGATATGACCGACTCGATGAATCTCACGCGCATTATCCAAGAGGTTCAGCCGGACGAAATCTATAATCTTGCCGCTATGAGCCACGTACATGTAAGCTTTGAAACGCCGGAATATGTGGCCAATGCCGACGGTACGGGAACACTTCGCATTCTTGAGGCGGTGCGTCTTTTGGGGCTGGAAAAGAAAACTAAAATTTATCAGGCTTCTACTTCGGAACTTTACGGCAAGGTTCAAGAGACGCCCCAAAGCGAGACGACACCGTTTTATCCCCGTTCGCCCTATGCTGTGGCTAAAATGTATGCCTACTGGATCACCGTGAACTACCGCGAAGCGTACGGTATGTTTGCCTGTAACGGGATTTTGTTTAATCATGAGTCTCCGGTACGCGGTGAAACCTTTGTAACCCGCAAGATCACACGCGCGGCCGCAAAGATTGCTATGGGACTCCAAGAGAGACTCCATCTGGGCAATCTTGATGCCAAACGCGACTGGGGTCATGCTAAAGACTATGTCAAGATGATGTGGATGATTTTGCAGGCGGATGAACCGGAAGATTGGGTTATTGCCACCGGTCAGACCACCATGGTGCGCGACTTTGTGCGCATGGCATTTGGCTATTGCGGAATTGAACTGGAATTTAAGGGTGAAGGGATTGATGAGAAGGGGTATGTTAAATCTTGCAGTAATCCCGAGTATCAGCTTGAAATCGGCACGGAAGTCGTGGCGGTCGATCCACGCTATTTTCGTCCTACCGAGGTGGATCTGCTTTTAGGAGATCCCACAAAAGCCGAGCAAAAATTGGGCTGGAGCCGCGAATACAAACTGCAAGATCTGGTCAATGATATGATGCAAAGCGATCTTAAATTGATGAGTAAAGATCAGTATCTTAAAGACGGCGGCTATACCATTATGAACTATTTTGAGTAATTGATGCAAAAAGAGTCAAAGATATACGTTGCCGGCCATCGCGGTTTGGTGGGTAGCGCGATTGTAAAAAACCTCCAAGACAATGGCTATGCCAATATTATCACCCGCACCCATGCCGAACTCGATCTGACAAATCAGCAGGCGGTAGCGTCTTTTTTTGAAACCGAAAAACCCGAATACGTTTTTTTAGCCGCGGCCAAAGTGGGCGGTATAGTTGCTAATAACACTTATCGTGGCGAGTTTATCTATGAAAATCTTGCGATTCAAAACAACGTTATTCACCAAAGCTATTGTCACGGTGTCAAAAAATTGATGTTTTTAGGCTCTACATGTATCTATCCCAAAAACTGCGTGCAGCCCATGAAAGAGGAGTACCTTTTAACATCGGAGCTTGAATATACCAATGAGCCCTACGCCATTGCCAAAATCGCCGGTATTAAGATGTGCGAGAGCTATAATCTGCAATACGGTACCAATTTTATCTCGGTGATGCCCACCAACCTTTATGGACCCAATGATAACTTTGATTTGGAAAAGTCGCATGTGCTTCCGGCACTTATTCGCAAGATTCATCTGGCAAAGTTGTTGTATGAGGGCAATGTAGAAGTAGTGCTACAAGACTTACATGTAAGCACAATTGAAAAAGCACAAAGATATTTGGATCGCTTTGGCGTCAGTGCTACGCGTGTTGAAATCTGGGGAAGCGGCAAGCCAATGCGCGAGTTTTTATGGTCTGAAGATATGGCGGATGCTTGTGTGTTTTTGATGAAGCATAGAGATTTTAAAGATACGTTTTCAACAAGCAAGGAGATTCGCAATACTCATATTAACATTGGTACGGGTCAAGATATTAGTATTAAAGATCTAGCCCAAACCATTAAGCGTATTGTCGGCTATGAGGGAGAACTCTATTTCAATACCGACAAACCTGATGGAACCATAAAAAAACTAACCGATGTCTCTAAACTGCATGGTCTTGGATGGCAACACAAAATGGAGCTAGAAGCGGGGATTAAAACCATGTATGCGTGGTACAAGGAGCAACAATGACCCATATTTTACTTTGCGGCGGAAGCGGTACGCGGCTTTGGCCAATCAGTCGCAAACTTATGCCCAAACAGTTTGTAAAGCTTTTTGAAGGTAAATCGCTCTTTCAGCTTACACAGCTACGCAATGCGAGCATAAGCGACAAAAGCCTGATTGTATCTAATGACGAGCAGTATTTTCTGGCCATTGACCAAAGTGCGGAACTGGAGCAATCTAAAAGCGAACGGCGCTATGTTTTGGAACCTGTTGGGCGCAATACGGCTCCGGCTATCGCGCTTGCCTGTTTGGATCTTAATCCTGAGGAGATTGTGCTGGTAACGCCCGCCGATCATCTTATTAAAAACGAAGCGGCGTATGTGAGTGCCGTTAAAGAAGCGGAAGCACTTGCACGAAGCGGTTATTTGGTTACCTTTGGGATCAAACCCGCGTATCCCGAAACCGGATTTGGCTATATCGAAGCCGAGGGAAACGAGGTTAAGTCGTTCAAAGAGAAGCCCGATGCCGATACGGCGCAGCGCTATATTGATGCGGGGAATTTTTACTGGAACAGCGGGATGTTCTGTTTTAAAGCGGGGCTGTTCTTGGAGGAACTTGCAAGCCACGCACCGGAGATTTATGCCAGATCCAAATATGCTTATGACAATGCAAATAATGATGCGATGTTGCGCATAAAATATGAGGATATGGCAGCTATTCCCGAAGAGAGTATTGATTATGCGGTGATGGAGCATAGTGACAAAATCAAAGTCGTTCCGGCTGACATAAACTGGAGTGATGTGGGCAGTTTTGATGCGCTTGATGCCGAACTTCTCAAGGACGGTAACGGTAATACCCGCAGTGCCGAACTGCTTGCACTGGATTCTCATGATAATCTGGTGATCGCATCGGATCGTGCTATTGTCGCGGTTGATGTGGACGATCTAATTATTGTCGATACTCCCGATGCGCTTTTGGTAAGCAAAAAAGGCTCTTCGCAAAAAGTTAAAGAGGTGGTCGCAAAGCTCAAAGCCTCGGGAAGCCAGTTGCACCATATTCACCTTACGGCGCACCGTCCGTGGGGCACCTATACCGTACTCGAAGATACCGCGGGCTATAAGATCAAACGTATTGTCGTTAAACCCGGCAAACGCTTGAGTTTGCAAAAACATTTTCATCGTAGCGAACACTGGATCGTCGTAAGCGGCACGGCACAGGTCACTATAGGCGAGAAACAGATGATCGTGCGCCCCAATGAATCGACCTACATCCCCATAGGTACACTACACCGTCTTGAAAACTCGGGAAAAATTGATTTGGTACTTATTGAAGCGCAAGTGGGAGAGTATACCGGAGAGGATGATATTGTGCGTATACAGGATGATTTCAAGCGCAATTAGCCACTTTCAGGTAAAATCACGTTTATCTTAAATACGCAAAGGTTTTTTTATGATTGAGAAGGAGCGTCTAACGCATCTCAAACAACTCGAAGCCGAATCGATCCACATTTTGCGTGAAGTGGCGGCAGAGTTTAGCAATCCCGTTATGATGTACTCCGTGGGCAAAGACTCTTCGGTGATGCTGCATCTGGCGCAAAAGGCGTTTGCTCCGGCAAAAATTCCGTTTGTGCTCTTACATGTAGACACGCTCTGGAAGTTTCATGAGATGATCGAATTTCGTGACCGCCGTGCGAAAGAGTTGGGGTTTAATCTGGTCGTACACTCTAATCCCGAAGGGATTGCGATGGATATCTCTCCGTTTAAACACGGCAGTAAAGTGCATACGGATATTATGAAAACCGAAGGGCTCAAACAGGCGCTTAATGCCGGAGGTTACGATGCCATTATCGGTGGTGCGCGACGTGATGAGGAGAAGAGCCGTGCCAAAGAGCGCATCTTCTCGTTTCGTGATACCCAGCACCGATGGGATCCTAAAAATCAGCGTCCCGAACTTTGGAATATCTACAACACCGCCATTGCCAAAGGTGAGAGCGTGCGGGTCTTTCCCATCTCTAACTGGACGGAGCTGGATGTGTGGCAGTATATCTATCTTGAGCAGATTCCCATTCCTTCGCTCTACTTTGCCAAAGAGCGCGATGTGGTCGAGTATGAGGGCACCAAGGTGATGGTTGATGATACGCGTATGCCCGAGGAACTTCGCAAAAAGGCCAAAAAAGAGATGGTGCGTTTTCGTACCCTTGGGTGTTATCCGCTCACCGGCGCCATCAACTCTAGTGCAACGACGCTGCCCGAGATTATTAAAGAGATGCTCCTCTCTACCAGCTCCGAGCGCGAAGGGCGTCTGATCGACAAAGATCAAGAAGGGGCTATGGAGCGTAAAAAGATCGAGGGGTACTTTTAATGGATATCATCAACTACCTCAAAGCGCATGAAAATAAGGATATGCTCCGCTTTTTAACCTGCGGCAGTGTGGATGACGGCAAAAGTACGCTGATCGGCAGAATGCTTTATGATTCCAAAATGATCTTTGACGATCAGCTCTCGGCGGCGGAGAGCGAGAGCAAAAAATACGGCACGACGGGTGAGAAGATTGATATGGCACTGTTGGTTGACGGCCTTCAAAGCGAGCGCGAGCAGGGCATTACCATCGACGTGGCATACCGCTTCTTTGCCACCGAAAATCGCAAGTTTATCATTGCCGACACACCGGGGCACGAGCAGTATACGCGCAATATGGTCACGGGAGCCTCCACGGCGGATGTGGCGATTATTTTGATTGATGCGCGCAAAGGGATTTTGACACAGACGCGCCGCCATAGCTTTATCGTGTCGCTTTTGGGTATTGAGCATGTTATTGTGGCGATCAACAAGATGGATCTTGTCGATTTTAGCGAGGATGTTTTTAACCAGATATCTTTGGCTTACGCAACGTTGGCTAAAGAGTTGGAGATCAAACATACCTACTATCTGCCTATTAGCGCGCTTGATGGCGACAATGTGGTGGATAAGAGCGAACGCACACCGTGGTTTAAAGGCACGCCGCTACTGAGTCTGCTAGACACTCTGGATATCTCCAAAGAGGCGCGCGAAGAGGATTTTCGCCTTCCGGTTCAGTACGTTAATCGCCCCAACCTTGATTTTAGAGGTTTTTGCGGCACGATTGCCGCGGGTAGCGTGAGCGTGGGCGATGCGATTACCGTATTGCCTTCGGGCAAGAGCACAAAAGTTCAAAGCATTATCAATGCCGGGGATATCGCCGAAGGAAGCTTACATGTAACGACACAACATGCTCAGGCTCCGATGGCCGTAACGCTTACGACCGAAGATGAGGTGGATATCTCGCGTGGCGATATGATTGTGCACACCAAAAGTTTGCCGCGTGTCTCTAACAGTCTCAAAGTGATGCTGGTTTGGATGGATGAAACCCCTATGCAGATCGGCCGAAATTACGATATTAAGCGCGCTACGACGGTACTGGCCGGAAGTTTTGAGCATATCAACTACAGAGTCGATGTCAACACCTATGAGCGCGCACAGGTTGAGCAACTTGAGCTTAACGATATCGCCTCATGCAAAATGGTGCTCACGCGCCCGATTGCCGCCGACAACTATAAAGAGAACCGTTTAACGGGCAGTTTTATCGTGGTGGACCGTGTGAGCAATAACACGGTCGGCGCAGGCATGATTGTGGGGGTGAGCCGCCGCGACGAAGATGCTCACAACCGTGATGCTAAAAGCTACAGTGATGCCGAACGTGCATTAAATGTTTATATTAGAGAACACTTTCCCGAGTGGGAGTGCAAAAAGATCTGATGTATAAAGAATCAAATACCCGTTCGATTGTAAAAGGGGTAAGCTGGCGCGTCTTTGCCACGACGACGACTATCATTATTGTTTACATCTTTTTCGGACGGCTTGATCTGGCTATTGCCGCTGGTGTCATCGAAACAGTGGCAAAAATTGCGCTTTATTGGGCTCATGAGCGGCTTTGGGTGAAGATTCGCTGGGGGAAAAAGAAGATTGAGCCATTTAATCTTTGGTTTACGGGCTTGCCACTTTCAGGCAAAACCACAATCGCCGATAAGGTGTATGAAGCGCTACAAAAACTCGATATACCGCTTGAGCGCATTGATTCAAAAGACCTGCGCGAGCTAATTCCCAAAATCGGCTACAGCCGCGAAGACCGCAACCGCCACATGCACCGTGTAGGGCATTTGGTGAAGACGTTGCAAAACAACTCCGTCTCGACGGTCTGTTCGTTTGTGAGTCCGTATCGTGAATCGCGTAAGGCGATCCGTGAAATGGTTAAAAATAACGTTGTCGTTTATGTCAAAGCCGACATCGAGAGTTGTGAAGCGCGTGATTATAAGGGGCTGTATGCCAAGGCACTTAATGGCGAGATCAGTAATTTCCCCGGTGTCAACGATGTATATGAAGAACCGCAACACGCCGAGATTGTCATTGACACCGAAACGCTTGGCGTTGATGAAGCCTCGCAAATCATTATAAAATATATAAAGAAGCACTATGTCAAATAATATTGTCTGGCACGATCACCATGTAAGCAAAGCACAGCGTGCTAAACTCAAAGGTCAAAAGCCCTGTATCCTTTGGTTTACGGGGCTAAGCGGTAGCGGTAAATCGAGCATTGCCAACGCGCTTGAGAATGCCTTACATGTAAAGGGTGTGCACACTTACCTACTTGATGGCGACAATATCCGTCACGGACTCAATAGGGGGCTTGGGTTTTCGGATGAAGAGCGCGTAGAAAATATCCGCCGTATCGGTGAGGTGGCCAAACTTTTTGTGGATTCGGGAACCATTGTGCTTGCGGCGTTTATCTCGCCGTTTCAAAACGATCGCAATCAGATAAGAGCACTGGTAGAGGAGGGGGAATTTATCGAAGTATATATTGACACGCCGCTTGCAATATGCGAGCAACGCGATCCCAAAGGACTCTATCACAAAGCCAGAGCGGGCGAAATTCCTGAATTTACGGGCATTAGCTCACCGTATGAAGCGCCTGTAAATCCGGAGTTACATGTAAAGACCGATACGCAGGATATTGAAGCATCGGTGGCGCAGATTAGCGATTATTTGAAAGCGAAAGGATACACTGATGCTTGAAGCTGTTAAACTTAAAGATATTACCGCCATTGCCAAAGAGGCGGGCGATGCGGTGATGGACATTTATCGCAAAGATTTTAGCGTGGAATACAAAGACGATAAATCCCCGCTGACCGAAGCGGATATTCACGCTAATGAGATTATCTGCAACGCCCTTTTAAACCTCTATCCTGACATTCCCATGCTCTCTGAGGAGAACAAAGCCATTGCGTATGAAGCGCGCAAAGATTGGGAGTATTACTGGTGTATTGATCCCATCGACGGCACCAAGGAGTTTATCAAGAAAAACGGCGAGTTTACGATCAATATCGCGCTGATTCATAAAAACACTCCGGTTCTGGGCGTGGTGTATGCTCCTGCAATTGGCGATATGTACGCCGCAAAAAAAGGTGCAGGTGCCACAAAAAACGGCGAGAAATTACCGTTACATGTAAACGATACTCCCGAAAAAGAGCTTAACGTGGTTGCGTCAAAATCGCATCTCTCGCAGGAGACTCAGGCTTTTATCGATGCGCTTGAGACGCAAAAAGTGAATCAGGTCTCAAAAGGCAGTTCGCTCAAACTTTGCATGGTGGCCGAGGGCGAAGCCGATATCTACCCCCGTCTGGCTCCAACCATGGAGTGGGATACCGCCGCGGCCGATGCCATTGTGCGCGAAGCGGGGAAGATGACGTATCGGTTTGAATCCGATCAGCCGGTGGTGTACAACAAAGAGGATCTGCTGAATCCGTGGTTTGTAGTTAAATAGGCGCATCGCTTTACTATTTTTTGATAAAGTCGCGCCAGTTCTTACATGTAAAGGTTGAAGATGAAAATAGCCATTGCCGGAACGGGTTATGTAGGGCTCTCCAATGCCCTGTTGCTTGCCCAGAATAACGAAGTAGTCGCGCTTGATATTATCCCCGAAAAAGTGGAGATGCTTCAACGTCAAGAGTCGCCGATTGAAGATGTGGAGATTGAAAACTATTTAAAGCGCGATGATCTGAATTTCAAGGCCACGCTTGACAAAGAAGAGGCGTATAGGGGTGCCGATTTCGTCATCATCGCCACGCCGACCGATTACGACCCCGAAACCAACTATTTTAATACCAAAAGTATCGAGTTTGTCATTGCCGATGTGCTTAGCATCAACCCTGATGCCGTTATGGTGATCAAAAGTACCATCCCCGTGGGCTATACTAAAGGCTTACATGTAAGGTTTAATACGCAAAATATCATCTTTAGCCCAGAGTTTTTGCGTGAGGGCAAAGCGCTTTATGACAACCTCTACCCCTCGCGCATTATCGTGGGCGAAAAATCCGAGCGCGCCGCAACCTTTGCGAATCTTCTGGCTGAAGGCGCTATTAAAGAGAATATCGACATTCTCTTTACCGACCCTACCGAAGCCGAAGCGATCAAACTCTTTGCCAATACCTATCTTGCCATGCGTGTAGCGTACTTTAACGAGCTGGACTCTTATGCCCAGACCCACAACCTCGATACCCGCCAGATTATCGAAGGCGTAGGGCTTGATCCGCGTATTGGGACACACTACAACAACCCAAGTTTCGGTTATGGCGGTTACTGCCTGCCCAAAGACACCAAGCAGCTACTAGCCAACTACAAAGACGTGCCTAGCAATATGATCGAAGCGATTGTAAACGCCAACAGCACGCGTAAAGATTTTATTGCCGATTCGATTATTAGCAAAAATCCCAAAGTGGTCGGGGTGTACCGTTTGGTAATGAAAGCGGGAAGCGATAATTTTCGTAGCTCCGCAATTCAGGGCATTATGAAACGCATCAAAGCCAAAGGGATTGAAGTGGTCATTTATGAGCCGGTTATGGAGGAAGAGGAGTTCTTTCACTCTCGCGTTATTAAAGAGCTTGAGGCGTTTAAGAAAGTCTCTGATGTCATCATCGCCAATCGGCTCTCCGAGGATATTATGGATGTCAAAGCCAAAGTCTATACGCGCGATATCTTCAATAGCGACAGTTAAAATTCAGCTATAATAACCGTAAAGGGAACTCATGGGCGCGCTACAACTCGAAGATATCAATTACAGCTATGACGACTACAAATTGTGGGAAGGAGAGTGGGAGCTTATAAACGGTATCGCCGTTGCGATGAGCCCCGCTCCCGTGCGAAAGCATCAAAGCCTAGCGGCGGAGATTATATACAATTTTAGAGATCAGCTTGATGCATGTGAGATATGTGAAGTATTGGGTGAAGTTGATTATAAAGTGAGCGACAATACCGTTTTACGACCTGATATCGTCCTTACATGTAACGAACAAAACGAAGCCTATCTTACCAGAGCGCCGGAGATTGTCGTTGAGATTTTAAGCCCCGCAACGGCAAAGCGCGATGAGTATTACAAGTTTGAGATTTATGAAGCCGAAAAAGTAAATTACTATATTTTAATCTACCCCGATGCACTTATGGCCAAAGTGTATAAACTTGAGGGCAGGTCGTATGACAAACAGGGAGATTTTGAGAGCGAAACCTATCGCTTTGAAGCGACTACATGTAAGGTTTCACTGGATTTTGAAAAAGTGTTTAGACGGTTTCGCTAACAACATAACTTTAATGCGCCTATGCTACAATCGCGCTACTTGAACTGTAGGAAAATGTATTGATGAAACCTTTTGTCTATCCCGAGATGATGGTACACGTTGGCATGTGTACCCATAAAAATCCCGAAAAGATCCTGATTATCAGTGATGATGATACGCTACTGCAAGATGAGCTTTCACGTTACGCTTATGTTGAGGGCACCACGATTTTAGCTACCCGTGCGCTTGAGAGCATCCGTGAACTTAGCGACAGTAGCTATGATCTGATCGTGTGCGAGGCCGACGGCGATGCGGCGCTTTTAGCGCATCTTTCGCGCGTGGGCAAAGCGGATGGCCTTGTTGTGATGACGCATCCGAATCTCGATGAGGTCGAAGCGAACAGACAACTTATGCAAGTGCTGGGCAATTACTACAAGATCATTATGCCTTATACTCTGGGTGAGCGTACCCTTTTGCTCTCTAGCAAGGAGTACCACCCTACGGCCGATGTGATTTTACAGCGTAGCGATCTGCTTGAGGGCGTACAGTATTACAACTGCGACATCCACACGGCGGCGTTTGCGATGCCAAATTACATCCGTAAAACGTATCTGGGCGTGATTCGCAACTAATGGCTTATGAGTACGCCATAGCGCTTACCGGCGGCATTGCCACGGGCAAAAGTACGGTGGCATCATTGCTGGCCTTGCATGGTCTGCGGGTGATTGATGCCGATGCGATTGCCCACCGTTTGCTGGATGAAAACAGTGCGTGGGTGGCCGAAACCTTTGGCACGCAATTTGTCGATAAGGGCGTGGTGGATCGTAGCGCATTGGGCGGCGTGATCTTTTCCAATCCGCAGGCCAAAGCAGAGCTTGAGGCGTATTTGCACCCGAAAATCCGCAGTGAGATCGAAACGCAAAGTGCAAAACAAGATGCGTTCAAGTTTCCGTATCTTATTGACATACCGCTTTTTTTTGAGACGCAACATTATGATATTGCCAATTCCGTGGTGGTGTATACACCCAAAGAGTTGCAACTTGAACGTTTTATGAAACGTAGCGGTTTTGGGCGCGACGAGGCGTTACGACGCATTGAATCGCAATTGGATATCGAAGAAAAAAAAGTGCGTGCAACCTGGGTGATCGACAACAGCAACGACTTGAAGCACTTGCAACACGAATGCGAACGCTTTGTCGATATGCTCAAAGCGAAGTATAATTACTAAAAAAGAGTCTTACATGTACATCTGCAAATATTCAGCCAACGGCAACGATTTTGTGCTGTTTCATACTTTTGTTAAAAAAGATCGCGTTACCTTGGCACAGGAGCTTTGCGACCGTCAAAACGGCATTGGTGCCGATGGATTGATTGTGTTATTGCCGCATGATACGCACGATTTTGAGTGGCAGTTTTACAACTCTGATGGAAGCAGAGCCGATATGTGTGGTAACGGTTCGCGCGCTTGCGCCCACTATGCCTACACACACGATCTGGCACCTGCAAAAATGGCGTTTTTGACAGGTGCGGGTGTGATTAATGCGCAGGTAGAGGGCACTATGGTACAAAGCGATCTGACGCCGCCGAAGATTATTGAAAAAGGCTTACATGTAAACAATAAAACATGGTGGCTTATCGATACGGGTGTGCCGCATCTGGTAACGTTTGATGCGGATATGCAGCATTTCGATATCAAAGAGGCCAGAGCGCTACGTCATGAGTACAACGCCAATGTCAATATTGCATCGATAAGTGCTGAGGGTAACTTATATGTAAGAACCTATGAGCGCGGGGTGGAGGATGAAACACTGGCCTGCGGCACGGGTATGGCGGCCTGTTTTTACCGTGCGAATCAAGAGGGGCTTGTCGGTGATAGCGCCGAGGTGTATCCGCGTAGCGGTGATACGCTCTATTTGGGAGTGGAATCGGGAGTGATTACGTTTAAAGGCGAAGTGACGCCGACGTTTAGTACGACGTGGCGGTTGTTATAGCCCCGCCGCTTCGATTAGCTTGGCCTGCGTATCGGCGATAAGCGGGTCGATAATCTCATCAAAAAGACCGCCTTGCATAATCTCGTTGAGACGATAGAGCGTGAGCGTAATACGGTGATCGGAGATGCGGTTTTGTGGGTAGTTGTAGGTGCGGATACGACCGCTTCTATCGCCCGTGCCCACCTGATCTTTACGCGCCGCGCCTTCGGCTTCGAGTTTTTGCTGCATCTCAAGATCATAAAGACGCGCCTTGAGTACTTTCATGGCTTTGTCTTTATTTTTGTGCTGTGACTTCTGGTCTTGATTGGTCACGACGATTCCCGAGGGAATATGGGTAATACGCACCGCCGAATCGGTAGTATTGACCGATTGGCCGCCACAACCGCTGGAGCGCATCACGTCGATTTTAAGATCGTTAGGGTCAATTTTGACCTCTACGTCGTCAACTTCAGGCATAATCGCCACGGTAATGGCCGAGGTGTGCACACGCCCCTGCGATTCGGTCGCGGGAACGCGTTGCACACGATGCGTGCCGCCCTCATATTTCATGCGGCTGTAGACGTTTTCGCCTTTAATGAGCGCGGTAATGTCCTTGTAGCCACCTGCTTCGGAGGGCGAAGCGTCCATCAGCTCCACTTTCCAGCCGCGCACTTCGGTGTAGCGCATGTAGGCGTTAAAAAGATCGCCTACAAAAATAGCGGCTTCATCCCCGCCCGTTCCCGCGCGCATCTCAATGATTGTGTTGCGCTCATCATTGGGGTCTTTGGGCATTAAAAGCAACTTGATTTCGTCTTCAAGTTCAGGCACGCGGGCTTCAAGCTCTTTAAGCTCCTCTTTGGCAAGTTCGCCAAGTTCGGGGTCGCTTAGCATCTCTTTGTTGTCGCTAATGTCAGAGAGTACGTTTTTGTACTCTTTGGCCGTATCGACAATTTCCTGCAAGCTTGATTGCTCTTTAGAGAGTTCGGTCATGCGTTTGATATCGTTGATGACTTCCGGAGCACTGAGCAGATCGCTCAGTTCGTTGTACCGGTTGATAAATGGAGTGAGTTTATCGGCGAGCACAGTGGGCCTGCGTTAGGAGGTGTGCTACGCGAGAGCTTTGACAGCGCTGTTAAGACGACTGACTTTGCGTGCGGCAGTCTCTTTTTTCAAGATACCTTTGCTCACGAATTTGTGGAGCTGTTGGTTTGCGACTTTGAATGCGGCTTGCGCTTCTTCCTTGTTTCCTTCTTCGACAGCTGAACGTACCGCTTTTACGATATTTTTCATACGCGTGCGGTAATAGCGGTTGCGCTCGGTACGTTTTTCAGTCTGACGGATACGTTTCAATGCTGACTTGTGGTTTGCCATAAGCATTTATCCTTATCAAAATTTTTTTAGGGTAGAATACTACCTTAAAGATTCTTAAAATTAAGTTATGTTTAACAAAAAATCCAGCGTGCAGGGAAAAAAATGCGATTATTCGGTACAGATGGCGTAAGAGGCGAAGCAGGCGGGTTTTTAAATGCGGCACTGGCCATGAAGGTCGCCATGGGCGCGGGGATCTATTTTAAGAAACAGGCCAAAATGCGTAAAATTTTGGTGGGCAAAGATACGCGCCGTAGCGGTTATATGATCGAAAACGCCATTGTAAGCGGGCTTACCGCCGTGGGGTATGATGTGGTGCAGATTGGTCCCATGCCCACGCCCGCCATCGCATTTTTGACCGAAAACATGCGCTGTGACGCGGGTATTATGATCTCGGCGAGTCATAATCCGTATGACGATAACGGCATTAAATTTTTCGATGCACAGGGTGATAAGCTTAGCGAAGAGGTTGAGCGCGAAATTGAAGCGATTATTCATAATGACGATCTGCTTCACGATGCCAACGTGGGCGGTAAAAAAATCGGTTCGGCCAAGCGTATCGATGACGTGATCGGCCGCTATATCGTGCAGCTCAAAAACTCGTTTCCGCGCGATCTAAGCCTTCAGGGGCTTCGTATTGTACTTGATACCGCCAACGGCGCGGCGTACAAAGTGGGGCCAACCGTGCTTGAAGAGCTGGGCGCCGAAGTGATTGTACTGCATAATAAACCCGATGGTTTTAATATCAACGAAGATTGTGGCGCACTTCATCCCAAAGACGTGCAAGAAGCCGTGCGTCAATATCGCGCCGATATCGGCTTTGCGCTTGACGGCGATGCGGATCGGTTGGTGGTGATTGACGAGAAGGGCGAGGTGGTTGACGGCGATCAGCTCCTCGGCGCGCTTGGACTTTACCTGCATAAGAGCGGACAGCTAAAAGGCGACGGCATTGTCGCCACGGTGATGAGTAATCAGGGTCTTGAAGACGCACTTAAAGAGCGGGGTCTTAGACTGCATCGTTGCAGTGTCGGCGATAAACATGTGCTTGAGGTGATGAACGCACAGGGTATCAACTTTGGCGGCGAACAGAGCGGGCATATTATTTTACACGATTTTGCCAAAACGGGCGATGGTTTGGTGAGCGCGCTTCAAACGCTGGCTTTGGTACTGCGTAGCGGCAAAAAAGCGAGTGAGGTACTGCGCCCGTTTTCACTCTATCCGCAAAAGCTGGTGAACTTACATGTAAAGGTAAAAAAGCCGCTTGAAGAGATTGAAGGATTGGATGCACTGCTAAGCGAACTGGATGCACGGCATATTCGCCATCTGGTGCGCTATTCGGGAACCGAAAATAAGTTGCGACTGTTGCTTGAGGCCAAAGATGCAAAAGCCATGAACAGCGCAATGGATCAGCTTAGCGATTTTTTCAAACAGGCGCTCAATGGTTAAGAGAATTGTAGCTATGATGCTTGCGATGGCGGGCATCTTTATTATCGATCAAAGTATTAAAGAGCTCTTTATCGGCGGGTTTCGCTACTACTCCGATTATATCGATCTGACGTTGGTGTATAACAAGGGTGTCGCATTTTCCATGTTTGCTTTTTTGGGTGAATGGCTTAAATGGCTTCAAGTAGTTTTGATTATAGGCGTTGCAGGCTATATTTTGAGTCTGCGCAAAAATTGCTATGTAGTCGCCGGCGGCATTTTGGTGGGTGCGGGCTTTTCAAATGTGTATGACCGTTTTATCCACGGCGGAGTGGTGGATTATGTCTACTATCACTGGGGTTTTGAATTTGCGGTATTCAATTTTGCCGATGTGATGATTGATGTGGCGGTGTTGTGGCTACTGTTTTTAAATTTCAGACCAAAGCGTTGTGCATCTTGAAAAACCCAAAGAGTTTTGCTATACTTTCGTCCTTCAATAATGAGCGTGCTCGGTTAACTCAGTGGTAGAGTGCCACCTTGACATGGTGGTGGTCACTGGTTCAAATCCAGTATCGAGCACCATTTTCCCATTAAGTATTTGTTTTATCAAACTCATCAAGCATCGTATCAAGACTGGCAAATAGCGTTTCGGATGCATCTTCCATAATCGAAAAATTTTCTACTAATACTTCAGGATTGTTACCTTTAAATGCTTCGCCCGATTTGACCAACTCAAAGTTTTTGGCTACCTCTTGATGCACAACCTTATGAGGCTGTTCGAGTGTACGGAACGTTTGTGTGGCACCAAATCGTGTTTTGCCCTCACCGGCGTACCATTTACCCATTCTACAGTTCAGGTGATCTATTGCATTCAAAGTACTATCGTCATGTAAAACGCTGGCGTAGGCATTGGATTTAAAAATAATATGATCCGTTTTGACCAAAGTGGTAAAGAGCCTGTTTTGCACTTTGATGGCAGATTCGCTAGAGCGTTTGGCTAAAGCGTTAAGCTCCGCGAAGGTATCACTAAATTCATGAATGGTATTGGAGGAGTCTTGCGCGATATTGGTGATCTCTTCGGAGTTGGTGCGCATATCGTTGACGTCTTGTTGGAGGGTAGAGATGTTAATCTCAATCTCATTGGTAGCTTTTTGCGTTCTTTCGGCGAGTTTACGAACTTCATCGGCGACCACGGCAAAACCGCGGCCATGCTCACCGGCACGGGCTGCTTCGATAGCGGCATTAAGTGCTAAAAGATTGGTTTGATCTGCAATATCTTTAATGAGGCTGAGTACCGTCGAGATCTCTTGCGAACGCTCCTCTAGGCTCACAATGCCGTCATGTGAAGAGCCAATTAATGTGATCAGTTGAGCCAGCCGATCTTTGATTGCGAGCACGTTATCAAGGCTACTTGAAGATTGTTCGGCCGTATTTTGCGCGGCGTCTACAATGTTGTTCGCATCATTTGAGGCGTTGATTAATCCGTTTTGTACCACGCTTAAGCTATGCCCCATTCCACCGCCAAGCTTACCAAAACGAAGCGAAAGATCACCTTTGACTTTTGCTTCTTCTCCGACCATAAGGGCTTCAATATTGTGATTTAGCAAGGTAGCAGCCGATTTGAATTTGCCGTTAAAAATTGAAATATCCATTGTAGCATCGGTGTGTGAAATATGCTGAAACATGGAGGTGAGATTATCTAAAAAGGCTTCTATTTGATGAAGAGCATCGTTGTAAGATTGAGCCAATTTCGATTCGAGTGTGTTGGTGCCGGATATATTGGTAATTTTGGCATCAAACGTTCCGTCTGCTATCGCATCCAAGGCGGCGTGTGCTTGTTGCATTAATTGATCCTCTTGTGAAGAGGATGTACGTGCAGGAATAACGAGAGCAACTACAATCGCAACAATCGATAATGACAGAATAATATATTCTGATATAACCAAGGCGTAAGCTCCGATGATTCCTAGAGCAACAAGTAGTACGATAGCGTGATTATTGGTAATAATTGACGACGTGTTCATTCGACATGACCTTTGCATTCTCTATTTTTTTCTCTTACTTCGCTTTACATGTGCTACCGATTCTGGCCAAATACCCCATAACCCCTTTTTTGTTCAGAGGAGTCAATTAGAAGACTTATTGATCTCATCCGTATTTACATGTAAAGCTTGCGATAAGACACTTTACAATGAAATTTTCACAAGAGTTGGCATTATGGCATTTTTTGGGTCACATGTCGGTCATAAAATGATTTGTGTTTTTGTGAGTTATTCACGAAAATTGCATCCCTTATATAATAGACTTCACTTTTAAGTGCTGAGACTATCTGGGAGTTTTGCAAGAAGTTTAATACAAATTAGCACAAAAGGCTAGAAAAAACACGCCAGTGAGTAAATCTCAATTTTTTAAAAAAAGTCGAGAATGTTAAATGCTTACATGTAAGAAAAGGGAGCCACTATTTGAGCCTTATGCCCCAAAAAACTCTCTTCTGGTGCGTAAGGTCAGTTATTAACAGAAAACCGTATCGGTATAGACTCTATTTTTTCCGCCTTTTTTGGCATGATAGAGGTTTTGATCGGCATGTTTGATATATCTTGTGATTGTCTCATTACCGTAGTGTACGCCCTCACGCGGGATGATTTCGATAAAGCCGATACTAACAGTGGTTTTAACGTTGTAGGTATCAAAATCGATAGTGCTCTCTTGAAACGCCTCGCGAACATCATTGAGTTTGCGTTGCGCAAAAGACTGGGTTGTATTGGGTAGCAAAATAATAAACTCTTCGCCGCCGTAGCGAATAACGATATCGGAGTCTCTAAGAAGCGTTTGTGTATTTTCGACAAAGCGCTTGAGTAGCATGTCGCCTGCGACGTGCCCATAGGTGTCGTTGATGTGTTTAAAGTTGTCAAGGTCGCACATGGCCATAATTAGAGAACTGTCGGTCGCTATGGTCAGTTCAAATTGGTTCATAAAGATCGATTCAAGCGCATTGCGGTTGAGTGCGCCGGTTAACTTGTCTTTGGTAGCTTGTTTCACAATAATAGTATTGTCGATAAGCGCCAATTCCGCGCCTATTGCCAGCGAAAGCATTTCGCATTTTTCAAGATAGTTCATCAGCACATGGTAGTCAATATGTTGCTTTAAAAACTGTCTGTGGGTGAGTGCGGCAATATTGTGTAGCTTTTCATGGAGTGTAATAAGGTTACGATATTTCGAGTTGTTCTTTATCACGATTTTGGCGTCGGTATGTAGCCATGTCCCAAAATGGCACAGCGAAGCATCCAGCTCCGGTGTCGCTTTGGGATCAAGCGTTTTGACGGCCGCTATAAGCTTGTTAAGCCAGAGCAGATGCTCTTCATAATAGCGCACTACTCGTTTTTCGACCATGTCGTTTAATGAAGCCAGACGAACACGGTTTGCCGAAGATGCTTTTTGCAGGTAGTGATCCAGATACGCTTTGGCGATGATATGCTCCATCGTGGCACGGGATTCAAGTAGTTTGGCCAGATGATCATAATCAAGCTGTTTATCAATCAGCGTTTGAGAGACAGAGAGATAGAGATAATTGATTTGATTAATGATAACAACGTAATCGATCTCAAATGCTATAGCAATCTCTGCGAGTCGAAAGCATGTCTGTTTGAGTGCACCTTCATCAGAAAGTAAAATATGGCGTGTAACATCCGAAAAAACACCCTCCATTTGAATAAGTTTCTCTTCAGGGGTGTCAAGATCAAAAAAGAGGTATTTGCTGATGAAATCATCAATCAGCTCCTGAAGATAGTGGGTCAGCAGTGTTTTTGGCATATCGTTCTTTGTTGAGTAAGTTTGTACTCTTATAGTCAGATACGCATTAAGATAAGCTTATAGTGCAACCATTTAACAATTTTTTTTACAATAACCGCGTCAATACATTTTTCCAGGAGGATACTATGAAATTATGGTTAATAGCAACAACATTGTGCGTTTCGCTTCTACATGCAGGACTATTTGATAAAAACGTTGAGTTTCAGCAGGCCGATTCGGATACGGATCGTAAATATCCAACGCAAAAAGAGTATCTGCTCTCATACAGCAATATTCTCAAAGAGGTACGCTCTTCGGTGGTTAATATCTCAACCGAAAAAAATCTTAAAATGCGTAACAATTACGCCAACCCTTTATTTGGAGACCCCTTCTTCGATCAATTTTTTCGCGGATTTAAAAATATCCCCCAAGATCGTATTCAGCGCGCTTTGGGCTCTGGTGTGATTGTTACGCAAGGCGGTTATATCGTAACCAATAACCATGTGGTAGAGGGTGCGGATAAGATCAAGGTCTCCATACCCGGTGTCAAAAAAGAGTATGATGCCGAGTTGATCGGCACGGATGAAAAAAGCGATCTGGCAGTCATTAAAATTGACGCGAAGGGTCTTAATGCCATTACCTTTTACGATTCAGACAAGGTTGAGATCGGCGATATCGTATTTGCCATCGGCAATCCGTTTGGTGTGGGCGAGACCATTACGCAGGGCATTGTTTCGGCAACGCGTCGCTCATCGGTAGGCATTACGGAATATGAAGACTTTATTCAAACCGATGCCCCTATCAATCCAGGCAATTCAGGCGGTGCGTTGATTAACTCGGCAGGCCAGTTGGTCGGCATTAACAGCGCCATTATCTCCAAAAGCGGCGGCAATGTGGGGATCGGCTTTGCCATTCCTTCCAATATGGCAATGAATATTGCCAAATCACTCATTGACGACGGCAAATTTACCCGAGCCTATCTGGGTGTAAATATTTCCGATGTCAGCGAAGACCTTAGCAGTTTTTACAACAAACGATCCGGTGCGCTTGTTACCGGAGTTGAAGAGAATACACCGGCAGCAGAAGCAGGCCTTAAACGGGGCGATTTAATTATTTCGGTTGATGGTAAAAGCGTCGAATCCGCGGCGTCGCTTCGTAATAGGATTGGTGCTATGGAGCCCAACACCAGTGTCAGTATTGAATTTATACGTAATAAACATGTGTCTAAAAAGCAAGTTAAACTGGGGAGTGCCGAAAACAAGAGCCACTCCAGCGGTTATGGTTATGAATACGAGGGCTTACATGTAGAGGCGCTTAGTGATGAAATTCGCCATAAACTGGGACTATCCGAGCGTATTAATGGCGTGTTTGTCAATGCGGTTGATGATGATAGCGATGCGCAAAAAGCGGGATTTAATGTCGGCGATATTATCGTTCAGGTTGAAAACGAAGAGATTGACGGGATAGATACGTTTAAAAATGCGCTTAAAGGCATAAGTAAGAAACGGCTCTATATCTATCGTCGCGGAGGCGTTTTTGTTGCGGTACTTTAGTGCCGCTTACCGTGGTATAATGCTGTGATATATGAAGGAGACGATATGAATGCTATTGTAAAAACGGTTGTTATTGTTGCGTTGAGTACACCGGCTCTCTTTGCCGACGGGGCTGCACTTTATAAAAAATGTGCCCAATGCCACGGCGCAACAGGTGAAAAAGTGGCACTCAAAAAGAGTAAAATCATCAAAGATATGTCTAAAGCCGATTTTATTGCGGCAATGAAAGGGTATCAAGACGGTAGTTACGGCAGTAGTATGAAAAAACTGATGGGACTTCAGGTTAAAGGACTTAGCGAAGCGGACATCAATGCAATAGCGGATTATATCGTCAAATAGGTGGTGCGCTCGAGAGGACTTGAACCTCCACGTCATTGCTGACACTAGAACCTGAATCTAGCGTGTCTACCAATTTCACCACGAACGCATTTTATGTTTTAAGAAGAAAGAAAAAAGATGGTGCGGACGAAAGGACTTGAACCTTCACACCTTGCGGCACCAGATCCTAAGTCTGGCGTGTCTACCAATTTCACCACGTCCGCGTAAACATTAAAAAAAAGTGGCACGCCCTAAAGGATTCGAACCTTTGACCGATGCCTTAGAAGGGCATTGCTCTATCCAGCTGAGCTAAGGACGCACATTCAACAGTTATGGCACGCCCGATAGGATTCGAACCTATAACCGTCGGATCCGAAGTCCGATACTCTATCCAGTTGAGCTACGGGCGCACAACGTCTAAATATGGCTACTGTATCAAACACTTGTTTTTGAAACATGGGGTGGGTAACGGGGTTCGAACCCGCGACCCCCAGTGCCACAAACTGGTGCTCTAACCAACTGAGCTATACCCACCACAACTTGTGTTTGCTACATAGGGTGGTCGGGGTGAGAGGACTCGAACCTCCGGCCCCTTGGTCCCAAACCAAGTACTCTAACCATACTGAGCTACACCCCGGACCTGACACCATCCGAAACGATTCTTCCGATTAGTGAGGCGAAATTATATTCCAAATTTTTTGATTTGTCAATATCGCTCGCAAGATATTTCCCACTTTGCTATAATGGGCCTGTACAAAGGGGTTGGGACTTATGAAAATAGCGCGTTTTAGCAGGATCGGATTCATCTTGGCGGCGGCCGGCAGCGCCGTCGGTCTGGGCAACATCTGGAAGTTTCCCTACATCACCGGCGAGTACGGTGGGGGCGCGTTCGTGCTGGTCTATCTGATCACGGTGATGGGCATCGGTTTCACCGTCATGATCGCGGAGATGCTGATCGGTTACCTGGGGCGCAGCGATGCCGCGGCCAGCTTCGCGAAATTGACGCCGCGTCACAAGGGCGCATGGCGCACGGCGGGGATGATGGGCATTTGGGCCGGGCTGCTGATCATGACGTTCTACTCGGTCGTCATCGGGTGGATTCTGCACTACATCTTTGTGGCGCTCACGAGTCTGCCCTCTTCGGTTTCGGAAGCCGAAACGCATTTCATGGGGATGCTTAAAGAGGGCATCGGAACGCAGGTGCTTTTCCATACGGTTTCGTTTCTGATCATCACTTCGATCCTCGTTCGCGGGATCAAAGGGGGCATCGAGAAGCTCAACCTCGTGCTGATGCCGCTGCTTATCGTCATCGTCTCGGGCATGTTCTTCTACGCCGTGACGCTCGATGGTTTTTCGCAGGCTTTCAGTTTCATGTTCACCCCCGATTGGAGCAAGCTCAGCTCCGAGGCGTTCGTGACCGCGGTGGGGCATGCGTTTTTCACCGTTTCGCTGGGGATGGGCGCGATCCTGACCTACGCGTCTTCCCTCCCCAAGCAGAGCGACCTGGCGAAAAGCTCGCTGATCGTCGTCGGGCTTGACACCGCCATCGCGCTGCTGGCCGGGCTGACGCTGTTCACCTTTTTGTACCAGTACGGCGCGGAACCCGCCAAGGGGCCGGGGCTGGTCTTCATTTCGCTTCCGGCGGTCTATTACGAGATGGGCGTGCTGGGCAACGTCTTCGCCATCCTCTTTTTCATCGCGCTGGCGTTCGCGGGGCTGACGTCGGCGGTGTCGCTGACCGAACCGATGGTGCAGTACCTGATCGACAGGTTCGGCTTCAGCCGCTTCAAGGCTTCGGCCGCCGCGGGGCTCTTTTTTTATCTGGTGGGCATCGTTGCGCTGCTGTCGAACACCTCGGCCTACGGCGAGATGCTCACTTTCGGATCGAAGAACTTCTTCGACTGGGTCGACTTCATCACCGCGTCGTTCATGCTCCCCTTCGGCGGGTT
>JBNKLA010000051.1:0-15414 GCA_050292115.1 Sulfurimonadaceae bacterium | reverse complement strand
AATATTGTGAATGTAAAAATGGTCGGTCTAAATGGATACAGGTTTTTCAGGGCTGACTATTTATATGACTTTACCCCTCCGCGCTCTCCTCTTTTTTGTACATGTAAATCGGTTCATTCGCTTCAGGATCTTCGATTACCGCTTCGGTAATAATAACGCGCTCAAGATTCTCTTTTGATGGACAGCTAAATTGCAGTGGCAACATTGAATCTTCAATAATACCGCGAAGACCGCGTGCTCCTACCCCTTTGTCAATAGCGCTTTGAGCAATAGCGCCGATGGCCGCTTCTTCAAATTCGAGTGCAATGCCATCCATTTCAAAAAGTGCCTGATACTGTTTAATAAGCGCATTGTCAGGCTCTTGGAGTATCTGCATCATCTGCTCTTTATCCAGTTCGCGCAGTTGGGCGATAACGGGGATACGCCCGATAAATTCAGGGATAATGCCGTACTGCACTAGCGCTTTTTGATCAATTTTGGGCTCTTTGGCCATTTCGGCTTTTTGTACTTTGGAAAAACCGACTCGGTTGCTCTTTTTAACATGCCTGTCAGGAACCAGCCCTACAAATGCGCCACCACAAACAAACAGTACGTGCGTCGTATCAAAAAGCACGGTTTCGGTAGTAGAGTTTTTGCGGCTTCCTTTAACCGGTACATACACCTCGGAACCCTCTAAAATTTTGAGCAACCCCTGTTGTACACCCTCGCCAGACACATCGCGTCCCATGGTAGAACTCTCACTTTTACGTGCAATTTTGTCAATCTCGTCGATATAGACAATCCCACGCTGTGCCAGTTCAATGTCGTAATTGGCAGCAGCAAGTAGACGTGAGAGAATGCTCTCGACATCCTCACCCACATAGCCTGCTTCGGTAAGTGCCGTAGCATCGGCAATGGCAAAAGGCACATTCATAATGCGCGCAAGTGATTTGGCCAGTAGCGTTTTACCACTTCCGGTTGGTCCCAGCAGCAAAATATTGGATTTTTCGAGTTCAACATTATTGTAAATCGGGTTTTCAATACGTTTGTAGTGGTTATAGAGTGCGACGGCCATTACCTTTTTGGCACTCTCTTGGCCAATGATGTATTTGTCTAAAAACTCTACGATTTTCTCAGGTTTAGGCAGTTGCTGGTGCATCTGCTGGCGCTCTTCGTACTTTACCTCTTTTTGCAAGATATTGCTACATGTAGTCACACAGTCATTACAGATATGCGTTTTTTCAGAGCTAAACATCTTCTTAACTTCGCTCTGCTTTCTTCCGCAAAATGAACAGGTTTTTTCTATGTTGCTAGTACTCATACCTCATCCTTTAACCCAAGTTTATCCAGTACCGTGTCGGCCAATCCGAACGTAACCGCCTCGTCTGCCGTAAAATAGTTATCGCGATCACTCTCTTTTTCAATAGTGCGTACGTTTTTGCCCGTGGCTTTAGCCAAAATCTTATAAAGACGCTTTTTGAGGTTCAAGATATGATTGGCCTGAATCTCAATATCACTTGCCTGCCCCGAAGCGCCGCCAAGTGGTTGGTGAATCATCACTTCGGCATTGGGCAGAATATAGCGATGCCCGCTCTCGCCACAGGTAAAAAGCACGGCAGCCATCGAAGCTACCATACCCATGGCATAAGTGTGTACGGGCGCAGAGATAAGCTGCATGGTATCGAGTATCGCAAGTCCCGCCATTACCGAACCGCCCGGAGAGCTGATATACATGTGAATCGGCTCGTCTGAATCGAGTGCTTCAAGATAGAGTAGCTGAGAGACAATGACCCCCATCATATGATCATCTACCGGTTCGGTAATCACGATAACGCGGTCATTAAGCAATTTGGAGAAGAGATCAAAATAGCGCTCTCCTCGCGGTGAAAGGTCTTTTACGGTGGGTATCATAGGCATGGGCGCTCCTTAGTTTACAAATGCTGTGATAAATTCAGAGAGTGACATATCGATCACTTCAAGATTGTGTTTGTCGATAAATTTTTGCTCTTTTTTGCCAAGCTCTTTGTCGGTAATGACGTAGCCGCCTTCAAGATCAAGCGTAATTTCGTTGGCCACCATTCGGTCGGTGTCGCGGTCGAAATAGGTGCCTAAAAAGAGGTATTTCTTGGTTTTACGGTAGCTTTTAAGCGTCGGTGGCACGGCAAAACCGCCCATCGCTTCGGTAAGCCAATCTACATAATCGGCATCGGAGATGATAAAGCTCGGCTCGGGCAAAGTGGAGCCCATCGGCTTAAAGAGTACGATCTTATCATCGCCAAGCGCTTCCTCTTCGACCAGAAAGTACTTTTTGTTCTCCACGTCATACTCAAACACTTCAAAGCGGTAGTCGTTACCGACAATACGCGATTTTCCAATCACGACATAGTGCGACGTAAACGCCAGTAACTCTTGGATTTTGGAATCGCGGTTGGTATCGACAATATAGCGCGGCGACATATCGACAATTGCTTTTTGCAATGCAGTCGGCTCAAACTCTTTGGTATAAATCCAATTCATTAGCTGACGCATATAATCCACGCCACGGCGCTGCTCAAGGTGCATGGCCGCGCGTGAATATTCAAACATCAAGCGCTGGCTCATGGGGCGGCCCTGATTCATCATCAAAATCATCGAATCTGAATCATAAGGCATCTGCTCGCCCTCTTTGGTGCTAACACCCTCAAAAATTCCCAGCCCAAAGTAAGGCACGGTGCTCTGGTTGCGGATCTCCGCTTTGATCTGTTGTATTAGTTCACTCATTTAATGGCATCCTTTTCCGGTATAGCACGTTTGTGCCGCATAGATTTTTCGTGCAAGGGTCTCTTGGTTAAATCCGTCATGCAGGTTGGTGAGAAAATCATCATAAAAAATCGCGCCGTCTTTGCTAATAAGCACCAGCGCTTTAGTTAGCTCCTTAGCGCACTCGCCATCGGCAATGCGCGTGCCGTACCAATCTCCAAATTCACCCTCGGCATCCACATAAAAATCCATTCCTTCAATATTGGGATTGGCATGGCTTTCATTGGCTACAACAATCGCAGCGGTCACTTCATGCTCTCCGCCTTTGGGAAGCGATGCACCAATAGTTTCAAGCTCTTGTGCGATCGGCTCGTCAATAAACGGCAGAGAAATCAACAGTTGCGTTTTGCCGTTTTGCCCGCCCACGACGACATTTTTGCCCTCAAGGTCTTTTAGCGCAACCTTCTCAGACGCATAACCGATGTCTAGTGGATCGTCCTCAAGATGCATAATGGATGTGTTCAGCTGAATCTGCAATGTTGACTCCTATTAAAAAGTGGGTGATGATCTTGTCGATCATGGAAATAAACGGCGGTACGTTGTAGGTTTTAATGCCTGCGTTGTGCATGGCGCGTTTGGTGTTGTCGCAAAAGTTGTCGCCCAAAAGGTAGGTACAGCGTGAAAGCACCTCCAAAATAGCGTAGTGATCGACAATATGCTCTAAATCTTGTTTCATATCCAGCGCACACTCACCATAACGCATCTCGGGAGAGCACATGGCACCCTCTATATCGCACCACGGATTTTTCACCGTTTTTAAAAGCGCATACGTTAGCCCGTTGGGATTGGTATGTACTGTGTAGATGGAAAATTTTTCCGCACCGCAGGGGTTGTAACGATAAAACGTATCATCAGCGCTAAGCGATACGGCAAACTTCATAGTCATCCTTTGGGCTTAAGGTTGCAAAATCCGTTCTTGCACGTCACTTTACATGTAAAGGGCACCACCAAAAACTCTAAAGGGCACTACAAAAAAGCGCATACGCAGTTTCAAGAAGCAGTCGCTTTGTCAAACGAGAGAGAGCTTAGTACACTTGAAAAGCAGGGGCTAATCCAATCGTTTGAATACACCCATGAACTTGCCTGCAAAGTGCTCAAAGATTTTCTGCAAAGGAACCTACCGTGAAGGCTCCGATATCGACCTCAGCCTTTATGGTACGCTTGATCTTAGCACCTTACATGTAATGCAAAATGCGCTCGATGATCTGCTTTTGCCCTACACTTTTGACATTACTATTTACGAACAGATACAAAATGGTAGTTTAAAAGCGCATATTAATCGGGTTGGTATCCATTTCGGCTAATTTGTATAGTACCCATTAACTACAATATAAAAGGTTCCTGTTCCCCAGCCTTGCGGAAAACCTTGCGACATATCAGAAGGTATTTTTGCTTTAATCGTTGCACCACTATTAAGCACAATACCTAAAGGAAACGTCCTGTCGTGATGAATCGGAACCGATGAATTGATATCAAACACATAACGATAGTTCCCCAAACTCACATATCCTCGACCAAGGTCAGAAGTGTCCAAATCAATACAATGATTTGCCGAAACCTGCTTGACAACAAATTTTTTACCTGCGGGCACCGTAAAAAGTGTATACTCTCCCGCAGCAGCAGAGACACACTCCGAGTGCACCGTAATGACATCGCTCGAATTTATATGCGATGAGCTTCCTACCGGAATAACATAAAAGTCTGCCAGCGCACATTGAAAACCTAATACCGACATGGCTAAACCCACAAACAGCAACTTTCTCATAACGATCCCCTTGTATTTTTGTTATATTATAACATCAAATATCGCTACGAGTGCCACATTGACAAACTTTTACGGCTTTTCTCCTATCCTAGGAAACAGCTTGCAAATCTTTTTGCGTTAAAGTACTTTTCTATAAATGATACATTTGAACTCTTCTTTATCGATATCATTGATGAAGTCGATATCGGGGTAATGTTTCAATGCCCTCGATATTCCCGTTCCCAAGCCACTGTAGGGGAGCAAATACTGTGAAAGTGAGTTAATGATAGGATTTCTCGCAATAGAGATGCCATTTTTTATTTTGTCAACATTCAAAGAGTTCGGCAGTTTGCCCGGACTGACCATCTCAACGCGGTTGTCAAAGATAAAAACTTTGACCGAAGAGTTGATATGGTAATCTCTGTGCACCAAAGTATTGACGACAAGCTCCGTAAGTGCCTCTACAGGGATTTCCAGTTTCCCAAGCGTATTGAAGCCAGATTCATCCTGTAGCGTTTCGAGCGAGCTGGTTAGAAAGTCCATTGTCTGCTCGAACAGTCGCGTCAAAGTGCCTTCAAAATCTTTTTTTGACTTGAAAGTATTGCCAGAGATTTCATTCCCATCAAAATGAACGCACTGGACTTTGAACATAGGCGTGAACTTCTGCGGATGCTTCCCAAAGAGTAGATTTCCCGCTTGTGTCAGATGCCCCTCCTGCATGAGGTTCAAATTTTCAAGCACTCGGTGTAAATCCAGTTCTTCTTCATTGAACGATACATGATACTTCTCTTCGTAAAACCGAAAAAACTGCTCAGAATTCAGGTCGCTAATCCCGCTTCGTTCAATGACCTCTTCATCGGCAAAGAGGTTTTTTGATTCGGCAAACAGACGACGTAACTCTTCTTGGGATATTTTCTTCTTGTCGGAACTCGACTTTGTATAGTATTCGCCGCTGCTTGTTGCATACGGCTTATTAACCCCTTTTGGAATAGTTGCAACGATAAGTTTTTTTCCAGAGATACTGATATTTTCTGTCAAAGGGTGAATAGGTGGTTTGACATTTTCATTAGCACAGTTTCCTACCAACTGTCCGATATATTCTAATTCATCCGTAGTAAGTCCTAATATGTCTCCTAATTTATTTACTCCAAATATTATTATCCCGCCTTCAGCATTTGAAAAAGCGACCAGCTCTTTTGCTAAGTCTCTCGATGCTATAGCTTCTTGTTTAAACTGGGTATAGCTGTCTTCGCCATTTGAGATTCGCTCAATTAATTCTAATGCTTCCATAGGTTATAAATCTCTCCTCGTTTTTCAAAGGCTTCGTCTCCACCTTCCATAATATCGATAATCTTCTGCTGGATATCATGATTGTCGATACTCCCATGCTCTACTAAAATTTTATTTTCCATGTAATCACATACGATAACCTGTTCACAGTCTCCCAGTACCGGGATGTTCGCATTGTGCGTCGCAAAGATAAACTGCGTCTTGTCTTTCAGCTTGATAAGTTCCTTGATGACCTCGTTATAGATGGTCTGATTGTCCAAATCATCTTCCGGCTGGTCAATGATGATGATGTCATTTTCCCTCTGCGTCAGAATGAAGATAATAAGTGCCGACGCACGCTGCCCCAAAGAGTGTTTGGTCAACTCTTTTCCGTTATAGAAAATTTCGATTTTATTAGGTACTTGGAAGGTCAATGCATCAGACAGCGACAACGTAAACTTTTCACGGAATGTCAGTGTCTTGTTGCCACCGAAAACGATGCTCTCGAAGTTGTTGTAAATTTCCGCAGGGTCAATGTAGTCCTCAAGCAATTTGTCGTAATCGGGTTTACCAAGACCGCTGCCACCAAGAATGTTTTTGAGAAAGCCTTCATACTCCCGTTTGTTGCCTTTAAATTCGGCTTTCAGCTCAATGAATGTCTGCGTACCGTTAATGCTGCTGATTTCCTTCTCAATAATTCGGAACTCTTTGAGGTAGAGTTCATTCAGCTCATACAGCAGTTGAGCGAGTTTCTTTTTCAGCTCTTTGGCGGTTTCGGATGACTTGTCAATCTCCGCCATCATCAGTTTTTGCGTCTCAAGCTCTCTGTTGTACTTGATAAAATCATCGGCCCGTAGATTGGGAATGTCAATCTTGCGCTGTATCTCAAGGAACTCTTCCTGAAGCGATTTGGCCTTTGCATCAAACTCGGCTTCTATGGCGGCAATCGTTTTGAAGCTGTTCAGCACTTTATGCGCTTCAGAGGTTACGGTAAGGAAGGATGTTTTTGTATCATCTACAACCGCATAGAGTTTTTGGAAAATCTCACCGTTCTCTTTTGATTCATAGCCTTTGAGTTTTTCGAAGAAGTCGTCTCGCTCGTATATGCCTACAAACTGATTCAGCTCTTCACTGAATGAAGTGAGCTTCTTTTTGACAGCCTGTAGGCTCGCCTTGTCCTTATTGAACTCAATCTGGCGTTGCAGCTTCTCTTCGATGTTGTGTTTTTTGAATTCGTCTATCTTGAGCTTCAGCTCTTCGATTTTCCTTGCAACTTCCTCTTTTTTGTCATCGAGCGACGCATACTTTTTGATGCTCTCCAGAAGTGCCCGAACTTCCTGTTGCTTGATTTCGATTTCGGACTTGACGCTTTTGGTCTTATCGCCGATAAGCTTGTGAATCAGGTCGCTCTCAAACCCGTCTTTGTAGCTTGAAAGGTCTTTCTGACCAAAATAGAGTGGCTTATTGATAATGGATTGGATATCAAGGTTTTTTAGTTCATCACCCACTTTAATTTTGATGCTGTGACCATATGCTCTCTCAATAGTGTATTCGTTCCCCCTGTTGTCTACCGCAATCACTGTGACCTTGCCGCCACTGCCCAGCAGCGCTTTTACAAGTTCCTCTTTGTATTGCTTGTCCGCACTGTTTTTTCCGAACGACAGGTCAAGCACATAACGTATGGCTTCGATGATTGATGACTTACCGCTGCCCCTAACGCCCACAAGGTTGTTCATGGATGTCGAGAGGTCGATGGTCGTTTCGTTGAGTTTCCCGCCCGTAAACGAAACCGACTTGATATAAGAGTTTGTCGGCTCCAAATCTTTCGTATTCGTCACATCATTCTTGACACGGTTTGCTTTGTCCTTGAGCGCGAATTTCACCGCTTCGAAATTGAAGTCACCGATTTTGATAAAGGTTTGTTTCCCTTTTCCGATTTCATCGAGCTTTTTGGGGTCTGAACCTTCTACAAATACAGGGAGCTGATTATCCAACCATCCTTCCCATTTAGTGACTTCATCCCGCGTTCTTACTTTTTGGAAGGCTATGACACTGTTTCGGAAGAGCTTGTTTTTTCCAAACTCCTGAACACGGCCACCGTCAAGTGCTTTGAAGAATCCGCTCTTCTCTTCAACATGCGCCAGAATGATGAAGTAGCTCTTATGGTATTTGTTCAGCCTTTCAATTGTAGTGATTAGGTCGTGATTGCTTCTTCCGTTCTCGTTTTCATTGTTTTGTTTGCCTACAAAAGACTCGGTAATAAACTGGTTGATGTAGTTCGCCCCGTTGACAATCCATTCGTCGGGATTGAATACAACCAGAGTATGAATACCGTTTGCACCGTCATTGACGGACAGTTCGATTCCCGGCAATAAAAAAATTTCTTGCTTAGCAGCTTTTTTTCTTAATGCCTTGTACTCGCCTTCATCAAACTTGTTGTGATTGGTAATAATCCCAACTTTGATATTTTGTTCGACCAGTTTTTCGACATAGGAATTGACAAAGGTATCGTCTTCACCGTCGAACTTGAACTCTTTGTCAGCCCTTGTATGCAGGTGGGTATCAAGTCTTACCCAAGCGCTTCCGTGCCGAAACAATTCACTCATGATGTACCCCCGAACACTTAATTATTGGGCTACTTTTGACATATTTGACTTAAAAATGCCCTAAATTCTAAACTGCATTTTATCTAAAGGATGCCTCTAAATAACTATTAGATGCGATATCATTAAAAAAAATTTTAATTTTCAAGCCGACAAACCACGACAATCTATCCACCAAAAACCCAAGAACACAACTTGCAAATACTCCGGCAAGATGATTGTAGCTACATGATGCGAGGTCATTACATGTAAATACAACAAGGAGAAGATATGAGCTGTAGTTCCAGCAACCCTGCAGAAGCATTTTTGCCTCAAGATATTCAAGATAAAATTCATGATCACCCCTGTTACTCGGAAGGGGCGCATCATCACTATGCGCGTATCCACGTGGCTGTGGCACCTGCATGTAATATTCAGTGTAACTACTGCAACCGTAAGTACGACTGTTCCAACGAAAGCCGTCCTGGGGTAACATCAGAGCGTTTGAGTCCCGAAGAGTCTGCCAAAAAAGTGATGTTTGTCGGCGGTGAAGTACAACGCCTTAGCGTTTTGGGTATTGCCGGTCCTGGCGATGCGTTGGCTAATCCGGAAAAAACATTCAAAACGTTTGAGTTGGTACGCGAAAAAGCGCCCGATTTGAAACTCTGCCTCTCAACCAACGGATTGGAGCTTCCTAAATTTGTGGATGAGATGGTCAAATACGACATCGACCACGTTACCGTAACCATTAATAGTGTCGATACCACCGGAGAGATTGGCTCACAAATCTATCCGTGGATTTTTTACAACAACAAACGCTACTACGGTAAAGAGGCGGCACAAATTCTACTTGAGCGTCAGCTTGAGGGGATGAAAAAATGTGTTGAAAACGGTATTTTGATTAAAGCCAACTCGGTACTTATTCCCGGCATCAACGACAAACACCTGCCTGAAGTCGCTAAAAAACTCAAAGAGATCGGCGTCTTTTTACATAACATTATGCCGATTATCTCCGAGCCGGAATACGGTACCAAATTTGCACTCGACGGCATTCCAAGTGCCACCGATCAAGAGCAGATGGCAGTTCAAGAAGCGTGCGGTATGGATATGAAACTCATGCAACACTGCCGTCAGTGCCGCGCGGATGCCGTAGGACTTATCGGCGAAGACCGTGGTCAGGAATTTACCAAAGAGACCTTTGCCGACATGACGTTTGAAGCGCTGGAAACGCACTACGATCTTGAGGGTCGTCAAGATGCACAGTCTAAGATCGAAGAGTTCCGTGCCATTTTGGACAAAGCTAACGAACGTGTGCGCAAAGAGAAAGAGGAGCTTGCGAGTGACGGCAACACCATTTTGGTAGCGGTTACGACTGCCGGTGAAGGCATGATTAACCAGCACTTTGGCTCCGTCAAAGAGTTCTTGATCTACGAAGCGGGCGATAGAGGCATTCGTTTTATTCACCACCGCAAAGTCGAGGCCGAATACTGTGCGGGACCTGACGGTACCAATCCACTCGCACCGATTTTGGAGAAACTCAAAGATGTCAACCTCATTCTTACGGCCAAAATCGGCGGCTGTCCGCAAAACGACCTTGCCGCGGCGGGTATTGTAGCCGATCAAGACTATGCATTCCAGCCTATCGAGGCATCGGTACTTAAAGCAACCCGCAAATACTTCAACCTTCCTGAAGAGATTACCGAGGAAATGGAAGCCAACTAATGGCAATCATTAACGACACCACACTACGCGACGGGGAGCAGGCTCCTTACGTTGCGTTTAACACCAAAGAGAAAGTCGATATCGCTATGGCGCTTGATGCCTGCGGTGCCGATGAACTCGAAATCGGCATTCCTGCTATGGGTGACAGTGAGCAAGAAGATATTAAAACCCTACTCTCCTTGGGTCTCAATGCTTCTATGATGACATGGAACCGCATGAAAATGTCCGACCTTGAGGCCTCTTTAGAGTGTGGTGTTACGAGTGTTGATCTCTCGATTCCGGTATCGGATATTCTAATTGACGTGAAATTCGGCGGAGACCGCGACAAGATGCTACATGAAGTTGAAACGGTGGTATCCGCGGCCAAACGCGAAGGCGTTTATGTCTGCATCGGTGGCGAAGATGCCTCGCGCGGAAAACTTGAATTTATCCAAGAGATTATGACGCTTGGCAAAAGCCTTGGCGCAGATCGGTTTCGTTATTGCGACACTGTCGGCATACTGACTCCTACAAAAACGTACGACAATGTCAAAGCGTTGACATCGCTTGATCTTTTGCCTATCGAAATGCACACCCACAACGACTTTGGACTGGCTAACGCCAATGCGCTTAGCGGGCTTGACGCCGGAGCTATAAGTGTCAACACGACCGTAGTGGGTCTGGGTGAGCGCGCCGGAAATGCATCATTTGAACAGATTCTCATGACTTTAAAACATCTGTACGGTGAAGCACGCGCCATTGATGCACACGCTATCCGCACGCTAGTACAAACCGTGTGCGACGCGGCAGGCATTGTTTTGCAACCCAACGCGCCGATTGTCGGTGAACGCATCTTTGCCCATGAAAGCGGTGTGCACGCTTCGGGTATGCTTAAAAATTCCAAGGCGTACGAACCTTTTGAAGCCGAAGAGGTTGGTTCGATGCGCGCATACCCTATTGGCAAACACTCAGGCACCAGTGCTATTAAGTACCATCTGGAACAGATAGGCATTGCAGCTGAAAAACAGATTTTACACAATCTTTTGCCACGAATTCGTGAAATCGTCACTTCACGCAAACAGGTCCTTGACATTAGTGAACTTCAAAAACTCTACATGGACGGTAGCCGATGTTCATAGGATGGCTAAAGTTCGGCGATGTCGCTAGTATTAGTAAAATCGCCGAAGAGGTAGGCTGGCTGGTTGATGGCTACCATTTAAAACTGATGATGATGCACTCTCCGCATCTGTGCTACGGTGCTTACTTTGACGGTGAGCTGATCGGTGCCATTATGGCAATAGAGTTTGAAAAAACGGCGCAGATTAAATACTTTATGATAAAACCGACGTATCAAAAGCAAGGCTACGGAAAGCGTCTTTTTGAAACGCTTTTAGGTGCGCTTAAGAACGATTATCAATCCGTATACTTACATGTAAACCCTTCGCTTGTACCTTTCTTTGAAGCGTACGGCTTTGAAGCCAAAACCGACGTGGGACGTTTTTTAAACGTGGGCAAGGTGCCGCCGTTTAACTTTACCAACGCTCACGCTAAAGAGCTTGACGGCGACAATTTTGAAAATGTCATCTCTAAAATCGACTTTGAAACCTTTGGCGAAAACCGTTTGGACTTCTTGCTTGATGAGATGGAGCGCAACTCCTCGCTCAAATTCACCCAGCCAAACGGCTTTCAGCACTCCTCAGTCGTTAATGCCCGCTCGGTCTATTTGGGACCGTGGCAGGTACACGCCGGCCATGAGGACGAAGCCGAAAAAATGATGCGTGGTGTACTCTATTTTAGAGGACTCAAAAAGGTGTTTGCCGATGTACCTATGGTCAACGAAAACGCCATCAAGCTTTTTAAAGCCTACCATTTTGAAAAGAAAGTCCGCTTTGTACACATGTGCCTTGGCAGTACATGTAACGTTAAATTTGAAAACATCTATGCGTTTTCACTCTAAGGGAGCCAAGAAATGTGTCTGCTTAATATGAATAAAAATGAGTGTTTGGTTATTGATGCCATCAATCTTGAGGGCGCATTTAAAGAACGTCTCGGTGCCATGGGATTTTGCAAAAATGCCCAGATCTGCATTAAAAACTTTGGATGGTTTAAAAGTACCGTGCAGATCGAAGTCGGCCGCGCCCTTATCGCTTTGCGTAAAGATGAAGCGGAACATATTGAAGTTCATGCCGCTTAATAATCCATTTTACAACAAGGAGAAAAAATGTCAGAAGAGACAAAAGCGTTAAAAAAAGAGTTGGCCAAGCGTAAACGTATGGCGGTAGAGATTGCATCACAGATTCACGACATTGTCGAAGATACCCTCTGGGTAGATTACGTTAAAATGCCCGAACTTAGCGCACAACTTGTTGCCGCCGTTGAAGAGGCTAACACATTTAAAACCGAAAACGGTCTCTAACCTGCCGTTAGCGATTTAGCATATACGCGGCTTGCAAGTGCTGAATGCACTCGCGCATATTCAGATAAAAACGATCTTCCGCCACTGCATTATTACGCTGATATGTAAGCACGATTTTACCGTTTGGCGAGTGACGGCATCCCACAATACAAGCACCTTTTGCAATCGCTTGATTGATAGTTTGCAATAACATCTCTTGCGTATAGGATACATCATCGGCAACTTCAAAATATTCCGATTGTTCCTCTTGACGTACATGTAAGTGCTGAAGCCGTTGAACAATCTTTTGTATATCATCGCCATCTTCAAAACCCTCAAAAATAACTTTGAGTATTCGGCGTATGAGCCTACTCATTTCACCGTTGCTACCGCTCCCCAATAGGCCTTTTGATAGTGGCGTATCTTTATCTTTGATGTTGAAAACTCTAAAATAGCCTCGATTGGCATTGGATACTCGGTTTTCAATACTCACTTCCAAAACGATGCCACCACGCGCCACCGTTCCAAACTCATAAATGTGGCGAACACCTTTGCCATGCTTGCGATTCACATGAAGCGTACGCAACCTCAGGTTATACTGCAAACTCAATGCATCAAAATCGTTATCGAGATCCTCGTTGAACTCGGTATATTGTGACATTTGTGGGAGCTACCTTTTTTAAAATATTGCGCAATTATGGCGATGAAGCGTTTTAAAAATGTTGAAGTTTACAGGTTACATGTAAGCGGTACCCTCTACACAACACGCACCGGAAGGTAAAACTCTAGTTCAAAGCGTTCATCGGGCGCAAGAAAATGGTTTTTTCGGTAGATCACATACGGCGGCAAAGTCTTGGCCTCAAACCCGCTTTTAGGAAGCCAGAGATGATAGATATGACGTATCAAATTCAAAACTTCGCCGTAACGCCCCGACACATCAAAACGTGCACACAGCGAAGCGGGAATCGTAAAAACGCTGATCGAACCTTCGGCTTCAAAATCGTTATCGACTTCAATGGCCGCAACGTAGGCGCACGATTCAAGCGGCGTAATGGAGGGGTTGTCGTGATGCAAGCCGATCTGGCGCGCATTTTCCAAACCGTTTTCAAGCGCAAAACCGTAAAGCCGCTGCCACGTCTGTTTGATGGAACGCCCGTAACCGCGATGGCGCATATAGGCGACATGAAGCGCTTTTTGCTTGAGTATACGCGGCTCTAATGCGCTAAAGTCCGAGTCCACTGCGACGGCATAGCGTGATGAGTGAATATTATGCTGCGAAAATTCGCGGTAGTAACCGTTGCGCCAGCGCGTAGGCGTGACACCGTAGCGTTTTGAAAAAGCGCGAATAAATGCCGAGTGACTGCCATAACCGCACTGTTGCGCAATTTTCGAAATGTTTGTCGTCTTGTTCACAAGCAACAAGTTAGCCGCCTTTTGCAAGCGAATCGATTGCAGAGTTTCAAAAAAATTTTCACCGCTCTGCTCTTTAAAAATACGATGAAAGTGATAAACACTCATGCCATGTAGCACACTAAGCGTTTCAAGATCAATAGGCGAATCGATATAAGCGTACATGTAATAGAGAGCATCGTTGAGTATGCGGGAGTGTTGTTGCAGAGTGCTGAGTTTCATAAAACAATTATAGCAAGATCAGCAAACTTTTTTGCAAATAATGCTAAAGAAAAAAGATTTGTAATACCCTATGATACGTTCAAAAAAGGTTTACCATGCAACGCTCCTTTATCCGCGAAATTCTCGATATCATCACTTCCGATACCATCTCATTCGCCGGAGGGCTTCCTGATCCCACACTCTTTCCCTCTGATGCTTTGAAGATATGCGCCAGTGAGATTCTGAGTGACCCTTCGGCCTTGCAGTACGCTTCCTCACAGGGCGAACTCTCTTTGCGCGAAAAGATTGCCGCACGCTATAGCAAGCGCGGTTTTCCCACCGAGGCTGCCGAAATTCTTATTACCACGGGTTCACAACAGGCGCTTAACCTGATTGCCCTTGCCTTTTTAAAACGCAGTGTTAGCGTTGAACTTCCGGCTTATCTTGGGGCATTGGGTGTTTTTGATCTGCATGGTATTAGCGTTGAAGGTATTGCGCTTGAAGCCGAGGGCATCTGCCCTGCTCGGCTTGATGCAACTCTTAAAAAAACCGGAGCCGCCTACCTGATTCCCGATTTTCAAAACCCGACCGGTTTGCGCTACAGTCTGCAACGCCGCGAAGAGGTTGCCGCGCTCATAAAAGCACACGACGCACTGCTGATTGAAGACGCCGCATACAGCGAACTCTATTTTGATGAACACTATCCCGCCATCAGCATGACGTTGCCGCAACATAGCTTTCATATTGGATCCTTTTCCAAAATCATCGCTCCGGGGCTTCGTGTCGGATGGATTCGCACGTCACGCGAACATATGGGCGCGCTTTTGGCTATCAAAGAACGTTTAGACCTTCACACGGCGACGTTTAATCAACGGCTTATCAACGCCTACTGGGAACGCTACGGTTTTGAATCGCACATTAGCCACATCCGCAAGACGTACTGTAGTAAAATGGAAGCTATGGCCGACACCCTCGATACGTTGCTACCGCAATTTGCATTTGAGCGCCCTCATGGCGGCATGTTTCTTTACGGTACGCTTTCGGGTATGGACACCAAAGCACTGGTACGCCGTGCACTAAAGCATGGCGTCGCATTTGTTCCCGGCGGGGAGTTTTACCCAAACGCTACATGTAACGATACGATTCGCTTCAACTTCACCCATACCGATGTGGCGCAGATGCGTGAAGGCATTGCGCGCATTGCGGCACTCTGCCCTACTTAAGCATCTCGCGCGCAGCGTCTAGTAACATATTTTTTGTAACCCCCAAGTAAACCCCATCTTGAAAAAAGGTCAAGATTTGGCTAACTGCACATTCCAAGGCAGCAGAGGGTC
>JBNKLA010000050.1:0-29370 GCA_050292115.1 Sulfurimonadaceae bacterium | reverse complement strand
TGCCATCCGGTTTTTTACCGTCGGGCTTTTTGTCGTTTGGCTTCTGACCGTATGGTTTGGCGCCCGGTTTTTTGTCGTCGTATTTTTTGCCGTTTGGCTTTCCGCCCGGTTTGCCGTCGTGTTTCTTGCCGCCCGGCTTGCCCTCATATTTCTTTCCGCTTGACTTTCCGTCCGGCTTGCCGTCGCGGCGCGGCGGATGCTTTTTCGCTTCCGTCGGCTTCGGCTCCGCCGGCGCTGCCGGAGCGGGCTCGAACCCGGGGTAGTACTCCCGCAGGATTACTTTGCCAAGCCGCTGCTCAATGGGGTGAAGGCGTTTTTCGTCGGCCGAATCGAGCAGTGCGACCGCCAGTTTTTTGGTTCGGCTCAGCCGTTCGAGGTAGGCGTCGGCCGAGTCGGGAAGGTCGCAGCTGATCAGCAGCGTCACCGTGCCCTCGGGCAGTGAACCGTCGCAGGCCGCAACGACCCCTTCTGGCAGGTCGGTCGGGAGGGCGTCTTCGCTCTGCGCGACGACGAGAATGCGTTCGTCGGCATGCGCTTCGATCAGCCGTTCAAGCAGCTCGCGGCGGCGTTCGGACGGGCAGGGGTAGATTCGGTGGTTGTGGCGCTTGATGACGGACATCGGAACTCCTGGGATTCGGAAGCGCGGCGGCGCCTCGATATGACATGCCGAATTATACGCCGCGTTGGCTTTAAGTTAGGTCACTGATTCCAGTCATGTAGTCAGTTATAAAGTGGTCGATAATTTCCTAATTTTTTGGCAGTGAAAAGTGGAGTTGATGAGGAATTTACAGAAAAATTTTGACACTATCACCCTTAAGCATTACATGTAAAGCTTTCGGGCTATAATCCGTTTATGGATATACAAACACAAATCGAAGACCTCATCGAAAACAACGCCCCCGATTTTGAGATCTCCAAGCTCTTTAAACAGGAGATTAAAACCTATAAGGAGTCTTTACGCGAACTCTTTGAGGACAATCAGGGTAAAGACTTCCTAGTCAAACACACTAAAGCGCTTGATGATATTATTACCGCCATGTACAAAACCGTACTGCGCCGCACCTTTGGCAACTACCTGCCGATGCGTAGCTCCATTCCCATTGCCCTTGTGGCACTAGGCAGTTACGGGCGCGAACAGCTCTGTGTGCACAGCGACATTGATCTGCTCATCGTGTATGAAGCAGTGGACGGTTATAACACTCAGCTCGTAATTGAAAAATTTCTCTATCTCGCATGGGATGCGGGCATGAAGCTAGGCCACCGCGTGCATGAAATCAAAGACCTCTACCCTGCCGCAATGGAGGACATTACCATCCGTACCTCCATGATGGAAGCACGCAACATTACCGGATCACCTTTTACATGGCACGCTACACTGCGTGAACTCGGACGAATCCGCCGTAGTGAGCCCAAGCGCTTTATTTTAGAGAAGATCGAAGAGGCGCACCAGCGTCGTCGCAAGCATCCGCTTTCAATGCAACCCAATATCAAAGAGAGTGTGGGCGGTCTGCGTGATTCACAACTGCTCTTTTGGATTGCGACCACGGTGTATGGGGTCTCAAATCTCAGAGAGCTTAGCGGAAAGCTATTTCGCGAAGAGCGCTACCGCGAATACCGCATTGCGCTTGAGTTGCTCTTTCGTGTACGAAGCGCATTGCATCTGCTCTCAAACAAACAACAAGATCAGCTTATTTTAGAGCAGATGCCGCAAATTGCGCAAATGTTGGGCTTTAAAGATGAACGCCGCTTTGTTAGCAAGGTGCTTGAGGCGCAGTGGCGTATCAATAACTTTACCCAGATATTCGTCAAAAAAATGATTCGCCCCTATATTGAGCACTACTCCATCAAAACACTTAAATCGTACCGCGTGCAAAAAGGAGTTTATAACATTGAAGGCCGCCTGTTTGCTCCGCTTGGCCAACATACGCACCCCATCAACGAATTGCTACAAATTTTACTAAATCTCGAAGATAAGCCTTGGAATTTCGACCCTAGTTTTATGGCTCTTTTTACCTATGCCACCATTACACATCCGCTCAAAAAAAGTACCTATGTATTAATCCGAAAGCTGTTTGAGCGCACCCATCTTTTCTGCTTTTTAGAGCTTTTTTACAACGCCGGTATCTTGCATGAACTGCTAATCGTCTTTCGTAAAGTACAGCGCCTTCCACAGTTTGACGGTTATCACCACTTTCCGGTCGATCTCCACTCTATCCAGTGCGTCAAAGCTTTTGAAAATATCAAAGAACCTTTTATTAAAGAGCTACAAGATTCACTTAGCCTCAAAGAGCATACAATGCTTAAAGTCGTCACCCTGCTACACGATACGGGCAAAGGGCGCAAACAAGACCACAGCGAAATCGGCGCGCGGATTATTATTCCGTTTATGAAAAAGCTGGGCTTTAACGAGACCGATCAGCAAACCGCTTCGCTACTGGTGCGCCACCATGTGCTAATGTCGTCTATCGCCTTTAATGAAAACATCTACAATGAAAAGACACTTTATCGCCTGATGTCAAGCATTGGTACGGCGCAGACACTCAAACTGCTCTATATTCTTACCTATTCCGATATTAACGGGGTGGGTTCGGGAACCTATAGCACCTTCAACGCCAGACTATTGCGAGTGCTGTACGACAATGCTCTCGAAGTCTCGCAAAACAGTGAGCGCATCACCGACGCCACTAAAAGAATGCGCATCGAAAAACGCCTTAAAAATAGTGCCGACTTTAATGCGCTTGGACGCACACAACAACGCAAAATCCTTAGTATCGAATCCAATCTCTTCTTTTTCAAAAACAGCATTGACGATATTCTTTACATCTCTGAAAAAGCGCGTCAAGTCAAGACCTACGATTATCAACTCAATGAGAACAAAACGTTTAATATCGAAATACTGCGCCGCATTCCACTCAATATAGGCTATCTGCTGGGCAATCTAAGCTATCTTGATGTAGTCTCAATGGATATTTTTACACTCTTTGACGATATTAAATATTTTCGGCTTGAATTTGCCAATCAACCCGCTAAAGAGACGCTTAATCAGATTCGCCAAATCGTTGAGGATTCATTTAATATGTCACTCTCAGTGACGCTAAAACAACCGATTATAAAAAAAGGTGAAGTCACGCTGGATTGTGAGCACTCTCTTACCTACGCTCAGCTTAATGTCAAAACGGCAAATCAGCAAGGCTTAATCGCCTATATCATGCACACTTTTGATCAGCTTGGCATCAACGTCGCCACCGCTAAAGTTTATTCCACTAAAAAACGCGCCAACGACCACTTCTTAATTGAAAAGAAGAACAACATGTGCGATAATGCAGATCAAATTATTGAAACGCTCATCAAAGGAAACACATAATGTGTGGTATAGTCGGGTACATTGGATCAAAGCCCTCCAAAGAGCTCTTGCTTGATGGTCTCAAAGAGCTGGAATACCGTGGTTACGACTCGGCCGGTTTTGCCATTTTGCAAAACGGAGACTTCAACACTTTTAAAGCCACCGGCAAACTTATCAATCTCGAAGAGAAGGCCGCAAACTTTGAAACCACAGGCTTTTCAGTCGGTATCGCTCATACCCGCTGGGCCACGCACGGCAAACCCACCGAACTCAACGCCCATCCGCACATGGGCCAAAGCTCTTATGTGGTTCATAACGGCATTATCGAAAACTATCAAGAGCTCAAAGCAGAGCTTCAAAGTAACGGCGCTACCTTTTTAAGCCAAACCGACACAGAAGTGATCGTACATCTTTTTGAGCACTATCTCGCTCAAGGGCAAAAGGCTTTTGAAGCATTTCAATCAATGCTAACGCGTATCAAAGGTGCTTTTGCCATTTTGCTGGTCACTACGGCGCAAAAGCAGAGCATCTTCTTTGCCAAACAGGGATCGCCGCTCATTCTTGGCGTTAACCACGATGACGAGAAATTTTTTGGCTCCTCCGATGCCGCGCTGGTTGGAAAATGCGACCGCGTAATCTACCTGCAAGACGGAGCATACGGCTATCTCTCACCCAATGAGATTACGCTTTTTGATGCCGCGCATACGCCGGTACCATTGCAATTTTCACCACTTCCCGAATCAAAGCTTTCCGCCCAAAAAGAGGGGTACCGCTTCTTTATGGAGAAAGAGATTTACGAACAGAAAGATGTGATTGCCGACACGCTTTTGGGACGTTTGAGCGATGAGGGCACTGTTTTTGAAGAACTCGATGGCGATCTGCTTGAAGAAATTGATGAGATTCTCTTTTCATCATGCGGCACCAGTTACCACGCGGCGCTTGTGGGCAGTTATCTTTTTGAGCGCCACGCCAAGATCAAAACTTCGGTCGCCTTTGCCAGCGAGTTTCGCTACCGCGACCCGATTCTAAACGCTAACACCCTTTTTGTCGCCATTAGCCAAAGCGGCGAAACGGCCGATACGCTTGAAACGCTCAAAATGGCCAAAGCCGCGGGCATGAAAACGCTCATTATCTGCAATGTAGACAACTCCTCTATGGTGCGTTTAGCCGATTCCACCATTCTCACCCGCGCAGGCATCGAAAAAGGGGTCGCCTCGACCAAAGCTTTTGCCACGCAGGTCGTAGTGCTGTGGATGCTCTCGCTATACATTGCCAAGCACCGCAACAGTATGAGCAAAGCGCAAATCGCCGAGGAAATTAGTATTATCCGCGAAGTTCCAGCCAAAACTGCCGTTGACGATACACTGCATGAACGCCTTCACCGCCTCTCCAAACGCTATTTACACGGTCACGGCTTCTTTTTCATCGGTCGCGACGTTTTTTATCCGCTTGCACTTGAGGGCGCGCTCAAACTCAAAGAGATCAGCTATCTTCACGCCGAAGGCTATCCCTCGGGCGAGATGAAACACGGTCCCATCGCACTGGCCGACCCCGAACTCTTTACCATCGCTTTGCTACCCACACACCTGTTATACGACAAAGCCCGAAGCAATGTCGAGGAGCTAAGCGCACGCGATGCGACCATCTGCGCCATTAGCCAGTTACCGTTTGATAAAGCCGACGACTTTATCCCAATCTCTACATGTAAACATTATATGCTGGAGTTTTTTGAGATGATGGTGGTCTTGCAACTGCTCTCAATGGAGATTGCCATTCGTCTGGGCAACGACGTGGACATGCCGCGTAATCTTGCTAAAAGCGTGACCGTTGAATAGGTTATTTTAGAGCTCTGTATTAAACTAAAACCGTAGCGTAAACACCGTAGTGTTTTCGCTATTTTTCGCTTCAATCCGCGCATCGTATTTTTCTAGGATCATGCGGCACATATAAAGGCCGAGTCCGCTTCCGTTTTGCGTTACATGTAGATCAAACACGCTATCAAGCAACTGCGGTGCAATGCCTCCGGCATGATCACTCACACTAAGAGTCCGCGCTAGAGCATCAATCGTTATCTTAATCGTACGCGTCTCTTGCTTATGTCTGTCATACGCATCTATGGCATTTTGAATCAGATTAATCACCACATGGATAAACTCGTTTTCAATTGCGTTTATCTCAAAATCGCTGGGTGCGTCGATGGTAATCGTGACACGTTCGGCCTCAAGCTTCTCTTTTAACAGCAGTAGCACTTTGTTTATCACACCCAGTATGGAGAACGACTCACGTTTTTTATGCGGCGACATAAAGGAGCGAAACTCGTTTAGGGTGTTTACGAGATGGCGAATCTGGTAGAGTCCGCGCTCTTGTAGATGTAAAAGATACTCTTCATCCACTTTTTCATCTTCATAATCAAGCATCAGCGTACCGAGCCGCATATTGATGATATTAAGCGGTTGCATCCACTGGTGCGCGACAATGTCGATCATCTGTCCCATCGTTGCAGCGTACGACTGTTTGATCAGCAACGCCTCTTGTTTTTGCTGGGTTTTCAAGCTCTCTTGCACTTGCGCATTAAGATCATTCACAAGCGCGTGCAGTTTAAGATGGGTTTTGACCCGCGAGAGCAGTTCGGTAGGACGAAACGGCTTGGTGACATAATCAACGGCTCCGAGTTCATACCCTTTTTCAATACTCTCCTCATCGCTTTTGGCGGTTAAAAAGAGCAGTGGCGTCGCTTCAAATTTCGGATTTGCCTTGATACGCCTACACAGCTCAAAACCATCCATCTGCGGCATCATGACATCGAGTAAAATCATATCTACCTCAATGCGCTCAAGCAAGGAGAGCGCGTTAAAAGGATCAAGCGAAGCTACAGGCTCATACTCGTGCAAAAGCTCTACGAGCACTTCAAGGTTTTGCGCGGTGTCATCCACGCACAATATGACCGGTTTAGACATCGTGTAATACCTCCATAGCGTCATCAAAACGGTATTCGCTAATCAGACTGTGCAGTTTAGGTAGCAATGCATCCAGTGGCAGCTGAAGCACATGGTTTTCGAGTTGATGCAAAATCGGGCGTATTTTTTGCGGCATCTGCGTCGGTAACGCCGTTTTAAGTGCTTTTATAAGCGCCTCTTGCTCCTGTAGCGTCAGTGGTGTTTGATCTTCTACAACAGGCTCCTCTTGAGTTTCAGGCTCAGAGACGATCACGCCCTCGGGATCAAGATAACGCAGCAGTGTTGCATAGAGGGCTTCGACGACCACCGGTTTGTTAAGATGCGCATTCACCCCCGAATGCATGGAGCGTTTCACATCCTCTTCAAGCGCACTGGCGCTCAGTGCTACAATCGGTATCTCGGCATCCATGATTCTAATGCGTCGCGTCGCTTCGTAGCCATCCATCACCGGCATCTGCAAATCCATTAAAATCATCGAAAAATCGCGTCTCTTTTCAAAAGCTTCGAGTGCCTCTTTGCCGTTGCAGGCATCGACAATCTCAAACCCCATCGGCTCCACGATAGAGTGAAAGACTTCGCGGTTCATCGCATTATCTTCTACGAGTAGTAGATGCACGGATTGCGAAAGCGATTTAAGCCGGTTCAAAAGTGCCGTGCTATCTGCATGTAATGTTTGACGCGTTATGACCTCTTTGGCTTTGGGCAACTCCAGCTCAAAGCTAAACGTACTGCCCACATTTGGCGTACTCTCAAGCGCAATGGTACCGCCCATCATCTCCACAAGCTGTTTGCTAATGGCAAGACCCAGCCCCGTACCGCCAAATTTTCGCGTGGTCGAATCGTCGGCCTGGGTAAACGACTGAAATAAAACGGCTTGTTGCGCTTCGCTTAGACCGATGCCGCTATCGCGTACTTCAAAGCGGTAACGCGTATCGTTTTGGCTTACATGTAACACTACGTAGCCTTTGGATGTGAACTTTATGGCGTTAGAGAGCAGGTTTGTCAATACCTGAGAGAGCCGTAGGGCATCCATAATCACACTGTTTTGCTCAAACTCCAGTTCAAGATAAAAGTCAAGCTCTTTTTCACGCGCTCTGTCTTCAAGCAGCTGATACACCGTTTGAATGCACTCGCGCAGACTCGATGCCTCGGCCACGATGTTGAGCTTGCCCGCCTCGATTTTTGAAAAATCGAGAATATCGTTGATAATGCCCAGTAGTAGCGTTGATGAGGATTCGATCTTTTCTAAAAAACGCCTCTGTTTGTCACTTAGATCCGTCTGTTTCATCAGATAGGTCATCCCGATAATACCGTTCATTGGGGTGCGGATTTCATGTGACATGTTGGCCAAAAAGAGACTTTTGGAGCGGGTCGCTTTTTCGGCTTTGAGTTTTTCGACTTCGAGCAGTTTTCGGGTATGCTCCAGCGCGTTGTAACCCACCTCCACTTTGCGTACAAAGGCGTTAAAACCGTCCACAAACGCGCCAATCTCGTCACGGCCGGCATGGTGCAGTTTTTTGGAGAAGTCGGGTTTATCCTGCGCAAGCGCCTGTAGCGAACCCAAAACCTTAGCCAGACTATGGCGAATCGGCAGTGCGATCATGAGCGTCACCACAACGCTAAGCACAATACTTGCCAGACCGATCACAATACCGAAAAAAAGAATGTTCTCAATATAGCCGCTGGTGGCTTCAAGCGAATCTTCAAAGCGCTGTTGCAAACCCTCTTTGTAGGTGCCGATCATATGTTGTATTTTGGCTTTGGCCACAAGCATCTGTGAGAGTAACGATGGATCGGAGAGCTGCATATTTTGGCTCTCAATCAGCTCTTTAGAGATGCGAAACGCCAACGCATAATAGGCTTCAAACGCATCGCGTTGGCGCTTTAGAAGCATCTCTTGCCGACACTTTCGACACAGCTGTTCTAGCGTATTAAGATTGTTGAGCAGATCGCTTTTTATCGTCTCCGTGTTTTCCAGCCACAGTGCTTCGCGCGCTGAAACGGCATCTTGAAAACTCTTGTCCAGTGATTCAAAAAGCGCCACGTTTTTATTGGCCAGTAGCAGTGTCGGTTCAAGATGCGATTTAATGGCGTCGAGTTGTGTTTTTGCCTCTTGATGTTGCAGGTAAACGTAGGCAAAAAAAAGTATCAAAAAGACCAGCGTTACGGCCGGAGCGATTAAGAGTTTTTGAAAAATCGAAAGACGCGAAAGCAGTGCCATCTCAATCTTTCAAGGTATAAAGAACCTGCATCGACGCATCGACCTGCTCAAGCGGAAGATAGGTCACAATATTTTGCCCCGTCTTTAGCATCGCTCTAAGCGCGTCGATATCTTCAAGCTGTTTAGGCGGTTGCGCTTTTCCGGTAAAAATCAGTTTCGTCCAGTATGCCCGCAGTTGCGTTAAAGATTTGCCGCTAATCTGCGCATAAAAGTGGCTTTTGATCGTCTCATGCTTGAGTTCGACGACCTTAATGCGAATGGTGCCGAGATGGTTGGTTTTTAAAAGAAAGAGCCGCTCTATCGTAGGCGCATCAAGCTTAGGCAGATTCAGTTGTGCCGATGTCACCACAGCCAGCTCTTCGGCTTGTATGATACTCACACATAGCAAGAGACTCCATAGTGTTTTCATCATCAAAACACCATATCCAGCGTGAGATTGATCATATCAAAACGGCGATGCGCTTGCGAAGGGTGTTTTGTAAGCATCTGATCATACTCGCCTTTAAGCGCCACCCCGTCTAAAATATCGTATCGCGCTCCAAAAATGTAGTGCTCTACCCTATCATCTACAAAAGTCTCTTTTGCGGCATTGGAACCGTTTGGCGTTGGCACAGTAGATGCAAGCGTATGTCTCTTGGGAATGCCCGTCACCTCTTTTCGGGTATAAAGCAGATAGGGAGTGAGCAGATCATACCGATAGGCCAAAGAGAGGTACTGCTTATTCGCTTCGGGAATGGCATCGGTGCGATGCGCACTGTAGCCTCCGCTAAACTCAAACGCATCATACATATACTGCATCTCAGCCGATAGAAACGTTATCGTCTCATCTTTGCTAATCAATTCACCGGTTCTGCCGTAGTGATCAAAATTGAGCTCTCCGGCACCAAGGCGCAGCATCGCGTTTTCATAAAAAAGTTTTGCCGAAGCGCTATAGAGATAGTTGCCCTCATCGGCCTGACGCTCGTGGTTTTGAAGCTTTCCACCGTTAAGTTGCCACTCGTAATCCAAAGCGCCGATATACCCCTTTTTACTCACATCCACGCCGTAAAAGTTTTCAAACCCATTGATGCCCGTAAATGAAACCTGAGGATCGATCCAGAGATAGGAGTAGCCGATATAACGGTTTTGCGCGCCGTCCATAGCCGCAATCTTCATTTTTCCTACATGTAGCGCATAGTCGTTGCCAAAGCGGTAGCCTAACATCGCCCACTCCAGCCGCGCTTCATAATCGTCACGTGCGCGCTCTTTAATATAGATACCCTGCACCATCACATCAAAGGCGCTGTTTAGCGTAGCATCCAGTTGCAGACCGGCTCTGCTATTTTTAGTGTACATGTCATCTTCTTCAAGCGTGACAACGCTACCGTTTAAGAGCTCTCTGTCGGTATCTTCGGAGAGATTTAAAATCCCATTTATCGATGCAAAGCCTCTAAGGTTCACATCGTCGCTAAGCTCAATGGCATCAAGGGGCAAGAGTGCTACAAAAAGGAGCAAAGCTTTACATGTAAAGGCAGATAAAAAAGGTACTGTTTTCATACCAAACACTCTAACATCTCTAAATAACGAAAGTTAATGCGCATCTATCATATCCTAAAAATCACGCGGTTTCTACCGCTCTCTTTCGCTTCATAAAGCGCTTTGTCGGCAGTGTCAAGAAGCTGATCCACACTCATGCCGCGCTCGCTCCAACACGAAATGCCGCAACTGATACTAAAGCGTATCGCGCCGTTATCAATTTCACACTGCTCAATCTTCCGGCGCAATGCCTCGCTCCATGCCAGTGCATCGTCGCAATCTCCTAAGAGTATTACCGCAAACTCTTCGCCTCCCATACGGGCAAAAAGTGCCTCGTCATCCATCTGCTCCTGCACAACGGCACTCAGCGCTTTAATCACCCTGTCGCCGCTTGCATGGCCGTAGCGGTCATTGATGCCTTTAAAACGGTCGATATCAATCATCACGGCAAAGAGCCGGCCTAAAAAATCGTCGGTAACATAGCGCGTGATCGCTTCAAAAAAACTACGTCGGTTGCGCGCTCCGCTGAGATAATCAAAATTGGCCGCATAATGCAGTGCTTTAAACTGCTCGGCAAGTTTAAGATGCGTCGCCACGCGTGCACGCAGCTCTCGCGGGCGAAACGGCTTTACGAGATAATCGGCCGCGCCCAGAGCAAACGCTTTTTCGATGCTCTCGTCATCCTCTTTTGCCGTCAAAAACAGAATGGGAATATCTTTTAAGGCAGGATCGTTTTTGAGATGCGCGGCCACATCAAAGCCGTCCATCTCCGGCATCATGACATCAAGCAGTATCAAATCGATCTCCTGCTCTTGCAATAACGCCAGTGCATTGGCACCGTTAAGGCTTACATGTAACTCATATTCGTCGAGTAAATCTACCAAAACATCGATATTGACCGGATTGTCATCGACGATCAAAATTTTTTGCATCTGCCGTTCCCTTAATGACATATATAGTACCTAAAATAAGATTTTGCTATCATAAACAATGGCAAAAATTTTAATGATCGAAGACGACGTGGAGTATGCGCAGCTTCTTGGCAATTTTTTGGAGCGCTACAATATCGAACTCACCAACTACGACGACCCGTTTTTAGGTCTGAGCTCGGGAATTTCCAATTATGATTTGGTGATTTTGGATCTTTCGCTTCCGGGAATGGACGGGCTTGAGGTGTGCCAGAAGATCGTCAAATACAACGACACGCCTATTATTGTCTCTTCCGCGCGCCACAACCTGCAAGACAAAGTTGCCGCACTGGGTTATGGAGCGGATGATTACATTGCCAAACCCTATGATTTGCAGGAGCTTTACGCCCGTATTCTCTCGCTATTGCGACGTTACAAAAAAGTGCATGACCCTAAAGAAGAGCCCAAAGTACAACTGCTGATCGATGATTTGAGTGAAAAAGTGACGTTCAACGGCGAACCCTTGCTACTCACACCTGCCGAATATGAGGTGCTCAGAGAATTGAGCCGTCATAAAGGCTCCATTGTCTCGCGCGAACAGATTTTTGGCGCCTCAAGGCTTTTGCAAGAGGGCTCGTCCAAAAGTTTAGATGTGATGATCAACCGCCTGCGCCATAAAATGCGCGATAGCGACAAGCAATATATCCGCGCCATTCGTGGTGAAGGCTACAAACTGACGCTTTAGGCATTTTTGATTTTGTACACTCCGGTATCGATACTGACACAGTAGATTTTATGGATACCGCTTATGCCGTTGTCTTGTTTGAGCACGACTGAGCAACGTGGCTTTTATTACACATCCGGTCTGCCTTATGCCGTGCGCCTCTCAAATGATGAGACAGAGGCTTTTGTAGCCAATGATGCCAGCTTGGTTATTATCGACCGCTTAGAGACTTATTAACTTTCGTTAGTTTCACACCTTACACTTGTAATATCTTTTACATGTAAGGAGTCTCCATGCTTGGCAGACTGTTTTTTTCACTCTTTTGCCCGCTACTGCTTCTGGCCGCTTCGGGCGATCTTGACACCACATTCGGTGAGGGAATGGTCTTCACCGATCTCTCACAAGACAGTGACGAGGCTTATGACTCGATTATTGATAGCAACGGAAAAATCCTTGTTACGGGTGAAACCGACGAATCCGATTTTTATGTGCTACGTTACAACAGTGACGGTTCGCTTGATGAGAGTTTTGGCAGTGACGGCGTAGCTATCATCGACATTAACAACAGCACCGATATCTCCCATGCCCTTACCCTGACAAGCGATAAGAAGATTATCGTCGCAGGCTCTTTCGACATCACCAACCAAGATGGCGTGCTTATCCGCCTAAACAGCGATGGCACTGTAGATACCACTTTTGGAACCAACGGTTTTACGACCGTCGATCTCGGTAGCGACAGCGATCTTTTTGTCGATGTCGGCATCGATTCGCAAGAGCGTATTGTAACCGCAGGACAAAACGGTGACACCTTCAACATCGTGCGTTTTGATGCCAACGGTACACTCGATAGCAGTTTTGCGACTGACGGCATTGCCAGTGTCGATGTGAATCCCGGCATCGGACAAATCCCCAAAGCTCTCGCCATTGATGAGGATGACCGCATAGTGGTTGTGGGTCAAGGACAAGACTCTAGCAATGGCGTACTGATGATTCGTCTGGATGAAAACGGCTCGCTTGACACTACTTTTGATGATGACGGTATTGTGATGTACGACAGTAACAAATATGAGGGTGCTACAAGTGTTGGCATCAATGAGAACAATCAAATTGTGGTAGGCGGTTATGTCGGTTTTACTACCGGTTATCTGCTACTTCGCTATGAGAATAACGGTACGCTTGATAGCACTTTTGGCACAGACGGCATTGTGACAACCACCATCAACGGTACCAATGATTCCATTAATGATCTCAAATTCGATGATGTCGGCAATATTATTGTCGCCGGCGCTACCAGAAATACCGCTTCTAGCTTTGAACTGGAGTTTGTCGTAGCACGATATGACACTTTTGGCACCCTCGATACGAGTTTTGATAACGATGGTATTGTTACTCTGGCCGTAGGAATCGAAAACTCCGCCGCAAACAGCCTCAATATCGACAGTGACGGCACGATTGTTGTTGCAGGGTATGGCACTATTGACTCGAATAGCGCTCTAGGAGATTTCGCCCTAATGCGTCTTAATGATGACGGTACGCTCGATGCCACGTTTGATGATGATCACTATGTCGTTACCGATATCGATCAGTTTTACAACATCAGCAATGACGTAGCGGTAGGTGAGGATGGCAGCATCTATGTCCTTGGCTACGTCAGTGCGGATGATTACGATCACATGGCACTTAGCAAATACGGCAGCGACGGCATCATCGACACCGCTTTTGGCCAAAACGGTCACTACAGCTTTCATGACAATGCCAGTGACAACTACGGCGGAGCGGTGGCTATCGACGCCGATGGAAAAATAGTCATCACCGGCAATGGCTACTTTAGTGACTCTAGCAGTAATGATGTGATCATAATCCGGCTCAATACCGATGGCACGCTGGATACGACCTTTGATGGCGGCGTCGTGATAACCGATATCGATAACAGCGGCGACGATGATTCCGCTGATGCCATGCTTATCGATTCCGATGGGAAAATTCTCGTCGCGGGATCACAACGTCCCAGAACTCATGCCAACCTGGTACTGATACGATACGACACCAACGGCAGCATCGACACGACGTTTGGAACCGACGGCTATAGCGTCGTCGATTTAGGCAATGACCTCTATGCCAATGCCATTACTCAAGATCATGACGGAAATATCATTGTTGCGGGCAAATATCGTCTGGGTTCGTACCAAGGAATTGCCTTGCGTTTAGATGACAACGGTACGCTCGACAGCACGTTTAACGCTAATGGCTATGTCACTACCAATGTGAAAAGCCTAGTCAATACCGCCAACGCCGTTGCCGTTGATGATGAGAATAAAATCCTGCTTCTGGGTAGCGGCAGAGACGACACGCGCTACTACATGACGCTGCACCGTTTTGACACGAACGGATCGCTTGATGGCACCTTTGGCGGCGGAGACGGCCTTATCGATGAGATACTCTCTGATAGCGATGATGACTATGGCGAGGAGATCTTGCTTGATGATAGCGGCAACATCATCGTTATCGGACGCTCGGACAGTAGCAGTGACTCACGCACCTTTATTGCCCGCTATGACAGCGACGGCACACTTGATACCACTCTGGGTGATGGCGGCATCGTCTTTCATAGTAACGGGGGTAATACAGACGCGAACAGAGCAGTGTATGACGGCAATAAAGATATTATCGTTGTGAGAGGTATTGATAATAGCACCATGGATTATCTGCTCTCACGGATTCTTATGCATGATGCCCCCACCGACATCACGCTTAGCGGCTCTTCCATACTTGAAAACAACAGCATTGGCGATCTTATCGGTAACCTCACCGCCACCGACAGCGATGCGGGTGACACCTTTACGTTTAGCTTTACATGTAACACTACCGGAGCCGATGATGCAAGCTTTAACATTGTAGGTGATGTACTCAATATTGAGGTGGTTGCAGACTACGAGAGCAAAACCGATTACGATATCTGCATTCAGGTGACCGACAGCTACAATCTTAGCTATGATAAAAACTTTACGATTACCATTAATGACGATGTCGATACCGATTTAGACGGCATTGAAGATAGCCTCGATAAGGATGACGACAACGATGGCATGAGCGATGATTTTGAAAACACCTACGGCCTCAATCCGTTTGACGAGAGTGATGCCGATGAAGATTTAGACAACGACGGCTATAGCAATCTTGAAGAGTATGAGGCAGGCACTGCTCCTAATGACGAGAATGACAAACCAACTTCGGGAGTTAACCCCAGCATCATCATGTATCTGCTCAGCTAAACGTTACATGTAAGCCAAATGCTTACATGTAAGAGTGCCTCAGCGCATAATCTTGTACATCTTTACGTTAAAATATATGACGCCAAGCTTGGAGGTGGCATATATTTTCACAAACATATTTTTCTGACACTACACATGCTATCTACGTCATTAATGAATTGTACCGTTTTGTTTATGTTAATAGCGTTGCGTGTGACACCTTAGGCTACAGCCGCGAAGAGCTCCTAAATATGGGGGTAGCCGATATTGATCCGCTCATTACCGAAGAGCAACTTGAAGTGTTGATACGTACATTTCACGATTCGGCAATAGAGAATCAATTCATTCAGACCCGACATAAAAGTAAATCGGGTCAAATAATTGATGTTGAGATTACCACCTCGCTTATTGAACTTGGCGGTGTACGATACCATATCTCTATCGCGACCGACATCACGCAAAAACGACAAGCCGCATATGAACATGCGCTTTTAAAATTCGCATTTGACCACAATCACGATAATGCCTTTTTAATCGAAGAATCGGGTCGTTTTTTATACGTTAACCACTCTCTTTGCAAACGCCTTGGCTACACGCAAAAAGAGCTACTTTCAATGTATGTTTTCGATGTCAATCCCGATACGATGCCTCATGAGTGGTATGCACACTGGCAAGCGCTCAAAAATGTGGGTTCGCTTGTTTTTGAGAGTCACAACCAACATAAAGACGGTACCGTTTTTCCGGTCGAGATTAGTACCAACTATTTTGAGTTTGACGGCAAAGGGTATAACATCGGTGTTAGCAAAGATATTACCGAGCGCAAACAGATGGAGTCAGAGCTTATCAAGCGCAGAGAGCTCTATCGCCTTCTTGCAGAGAGTATACCCGCTAACATTATACTCGTTGACACCGAGGGGCGCTACCTTTACGTTAACGCCATTCATGCCAATACCATCTCAAATATTCCTGCCGAAGATTTTATTGGAAAAACGGTTGATGAACTCTTTCCTGATGGACGTTTTAGCGATCTAAAAGCCATTATTGATCAAGTCACCAACACCAAAAAAGCGATCAAACTTACCAAAATTCCTAATGCCTTTGAAGATCGCGTTCAGGAGCTTCACGATATCCATTTCATTCCGCATCTTGATCAAGACGACAACGTTCAAAGTGTACTGGGTATCGGTTTTGATATGAGTGATTACTACCAACTGCAAGAGGAGCTTATTACCAAAGAGGAGCAGCTTCGCCATACCGTAGAGACACTGCCTGGAGCCGTGGGCATCTTACATCTGCATCCCAACAAAACGGCCTCGATTCCCTATATGTCTCCCAACGCCAAAGAGCTATTTGGAATCGGCCACGAAGCTGTGATAAGGCAGGCTTCACTACTGTTGCGAAGGATTCACCCTCAATATTCCCGAAATGTCAAAAAAGGAATGGTGCGCTCATTGCACGATTTATCGCTATGGCGCGAAGAGTTTATATTTGTACACCCCCACAAACGCGATATTTGGCTGGAATGTCAGGCCATGCCGGTTAAACACGCCGATGGAGGTGTGATGTGGTTTGGCTATGTTCAAGATATTTCGGAACGCAAAAACTTTGAAAAACAGATTGGGCTTGCCTCTATCGGACAACTCTCTGCCGGCATTACGCATGAAATCAATACACCACTCACCTATATCAAAGGGCGCATTGAGCTGATGAAATATAGCGTTGAAGCGATGTCCGATGGCGATATTAAGTCCGAAATGCTCCACGATTTGCGAAGCATTAATGAGGGGATTGTACGAATGTCGCTCATTATCGAATCAATGCGCGAAATTGCAGGCAAAAGCAAAGGTATCAAAGAGCCCGTTAATCTCTACAGTAGCTTTATCACTATACTTGTCATGATTCATAATCGGGCCAAATACATTGCTCCCATCTATCTAAACGGCACACTCTTTACCCTTGATATGCCCAAAAATGCCAACACCTATAGCGCTTATGTTGAAAAACAGCGTATTGAACAGGTCTGGATTATCATGTTAAACAACGCACTTGATGCACTATCGCAACACGATTTTGATCGCAACCGCATCGATATCACCCTTAAAGCGTCACCCAGCGATACCATGATTCAGATAGAAGATAACGGCGGCGGGATTCCCGATGAAATACTACCGATCATCTTTGACCCCTTTACCTCGACCAAAGAGCATGGCGGCATGGGTCTTGGCCTCAATATTGCCAAACGTATTATTAATGAACAACACGGACGCATTCGAGTAGAAAATAGTAAAAAAGGGGCTCTTTTAACCATTATACTTCCCAAAGAAATGCCCCATTAACTTTCGTCAGCTTTATACCTTATATCTCTATTTGAGTTCGCGTCACAAATCAATTCCAAGCGCTTTTATGTTGATAACTTTCGCATAGCCGCAACCCCTAGCGATAGAATGAATATGATTAAACCTACAGGAGCAAATAACGGAGTTTGAACACTCTGAAGCTCTATGGCACCCATGTCTCGACTAAGGCCACTTACTCTGGGGTCGCCGTTGAGGTCGGTAGCAATAATATGAGCGGTAAGCGGGTTAAGTAGCGGCGTACTAATGCGATCAAGAAGCGCTCCGCTACTTAAAGGATCCCCTAGTGCAGGCCAGAGGATAGCGTTTTCATCGATACCAAAAGGCGGAGCGGACTCGGCAGTAGCCAGTGAGCCGTCACTGACATGGCTGGTGGTTACACTTATAGTAGCACTACCGTCATTATAAACAAGCGGCAAGGTTTGAGAAGTAGGAAGTGAGGCGTGAACGACACTGCTATCGAGTGTTACGTCTGCTCCATTGACAAAACGCAGTTCACTACCCCCTGCCGCACCCGCAGGCAGATCGAGCGGTGCCGTTTGTGTCCATCCGGTTCCTGAAATAGTCGATGCGGTAATGTTTACGGTTCCACCCGATGCGTATATCCCTTTCCAGTATTCGGGATTAACACTGGTGATTAATGCGGAATTAACAAGCTGCACATCGGCTCCAAACGATCGTATCCCGCCGCTGTATTCAAACAAGGTGCTGATAATATTGAGGTTGCCCTGTGCCAAAATGGCTCCGCCGCCGTGATTGTCTGAAAAGTAGGAGTCGGTAATATTGAGCGTGGCACCGCTACTCATAACGGCCAGACCGTCTGCGTACCACTGATTTTGTTCCACCAAAAATTGATTGTGCTTCACACTCACATGATCAAGCGTTACGTTAGCGCCGTTTTGAATGTCAATCAATGAGTGGGTGCACCATTTACTGTCGGCATTGCTAAGCAGTTCGCTATTGCTTGTATTAAGGGTGGCTTGGTCATACACCTGCGCAAAAGCGTTCATATTTTGAATAATCATATTTTCAATATTCACCACAATGCCACTGTTATCGGAACTAGGAGTACCAATGCGGATAAAGCCCGGAAATCTTGTGATATCAACACCCGTATAAGGCGACATCGGACACTCCAAAGGGCGTATATACCCATTAGAGTCCGCCCATAGAATCTCTCCGTCAACCGTCACTTTGTGTGTTGATGAATGCCCTATAATGTCAACACTTTCGCTGATCCACAACAGAAAATAGTCTGAGGGGCTACTATCTTGCGCATCGCCATTGCAATCAAATGTAAGGTTGGTGACATTGGATGCGAATACAATAGTGTCTTTCCCCGCATTGGCATTGGCCTGATGCAGTGCATCTACAATGGTGCCGTTCCCGCATCCAAACGATTGGGTTACGGTATAGGTTGCTGCATGAATTGTGCTTATCAATACACCTAAGAAAAGAAAAAATATTCGCATCTTCAACTCCACAAAAATAAATATTTTATTATACTTTAAAAACAATTTACTCATTAACCTTCGTTATTTTCACGCTGTAAAGTTTCTAAAAAGAGACAGGAGTCTATTATGAAACGTATATTATTAGCAGCATCGCTGAGTTTTTCATCGCTTTACAGCACGCCCTCGTCAGCCTATATGGTTCCGATTATTGCGTATCTGCTAAGCGGTTGCGATAGCTCAAGCAGTTCTTCGCAAAACAGTTCACAGAGTTCATCCAGCACCGATTCGAGCGCTTCTTCAAGTAGCGCAGTAGTGCAAAACTATAAAATCGCCGATACCGATCAAAGCAAATGTTTTGATTCGTACAGCGGTAGTGACGTTACATGTAACGCTAATGGGTACGATGCCGATTATGACGGCAATCAACCTTCATACACGGTTAACGGAGATGTTGTCACCGACAATGTTACCGGATTGATATGGACGCAAAGCACCGACCTTGACGGCGATGATGTCACTACCGACGCGGGCGACAAGCTCACGCAGTCCGAAGCCATTGATTATTGTGCAGACCTCTCACTTGGCGGCTATAACGACTGGCGGCTACCCGACATTAAAACGCTCTATTCGCTCATTCTATTTAGCGGTGTGGATGCCAGTAGCTATACGGGCTCCGACACCTCGTCGCTTACGCCCTTTTTGAGCAGTTCGTTTAGCAGAGCGTTCGGCGATCAGAGTGTAGGCGAGCGCATTATCGACGCGCAGTATGCCACGACGAGCAATTACGTCTACTATGTGTTTGATCATCAAGAGGCGATGTTTGGGGTCAATTTTGTTGACGGGCGCATCAAAGGGTATCCGCTGGATAAAACCTTTTACGTGCTCTGCGTGCGCGGTAACGAAGATTACGGCGTGAATGATTTTACCAACAACGGTGACGCCACCGTGACGGACAATGCCACAGGATTGATGTGGCAGCAAAACGACCAGCAATCCAGCGACTTTGAAGATGCGATTGGATTGTGTGAAGAGGCTTCTACCGCAGGCCATGAGGACTGGCGGCTCCCCAACGTGAAAGAGCTACACTCCATTCTCGATTACAGCCGCTCCCCCGACACCACAAACTCCGCGGCGATTGATCCGATTTTTAACGCAACAAGTTTTACCAACGAAGAGGGCGAGATCGACTGGGGATATTACTGGAGTAGCACTACCCATGAAGATACACGTAACGGTGCTAACGGATCTTACGTCGCATTCGGGCGAGGACTAGGCACTATGCACAACACGATTCTCGATGTTCACGGCGCCGGAACGCAACGTAGCAACGCCAAAATGAGTTTTTCCACCCAGTACTCTACCGCAACCGATGCCCAAGGCGAAACCTACTACTATTTTGGGCCACAAGGCGATATTGTGCGTCTTGCCAACATGGTGCGTTGCGTGCGTGATGCCGACGCTAAAACTACCGCTTCGTCATCGTCATCAAGCAGTGCGTCGTCTGTGGCGACCAAAGGGGTCGTTTTTAATAGCGAGGGCGTCAGTGAGGGCAATGTACTTTTTGGCACCATGGGTTCTACCACCACACGCCTGATCAATACCGACGGCGACACTGTACAAAGCTGGCAAAGCAGTTACCCTCTCGGCAATGCCGCATATTTAACATCGGACAATCACCTGCTACGCTCAAGCAATCTCAGCGAAGCGGGCGACACCTTTTCAGCCAGTGGTGCCACGGGCGGTCTTATCGAGGAATATGACACTGCCGGCGACGTGCTCTGGACGTATCAATACTACGGCGACACCTACGCCCTACACCACGACTTCAAGCAGATTGATGATAACACAATAATCGCACTCTCTTGGGAGGTACGCGCTTACAACAATCAAGACTATTGGGATGAAAAAATTCTGTTTATCAACAAAGATACCCAGAATGTTACTTGGTCGTGGAGCGCAATGGATCACGTGAATCCCAGCGGCAACAAGAGCGACTATTTTCACTTTAACTCCATTGATTCCCAAAACGGCACTCTACTTGTTAGCTCGCGTAGCCTAAGCGAATTATGGCTGATCGATAAAGCCAATGGAGCCATCACCAAACGCTATAGCGGCGATCTTGAGAGCCAGCACGATGCCGGTTTTTTAGATAACGGCAACATTTTGGTCTTCAATAACGGCACTACCCTCTCCAAGGTCGAAGAGATCGACACCGATTCATGGAGTGTTACCTGGGAGTATTCAGACACCTTCTACTCTGATCACATCTCGGGCGCTCAACGGCTCTCTAACGGCAATACCCTTATTTGTAGCGGCACCGAAGGTACGTTTATTGAAGTCGATACCAATGGAGATATGGTATGGAAATACGTTAACCCTTATAGCGAACAAAATCCGCAAGGAGAGCGCATTGAAGTCTTTAAAATTCGAAAATATCAGGCTTACATGTAAACAATCTGCAAAAATTTTAAGTATTCCTCTGTAGAATTTAAAACATTTTTATCTCAAGGGCACCACCAAAAACCCTAAATACGCTCAGCGATAGAGAGAACGTTACAATCAAGGCGGTACTTTGAAAGCTTAGCCAAAGCTATGGCGATAAAAAGTTTGGTGCGAGATTGGCGCTCTTTTGGCTTCTGAGCGTGTTTAGGGTTTTTGGTGGTGCCCTCAAGGTTTCAACATGATTTCGCACGTTAATCACGATATACAAGATTTTTTAGGAACCGACGATGAGGTTGTTAACAAGACCAAGTGGAGTCCCCTAATAAGTGGCGGCAAGAACTTTAAAAGTCATAATCTATTTACGATAAACGATAACCGCTTGCAATTTAGAATTTCTCTAAGAGCCACCCTATTTTATTTTCTTTTTATACTCACGGGAGCTACACTGCTGTTTTTGTCACTATTTAAAAATATGCTTGATTTGGACTTTTTTAACAATCCCGTTTATGGCGGAGTAATGGGTTTGGTATTTACAGTAGCTGGACTCTTTTTCTTTTATAAAAACAGAACAAAAATCACTATCGACAGATCGTATCCAGCCTTGTGGAGGGGCGATATTGATCCCGCTGCAACAATAAATCCATACAGTATAGACGGCTATATCTCTTTGAACGACCTGCACGCCATTCAAGTGATAAGAGAATATATAAGCAGTGAACATAAAAGTTTTTCAAGCTATGAGATCAATCTTGTTTTTCACGATGGTAGTCGCGTCAATGTCATTGATCATGGGGACAAAAACAAAATTCTTGAACAATCACACCAATTAGCGGATTTTTTAGGTGTACCTTTGTGGGATGGTCGCCGCGACACAAACAGAGAGTTTCGCCGCTTTGTCATGAAAATCAAGCAGATTATCATGTTAATTTTTATTGTGCTTATACTTGCTGCTTTTTGGTTCATATACCAAGAGGTTCAAATGTCTCATACAGAAGACCTATCCTATCAAACAGATTCACAAGAGTACACGACAGAACTTTTTGAGGCACTCAAAAGTGGTCACTACAACATTAGCAGGCTCAATACACTTATCAAGCACGGTGCCAATGTTAATGAAAGAGACAGCGAAGGACGCACACCCCTGTTTTATGCGGTTTTAGCCAGAGACTACGCCATGGTAAATTCGCTTATTCATGCACATGCAGATATACATGTAAAAGACAATCTTGGCATGGAAGTGAAAGATTTACTCGATAAAAAAAAGGATCAAACAATCTATTTTACACTCGAAGATGCCCAACTTAAAGAGACAGCCAGAAGTCAGGGCAAAAAAATATCCGGAGTAGACCGCACCTTTGATCAAAATGGAAATGTAATATCGCTTCAGATTTATTATGACGAAAGATAAAATGCGCATTACGTGAAGTAGTAAACGACAAATGCATGGTGTTTGATATTTTTGTGAATCATTCACAAAATGGAGCTAAGTGTGACTACTATCCTCTTTTGGCGGTAGCGGTGCAATATAACCGATTATTAAAATCAACACTCCCACCACGCTAAACGAAATAATCCGCTCTAAGGTTGCACTATTGGCCAAATCGACAAGAAAGAGTTTTGCGATGACTAAGCCTAGCAGTATCGCTCCACCAATCCATACATCACGGTTTTGTCGGTTTTTGGCACGCAAAATCAGCGCAAAGGCGATAAGACTCCACAGTAGCGCGAGTGCCGTTTGAAAGAGTGCGCTTTGCCAAAGTGCCGTAACACTATACGCCACACCTGCATACGCATGAATGCTACGTGCCAATGCAACGCTTAGCAATACAACCGCTAATGCCCAAAAAGCACGCACTATCCCCAAACGACCCTGCGCCGTAACTGCAAGACGATCATGATGCTTTTGCCACCAGATAGCACTTAGCACTAAAATCGCAATCTGCACAAGTTCCAGCGGATTTACAAGCGGTATGTAAAGCCAAAAACCAAACGCACCCTCAAGCGGTATGGCATAGAGCGTCCACACCAGCATTACTAGCACCATAATTGTGGCACTCCATGTTACATGTACACTTATATGTAAAGGCCAAAATCGGTATTTTAAAAGCGCAAATAGCAGACCTAGCGGTACGGCTACAAAGGCGATATTGGCATACACATCATTAAGCGTAAGGTTATGAACCTGCCAAAAAAGCTCTGTGCTAAGAAGTGCCGCTGCCAGTAGTAGCGTCATCACATGCGATGCCAAAGCAAACTGCCACCGTGCTTCGTAACGGCGCAGCAAAAACCACTGCATCGTAAAAAAGAGTCCATATGCCAACCATCCGTACTCTACAAAAGGGTGTGCATGTTCATACTGCTGTGCCAATTTGGCATACCAGAGCAGACCATACACCCCAAATCCTTCAAGAGCAACGGCGGCGGTACTCCATGAGAGTCTTACATGTAAGAGCACTACAACCGCACCAAGCAGTGTGCCATATAGCAGCATCGCATGGCCGTGCGGCAGATCGAATGTCCAAAGCTCTCGGGCTCCCGCAATTAACATCACCGCCAGAGCCGATAGAAAAAAGAGCATCTCAAACGGTTTACGTGTGTCATCATTAAAATACTTTATCAGCCATGCCGATACGATTAATGAGCCAAACAGCACTACGGCGCCGATATAGAGTGCATTTAAAAAGGGCGTATGCACCACCTGAATCAGTGAAAAAATACAATATAGCAGCGTTGAAAGCATCTGTAGCACTATCGCAAAATTCACACCGTAAGTACGCTTATACCGCAAGGTAGCCCAAAGTAGCGCGGTAGCTTCGAGTGACCACGAAAGCGCGGTCCATTCGCCATCAAGAGCATAAGGAATGCTTAGTGTCATAAAGATCACGCCAAGTGCCAAAAAACTCTCGCTTAACAGCCGCATACCGTTTCGGTTCCACAGTAATTTAGATAAAAGCAGATAGAGCGCGCCCATAGCAATGGCGCTAGCACTGGTGGCATATGCAATCTCGCGTAGCATCACGCTTTGAATCATAAAGACGCTAAAAGGAAGCCCAAAAAGCAAGGTGGTATCGATGCTATCTTTTAGCTTTAGAGATTGACGTGTCGTAAAGAGTATGGTAATGGCAAGATAAAGCAGAAAAAAGAGTACGACAAACAGCTCGCAACTGTATAACATCGACGCCTCATAGCGCGTCATGCCCCAGTAGATGCCAATAACAAGCGTGAGCACGAATCCCATTATGTTGAGTATGCGCCATACCCGATATAGCGCAATAATGCCGATGCCAACGTTAAGCAGTAAGTAATAACTAAACAGTACGATATGCCCGCCTTGGCCAGAAGCTGTAAGAATCGGTGCTAAAAATCCTCCAAACGTGGCAAAGAGCATCATGGGCAGTGCGTTTTGTTTAAGCGCTAAAAACGCGCCAAAAAGCACTACGGATAACATCCATACAAAAGCGCTCTGCAAGCCAATAAACGCATAGAGTTTTACGCTTGCATAAATGACAAGATAGAGCATCGCAACACCAAGGCCTTGTATAATAAGGCCGTAGTGTCCCTGCCGCTCTCGCAGCCTCCAGCCGGTATAGACAAGTATAAATGCTAAAAGCGTCATGCCAAGAAGACGCATCTGTACGGTAATCACGGAGTGTGCTATCGCATATTTTGCCAAAAATGCCATGCCAAAAAAGAGCACCACCCCGCCAATACGCACCAGTGGATTGGTTCCTATTAGATATGCAAACAGCGGCTTAAAGATTGATTCTTGGTGTAGTACCTTTTGAGGTTGCGCTACTTTAGGTTTAGCAGGTACTTCTATTTTGTTTGGTGTTGCCGCTTTAATTTCGATGGGTTTTGCCGCCTTTGTAGCGGTTTTTGGCGTTACATGTAAAGGTTGCGATGGCGTTTTGGGCGGATTTGCTCCATTCCCAAGTACCTGCAAACGTTTATTTAAATAAAGCACCGCACCTATCAATGCCCCAAGCACTGCGGCGACAAATGCTTCGTTTTGAATCACACTATGGAGCAACACTCCTAAAAATGCGCCCGTTAAAACATAATTTTGCATCACTTATCCTTTTATTTCAACACGCTACTCATCATGCAAATACATCTCGGGGTTGAATGGCACAGTGTAGCATCTTTGTATATAAAGTGTCAAGTAATGCTTTACACTTTTTTATTTAATATGAGTTGAGGTAGTATATCATCTAAAAAAACGGTTTACGATGCGCATTAAAAGCTTTTTATTTCTCCTCATTTTTCTGACCTCCCATCTTTACGCCAATGCGCCACAAGACCCTTATGAGGACATCATCTACTACCAGCTCCAAAACGGTATGAAGGTCTATATGCTCTCCGATCCGTTGGCAGTAAATACGGATATTGAAGTAGTTGTCAACGTCGGTATGGATGTTGAAAATGAAGAGAGTGCCGGTATCTCGCACCTTGTCGAGCACCTCATCTTTCGAGACCAACGCGTTGCGCATCATGACTACCTTGATTATCTCAAAGACGAAGGGGCAAGTTATGTCAACGGCTACACGCGCCGCTACAACACCTCTTATGTCGCTTCCATGGATGCCAACAGGTCGTACTGGCTTGTCGAAACCTTTGCCCAGATGCTTTTTGATAAAAACATTACCACAGAAGATTTGGAAATAGAGCGTGATGCGCTTCAGGTGGAGATTGGGGAGATGGCGTGGTACCATCCCATCGCCAATGCCTTACACAACATTACAAAGCTTTTTCCCAAGCCTTATTATATTCTTACGTCAGAATTTAAAAACAATACTTATACCCTGCTTCCCACTCAATACTACTACATCCGAAACAACTCATACTTTAATATGCCGGAGCTTTTAAAGCACTACAACAACTACTATTATCCAGCAAATATGACTTTAAAAATTGCCGGAAATTTTGATACAGAGATGATGCAACAACACATCCAAACGCACTTTGGTACTGTCGAAAAAAATGGTACACTTCGTGCCAAAGAGCCGCCATATAATGCTACTATGAGCGACAGCCCCACATATCTTTATAGCTCTAACACAGGTAATAGCGCACAAATTGGTATTAAATACCTACTTAACGACTATAAAGATTACTTAATGCTACGCAGTTATCACGACTATCTTTCTGACACTTTACAGCAACATTTACGCAACCGATTAGGGCAGAGTTACAGCGTCTCCTCTTTTAACGATAACTTTCTCAATGCCGCCATAGCAGGAGTCTCTTTTGATTCGCTTCACGACACCCTTAAAGAGAACCTCGCCATTGTCAAAGAGCACATTGAAAGCGATGTTTCGGGCATGTCGCACGAAGCTATTGAAAAAGCACTCTCCGATGCATTGATCTATTATGATTCACTCGAACACGATGCCAAAACGCTTATGGACAAAATTGACACCATTGAGTACATGCACAAATATCATAATCTCTATAACACAACCCCCTATGCCCTTATACGTTCCATAACACCGGAGTACTTTCAAGAGACGCTACGTAAATACTATGTACCGCAACACCGTTACAGCGACATTGATTTTGATTACTACTTTTTCCCTTACGATATGATGATTTTAAGTTTTCTATGCCTGTTTTTAGTCATATGGGGCTATGTTGGCTTTTCAAAACTCCTCCTTAAACGCTCGCCATTCTCCTATTCACAGCGCGAGATTCTATTTACAAGGCGTTTAAGCAACCGTTTTATTAGCTTTATGAAATTTGTGCTTCTTTTTGGCATTGCTATCATTATTCTTGATTGGGTCGAATTTGTCGCCGCAAACTTTTGGCTTGAAGGAACCACTCTGGATTACGCCTTTGCCGCACCTTACGACTACCTTTACGCCATTCTTTCAAGCGCGATTTTTTGGATTCTCTTTGTGACGCTTGGCTATCTGCTTTTTAGAACTTCATATGTCAAACTCGATGCCACCAAAGAGCGGCTCAATCTACTGGGAACCCGTTTTTTGCCTATTGAAAAAAGCGCTATTGTGCAGATTAAAAAAGCGCCTTGGCATATCAAACATATCTGGCATATTCACGGCGCGGCATTTCTGTTTTATAAGCCTTTAGTACAGCTTACATGTAAGGATGGAAAAGTCTATTATCTTCGTAGTAATCAGGCTGATTATCTTGTAGAGGATTTACAAAAGTGGCATGAGAATGAAGCGTAATTTCAATTTGTATTACAAGCAAAAACAGCGTAAAATGTGAGCCATTTAAAAAAAAGGACTATAGATTGAATTGGATGAACAAAGGAATTATTGTAGCGTTATTGATATATAGCGGTTGGGCCAAAGATGTTAAAGAGGGTGCATTTGTAAATACCTTCACCGATAAAAAACTCTGTTTTAGTAAAAAAGATATGAACAAGATGCAGCTGTCTACTTGGCTTGAATTTATGAAAAGCAGAGGGCATACATGTAACGTTACCGAATCTGACGATCAGAGATGGACGGCACTATGCGATCAAAACGAATATAAATTAGCCTTTAATACCTTTGGGAACCGTCTTTTGATGGACTGCAAAGTTTCTGATAGCGCGGGGAAGATAATGATGAAAAAAGCGTTTTTAGGAGAGTATGCCGGAGCGTGTGATAACGACACGCCAAAAGTAGCGATTGAGGACTATTTTGATCTGCCCTCGAGTGCCTCTGACACGGCAAGCACACACGCAAAAGAGTCCGTGGGTAAAGATCTGATTTATTGCGCAAATGTGTATCACGCGTTATCCACAAAAGTAAAAGCTTCAAAACGTGAGGCACTCATGCAGCTTGGTGATGCTTTTATGCAAGAGGGCTATAAACTGTTTGGAAACCATCTCAAAAAAGCACAAAACGAAGTAGAGTCAACCGCTAATAGTATTGCAGAAAAAGTTGTTGGGGCTACTCCCGAAGAGATGCTAAAACTTTCGCAATCTCCAAAATGCAAACCTTTTTTAAAGGGTGATTTTGACAAGAACATTGATGCGTTGATTATTAAGCGCGATAAAACACTAAGCACTAAATAGCATTTTCACTCACAGGTGTCTATTGTTTAAGCCATTTTTTGAAATACCTTGTGTATAATTTTTATCAAAAAAAGGTGATTTCTTGAAGAATTTGATACTGATACTAACAGTATGTACTGTTTTAATGGCCGATTTTGTACGTGATGATGTGAATGAAACGGTTTACGATACCCAGACGGGACTAACGTGGATAGATGATGCCAATATATCGCACTGGGAGCACTATTTACGATGGGATGAGGCTACTAGTTATTGCCAAAACCTTGAAAAAGACGGCAGCAGTAATTGGCGACTTGCAACGACAGCAGAGCTACTATCTCTTGTGGATAGCAGTGCCTCTGATCCTGCCATATACCTCGATAGTGCAGACGGTACCTATAATAACAATGGCTTTGTGAATTTGGGCTCAGATTTATGTTGGTCATCAGAAATTACAGGTGAACTTGTAAGCACAATTGATTATACCGATGGTCATATCTCCGACACCAACAAAGACCGTAGCATAGTAGTTCTATGCGTCACAAAGATAGATAATAATAGCACAAAGCAAAATACGCTTTCACCTCATAATCTTATCTATTTATTGGATTAGAGATTTACATGTAACACCTGTTACATGTAAAGATTTTAGTGCGCCGAACAGGCGCCCATACCGAGAGGAGTGGTGGGTTGAATGGCCTGATTGTCCATCCCACCCTCTTCGTTGATCTTCTCGATCTGCATCCACATATCCTCGGCCACTTTCATGTAGCGTTTTACAATTTCAGGATTCGGTTCGGGGCAGAATATCTACAACAGTAGAAATTTAGAGATAAAAGGACAGTTTCCACCTTTAATGTCTGATTTGTTATCTGTTTATACTAATTCTACCTTTAATTCCTTACCCATAATATGAGCAAAATGTTGCAGAGTAGATAGTCAGCCCTGAAAAAGCGAGCAGAGTCCTAAAAACAGGCATTTCAAAGCACTTTTCAAGTAAAATAAAGACCAAAAGAGACCAGTAAAGTAGCAACTTTCTGGTCGAAACGGACGAATTTTTTGCTCCCTCATGTGCCAAAAACCAATCAACCCAATCTTTTTCACGGTACGCTTCGTGATATGTTAGACAGTAATGATCCACTTGTTGCCTTGGCAGAGACTATAGAGTGGGAAGTTTTCGAGGCATCATTTGCATCTT
>JBNKLA010000049.1:0-13686 GCA_050292115.1 Sulfurimonadaceae bacterium | reverse complement strand
CAATGCAGCCTCATCAAAACAAGAGCATTATTGTCTGGAACCATAGTGATGATCGCGCCTATCTTGTTTATGGCTTGTATGATGATCTTGCAGCGCTCATAGATACTTATCCCAAGCATGTAGAGCTCTTGCTCCTGCCTTTTAAAGGAAGGATCGTTTTTGATGGTTTGATGCTTGGCAATAATGTTACGTTTGGAAATAATATGCTAGAGGGTCTTGTCGAGGAGTATCAGGCGTGTGTGCAAAAACATGGAGTGACACTACAATTATGAAGATGGATAACCAGATCCAACTCTCCCACGGAGGCGGCGGCGAAGAGATGAATCGCCTGATTCATGAACTTTTTTTCGAGGCCTTTGGCAACGACATTCTGCTGGCCGCCGAAGATGCCGCCGTGTTACATGTAAAGGGCAATATCGCCTTTACAACCGACGCTTTTACGGTAAGCCCCATCTTTTTTAGCGGCGGTGACATCGGTAAGATCGCCATAGCCGGAACGGTGAACGATTTGGCGATGATGGGGGCGAAACCGCTCTATTTAAGCGCGGCGTTTATGATCGAAGAGGGGCTTACTTTTGATGAACTCAAGCGCATCGTGAATTCGATGAAAACAGAGCTTGCCAAAAGCGGTGCCAGGATTGTCTGCGGCGATACCAAGGTGGTACCGCGCGGCAGCGTTGATAAAATATTTATTACCACATCGGGCATCGGCGAAATCGTTCAAAGCGATATTTCGGCGCATCATATCGGTGAGGGCGACGTCATCATCGTCTCGCGCGATATCGGCGCGCACGGCGCTAGCATTTTAGCCTCGCGCGAAGGGATTGAACTGCAAAGCGATCTGCAAAGCGACTGCGAAACGCTTTGGCCGGTTGTAAAAGCACTGCTTGAAGCGGGCTTACATGCGAAGTGCCCATTGGGTATAAAGGCGCTGCGCGATGCGACGCGCGGCGGTGTAGCCGCGGTGCTTAATGAGTGGGCCGTGGCGTCAAACGTCTGCATTGAGATTCAAGAAGAGGCATTGCCGATTCAAGATGAGGTCAAAGGGTTATGCGAACTGCTGGGATTTGAAGCGTACGATTTTGCCAATGAAGGTACGTTTGTTATGGCGATAAGCGCCGAAGATGCCTCAAAAGCGTTACATGTAATGCAAGATTTTAGCTTTACATGTAACGCCGCAATCATTGGCAAAGCTACAAGCGAAAAACCGCAAAAGGTGATTTTGTACTCGCCATGGGGGAGCCGGCGTTATCTTGAGCTTCCCAAAGGGGAGTTATTGCCCCGAATCTGTTGAGGCATTCACTTTCCACCACACCAAAACCGCAATCAAAAACGGCTCAAACCGGGCGGCGTAGCTGTTGAGCATCATGCCGAGGTTTTCAAGCAGTTCCAGTGGCAGGGTGAACCTTGAGAGATAAAAGCGCATGAGCGGAGAAGTCTCTGTGGTTCCGGCGACTAGCGAGGTCTCGATAATGAGCATGGTGATTACATGTAAGGCTAAAAGCGCCGCCATGCCAATGCCCGCAAGCCGCAGTTTTTCGCGCCACGCACCGCCATAAAGCACAATGAGAGCCGTAATTAGCGAGAGCGTCATAGGGACATTGAAGGTCACGGACTCCACATCAAATTTTAGCTCTATCTCAAAGGGCGGCATAATGCCTTTTGCTCCCATAACCGGTGTGTTATTGGAAAGCACAAAAGTCATTTCACGCCCCTTCATGCTGTGTGAGGTTACATGTAAGTCGTATTTCCATGAACTTAGATGAAAGGTACCCACGGTTATGGCGCGGTTATATGGATTTTTCACGCCCATCCAGAGCATGAAAAAGAGCACGTATGCGCCCACAAAGAGACCCAGAATTTTAAAAGCTTGCGTTAAGGGAAGGTTCATGGGTGTCGTTTTTGGGGTTGACATAGTTGAGATAGAGCAAAAAGAGCACAAAAGCAATGGCGATCAGGATGCTTTGGGTAATGTATTCGTGCATCACATCGAAAATATCACGGTGATACTCTATCACATAGCCCAAAAGCATAATGCGTAACAGGTTAAAAAACTGTAGTAGCGTTGAGCCTACGACAATGCCGTAAAGTCGCTGTTTCCACGATGCGGGAAATGCTAGCACCGCTGCCGTAAAAAGTAATATCGCCTCCAGACCGTTACAGCCGAATTTGACCTCCATCACGGCGTGGGGAAGATGCAACAGATCCCCGCTTGCCGTAACGCTAATGCCGATAAGCTCAATAAGAAAACGGCTCAAATAGACAACGGCGTAGGTGTAGGTATCATCGAGGCGCAGGGCATCGTGCAGGGGTTTGTAATCGACTAAAATAAAGGCGATTATCATATAAAGTACATAGAGTAGTATAAAGCGTTTCATGTTTAAATCATATCGTATTAATTCTAAAGTCCGTCGCACCCTCAGGTGCAACCGAAACCATTAAGCTTGATGGACACGGCGTGAACCAAATAGCAGACCAAGCAGACCTAGACCCACTCCCAATCCGATTGCCGCCCACTCAGAGAGGGTGGGGACGGCGGTAGAAGCGACGCTAGCAACGGTGCCTTCAAAGGCGATCTCGGAAAACTCCGTGTCGTCGCTGGAACCTGTATAGCGGGTGGTGGCACGAAAGGTAAAGGAACGTACATTGTCGTAGCCGTTTGCAGAGAGGTCGATCAGAGGCACGGAGGTGCCCGGTGTGGTGTTGGTACCCGTGAAGGTGGCACCGATCTGGCTACCGGTACCGTTGGCGGCAGAATAGAAGCGAACTTCGTAGCCTCCGACCATCTCATTTGGTGAGGCGCCAACTTGGCCCCAGAGGCGTAGGCCTGTAAGGTCGTAGTTTTGGTCGAAATTGTAGGTAAAGGTAGCGTTCAGAGGTGCATAAGCAAAACCGTTGCTACCGCCGTAGGTTCCGTCTACGGTTTGGGATGGGTTACCGGCGTAAGTGGTAGTAATCCCAGAGTTTGACACATAGCTAATCTGCGTTGGCCCCATTAGCGTGTCGGCATTAGCGATAGCCGCTGTTAGGATAAATGCCAACGTGGCAAAAAGAAGGTGTCGAAGAGTGCGGTTTGCATAAAACATAATCATGAACTCCTAATATTATGAGTAGCGTATAAACTCCGCCGCGCCTAGGGCGCGATCAAATCGTTTTGACCTTGGTTGGACCGGTTTAGCTAAGTCTTAAGCTTGCTCGATACGGCGAGAGCCAAATAGTAGGCCGAGAATACCCAAACCAACTCCCAATCCGATTGCCGCCCACTCCGAAAGGGTAGGAACTGCGGTAGGAGCGGGAGCTACCGGCGCGGCGGCAGTGACATCGAACTGGGCAAAACTTCCAGCGTTACCTTCGCTAACAGTTTCAACGCTAAAGGTATACGTAGTATTTGCCGTCAAGGTGAGTGCACCGCCTAAAGGTGGCACACCACTCTGTTGACCGGCGCTGAGCGAATTACCGGTTGAGTTTACTCCGGGGCCTGATATGCTAAAAGTGACACCAGTGCTTAACACGGAGTTTGTAGAGGCGTATCTGTCCAGTGTTACATCGGTGTCGAAGGTAACATCAAAGCTCACTGCATCGATTCCCCAAAGAGGAGCGTGGCCAAACCAGAAACCTGTAGCGGTGACGATGTCGTCACTAAATACGCCAGAAACAGAGTCATGCTGTATTGGATTATTGATGGTCATGGTGATGCCGTCAACAGTAGCGGTGTAAGTGGTACTATCGTCAACTACATCGCCAAGAGGGAAGGCAGTGGCGTAGAGACCGCTGCTAAAAATGCCACAAAGCAGTAACGTTGCCAAAGTGTTTTTCAAAATATTTAACATTAAACTGTTCTCCTCTCTTTAAACTTGTTCAATACGACGTGAGCCAAATAGCAGGCCAAGCATACCAAGACCAACTCCCAGTCCGATTGCCGCCCACTCCGAAAGGGTAGGCACAGAGGTAGGAGCGGCTACTGCATTCACCGTCTCAGAGAGCACGACATGATCAAAACCGAAAGAGCTGCCGTTGCCGTTAATCTGTACGCGCAGTGTGCCACCATCTTGTGCGGCACCGGCCGTCCAGTTCAATGCGCCCATTTCCCATGTGCCGTCCCAGCCGCCGCTTGGGTCGGCAACGTCTGCGCCGGAGACGCTTGCTACTGTTGTTGAACTCTCTACATGTACAAGGCTGATCGTCCAATTATCGCTGTAGTTTTTGCCAAATGAGCCATTGGGATCACCGACATAGAAAGTCAAGTTGTAATCGTTACCGGCAGTGATAGGAGTAACATCTTGGTAGCAGTAAGCTGCTGGGTCAGGGGTGCCCGAAAGGTTAACGGCAAACATCTGATCGCCATCAGGTAGGGCAGGGGTCGAAGGTGGGTTGTAAACCAAACAGCCTGTAGAGGTGCTACTGTGCCATGACGTAAAAGAGGAAGTAGCCGTGTTATCGGACACGCTAGGTGATTCAAAACTAGGACTCACTAAATCAGAAATTGCTGCTTGCGCATTAACACTTGCACCGATTAGACCACATACAACGAGGCCACATATTTTTGTAGAAACTTTAGACATAAACGATTTCCTTTGCTGTTTGCAGTGCCCCTCTTCTCATTCCGGTATCCCAGAATCCTGCTCAAACAAAGTAAACACGATGATGATTTTTTGTTACTAAAAACAATACGCGAGTATACCCCCCCCCTAGCTTAGAAAAAATTTAACAAGAAACATTTTTTCTTATATGAGATTTCTTGCACATAGGGAGTGTAACCTCTTTTAAGCTACAATGTGCATGAGGTGAAATCATGCATGAATACTCCATAGTTCAAGCTCTGCTTGATCAGTGTGAAGGCTACGCCAACGAAAACGACGCGCAAAAGATCACCAAGGTCGTGGTGAAGATCGGCGTTATGAGCGGTGTGGAACCGCATCTTCTTGAGATCGCTTTTAATACGTTTAAAGAAAAAACCGTCTGTGACGGCGCCGAGTTTGTCATGAATATTCAGCCAGTAACGCTTACATGTAAGGCGTGTGGCGCAACAAGCACCCCAGAGCAGTTGCACTATCGCTGCCCGAGTTGTGAAAGTTTGGAAGTGAGCGTGACTGATGGCGAAGAGATGCTACTAATGAGTTTGGAGATGGAGTAATGCAGGAATATTGGGAACTCTACATGAAACCGATTGACGGCCATCCGGCTACGGTCTCGTTTAATGCAGGCATTGCGGCAGAACCGCGCAAAAAGGAATTGGCGTATATGGGATTCATTAAGCTTACGATGAATGAACCCAATGACAAAGGCTTTATCAGCGAAGCCGAAGCGCCGCAGTTGCAATTTATCGAAGATAGCATTGAAGCCGCGGTACTGCGCTATAAAATCGGCAATTATGTGGGCAAGATCGTGACCAACGCTACGATTAGTTTTATCTTTTATCTCAAATATGACTTTGAGTGGAGCGACGCGGTGGCGTATGCGTTTAAAGATACAAAGGGTTACATGTATGAGTTTGGTTCTAAACCCGATAGCGAGTGGGAGATTTACCATAAACTTTTAGAACCCACGACGCAGCAGTGGCAGATTATTCACAATCACAACGCCTGCGACCGTCTGCGTGCGCAGGGCGATACGCTCGAAGAGGTGCGCGCGATAGAGCATAGTGCCTATTTTCAAAGCAGTAAAGAGGCGCAGGAATTTCAAGATGATATTGAGGCTGAGGGCTTTACATGTAACGACATTTCGGCGCATGAACTGGGTCATAAAGTCAGCTTTTATGCCAAAGCGCGACCGTTTTATTATGAGATTGATGCGATTACGCTTAAGCTTATCGATATCTCCAGAGAGTATGGCGGTGCGTATGACGGTTGGGAGTGCGCGGTATTTAAATAACGCTTACCTTATTGCGTCCGCTATTTTTTGAATTGTATAGCGCTGTATCAATACGTTTAAAGAGCGTCTGTCTTGTGTCTTCGGGTAAAAATGTCGATGCGCCAAAGCTACATGTAACACTTCCAACGTTCTCAAAATGGTATGCACAGATCGTTTCACGCAGGCTTTCGGCTATGGTACGCAGAAGTTGTGTTTCGGCATCGGGAATAAAAAGTAAAAACTCTTCGCCGCCCCAGCGCATGAGCGTGTCGTCTTTGCGTATGCGTTTTTGAATCAGTCCGGTAAGCTCAACGAGTACCGAATCACCCACATCGTGCCCGTAAGTGTCGTTGATGTTTTTAAAGTGGTCGATATCAAGCATAATGAGTCCAAAACTACTACCGCTCTTTTTGGCGTGATGGATCGCTTTATCAAGCAGTTCATCAAGTTTGACACGGTTAAACGTGTGGGTGAGCAGATCGGTTTGCGCTAAGGTTTTAAGCTTCTCTTTCTCCGCAATATGCTGACTTATATCGTGATGCGACTCGATAATCTGTGTGATTGTGCCATGCTCATCAAAAATCGGTGTTGCCGATATCTCTATATAAAACGGTATACCGTCACGATCAAGGTGGCGATGAGTTACACGAAGCGTCGTGCCGTTTTCTTGTAACTTATTGAGTGGGCAGGGGTGCGCGGGATCGTTACATGTAGTGGGGGTATCGCTCCACATTCGATAGCATTTACCGTAGGGATGTGTACCCAGTGCATCGGGATAGAGCTCTCTAGCGGCTTTATTGCACAGTACAACATCGTAAGTTGCCACATCAATCACGATGGTGGGGTCGGCAATGGTATCGAGTACGGTTTGAATATAGTGATTGTTTTGTCTTAATCGGTTTTCGGCCTCTTTAAGATGGGAGATATCATTAATGTAACCATAGATATGTGTAATAGTTCCGTTGCTATTACGTACCAGCCTAATGTGATCGCGTACCCAGTGTCGTATGCCCTGCGAATCAAGTATTTCAAAAGGTTCATGCTCAAGTGCATCGCCGGATTGCTTGTGCGCTTCATCGATTTTACGACTAAATGCATCAATGTATTCGGGTGCAAGCAAACTATTAAAATGACGGCGTTCGCGGCTAAGTGTCAGCGAATCAAAACCCAAAAGCTCTTTAATATTTGAAGAGACATACTCAATAGGCAAGCCTTGCGTATTTTCAAGTTTAAACACCAGTGTCGGACCGCTAATAAAGAGGTCGCGTTCACGCGCAATGCTTTGGTTGAGATTTCGGATTTTCATGGCTTGTTTAAGACGGGTTTCGCGGTTGCGGATGATAATAAAAACGAGAGTGCTTAGTATGATGTAAACGACAAAAATAAGTGGAGAGAAAACAAAAATCTTTTTAAGAATCGCGTTGGCAATAAGCTTCTTCTCAATCTGAGCCACAAAATACCATCGGTTCGATTCTGACACAATACGCTCGGAATGGGGTAGTGTGATGGTGGTATAGATAAAGATAGCATGAGTGTTTTCAAGTGTGCCCGAAGGTGCATGTTGCATCTGTGCCCAGATGTCGGGATGTGCTTTTGCAAATGTTGCATCGGTTTTATCGTTAAACATAAACCCCCAAAGCTCATCATCGCGCGCACCACTCAAATAGTAGGCATTATGATCAAGTAAAAAAAGGGTCTCGGAAAAATGCTTTGGGCTCTGTTTGATGCTTTGCAACATGTTTCCGGCAAGATAGTTTAAAACCAAAAGGCCGCGTTTGGTGTGATCGGGAGTATAAATCGGTGTTGAAAAACGGATCATCGGTTTATAAGGGATTTCGATGACACCGTGTTCGATATTGAGATCGAGTGGGGATTGATAGATAGTGTCTTGCGGTAGATTGATGGCTTTTTTAAAGTAATAACGTTCGGCTTTATTTTGCAAGCCGGAATCATCAACAAGATAGGGCTTTTGTTCCTTGTAATTAATACGAATTTGTTCCATGCCGGTAGCATCAAGAAAACGGATCTGATCATAACGTTTTTTCTCGGTACTAAAGTATAAAAAATTCTGTTTGAGTCGATCGGGTGTTTCTAAAAGACAGTGTTGAAGACTTCGTTGAAGGTACCTGACATCACTATATACTTCTGCAAGCGAGAGCTTAAAACGTTCACTTTCAACGTTGAGATGCAACTGTATGTCTCGGTATTGGCGTTGCATCATTGCCGAGTATTCAGTGCGATAATAGGTATAAAGCGCACTAAAGCTCAAAAGCGTTACACCGACTACGAGAAGAATGAATTTTTTTAGCATCCCATTAGCTTTTTAAACATTAAGATGGCTTTATTATATCACTGTTTGCCTTTGTGATATTCAGAAAGTTTACGATTTATATTAGATTTGCAATACAGATGCTATATAATAGCTACCAAGAAGTTATATATAAAGGCGGATGATGCGCATTGTAATCGTTGGCGGCGGGATTGCCGCGGTATATCTGGCTAACGCCGTGTTGGAAAAAAAGAGTGATGCCGAGGTATTGATCGTGTCGGGCGAATCGTATCCGCCGTATGACCGTATTCATCTTTGTGCGCTGGTGGACGGCAGTTGCGAAGTTGATGATATCGCGTTAGAGCTTAATCCCAAAGTCCGTGTCGAGCTGAATCAGCAGATTACTTCGATTGATCCCAAAAGCAAAAAGGTGTTTTCGCAACACGCGCTTTTCTCATACGATTACCTTATTATCGCCACCGGCTCTAGGCCGCGTGAACTTTTTGACATAACAGGTCTTCAAAACGCCACCACCTTCCGCTCCGCCGATGATAGTTTTAAGATCGCTAAAAATATTAAAGATAAAAACGTCATTGTCATGGGAGTGGGGCCGATAGGGCTAGAGCTGTGCGATACGCTCATACAGCTTGAAGGCCCCAAAGGCATCTATCTGATCTCACGCGGGTCGCATCTGTACTCTAAAGACCTCAATCTTGCCTCCATCGCCAAGATTCGCGAAATTTTTGAATCCGATTCGCGTGTTCATATCCTTTTTAACGATGAGATTATCGATAAAAGCATTAAGGGCGATACGATTACCTCTATTACCACCCGCCACGGCGTGATTGAGGATCCTTTTGTGGTTTTTGGCGTGGGCATTAGCCCCAATGTGGCGTTTGTTAAAGAGACGTTGGAGATAGACAAAGGGATTTTGGTCGATGAGACCATGCGTTCAAGCGATCCTTATATTTATGCCGTGGGCGAAGCCGCGCAGCTGCGAGAGAGCGGCTATTTGGCCGGACGGGTTAAAGAGTGTACGCTACAAGCCGATGCGGCACTCTCAAACATTTTAGGCATCGATCCCGCTCCTTTTAACGAAGAGCCGGGCGTTGACGGGCTTAAAGTGGGATCATTTCTATTTGCGGACGTTAGCGCGACCGATTACGACATGCGCGACGAGAACAACGAAAGCATCGTAATCGAGAGCAAATCAGAGCAGCGTATCGATCAATATATTATTAACAACGATCGTTTGATGCGTTTTATCGGCATTAACACCAACATTGACATTATGGCGCTCAAACGCATGATCGAGACAAAAAGTGAGGTGGATGCGGCCTATTTTTACCAAAACCGCCTGATCTCCGAGCGCGGACGTCTGGTGTGTAGCTGCGAGAGCGTGTATGAAATGGATCTTGTTGATGCCATCAAAGAGAATGCCATAAGCTCTTTTGGAGAGCTTAAGCCCTTTAGCGCGGCGGGGCGTACTTGTGGACGCTGTAAAAAAGACGTATCCGATATTATTGAAGCAACTCCGGTCGATCCCGAGGAGGCCGCACGCATCAAAGCCGAAAAAGCCGCCGCTATAAAAGCCGCGGAGCGCGAAAAAGTGCAAAAGCGTATCGATAAATACAACCGCCTGCATCCGGCCAATCAGATTAGCTCGGACAACCTACAAGAGGCGCTAAAATCGTTTGATCTTAACAAAGATTTTAACCGCTGGGTCTCTATGATCACCGCCTCAATACGCCTTGCCCCGCAGTATGAAGATCTGGTGGGCCAAAGCGTGGAGCAGCTTAATAAAATTCCCATTATCTGGCTGGAACTTAGTGATTGCACCGGCAACTCCGAAGCCTTTATAAAAACGGCGCATCCCAAGGTGGACGATCTGATCTTAAAATACATTTCGCTCGATTATCACGAACTGCTTATGGCGGCATCGGGAGAGCAGAGCGAGAGCGCGCTTGAGAGCATTCTTAAAAACGATGCGGGAAAATATATTTTGATGGTTGAAGGGGCGATTCCTTTAGGGCTTGAGGGTAAATACCTGCGTATCGGTCCCAAAGGCGAAACGGGATTGCAGCTATTGCAGCGCTGCGCCAAAGACGCGGCGGTGGTTATGGCCATTGGCAGCTGTGCGCTTGATGGCGGGGTTGTTGCCGCCGCGCCCAATCCGACAGAGGCCGTAGGCGTGGCCGAAGCACTCAAAAGAGACGACGTTATTAATCTGCCCGGATGCCCGGTGAATCCCATTAACATCGTAGGCACGCTGGTGCATTACATAATGTTTGACGAACTCCCCGCACTGGATGAAAAAAACCGCCCGCTTTGGGCGTATGGCTACCGCATTCACGACAACTGCGAACGCCGCGGCCATTACGATCTGGACGAGTTTGTGCTAGAGTGGGGCGATGAAGGTGCCAAAAAAGGGTGGTGTCTGTTTCAAATGGGCTGCAAGGGCCCTTATGCCGATCTAAACTGCTCGGTGGTGAAATTTAACGAAGGTACCAGTTGGCCGGTGCAGGTAGGCCATGGCTGTTTTGCCTGCGGTGAGGGTAAGATAGCATTTGATCACTATGCCAACAACCGAAAACTCGAGGAGCAAGACGATGAGCACTAAAAAGATTGTAATTGATCCTATCACCCGTATCGAAGGGCATCTGCGCATTGAGGTGGAGATGGACGATGAGGGCGTCGTGCAAGAGGCGTGGGCTTCGGGACAGCTTTTTAGAGGCATAGAGACCATCTTAAAAGGGCGCGACCCACGCGATACGGGGCTGATCGCCCAGCGTATTTGCGGCGTGTGTACCAACGTGCATTACCGCGCCTCCATTTCGGCGGTGGAAAACGCTTATAACATGAGCCTGCCGCGCAATGCGGAGATTATTCGCAATCTGGTTACCCTGTCGCTTTTTATACAGGATCATATTGTGCATTATTACCATCTGCACTCGCTTGATTATGTCGATGTTGTCAGCGCGCTTGGAGCCGATTGCACCAAAACCAACGAAGTGGCCTCCAGATTTCACTCGTACCCCTACCGTTCGTCCGTGGGGCATTTCGAGGTGGTCAAAGAGCGTCTTGCCTCGTTTGTCAACGCCGGACGGCTGGGACTTTTTGCCAACGGTTACTGGGGGCATCCGCAGTATCGGTTCAGCCCCGAAGAGAACCTGCTGCATATGAGCCACTATCTTGAAGCGCTGCGGGTACAGCGCAAGCTCTCTCAGGCCGTTGCCATCTTTGCGGGTAAAACGCCCCATCCGCAAAATCTCGTGGTAGGCGGCGTCACCAGTGTGGCCGATATGCTCAACCCCCAGCGCATCAATGATTTTATGTTTATTATCAAAGACGCGCGCGACTTTATAGAGCGTGCCTATCTGCCCGACATGAAAATGCTCATCGCCGCTTACGGCGAAGAGATCAAAGCGGGTTATGGCAGAGGCAGCGGCAACTTTATGGCGTGCGGCGGGTATGATTTTGCCAAGGAGGGGCGGCTGTTTGAAGACGGTGTGATCTATGCGCACGATTTTGAGCATATTGAGCCTTTTGATGAGAACCACATTAGCGAAGAGGCCTCACGTGCATGGTACGCCGATGCTGAGCCAAAAAGCCCTTATGAGGAAAGCACCGAACCTTTTTATACCGACCTAAACAGCGACGGCACCCTTAAAAGCGAGGGCAAGTACAGCTGGGTCAAAGCGCCGCGCTACAAAGGCAAACCCATGGAAGTCGGCCCACTGTCGCGCATGATTATAGGGTATGCTAAAAATTCCGGCATTATCCGCCCTTACGTACAACGTTTTATGGACGATACGGGCTTAAAGCTGCTTGATTTTTCCACCACCATCGGGCGCAACGCCGCGCGCGCTATCGAAGCGCAGGTGTGCGCCGATTATGTTTTTGGCTTTGTTTCCGAGATGATCGAAAACATCAAATATTACGACGAAGAGACCTGGAGCAAGTACGTGTTTGAAGAGCTGCCGCAACAAGCACAAGGCAGAGGCATTTTTGAAGTACCGCGCGGGGTGCTGGGGCATTTTGTAAAGATCAAAGACGCTAAGGTCGAAAACTATCAAGCCGTAGTCCCCACCACATGGAACGCCTCGCCCAAAGACGCCCAAAACGTCCGCGGCCCTTACGAAGAGTCGCTCATAGGCCTAAAACTCGCCGACCCCGCCATGCCGCTTGAAGTACTGCGTGTGGTGCACTCTTACGATCCTTGCCTTGCTTGCGCGGTACATGTGGTGGATGCGCGTAAAAAAGAGCTTGGGGTGTATAAGGTGAGTACGGCGTGTACGATTTGAGAATGTTGCAAGAAGTCTCGTAACCCAAATTGCTAGTTCGCTAAAGCAAACAGTAGTGATGAAGTGGTGGTTCAATCATTAAGACAAAATGTCCTTTTATTACGATTTTCACCTGATAGCAAGACATAATGTCTGGTTATCAAAATCATCCGGACATAAAAAGCGTAAAATTTTTAAGGTTTTGAGTGTAAAATTTGTGAAAATATGTCATTTTATTGAATTTTGCGTGAGAATTTTTAATATCAGGACATTTTGAATGTCCGAATATCTATTGGATTTTTGGTAAAAAGGCATATTGTGGGAATGAATAAATAAGTTATATCAGATGAAGGAATTACCATGAAAAGCTTACTGTTCTTTATGCTCAGTGTCATTGTTTTGCAGGCAGGAGACCCTCAAACATGCACGGACAAAGAAACCGGATTAATGTGGCAAAACGACGATGAGATAGGAGTTGTCAAAAAATCATGGATGGATATGACCAATGTCAATGCCAAAAAATGTTTATATGGCGGAATTCAGGAGAGCTGTTCGGATACCAGTGGTGACACAGCAGCCACTTATTGTGAAAATTTACAGCTTGACGGATTTGATGACTGGAGACTTCCTTCCAAGATCGAGCTTAGCTCTTTTGGGCTTCATATTGGTCAAGCACCGAAGGGACTCGTACAATTTATTCGAGAAGGTGAATTTTGGAGTGCCACATCTGCACAATATAAAAACAAACCTAGAGAAGCTGCATACGCTATTAAGTACTGGAAGGATAAAGAATTTCCAGGTTCTACACTAACACGAGATAAACATAATAGATTGTATGTAAGGTGTGTCAGAGGTTCCCTCCGTGAAGATCATCCAATATGGCAATCGGAAGAGGAGTCTAAAAAAATTGGTTTATATAAATAACAAATCAGAGGAGACTAATCAAAAACCCGCGGGCGGCTTTTTGATTGCTCATTTTAAACGTTATATATAGGAGCTCATGAGTGGAAACAGTCTTTTTATACGCTGACGAATCAGGCAACAGTGGAACAAACTTATTTGATCTATCTCAACCGTATTTTTATATTGCTACGTTGTTTTCAAATACAGATATAGATAACGATGACAAATTCAAGAATGATTTTTTGTAACCATTCAGCACCCCAAACAAAGAGGCACAGAAATTGCTAAACATATTGCATGATGACCCGAGAAGAAGCGATCGATTTTTGCAAGAATAATCCCGAAGCAGCAGCAGACATTATTCTTATGGTAGATAAGCTC
>JBNKLA010000048.1:0-22647 GCA_050292115.1 Sulfurimonadaceae bacterium | reverse complement strand
GTGATCGCCTCTTTATACATGTAACTATTTTAGCGTTTATTGGTATAATAGTTGTTAAGAAAAGCTTGTTAAACTCCCTATTTTAAGCCTTGTTAAGGCTTCTTATTGCTGTTCGCATGGCGGGGTTTACTTGGGGCTTACGTTTCATTGACTAAAAGTGATGTATATTCAATAGAGATTTTTCCTTATAACAGTGAAGGTGGCGAAAGTTGTTGGCGCTGGGAAAGTAAAACTGCTGCAAAAGAAATGAATCAAAACATACAAAAAAGTAATCTAGTGGCTAGAAAAAGAAAAGATGGTTATTACAATATATATGAAAAATATAGAGGAATGACATTCAATGCAAAGTCCATTTGGTTTGATAATGATGTAATTACTGAACAAGGAACTATTGAACTTGGAAAGTTAAACCTCAAAGGGATTTTTGATTTTCCTAAACCCATTGGTTTAATCAAAAAAGCTTTACAGCTTGGCACAAATTATGATGATATTGTATTGGATTTTTTTGCCGGTTCCGGCACCACCGCCCACGCGGTTATGGCCCAAAATAACGAAGATGGCGGCAACCGAAAATACATTCTTGTCCAGCTCCCCGAACCTACGCCTGATAACTCCGCCGCGCGCAGTGCGGGATATACCAATATCGCCCAGATTACCCGCGAACGGGTCAAGCGCGCCAAAGAGAAGCTGGGTTATGCCGAAGGGTTTAAAAGCTTTAAACTTGACAGCTCCAACTATAAAACCGTCGGTATGCTCAAAGCGAATCCCGATAAAAATCCCCAAGAGATCATCAAACTGCTGCGCGCAAGCATGTTTGCCGACAATACCCTTGTGGGCAACTACAAACCCATCGACGTAGTGTATGAATACGCCATCAAACACGGCTTTACTTTGGGCTTACATGTAAGCGTTGAAAAACATGGTCGCTATACCCTTTACCGTATCGAAGAAGAAGGCCGCCGTGTCTGGTTTAGCTTTGATGAAAAGGTCGAAATGGATATGGCTGAGTATGTCGGCGAAAAAGAGACGCTTGTTTTGCTAGACGGCGCACTCGATGACAACACCAAACTCAATCTTGGGTTTGAGCGCGAGATTGAAACGATCTGATGCAAACGATCTCTCTCACCCGTATCAGAAGTATTATTGAAGCATTAAGCATCTATCAACAAGCATGTTTAAGTGATGACAACACTCTTGTTTTTGATTTTTCTCATGCTTCTTTTATCGATACAAATTTTACAGCACTGCTTGGAGCGGTTATTAAAGCATGTCAGGAAAGTGGTAAAGCTGTTTTATTCAATATTCCCAACGAACACCTTAATGTCATTAAAGCCCTAAAAAAGAATGGCTTTATTCCGGCATTCAATTCGCAATTTGATAAACTTTTTGATACTTACGGCACGATGATTCCCTATCAAGCGTTTGCCTTGAAAGATGTAGCAGCACAAAAAACATTTTTACGCGGACTCAATCTTAGAAATCGAGGCGTTACAAATTTGTCTGATCGATTAATGAAAGCAGTAGAACAGGCGATCAATGAACTTTTTGACAATGCCAGAGAGCATAGTCGGAGCAATACCGGAATTTTCACAGCTGGACAATTCTATCCGCATGAAAGGTGCTTGGCTTTTAACGCTTCAACCACTCCCGCGTCACGCTCACATCACCCTTGTCGCTATGCACTAAAAGCTCACCGTCCATAACGCTGCATTGCAGCCGCATAGAGCGTTCGCTTAGCGCTTCGATATCACCGCTTACATGTAAGAGTATCACCTCTACGTTCTCAAAACGTGCAAATTTATTCTCATTTTGTTTCCACCATGAGCGCACTGCGCCCTCTTGGTAGGTGTAGACAATGACCCTCTCGGCGCGGCCACTTGCTTTTCGTAGGCGTTTTTCATCAACTTGGCCAAACTCTATCCACAGCAGCACATCGCCGCTATAATCTTTGATCCACAATTCGGCTTCATCGTCCACACAAAGCCCTTTGGTAAAAACGAGATGCTCATCGGCATTAAGCGCAAAAGCGACCAGCCGGATCATCAGCCGAAAGTCGGTTTCGCTGGGGTGCTTGGCGAGGGTAAGCTCGTGCAGATGGTAGTAATGACGGTCAATGTCGCTAATATCAAGCGACGCTTTATAAACGGTGGAACCTATGGCCATGTGTGTACTTTATATAGAGGGTTACATGTAAGCATAGCTTACATGTAAAATATGATTAAACGAAGTTAACGTGCGAGACGTGGTGTTTAAGACCGAGTTCCTCTTTGGAACAGCCAAGCGCCAGACCGACCATTTGTTGCATGTGTAGGATTGGCAGTTTAAGCTCTCGGCCTACGGCATCTCCTGCGTGTTTGTATTGGGTGTCAAGTTTCAGATGACACAGCGGGCAGGGTGTGACCATCCAGTCGGCATCTTGATCCATTGCGCCCATAAGTGCATTTCCGGTAAGCACCGCGGCAGTATGCGGTGCTTGAAGCTCCACGTGAAAACCGCAACACTTGTTTTTCTCTCCATAATCCACATTAGCGCCGCCACATGCGATAATCAGCTCATCAAGCGATGAAGGATTATAAGGGTTTTCCGTGCCGTTGCTCTCGTTTTGAAGCTCTGAGGGGCGGATATTGTGGCATCCGTAAAACGGTGCGATATTAAAATCACTGAGTGGCGTAACCACTTTTTCTTTGAGCGCTTCAAGACCAAAATCGTCAATCAGTGCATATAAGAAGTGTTTAATTTCACTCTCGCCTTTATATTCAAGACCCACTTCGGCAAGTTTGCCGTTGACTTTGCGTTTAAGTTCTTCGTCGTTGTCAAGGCGGTGCTTGGTCATGGCGGTGTTGAGCTGGCAGGTGTTACAGATGGTAATCATCGTAAGACCGTGCTTCTCGGCATACGCGATATTGCGCGCGTTGAGCACAAGCGAGAGAAAATCATCATAATCTTGTAGGTGTGATGCCCCACAACAGCTGGCTTCAGTAAGTTCAACGATCTCGATGCCCAGCTTGTTGGCTACCGCATAAGTAGACATAAGCTGCTCTGGCGTACTCTCTTTGGCCGTACAGCCGGTAAAAAGTGCGTATTTTAGTTCCATGGGCATCCTCCTTTGAACTCTACGGTCGATGATGATTTAACCAATTTTTTGATCTCGTCAAGCTTATCGGATTTTGGCATATTCCATGGCATGACGATTTTACCTTTTCTAAACATCTGCAAGGCTACGGGAATATGTTTTGGCATTCCCAGCGGTCCTTCAGAGTAAAGCACCAATCCGCCCTCATCCAGCAAGCCATGGCGCTTGATAGAGTGCTTAAAACCTACCGCATGGCGTGTAGCCACGTTGTTAAGCGCTACGCCGTGCTCAAAGACCTGATTGTGCAGTTTGGTGATCTTTTCAATAGGGTTTACGTCTTTAGGGCACACTTCGGCACATTCATAACACTTCACGCAGTCCCAAACACCCGCACCAGGAGCATTGATAATGCCAAGACGCTCATCAATACCCTCATCGCGCACGTCGGCATTAAAACGAAACGCCTTAGCAAATGCGGCAGGTCCGAGGTAGTCCTCGTTGATCTCGACGGCAGGGCAAGAGTAGTGGCACAATCCGCACTGAATACAGTAATCCGACTCTAGCAACGCTTCGGCCTGCTCAGGAGAAACGGCACACTCCATTTCGGGGTGCTCTTCGATATGGCTAATCAGATACGGTTCCACCTCTTCGTGTTTCACCCAAAAATCGTTTTTATCGATAATCAGGTCTTTAATTGCGCGTTTTTCGCTAAGCGGATCAAGCGTGAGTTCATTGCCAAAGAGTGCAATCAGATCGTTCATGCGCTCTTTACATGCAAGCACGCCTTTGCCGTTAACTTTGATAGCACAGGCTCCGCAAATACCGTGGCGGCAACTGCGGCGATAGCTGAAACTACCGTCGTGCTCCCATTTGATGCGGTTAAGAATGTCAAGCACTACCTCCTCGGAAGTGACCTCCATCTCAATCGTGCGGTAATAGGGCAGATAATCGGTTTCGGAGTTGAAACGGAATACCTTGAAAGTGACTTTTTGTGTCGTAATTTCGCTTATCATCCCGTTGCTCCTTAGTACGTTCGTTCTTTAAGTTCATGTTTGCCAAGAGTGACATCCATGTAGTCAATAGCGATCTCGCCGCTCGCATCCATATACGCCATGGTGTGTTTAAGGAAGTTTTCGTCATCGCGTTTGTCAAAATCTTCTCTAAAATGCGCCCCACGGCTCTCTTTGCGTTCTAGTGCGCTTTGAGCGATAAAGAGCGAATAATCCAGCATATGCCCCAGCTCTATTGCCTCTTGCAGGTCGGTATTGAAGATTTTGGATTTATCGTCGATGCGGCAGTTGTCATGAAAACGTTGGCGCAGACCTTTTAAGATTTCAACTTGTTTGCTAAGTGTTTCTTCGGTTCTAAACACGCCTGCATTTTCGGTCATGCTCTCTTGAAGCTCGTTACGCAGGCTCGGTACGGTGTCGGTACCGTTGCGCGACATAATGGTATTGATTTCATTAATCATCGTGTCGGCATCCGCTTCATTGACGTCACCAAGTGCGATGCCATCAAGATCTTTTAAGATGCTTTGTCCCACATGGCGACCAAAGAAAAGTGCTTCGAGTACCGAGTTGGCACCCAGACGGTTGGCACCGTGAACACTTGAGCACGAGGTTTCGCCCGCGGCATAAAAGCCTTCGACAAATTCGCTGTTGTTTTTGCGAACGTGCCCGTCGATATCTACCGGAATACCGCCCATAGAGTAGTGCGCCGTAGCCGAGATAAGAATCGGTTCGTTAATCATGTCAAGACCGAGGAATGTGATAGCAAGGTCTCGAAGTTCCGGCAGGCGCTCCATGATTTTCTCACGACCTAGATGCGTGAGGTCGATAAATACGGCATCTTTACGTGGACCGACACCGCGGCCTTCGCGGATTTCGTTGATAATGGCGCGGCTTACCACATCGCGTGAAGCCAGTTCCAGTTTCTCAGGAGCGTATCTGCTCATAAAACGTTCGCCCTCGGAGTTGAGCAACTTACCGCCTTCGCCGCGCGCGGCTTCGGAGATTAAAACGCCGTTTCCTGAAAGACCCGAGGGGTGAAATTGGACAAACTCCATATCTTCAAGCGGCAATCCGTGGCGCGCTACGATAGAGAGACCATCGCCCGTGTTAGCGTGAGCATTGGAGTTGATTTTAAACGATCTTGCATAACCGCCCGTGGCAAACATGACCGCTTTGGCCTGAAAGATCGCTTTTTCTTGGTTGCGGATGTTAAACGCGACCACGCCGTTTACTTTGCCGTCTTTGTAGATGATGTCGGCGGCGTACCATTCGTCCCAAAACACAACGCCCTCACGAAGGGCTTGCTCATAGACGGTTTGAAGCAGGGTAAGACCCGTGCGGTCTTTGGCAAAACAGGCGCGTGGTGAGCTTTGGCCGCCAAAAGGACGCTGTGCGATGGTGCCGTTGTCGTTTCGGCTAAATGCCGCACCCATACGCTCCGCCCATCGGATGGTTTTAGGTGCCTCTTTACACATCAGCTCAACCACGTCTTGGTCAGCCAGATAGTCTGAACCTTTTACCGTATCGAACTCATGCAGTTCAACACTGTCCTCACTGCTTAGTGCCGCATTAATACCGCCCTGTGCTGCACCAGAGTGGCTTCGTAGTGGATGAAGTTTCGTAATAACGGCAACGTTTTTACCGGCTTTTTCAAGCTCGCGTGCCGCGGTGGAGCCAGCCAGACCTGCACCGACGATTACAGCATCGTAAGTATGGATTGGGATACTCATACACATTCCTTAGTTTGAATAATAGGTGGCTGATTATAGCGAGTTAACTCTTGAGTAGTCATAAAAATGTGTTATACAAAAAAGTTTCAAAAAAATGTTACTAAATGTATCAATAGCGGAGTTTGGGCGCTAAAAAGCGCCATCTTTACTGTGTAGAAAGGTTACGATTGATGATGTTGCCATTACACATAATCGCGCAGTTGTGCAATGTGATTGCTTCCTTTTTCCTGTGCTTTTTTGAGCATATCTTTGGTGTGGGTAATGGCGGCATCAATGGTTTTAGTATCGGGCTTAGCAAGAAAGCCGCCTGAAATTGTCACGTTTACACGCTCTTGTTGCGACGCTTTAAAAACCGCTTCGGAAACGGCTTTTCGAATGTTTTCACACTCTTCGAGTCCTTCGGCTTTGGAGTTGCGTGGTAGCAATAGTACGAATTTGGAGTCTTCAAGGCGTGCAATAGCGTCATTGTGTTGCTCATACAGCGACATCATAAAAGCGACTTTTTTTACAACGGCATCAATAAATTTTTGTGAATAGCGCTGTCGCATGAGCTCAAACTGATCGATCTCAAATACACAGATACACAGCGCATTATTTGAACGCATCGCTTTGTTGTTGTTGTAAGCGTGTAAGAGCCCTTTGTAGTTTTTAAGGTCTGTCAACGAGTCGATATAAGCGGGATTGTCTTGTGTGCAACCCTCTTTTTTAAAGCGTGATGCAATGGTTAGGACCTCAAGTGTTTGAATTTTGTACTCTTTGGTATCGATACCGTAAAGTGATTGAATATCGGTGATGATAAGTTTAAAACGGATATGCGTCCAAAAGAAGAGGGCGATACCGGCGATAATAACCGCATAGATAATCAATTCACGAAGCAGAAATTGTCGGTGCTCATATGCGACAGTGGCGTCAATCATTTTGGTAATGTGATTAAGCAGGTTTTGATGTGCTTGTAGCATTGTGCTCTTTAAAGTATCATCGGGCGTATCTGTAGCGCTAATGTACTGCTTGGCAGCTTCATTGAAAGTGTTGTTTAGTGTTTTAAGCACTATAAGATCTTTTGCATCATGAGGATCGGGAAGAATCGGTTCGAGCGGATTAAACGAATCAAGGTTGCTTTGCAGATGATCGAGCGTGAGTGCCATGTCGGAGCGAATACCTTGAAATTTTATCATGGCAAAGGTGGCGTCTGAGGGTGTAATATTGGCAATCGCATTCACCTGAGAGCGCTGTGTTTGTAGCAGTTTAATCTGTTTTTGCGAAATGCGTTCATTCATCAAAACCAGCCCTACTGCAGCCAACATAAACATCAATAGCAAAATAAGATGCGTTGTATTCTTTAAAATACGTTCGATAGAGAGTTGTTTCATAAGAAGTATTCTAGCATGAAAAATGATAATAGTGATTACCTGCTATAATTTGGAAAAAATTTGGCGGTTAAGTGAACAGCGAAACGTATTTTATTCGTAACATAAGTAGCACCTCTCATACCATTGGCGATGATGGTGCCCAAAAAGAGGATTGGATCTACTCCAAAGACGCTTTTTTTGAAAACGTGCACTTTAAACGTCGCTGGATGAGTGCCTATCAGATCGCACAAAAAGCGATGATGGTCAATATTTCGGATGCCGTTGCCATGAATGCCGCACCGCAATACGCACTCTTAGCGGTTGCAGCACCCTCTGATATGCGCGCTTATGAACTCAAACAACTCTCGCAAGGTTTTTTGGATACGGCGGCGCGTTACGGCATTGAGATTATCGGCGGCGATACGATTGCCAATAGTAAGCTCGATATCTCCGTTACGCTAATCTCTCGTAGTACTCAAACACTATGGCGACACGGTATTAAGCACGGTGATTGGATTGCCTATACCGGGAAGCTTGGCACGGCAAAGCGCCATTTGCACTATCTGCTTAGCGGCGCTACGCTACATGCTAAAAGCCGTTTTCATACCTTACATGTAAGGGATACGTTTGTGCGTAAAAGCCGCCGTGCATTGCGCGCAGGTATGGACATTTCCGATGGCTTGTTTAGCGACATGGAGAAACTCTCGCAACGTAATGGGCTGGGGTTTCGTTTTGAGCAAAAGATTGCTAAAAGGGTGGGGTGTAGCGGCGAAGAGTATGAGATGCTCTTTGCCTGTAGCGCGAGAAAGCGCAGAGCAGTGATGCGGCGTGCGGCAAAAACACGTACACCGATCACTTTTGTGGCCAAAGCCGTACGTGGCCGGTTTACGAACCGCTGTAAGCGCCACCATTTTTAAAGAGAGAGTATGGACCGACTGTATGCACTAGATCATGCGCCTATCGATTTTTATTTCAAACAGAGTGTACGCGACTTTGTGGTAGAAGAGATTCCGCTGTATGAGTTTAGCGGCGAAGGGGAGCATCTTGTCTTACATGTAAGAAAAAAAGAGATGACAACTTGGGATATGATTGGCGCGATAGCCGCGTTTTTGGGTATTAAAACCAAAGAGATCGGCTACGCGGGGCTGAAAGACAAAAATGCGATGACCAAACAGTATATCTCTTTGCACAAGCAGCATGAGGCGAAGCTTGAAGGCTTTACACACGAGAAAATTAAGATTCTTGAAAAACACTATCACAACAATAAAATTCGCATCGGCCATCTTAAGGGTAACCGTTTTTTCATTCGCCTTAAAAAAGTTACCCCCGTTGCGGCGCAAAAGATAGACCAAGCTCTTGCGCATATCAAAACGCAGGGAATGCCCAATTTTTTTGGGTTTCAGCGTTTTGGTATTAATGGTGAAAATTCTCAAAAAGGTGAGGCGATTAGCGAAGGTCGGCTCAAAGAGCGCAATGTCAAACTTCGTAAAATGTATCTAAGTGCCTATCAAAGTCATCTGTTCAATTTATGGCTGAGCCGGCGTATCGAAATCAGTCGTATGGTAGAGAGTTTTACGCCCAAAGAGATTGAAAATGTGTTAAATATGCCTTTACATGTAATAGAAAACATGAAAGCCCAAACGCATTTTTTGAAACTTATGCCCGGTGATATGATGATGCATTATCCTTATGGCAGAGTTTTCGGGTTTGACGGAAGTGCAGAAGAAGCGGAGCGTTTTAGTGCGCGTGACGCCGTGCCCACGGGCGCGCTTTGCGGTAAACGGCTTAAAAATGCCGAAGATTGGGCGCATGAAATAGAAAAAGAGTTTTTGCGCCCGCTAAACGAAGACGGTGTGCGCCGATATGCGTGGGTGTTTCCCGAAAATATAGAAGCTGAATACCGCGAAGCCGAAGCGTGGTATGAGTTGCACTTTACACTGCCCAAAGGCTCATATGCTACGGTGCTAATTGAAGAGCTTGCCAAGCGCAACATCAAAGGAGAATAGTTATGTGTCATATTACCAACTGGATATCGCAACGTTTTGGAGGATTCGCTTCGTATTCTTTGCCTCAACCTCTACAGCGGTGGATCAATAAAAGTTACGTATTTTTGATGAAGCTGGATATGCGCGAATTTGAAGCACCGGAGTATTACAGCTCTCTTAATGCGCTTTTTACCCGTCATCTTAAAATATCGCGGGAGTTTTCAGACCATGCTTATGAAGTCATTTCACCTTGTGATGCATTGATTTCCGAGTGCGGGGTGATTGAGGGTGTTTTGGCGATGCAGATCAAAGGGATGCATTACGATATCGATGCGTTGCTAGGCAGTGCTATCGCAGATGAATCGCATGAGCGAGTTCGTGGCGGTGATTATATGAATTTTTACCTCTCGCCACGCGATTACCACCGCTATCATGCGCCTTGCGATATGCAGGTGCTCCAAGCGGTCTATATTCCGGGTAAGCTCTATCCGGTCAATATGCCGGCACTCAAAAAAATCGCATCGCTTTTTGTTGAAAATGAACGTGTGGTTTTAGAGTGTGAACACATGAATAAGCGCTTTTTTATGGTAATGGTCGGTGCGCTCAATGTCGGAAAAATGCAAATTGCGTTTGAACCGCGTATTCAAACAAATGCCGCAGTGGGGGAGGTGCAACACTATTCTTATGAAAACTTGCATCTGAAAAAGGGTGACGATTTTGGTTGCTTTGAGATGGGATCAACCATCGTCATGCTTTCGGAAAAAGAGCTGTTTGATTATAAAGTCGGCATTAATGATCGTGTGCACTTTACTGAACGTATAGCTCTTATTTCAAAATCAGATCAAGCTTGACAAATAGCTGAGCGTTCTCTTCGTACATTTCAATATTGGTATCAATCGGTGATTTGCCTTTATGCAGTATGCCTTCAACCGAGTGAAATACATGAGCAAAGCGCTCAAACAGCGGCGCTATCACGTAGTCGATATGCCCGCGTTTCATAATCTCTGCAAGGGAATTGATGGCGCAGTAGTAGACCATTTTGTTGACATAACGCTGTGTCATATAGCCACGCATCATTTCGATATTCTTCATCCATGTTTTACACTCAAGATCATCTATTAGGCAACTCTCTTTGGCAACCTGTAGCTTGTGCTCTACGTAATCGACCGATTCTGCTTCGGCATCGCTGATAATTTTGTCAAGATCAGGGCAGTAGCGCTCAAGAAGATCATGCATTTCGGTTTCGCTCAAACGGTGTGTATCGGCTTGATACACATATTTTTTTTCAGGAATATACTCATGATCGAGCGCTTTAATGAGTTGCAACGTGATGTTGAGATAGTTATATTTATCCTCTTTGTTGCTATCAAACATAATACCGGTGTGTGAAATAATCGGTTTGGGGCCAACAAATTTTACCTTCATCATCCACTCCTATCCGATAAGTCTAGCATAAATCGGGATACAAAACAGTTATACGTTAAAACGAAAGTGCATTACATCGCCGTCTTGCACGATGTACTCTTTGCCCTCCAAGCGCATTTTTCCGGCTTCTTTTGCTCCGGCTTCGCCTTTACATGTAATAAAGTCTTCATACGAAATGACTTCGGCGCGGATAAAGCCTTTTTCAAAATCGTTGTGAATCACGGCGGCGGCTTTGGGCGCGGTGGTATTTTTGCGGATTGTCCAAGCGCGCACCTCTTTGACTCCGGCAGTGAAATAGCTCATGAGTCCCAGCTTGTCAAAACCTTTGTGAATGATCTGGTTGAGTCCCGACTCTTCCACGCCCAGCTCTTTTAAAAACTCGTCGCGCTCCTCATCTTCCATGCCCACAAGCTCCTCTTCGACCTTGGCGCAGAGTTTGATTACTTCGCAATTTTGCGCGTTTGCGTGCGCGGTGAGCGCTTGGACGTGCTCATTATCTTCAAGTAGACCGTCTTCATCCACATTGGCACCGTACATGATCTCTTTTGAGGTTAAGAGACGCAAATCGCGGTTAAGTTCAATAAAACGCTCATCCTCTACATGCACAAATGAACGTGCCAGATTACCGTTGGCCAGATGCTCCGCGAGTTCATTGGCAAAATCAACCATCACCGCCGCTTTTTTATCGGCTTTGGCCTGCTTTTTAAGGCGCTCAATGCGGTTTTGAATCGTCTCTACGTCCGCTAAGATCAGTTCGGTTTCAATAATCTCTACATCACGCATGGGATCGATGCTACCTTCAGTATGCACCACATTCTCATCTTCAAAACAGCGTACAATTTGTAAAATCACTTCGGTTTCACGAATATTTGAGAGAAACTTATTGCCCAGACCTTCGCCTTTGCTTGCCCCTTTGACCAATCCTGCGATATCGACAAAATCGAGTGTAGAGTGCTGGATACGTTCAGGATTTACGATTTTGGCAAGCTCATCAAGACGCACATCGGGTACCGGAACAACTGCCTTGTTGGGTTCGATGGTACAAAACGGATAGTTGGCCGCTTCGGCGTTTTGCGCCTTGGTAAGTGCATTAAAAGTGGTTGATTTTCCGACATTGGGAAGTCCGACAAGTCCGATGCTAAGTCCCATTAATTTCCTTCGTGTTGTGAGAGATGTTGTAAAAATTTTAGCGTCATACGCACGCCTGCGCCCGTGCCGCCGTAGCCATTGACGTCCCAAGCGCTTTCGGTATAAGCAGAGCCCGCGATATCAAAGTGAAGCCACTTCTCTTTGTTATCATCTTCGATAAAATTATCCAAAAAGAGACCTGCAGTAATCGCGCCACCGTGAGGTTTTGACGCGGTGTTACTGATATCGGCGATCTCGCTTTTAAGCAGTTTTTTTAGGTGGTTGTTAAAAGGAAGCGTTCCCGTGAGTTCGCCTGACGTATCGGCGATTTGCATAAACTCACGTTTAAGCGTATCAGAATTGCCCATAACTCCCGTAGTGTAAACGCCCAGCGCCATCATGCAGGCTCCCGTAAGCGTAGCAAAATCAAAAAGATAATCGGCTTTCACGTTTTGTTGAGCGTAGGTTAATACGTCACATAGCACCAAACGCCCTTCGGCATCGGTATTGCGTACTTCAATGGTTTTGCCGCTTTTGGAGCGCAATACATCGTCAGGTTTATAGGCGTTGGAGTCAATCATATTCTCCGCCGCGCCGATAAAGCCGTGTACTTCAAGCGGTAGGCCGAGTTCACTAATGGCTTTGAGCATTCCCAAAACCGCGCAGGCACCTGCTTTATCCATCTTCATCGTAACCATGGAAGTTGCCGGTTTGAGACTCATGCCGCCGCTATCATACGTTAATCCTTTGCCCACTAAAATAATGGTTTTTAAAGGATTCTCAGGGGTATAAGAGAGCTGAATTAGACGCGGTTTATGACGCGATGCGCGGCCTACGGCAAGCATGGCATTCATGCTCTCTTCTTCAAGGCCGTTCTCATCAAGAATGTTACATGTAAGATCGTTGCGATCAGCGAGATCTTGTGCTATGATCGCAAGTTTTCCAGGATAGATGTCTTCGGGGGTTGTATTGACGAGATCGCGGGTAAAGTTGGTGGCTTCCGCAATAATTTTGGCGACTTCAAAATCTGCTTTCATGGCATCGTAAGCTTCGAGAGTGCCACTCATATTCACTGCGGCAATACCGATTTCTTTAATAGTAACTTCCGGTGTTTCGGATTTGTAGGTATTGAAGCGGTATGCGCCGAGCATAAGACCCTCAACAACGGCTTGAAGATTAGCGCTACCGTAAGCCGAAATTTTGACGCGAGGGGTTTCATGTTTCATAATCACGCGGATCGAAGCCGCCACGGCAACGCGAATCGCATTGGGAACAAACGTCTCTACGCCGCAAAAAAGTGTGTTGCTTTCAATCAGGTTACACACTTCATCTTGATTGGCTTTAAAGCCCGAACGCTCCAAAAGGGCGTGTTTCTCATGCGATCCCAGTGCGTTTTTGTCCAAAAGGACAATGGCGTAGTCGGCATGAATATTACTAAATACGTTGTTTTCTAAAACCAGTTTCATTATTAAGCTTCTTTCTAATCGAAATGCAAGAGTTCTTTGGCCTGTATCATATCTTTGTCTCCGCGACCGGAGAGGTTAACGATAATCAGCTTGCCTTCGATATTTTTCATTTTTTTCAAATACGCTACCGCGTGTGCACTCTCAAATGCGGGAATAATTCCCTCTTTTTGTGAAAGCCACACAAAGGCTTCAAGCGCTTCATCGTCTGTGATGTTATCGTAACGCACGCTGCCATGCTCTTTGTGAAACGCATGTTCGGGGCCAATACCCGGATAATCCAGCCCTGCCGAAATGGAGTGTGCTTCTTGAATCTGCCCATCTTCATTTTGTAGCAGATAGCTCATTTGACCGTGTAGCACACCGGGATGGCCTTTTTCAAGCGATGCACCGTGTTTGTCGGTCTCTACGCCAAGTCCTCCGGCTTCAATACCCGTACATGTAACGCTCTCATCGTCTAAAAAATGCTGAAACATACCAATGGCGTTGCTGCCGCCGCCGATACAGGCGATGACGTGATCGGGCAGACGGTTCTCTTTTTGCAATATCTGTTCGCGCGCCTCTTTGCCGATAATGGCCTGAAAATCGCGCACCATCATGGGGTAGGGGTGCGGGCCCGCGACGGTACCAATAATATAAAAGGTGTCGCGCGCATGAGTGACCCAGTGGCGGATGGCATCGTTCATGGCATCTTTGAGCGTTTTAGAACCGCTTTGTACCGGATGTACTTTGGCACCCAGCAGTTTCATACGAAAAACGTTAAGCTCTTGACGCGCTACGTCTTTGGCGCCCATAAAGATTTCGCACTCCAAACCTAAAAGTGCGGAAATAGTCGCCGTCGCCACGCCGTGCTGCCCCGCACCCGTTTCGGCGATAACTTTCTTTTTGCCCAGACGTTTGGCCATTAAACCCTGAGCGATGACATTATTGACTTTATGCGCACCCGTATGGTTGAGATCTTCGCGTTTAAGATAGATTTTCGCGCCGAGTTCATCAGAGAGGTTTTGGGCAAAATAGAGTGGTGAAGGGCGGCCGACGTACTCTTTTAAATAGCCGTCAACTTCGCTCCAAAAGGCTTTGTCAAAACGGATTTTTTTGTACTCCTCGTTAAGCTCAAGTAGCAACGGCATGAGTGTTTCGGGAACGTAGCGGCCTCCGAATATACCAAAATGTCCTCTCTCGTCGGGATCAAAACGTGATGGCGAGGGAATATACATCAGTTGACTCCAAGAACAGTGTATACGTTTGTGATTTCTTGGAGCTTTGTCTGTCCGTCAAGAAAATCCAGCCCCAACACAAAACAGGCTTCGACACAATTGGCACCCGCTTTGTCAATCAGGTTGCTTGCGGCCACGGCGGTACCGCCCGTGGCAATCAAATCGTCAATCAGTAGTACTTTCGCATCAGAACCTTCACCAAAGGCATCGATATGAATTTCGACTTCGTCAAAGCCGTACTCAAGCGAATACTTTTCCGAAACCGTAGTGTAGGGGAGCTTGCCTTTTTTGCGAATTGGTACGAATCCTATGTCTAACATCTGTGCTAGCGTGGCACCGAATATAAAGCCACGCGCATCGATTCCGGCGACATAATCAAGATTGTAGTTGCTATAGCGCGTTTTAAGGTGGTTCATTAGCACGCCAAACGCCTCGCTGTCATTTAGCAACGTCGTAATATCTTTAAAAATGATGCCCGGCTTTGGAAAGTCGGGAACATCACGAATGGATCGCATAAGTAGTTGTTTGTCGTTGTCACTAAGTATCATGGCATTATTCCTTTTAGAGCAGGGCGTCGATACGGCCTTCGAGCTCTTTGATTTTGTTTTGGAGTCTATCGGTCTCGATACGGTGTTTGGAGTTGCGCTGTTTAAGCGTTTTTATCTCATTACGCAGTTTGCCCAGCTCTTCGGTTAAAATGTCAACATTGCCCAGTGCGCGCTGGAGTTGTACCTGATACTTGCGAATTAGGATTTCTGCTTCTTGAAGAGTGAGCTTCATCATGTCATTACTGCGTTGCTCTTTTTGTGTGATGCTTTTAAAATAAAACATCTTGACAAACAAAAAGATCGCAACAATGGAAAGAATTGTCAGTAGCGACCACTCCCAAAACATCGTTTACCCCTTAATCGCTTCGATTTTATCAACGCGCCCGCTATGGCGTCCGCCTTCAAAATCGCTCTGTAACCATGCATCGATAATAGACTCGGCTACACCTTGCCCTACGATGCGCTCACCAAAACACAAGACATTGGCATCGTTGTGTGCGCGTGCCATCTGTGCCGTATAGGCATCATGGCAAAGCGCCGCGCGGATACCGTGGTGGCGGTTGGCTGCCATGCTCATGCCGATGCCCGAACCGCAGATCAATACACCTTGCGTTTCTGGATTTTCAAGAACGCTTTGCGCAACTTTTACGGCATAATCGGGATAATCGACACGATCACGGCTAAACGGCCCCAGATCAACCACCTCATGACCTTTCGCTTTTAAAAGCTTACATGTAAAATCCTTAAGATCGATTCCGGCATGGTCTGTTGCGACAAAAAACTTCATTTTATCTCCTCATCAAAGTAAAAGTTTGAGTACCATCTGTATGGGAACATACAGCAAATAATTTTTAAGCGGCGTCATTAAAATGACGATAACGATAATCATGCCATAAGGTTCCGCTTTATAGAAAAATTCGGCAATCTGATTAAGACGGTATTTCAGGCTCAAATACATTACAAAATGGGCACCGTCAAATTGGGGAATGGGCAAGAGATTAAATACGCCCAAAACCACATTGATAAGCAACAGTTTTAATACAAAAATGTAAGTAAAAATATAAAAAACTCCATCGCTGTCGGTCGGTTTTTGCATGTTAAGCAAAATCACCGAAACCAATGCGGCCAGCGTGAAATTGTAGACGATACCCGCAAGGCTTACCTGCATTGCCGCATTGTAGCCGCCGTTGTTGATAACGGTGCGGGTATTCACCGGAACCGGTTTTGCCCAGCCAAACAGTAAGCCGCCGTTCATTCCTAAAATCATAGGAATAAAGTACATGGCGGCAGGCACCAGTAGTGAGCCGACGGGATCGATATGCGAGATGGGGTTAATAGTAAGCCGTCCGGCATCGCGTGCGGTAGTGTCGCCGTATTTGTAGGCGATATAGCCGTGCATGATCTCATGGCCGATTATGGCAACGAGCAGGGCTAAAATGGCGGCAACAATTTCAATAAGGTCTAAAGTGCTCAATTAGTAAATCTCGTGGTCGTCTTTATCATGTTTTTGGCGCTCTGCAATGGCGCGGTCAAGATACTCTTTTTGCTCAAGGTCTTCAGGCGTTTTGCCCATGCGATCCCAGCGAATCTCCCAGTTGTCATCCATACTAAAATAGACAAACCACGGTGTACCTTCGATAAGACCGTAAGATACGGTGCCCCAAAAACGGCTATCATTGGAGTGGTCACGGTTGTCACCCATCATGAAATATTGACCTTTAGGGACTTCAATAGGTGCCATATTAAAAAGTGGCATCGGGTTCATGCCGTTATTGATAATTTTCTCATCATGGTGGATGCCAGGATGATTTTTGGCATAAGGAGTTTTAACCCATTTTTTGCCGGCAAAGGTTAGGGTTTCATACCCTTTATAGTGTTCGTCTATGTAAGCATCGCCTTCGCTGGGGTGTAGATAAAGATCTTTGTTAAGCACAAAAAGCTGATCGCCCGGGAGGCCTACACAGCGTTTGACATAGTGCAGAGATTGATTTTTGGGATAGCGAAAAATGACGATATCGCCGCGCTTTGGCGCATCGCCGTTCATGATGTGCCCGTCGGTTCCGGGAATGAGCGGAATCTCTAAAAACGGCAAGTGCGGCGTGGGAATGCCGTAGGCAAATTTTTTGGCAAAGAGATGATCGCCGATCAGCAGGGAGTCTTTCATGGAGCCGCTGGGAATGCGAAAGGCCTGTGCGACAAAAAAGATGATAAATAAAACGATAATAATCGTTCCGGTCCAAGAGTTTGAGAATCGGTAAAATTTCAGTGAGTAGTCAATCGCTTTTTGTTTCATTAAGCCTCGTTTGCGTGTGAAGTTGCCGCTTTTAGGGTATTGCTAAGGAGCATGGCAATGGTCATGGGGCCTACGCCGCCGGGAACCGGAGTTATGTATGAAGTTTTAGGGCTTACATTGGCAAAATCGACATCGCCCACAATCTTGCCCTCGCTGTTGCGATTGATCCCGATGTCAATCACAACGGCACCCTCTTTGAGCATATCTTCGGTAATAAGATTAATAACGCCCGCTCCGACCAGAATAATATCTGCGTTAAGCGTGTGACGTTTGAGATTATCGGTGTAGATGTGGGTAATCTCAACCGTGGCATTGGCGTTGAGCAAAAGCGAAGCCATCGGTTTGCCGACAATGTTTGAAGCGCCGACAACGCAACAGTTTTTGCCCTGAAGCTCAATATTGTACTCTTCAAGTAGCGCCATCACACCAAGCGGCGTGCAAGGAACAAAACCGTCAAGTCCGGTGGTAAGACGGCCGACGTTGTAAGGGTGAAAACCGTCTACGTCTTTATTGGGTGCCACGAGTTCAAGCAGTTTGGTGGTGTCGATATGTTGCGGCAGGGGAAGTTGAATCAAAATACCGTCGATATTGGGGTTTTGATTCATCATCGTTATAGTGTTTTCAATCGCTTCTTGCGAGATGTCGGCAGGCATTTCGTGCGTGACCGAATAAAACCCGACGCGGTCGCACGCCTTTTTTTTCATTCCCACATACGCGTGGCTGGCAGGGTCGTTGCCGACAAGAATTACGGCCAGTCCGGGAACGCGCCCGCTTTGTGCTTTAAATTGTGCCGCTTCGTTTCCCACGCGTGTTTCAATCTTTTGAGCGAGGGCTTTACCGTCTAAAATTTGCATTGATAGTCCATGAAAAGGTCTTATAAAATTTTTGATATGATACCGACAAAAGGATAATGGCACCCTGATAAGGAGAGCGATTGAGGAAAGTGTGGCTGTTGCTGTGGTGTCTGGCGCTAAGTGCCGACGAAGATTTTATTACCAAAGACGAATATGCATCGCAACTTTATAATAACCCGCGCGGTATCAGTTGCGCCAAATGCCACGGCCAAGCGGGTGAGGGGCGCAAGATCGCGGTTTATGAAGAAAAAGGCGTCAAGCGCGAGTTTAGTGCGCCAAAAATACAGGGTGTCGCGTTTTACCGTTTGAAAGAATCCCTCTCCAAACGTATTCAGGGTATGCCGCGCTATTTTTTGACCGAAAGCGAGATTAAAGCACTCTATTATTTTTTGAAAAAACGGAGTGCGTCAAAATGATATTTAATAATATAAATACGATATTGCCGCTTTGTGAAGCTCAAAAGTTTGATGAAGCCGATGCCGTGCTTGACGAGGTTCGGCGCGAGTGCAATACGGACGCAACTTTTCGCTCCGCACTGATGCTCTCAACGCATAACGTCAAGCATCTTAAAAAGGTTCCCGAGCTTCGTGCCGAAGCGATTATGCTTAACCTCGAAGACGGTGTTTCCCCAGAGCAAAAGCCCACGGCATTGCGTTTATGTGCGGCATTGTTACGCGACCTGATTCAAAGCGATAAAAAGCTGATTGTGCGCGTGAATGCGCTGGATGAAGGCGGGCGCGAAGAGATTGCGTATCTCAATGCCTTTATGCCCGATGCGATTCGTATTCCCAAGGTGCGCAATGCAGGCGAGGTGGAAGAGGCTCTGGGGTTGGTGGCCGAACCGATTGAAGTACATCTCTCTATCGAGACCAAAGAGGCGTGGCTTGATATGGCGCAACTCAAAGTTTCTGAACGCGTGAGTGCATTTTATCTGGGTGTTTTGGATCTCTTTGCCGACTTGCACCTTCCTCAAAGTCTTATCGAGCCGAACAATCCTACCATGTGCTATATGTTAAGCCATTTTTTGGTGACATGCAGAGCCTTACATGTAAAGCCCGTGAGCTTTGTGTTTCAAGATTATAATGATCGTGATACGTTTCGTGAATGGCTGAATCTTGAGGAGAATATGGGATTTGATGCCAAAGGGTGCATTTCACCGGCTCAGGTTGATGACGTGCATGACGCTTTTGGGATTGATACCTATGAGATTCAAAAAGCCCGAGCGATTGTGGCGCGTTTTGAGGCAAAACAACAAGAGGGCATTAGCGGTTTTGTCGATGAAGAGTACGGTTTTATTGATGAGCCGATCTATAAAGGAGCACGCTCACTTTTGGCGCGGGCGGGATTGTTGTAATATGCGGTATGTGGCAGGCTTTGCGGTAGTACTGTTGATGTTTGCGGGGTGTTCGCAAACGGTTGCAATGCGTGCACTGGAACCTGCGGCTATTGACCGTGCGGCGTACACAAAAAAAATTGCGGTGAGTCCGTTTGAAAACGATCACGTGAATCTCTCGGGCAAAATCGAAGCGGAAATCGCTGGAACACGACTTGATGGTGAACCCTACTTTACCACAATAAGCCGACGCGATATTGACCAAATTTTGCGCGAACAGCGTTTTCAAAACAGTGGCCTGCTTGAACCTGGCGAGGCCGTTGACATGGGGCGTATCATAGGTGCGGAGGCGATTATTTCGGGAAGCGTATCCACACCGAGCAAAAGCGATTCGCATTTTGACGAGACCCGCACGCGCTGTGAAGATGATAAATGTAAAAAGATAAGCATCTATCAGGTACGCTGCACTAAACGCAAAGTGAGCCTTTGGGCCGAACTGCGTATGGTGGATGTGGAGCAGGGCGATATTATTTATGCCGATCGTATTAGCAAAAGTAAATATTGGAGCCACTGTTATGATGATAGCAGAGTTCTTCCTTCGCGCCATGAAGCCGCCCAACAGCTTGCCGATGAAATCACCAAAGAGTTTACGATCAAGCTCACACCGCACTATCGCCGATTTGCCGTCACGCTACTTGAAAAGGGCGATCTTGAGTATACGGATGCGCAAAACAAACTACTTAAAAATGCACTTGAGTTTATTGAACAAGAGCGTCTGGCCAAGGCCGAAACACTACTCATAGAGCTTATCGACAGTACCGCCGAGCGCAGTTATGTGGCGTTTTATAATCTCGGCGTGGTGAAAGAGGCACAAGGATATTATGATGAGGCCAAAGCAATTTATGACCGCGCCGATGATTTGATGATGGAGCCTGTTGAAGAGATCAGTGAAGCGTATAAACGTATTCGTCGCACGATTGCCGATTATCAAAAAAGCCAATCGCAGATTACGCGTTAGGAGCAGAGTATGCGATTATTGTATTTGGTGATTGCGTTGCTCTTTTTGGGATGCGGCGCGCAAAAAGAGGTGGTTGTCGCCACGCCAAAACCGTTGCCGCAATGGTACACCCAACCGCCGCAAAATAGCGCTACAACGCTTTATGGTGTCGGTGAGGGCATCAATCAAAAAGCGGCGATAGACGATGCGCTAAGCGGTATGCTCTCGGTGTTGGGGGTTAAAATCTCATCCACTTTTGAATCGCAAACCGTTGAGCATCAGGGTAGACAAGAGTCGTTTGACAAGCGTGTGGAGCACAATATCAAAAGCGAACGCGCTACTTTACATGTAAGCGAATATAAAGTGGTTGAGGGCGTGCAATACGGCTATCGACGCTATATCGTGCTGATTCAGAGTGATCGTAAAAAGCTTTTTGAGGGTATGAAAAGCGCACTGGATGAGCAGTATGCATCTTACAATCAGCACCACAACGCACTAAAAAATAGCAATGCCTTGGAGCAACTCGCCTTTGAATTGAGCGCTTTGGAAAATTTTAAAAACCTTGATGACACACTGCTGGCAATGCAAACACTCAATAACACATTTAATGAAAACTACTACCGCAAACGCTACGGCAGTATCGTTATATGTAAAGAGGATTTGCTTGCAAACATTACGTTTAACGTTCACGCAAACATTCAGGATTTTGCCGCCCCAATCGAAAAAGGGCTCAGTGCAAAAGGCTTACATGTAAAGCGTAACGCTCTCTTAAGCATTGAGATCAAAGCGCAGATCAATCAGACCCAATCTTACGGCTTCACGCTGGCACGCACCACATTTGATATTAAAACGCGCGATGCTTCAGGCCGTATTGTCGCATCCAACACCTTTAACATTACCGGGCAATCAACACAAGGCTTTGCCATCGCCAAACAAAACGTTGCCATGCGACTGGAGCAGAAGGTTGCGAGTGAGGGGGTTGAAAGGGTTTTAGGGTTTGGATTTGAGTTGAAGAGAGATGGAGCTTAGCAAATTGTTTTAATTATAAGCACTCTTACCCTTTACATGTAACCCCCATTTCTGTAAAATACGCCTAAAAACAAGATAATAGATAACATGTTGTTAAATAACAGTATGGGCTTGTTGGATGGTGAGGTGTGGATGCGTTTTTTGGGTGAAGGGGTGCGAACACGCGAGAGCGCGTTAGGAATTTTTTCTAAATTTTTGATTCTTTTATCTCTCTTTTTTTCTCTTCGTGCTGATATTATCGAATTTTATTATGATGATGTTACTCCTGTCTTTGACCAGATCTCATATTGCGGTGTTACTCAACCTAATTGTTCCGAGTGTCGCACTGAAGTTGAGGCATCTGCTTGTAACGTTCCACTTGCATACAATAGTTTTATCCAATTTATTGTAAAAATTATTTTGAATTACCAGAGAACTACGAGTGGACATTTTACGAGTATTGGAATGAATTAGTCTCTTGTGAATATTCACATGGTACTTTCTGTGGAAGTACTTCAGGACATGGACCTATTCTTCATTTTGACAAATCTCGGAAAACTGTTCGCCATTGTATTGCTGAATGCAACATCACCATCCCCGATGACTACATAGGCACAGGCCTCTACTGCGAAGACAACAACAACGCATGGCTCGCCGCCAATGTCGGAGCCGACAAACCCTACATTGCCACAAAGTGCGGTTGTCCCGACAAAGACGGCCGTTCATCTCTTTTTGCCCAACCTAACCCCAACTACAGCAGTTCCTCCAGCTCCTCCTCCAGCTCCACCCCCGACGGCTGTCACCACTCTACCGCCTCCTACGTCATCCCCAAAGACCAAAGCTTCCACGAAGATATCCCCATCGCCGGAAGCGACATTGAACTGCACTACGCCAGCCCTTATGTCTCGGGGTATGTTCAAGATGTCGTAGTGCCCGACTCCACACTTGCCAAAGGGTGGAACCTCTCTATTCATCACCGCTTTGACGGTGAACGTCTCTTTAAAGGCGATGGAGCCATACAGAGCAATCTTAGCATCAGCTACGACAACGACGACACCCTCATACAAGAAGAGACGCTCACCTACCGCTTCGATGCCCAACTACGCCACAGTGAAACCACCGACACCCTAAGCGGTGGTAAGCCCCAAGTAAACCCCGCCATGCGAACAGCAATAAGAAGCCTTAACAAGGCTTAAAATAGGGAGTTTAACAAGCTTTTCTTAACAACTATTAT
>JBNKLA010000047.1:0-26904 GCA_050292115.1 Sulfurimonadaceae bacterium | reverse complement strand
TCAGGGTAGTATTTATCGCAGCTATTATCTGATCTTGGAGTTGCATTCATGCTCTTTTTATATCTATTTTATCTAAAAGTGCCTGTTTTAGGGCTTTATGAAAGATTAAAGAGTTGTCAAGATATCAATGATTTGCATGTGTCAACCACTATTAAATGGCTTTTTTGAGCTTTTTTTCTTTGGAATTTAGGTGCGAAAGTTCAGCTCTTAATCCAATAAACCGTAAAGAGTTACCTGTATCGTATGACGTACGCTTTAGCTATTTATTTTACGTTCAAATACACTTTGTAAAAACTCTACTGAACCGTATACCCAATCCCGCGAATTGTTTTAATATAGTGCTTACTCTTTGCAGGGTCAATCTTCTCTTTTAGCCGGTTGATGGCCACGTTGACCGTACGGCCTTGGTAGTTTCCACCTTTTCCCCACACTTGTCGCAGTAGATAATCGCGGTTTAAGACCGTGCCTTCATTGGAAATAAACGTATGCAACAAATCAAACTCCAACTTGGTTAGCTCGACCTCTTGCTCAGAAATATAGACAATGCGCGAATTGATATCAAGATGAATATCGCGAAAATGGACATCTTTGTTTTGCATACCCCGTTTGGTGCGGCGTAGCACCGCTTCGATACGCAGTATTAGCTCCGTCATCTCAAACGGCTTGGTAACGTAATCATCCGCGCCGCGGCGAAATCCCTCTTCGATATGATACTTGCTATCTTTGGCGCTCAAGAAAATCACGGGAGTGTCCAGCCCTTTTTCACGCATCATGCCAATAAAATCGGAGCCCTCGATATCGGGTAGGTTGCGATCCATAATAATCAAGTCAACCGACTCTTCGGCAAGCGCGCGCTTAACGTTTTTGGTGCTAAGAAATCCAAGAACCTCGTATCCCTCTTTTTCAAGACGATACTCCAAAAGTTCAATAAGATCGGTATCGTCTTCAACTATAAGTATTTGTGCTTTTGTTTGCATACATATACTTTACAATACCCATATTTCATTACCATTACAAAGCCTTTATGCCTGTAATCAAACGGTAATCAATAGGTCACTGAAAATGAGAGACTATAGCTCTGTCCAGGTTTGTAATAAAAGGTATCATGCCCCGCTTGCGTAACAGTTACTTCGCTATCTAGCAGGTTTTCGGCTTTGAATTTCATGGCATAAGTTAGAGCACTTGTATCCTCATAGTTGTTATTAAATTTCCATTTAGCAACAAAATCGAGTTTTTCAAAAGGTTGTTCATACTTATCCGCATTGCCGTACGTTCCAATAGCCACAAGACGTTCGCCGATCTCGTTAAACAGAAGCAGGACGCTGTTTCCCGTCTCTTTACTGTCATATCCCAAAGCAATATTGACTACATAAGGCGACTGGCCCATCATCGATCGTTTGGTTGTGGTCAGGTTGGCCAACATCTCATCTTCGGGATCGCGCGAAATTTTAACATTGGAATTAATATAGGCAAAATTGGTTGCCAGAAGCAACGATTCCAGACTTTCGTCAATAAAATCAAAACGTTTGCGCAGGTCTAGTTCAAAACCGTAACTGTCGGCACTGTCGGCGTTTCGGTACGACACTAGTTGGGTTGAGGCGTCACTTTGCACGTCTTTTGCCTGAATAGTCTCGATAGGATTAATAAAATCTTTTTTAAATAGTGCGAACGAAAAGAGTTCATCAGGACTGATGTACCACTCGTATTTAATATCGTAGTTTGTAATGTTGGTCTGCTTCAGATCGGGATAACCGAAAATAATGTCGCCGGTAACGGGATCTTTAAAGCGGTTTGGACTAAACTCGCGAAAGTCCGGACGTGTAATCGTATTGGAGTAAGCTAAGCGAAACTGCATCGCATCATTGAGACGATACGTCATACCGATGCCGGGGAGCCAATCATCGGTTTCAAGAGGATCGTAAGGCTCACCCGATTCGGCATCAATAAGCTCTTGTTTGGACGATTCATACCGCACGCTTGCCACAATATCAAAATCCTGCGTCACAGAGAGCAGTTGCTTAAGATAAAATGCACTCAAATCCTGCGTAGCTTCATACGCATCGTCGGGACGATAGTTCGTAGAAAAAGCCAACTCGTCAAGGTAGGTATCGTTAAGGATTGAATCGACTTCTCCCTCTAAGACCGAATCATTGTTTGCAAACGAGTGCTGCATTTTAAAGCGTCTATTATCTAGCTTACGCTCTTTGTTGTACTGAAAAAACCCGATATCGGTTGCATTGTCTTGTTCGTTACATGTAAAGGGCAGACTCAGGTCAATGCGATAGTTTTTTACCTTATCTTCGAGGTCTCCATAAAGATACCATATTTTTTTATTCAATGTAGGTGCCTGATAGATATAGTCATACCGATACTCCACCGTTCTAGGCTCGTTTCGAGTAGCCGTACCGCTCTCGGCCGCCCAGTCAATCACAAGATTATCAAAATATCCATCGCTCTCTTTGGAAAATTTGATATTGTGATGGCCATTAAGCTGGTGTAGCATGATCTCCTCTTCGAGATATTCGTAATAGGTTAAGTCGTAAGGGTAAGCCGAACCCACAAAGGTCGTTAAACCGGTTGTGGTGGTATCACTAGTTTGCTTCATATTAAAAAGGGTATATTTTAAGCTATTGTCACCGCTTTCACTCTCCATACCAAAACTGATGAGACCGCCAAGTTTCTCTTCATACGACGTAATGCTCCTTGTGGTCTGCTCTTCAAGCTGATGTTCACCGTTGACGTAAACGTATTTGTCGTAATAGACATCGTTCTGATCCGCTTCATTTTGCATAAACACCGATCCCGTGACACCAAAACGTATGCCCCAGTCGGTATCAATACTTTTGCCGCCTGAAAGTGAAAACTTATACCCAAGAGGCAGTGTGCCGTCTTGATGGTTATACGAACGATAGTTAGCAACGCTTTGCGTAATATCTGGGTCGAGATATATCTCATTAAAGTTATTACTTGCCGCAATAACACTACTTGGCAATCCCTTGGCGTTATCGCTATTTTGAATCACATCCGAGCCTGTGGCGTCATTGACTTTAAGCTCAGCTTCGACTTTTACAAAACCCTCGTTTTGCGGAATATCGATACTGTCGATCAAAATCGTCCCACCAGCAAAACTTCCGGGTAAATCCGCCGTATAGGCTTTTTGAATCGTAATGCTTTTCACCACCGATGTAGGAAAAATATCCAGCGGCACTACCCGTTTTGTCGGATTGGGAGAGGGGACGTAAAGATCGTTAAACATAATGGTAGAGTAGCGATCCCCCAGTCCTCGGACATACACGTATTTACCACCGACAATGGTAAGGCCGCTCGCACGTTTAAGAGCGCTTGCCACATCGCTATCACCGCTTTTAGAAAACTGTTCGCTTCCCAAAACATCTCCCACGGCGTCACTGTTTCGCTGTTCGGCGATGACCGAAGCGATACTTCCCGAAATATTGGGCACAAGCACCACAAACTCTTCAAGCTCTAAACTCGAAGGCGTCATCTCAATATTTTTTGATACCTGCTCATTTGCCGTTATGACATTGGTAATGGTTTGAGAGCTATATTGGCCATGAATAATTGAGAGCGTCTGCTCTCCTTGCGGGAGTTCTATCGTGTAGGTGCCGTTAACGTCCGTACGACCCTCAATAGGCAAGCCTTTTACAAATATGCGCGCTCCCGCAATCGCTTTTTTATCTTCAGCCGCCATAACATGAAGTGTCAGCGTTCCTTTTGGTGCATCTTTAAGAACCATGTTATTACTGCCAGATACATTTTCGGGTGTTTCAACATCATCAAGCACCATCGTGTTCTCACTATCGAGCGTCATAATAACCTGAGTGTTTTCATCGGCGATAATTTCAAACGCTTTTTTCGCATACACAATAGCCTGTTTGTTCTGACGGCCAATCACTTGCAAGCGATGTGTGCCACTACTGAGTTGCACACTCACATAGCCATCAGAATCTGTGGTATAGGTACTGTTGCGATCATCAATCAATACTTCCGAACCCTGTAGCGGCGTTCCATCTTTTAAAAGTATAAATGTCAGTGTTCCGTTATCGGTAGCAAAAAGGGCTGTTTGAAACCAAAAAACAAGCGCTAAAATGGCTATGATACTTCTCAAATGAATCCTTTTGGGTAATACCAACCGCACCTAAGCATGGCCATGCAAAATAAAAAAGAAGCCATTAGCTAGAAGGCAGATCATAGTAGGAGCTACGAGTAGCTTCAAGATGATCTAACGCACTTAGATGATAGTTTCTTTTTTACCCTTTGGGCGTGCACCAGACATCATAGTGCTGCGTTAAAATAACTTGAAGCTACCTGTAGCTCCTACGTCATTTTGCCTTACCCTCTAATGTCTGGTGCACGTTTTGCATGGCCATGCTTAGGTGCGGTTGGTATAACATGTCTAAAATTTTGCAGATTGTAGTGTGCAGATGCTACTTTTTGAATACCTTTATGTAACAAAAAGATTACAAAGAGTAAGAAGAAAAGCTCTACAGACGCGTGTCTGTAGAGTTAGTAGTATAAAACTTAGCCCTCAAGAGCGTCGTAAGAACCGGCTTTACCTTTCCAGATAGTTGCCTCGTCCGCACCGCTACATGTAGCATCATCATTCTCATGAACGTTTGCGGCGTCTTGTACGTTAGTTGGCCAGAATGCTGCCGCAGTCTCTGTAGATTCGTCTTTTGGATTGCTTGTGGCATAAAGCGCCGTTTCGTTAACACTGTTTTTCAAACAGATACCCGTAGAAGTTGCGAACATTTTATTAATGTTGTTTACATCTTCGGTACGGTGCGTTACGATTGCCTGATCGGTAGTCACTTCGTTATTAAGAACCACTTTAACATTGTTAAAGGTCATGCCCGCATCGTTTTTCATATAGATACCGCCGCCAACAGCTTTAAAGGTACCGTTTACAACATGAGTCGATGTGATATCCGTGTCGTTTTCAATGACGTTGTTATCGTTACCGGTTTCAATGGTTGAGCTATCGAATGTATCTTTGTCCACATTGCCTGCAACCTGAACGGCAAGAACATTAGTAACCGTGCCACTGTAACCAAGGTCGGTGTCAAGTGAATCGTCAGATGCGTTATAAAGATAAAGACCGTTAATGTTAACCGTACCGCCCCACATCTCAATAGCATCGTCGGCACCGCCGATAATAGCAATATTTTTAATGGTTGTACCGCTACCGACACCTGCAAGGCTTAGACCGTTGAGCTCTTTATCGGTTTCAACTTCAAAACCGGTGTGTTTTACCACAATATACTCAAGGGTTCCTGAACTCTCAGCATCATTGTCGTGCGTGGTGCTACCGTATTGTTGATCACCCGCTTCATAAGTTTTTACACCAAGGTTTGTCCATGCGTTACCCAAAATAACCAAACCGCCCCATTCGCCTTTGGCGTTGTCGGCCGAGTTGCCTTCGTAATCCGTTTTCGAGGTAAATACGATTGGATTGGCTTTCGTACCGATAGCTTCGATTTTAGCACCGGCATTGATTGCCAAGTAAGATGCAGGAGTAGCACCGTAAAGTGTGGTACCCGCTGGAATAGTCAATGTACCGTTCTTGAAGTTGACTTTACCGTCTATTTCATATACTTTATTTGCGTTAAGTGTCGTATCACCTTCAATATCGCCGCTTAATACTACTATATTAGACTCAGAAGTTGAGCTTGATGAGCTTGATGAGCTTAAAGAGCTTGAAGAGTTATCACCCCCACCATTAGACGAACCGCCTCCACAGCCTGAAAACGTTAATAACGCAGCAGCCGCTACACTAAGTACAATACCCGATACATGTTTTTCAATTGCCATATACATTGCTCCTGTAAAAATTCAGCCTGAAGTATAGGAGCGGGATGTTACACACTTTATACCTTGCGGTTACAAAATGATTACATCGTAAGAGCTGTAAATTGTAATCATTTTGTAATTTAAGAGTAACGACTGCGTAACGTCCTTTGTTTAATATCCACCATAATTTTTACAACAAAAAATGGAGTCATTAATGGTTGAAAAACGAAAATTTATGCTGGGAATCGCCACCGCGTTTTTAATAAGCGCACCTGCCTTTGCCCAGAGCGATGAGCAGATGGTTGCGTCGCTTATGAAACTTAGAGCAGACGTGGAAGCGCTGCATACGCAGATTGAAGATGACAAAGATGCGTATCGCAGCTCCATGAAATCGCTTTCATTGCAAAAGAACGATTTTGAAGCTCAGATCAACCGCCAAGAGACGCAACTTAAAAAGATTGATCAAGAGATTGCGCAAATCCGAGAAATGATCAAAAAACGCTCGGCGCAAACCGAAGGTTTAACACCGATGATTCTCGCTGCGGCCGATCAGTTAAGCATTGCCGTTAAAGACGGTATTCCGTTTAAAACCGATCTACGCCTTAATGACATTAAAGAGATTAAAGAAGCGCTACAAAACGACATGATGACACCCGAGCAGGCTTTGGCAAAAATTTGGGGAAGCTATGACGACATGATCCGCATGAGTAGCGAAAACGGTATGTTTAAACAAGCCATTACCATCGGCGGCGAACCAAAACTGGCACAAGTAGTCAAGCTGGGCACCGTAATGCTCTTTTTTAAACTGCCTACGGGCGAAGTAGGGTACGCTAAAAAAGAGGCTGATGGCTATGTTTACGTGCAAGAGCACGACGAAGCGCGCCAAAAGCAGATTGCAACGCTTTTTGATGCCATGAATAAACAGATTCGTACCGGATCTTTTACGCTGCCTTATGCGCTGTTTGAACAAGGAGGCCTGAAATGATATTTCGTACAACTTTAATGGCAACACTATTAAGCCTATCACTCTATGGTGCTAACGACGTTAATGCTACCGCACAGGCTCAAGCCGCCGCTAAAGCAGAGGCTCAGGCCAAAGCGGATGCTCAAAAACTCGAACGCGCCTATGCCAAAGAGTTTGCTTTTTTAAAAGCGCAAAAAGAGTCGCTTAAAAAGCAACTTGTCACACAGCAAAAACGCCATGACGCACAGTTATCGGAAGCTAAAAAAGAGGTCAATCTGCTTGAGGATAAGCTGTTGGGGCTTGAAGTTAAAATCGATGCCGCTTCAGAGCACCTTGTCAAAGCTCAGCAATCAGAGCAGGGGAGCATTGACAATTCGGCGCTGATTGAGGGTACCATTACCCAATCTAAAGCTACGCTTGATCCTTACGGTATCCGTTTCTCTTTTGATAAGAACAGTAGCGATGTTAGTAAAATGAGCGCAATCTTTGAGCGTTCGACGAGACTCGTTAACGATCTGGCTTCCATTACTCGCGAAAACGGTTCGTTTTATCTTCCCGACGGCTCCAAGGCCGAGGGCGAAATTATTAAAATCGGTAACATCGCCGCATACGGTTCTAGCCCCAAAGCATCGGGTGCATTGGCTCCTGCGGGTAATAACGCCTATAAACTCTGGAACATGCCCGAAGCCGCCCAAAGCGCAAAGATGATCGCCGAGGCGCAGATTCCTTCGCCCATGCACATTTTTATCTATGAAAACCTCAAAAAAGAGGTGGAATACGCCAAAGAAAAAAGTGTGATTGAAATTATTGACGATGGCGGTATTATTGGCTGGATCATTGTAGGACTCGGAGCGTTTGGACTGCTACTCACACTGCTTCGCAGCCTGCTTTTAATACGCGCAGGCAGCAATACGGCTGCACTCTCAAACAGCGTGGTTCATGCGATTGAATCGGGCAAAAGCGCCGAAGAGGCCGCCGCGGTACTGCAAGATCGTTCAAACTCCGTAGCGCGTGTACTCAAAGCTACCATGCGCAATCTTGAGCGCGACCGTGCCCATTTAGAAGACATTATTAGCGAAAACATCCTTAACGAATCGGGAAAACTGGATCGTTTTGGATCGATCGTACTGGTTTTTGCCGCCGTGGCGCCGCTGCTTGGACTTTTGGGAACGGTTACGGGGATGATTGCCACCTTTGATATTATTACCGAATTTGGTACCGGCGATCCCAAACTACTAGCAGGCGGTATTTCGATTGCACTGGTCACCACCGAACTGGGGCTAATCGTGGCGATTCCACTGCTACTTATCGGAAACCTGCTCTCAGGATGGGCAAACGGCATCAAAGACAATCTTGAACACAGTGCGCTTCGCATTGTCAACATCTATAACAAAAGACGCTAAAGATGCAGCCCTTAGAGTATTTTGAGCTCTTTTTACAGTTTATGAATAGCGGCGGCTATGTGATGTGGCCGCTGTTTATCGCCAATCTTTTTTTGTGGTATGCGCTGGGGCACCGCTTTCACACATTGCGCCGCGGTAAAAAAGTGGCCGTGCGTCGCTTGGTTGAAAAGCATCTGAGCGGTGAAGCAAAAACCAAAGGCATTTTGGATCGCGCGATTTTAGAAGCCTTACATGTAAAAAAAGCGTGTTGGGATCATAACTATTTAAGAAGCATGCTTGACACGACGTTTTTTAACTTTGAACGCGAGCTTAAAGCTCACGGCACCCTAGTAAAAACTATTGTGATCGTTGCGCCGCTTACCGGGCTTTTGGGCACGGTTGGAGGTATGATCGAGACGTTTGATTCTTTGCAGTCAAGCGCACTCTTTAAGCAAGGCGGCGGTATTGCCGCAGGCATTTCGCAAGCGCTTTTTACCACGCAGTTTGGTTTGGGCGTGGCGATTCCAGGGCTCATTATCGGTCGGATACTTGATCGAAAACAGCAAGCACTTATTTTTGAGCTTGAACAGATTAAAGACATTGTCTGCACAACGCAAGGAGCAACAGATGCGACTACGTAAAAAAGAGGAAAAACTGCAAGAGGTAGACATCTCGCCGCTTATCGACATGGTGTTTATTTTGCTGATTTTTTTTATGGTATCGACTACCTTTCAAAAAGATATGAAACTTGAACTTGACCGTCCCTCGGCTTCAAGCGCAACCAAAGCTTCATCCAAAATCATTAAGGTTTATATCGATAAATTCGGCGATATCTATGTGGATCAGCAACCGGTTAAAGTTTGGGCTATTCAGGGAAAAATCCGTGACATGCTACGCATGAGCAGCAGTAAATCGGTACTGGTAGTCACCGACAACAACGTTCAGGCGCAGCGCCTTATCGACGTCATTGATCAATGCCGCGGCGCCGGAGCCAAAGACGTTGCCGTCGCTACCGATAAAGAGGTTTAAGCGTGATACGTTTTAAGGCGCTATTATGGATGGTTTTAGGCACCATGGCCATGATCGCCATGATCATATCAATGAATATGAGCGATATGGGCAAAGAGCAAAAAAGCGCTAAGAAAAAAACCGATATTGAGCTGGCACAAAAGAGTAAAACCGCGCCACAGGCCAAGCCTAAACCCAAGCCCAAGCCCAAAAAAGCGCGCCGTGCTCCACAAGCACCGCTGCCAAACCTAAACGCGGCGCTCGCAGGCGTGGATATGGGCATTCCCGACTTTGGCATGGGCAATATTATGGGCTCTGGCAGTGAGCTTTTAGGCAATGTAAGCAAAGATCTGACCATGACCGAGTCCACGGTCGATTCGCTTCCAAGAGCCACACAGCGCGCGGCACTAGAATACCCAAAAGAGGCCAAACGCAAGGGGATTCAAGGTTATGTGCTTTTTAACCTGCTTATCGGCAAAGACGGCCGCGTGCAGCGCAGCAAGATTCTTGAAGCCGTGCCCGAAGGCGTGTTTGAAGATGCCGCCGCTGCTTCGGTTCGCCAGTGGCGTTTTGAACCGGCAACTTATCAGGGCGAAGCGGTCAAAGTCTGGGCCAAACAGAAAATTACGTTTAAGTTTCAATAGGATCGGGTATGAAAATCGTTTTAACACTGCTGCTTTTAATATTTATGGCTTTTGCGGATGAAAACAAAAAAACAACCAATGACGACGTTGATCACCTCTCTTTGGCCGCACTGCTGGTGAACGACGGGTTTTATCAACGTGCCGATAACGCCTTAAAAGAGGTCGATACGACGCAAAAAAATTTCAATTTTAGCTACTACTATACACTGCGCGGCGTTGTGGCCAATAAACTTAACGATTATCGCGCTGCTATTAGCTATTTTGAGCAGGCACTAGAGTACCCGCAAACCGAACGCAGCGTCTATCTGTATATTGCTCAGGCGGCTTTTAAACTCGGCGATTACACTCGTACTTTAAAAGCGCTTGATGATGCCAAAGAGCTGGCGAATGAGCGTGCCGCTTTAGTAGCGTTTCGCGCCGAGGCCTACTGGAAGCAGGGCAGTTATGACCGTGCCATCGGCACCCTTGATCGCGGTAGCGAACGTTTTCACAACGATCCCATGTTTGCAAAACAGAAGTTTTTTTATCTGGTGCAGCTTGGGCTGTTTCAAGAAGCATCCAGCGTAGCTCAAAGCTATATGCAAAGCCTTCAAAAATCACTTAAAAGCGTAGATGCCCAAACCTATTTGGCATTTGCCACGGCACTACAACGCGCCGGAGAGCGGGATGAGGCGATCAAGATGCTTGAAGAGGGGCGGCTAAAATTTCCCGCTGATGCCAAACTTAGCGTATTACTGGCACACCTGTATATCGACAAGAACCAGATTCTCTCTGCCGCGTCGCTTTTTGAACACGCCGGCTATTTTGACACGACTTACACCAAAGAGGCCTCGGAGATGTACCGCCGCGCTAAAGCGTTTGTACATGCGCTTTATCTCAACTCGCAGGTGCTAGATCAAAAAGAGAAACTTAAACAGCGTCTGGCGATCTTTATCGAGTTTGGCGAATACGACCGCGCCGCGGCGATGCACAAAGATTTAGAGCGTATCGGATTGCTAAGCGAGAGCGAGGATATCCGCTATGCACTGGCCTATACCTACTACATGAACGGCAACTTTAGTGCCAGTGAAACGCTGCTTAGCACCCTTACAAAACCCGACCTTTTTTCAAAAGGGGTTAGCCTGAGAAACGGTATGGAGCAGTGCCGCAGTACACCGTGGGAGTGCTTGTAAAGGTGTTCTCATGCTACGCTTTAGTACGCTTTTTCTTTTACATGTAAGCCTTTTGGCTGCACCGCTGTTTGTTGATAACAAAACGGCACTGATGTGGCAGGATACGGCCGAGAACAGAGGCACGCTGTATACTTGGGATGAAGCAAAGTTTTACTGCGAAGAGCTATCGCTTGAAAACTACAACGACTGGTGGCTTCCCAGCGAATCGGAACTCTCTAGTATTCTTGACACCTCACGCCCCAAAGGGCGCATGATCAAAAAAGGGTTTATCTACTACAAAGGCCGTCCTTATTGGAGTGCCACCACCTATGCATGGAATGCACCCCATGCGTGGGTAGTCTCATTTAACAACGGTATCTCTTACAGCGAAACAAAGCAAAAACCCTTACATGTAAGATGTGTGCGTTGTAGTGACTTTAAAAAGTGTCTGGAACGATTTTATAATCATCTGTAACCAAAGCGTATTTCAAACGATGCGTATTTGTGCTCTTTGCGTAATTGTACCGCAATAGTAACGTTTTATCATTCCGTGAATTTTCATTTAAGGATACTCAATGAAGAAGTATTGGCTCTCATTTGCTGCCGTAGCAGCGCTAACTGTAAGTTTTGCCGGTTGCGGCGATGATGGTAAAAACGGTAAAGACGGTGTGGTTCCAAGTGCCACTCAAGCTACTAAGCTTCAATTTTCCGAGCTTAGCGCTCCTTCAACAGAAGCCGATAAAATGGCTATTCGCGCTTCGGGTAGCGTTACAAAAGTCTCAAACAACAAAACGCAATCTATCGGTTTTACAAAATTGATGGCGACTGCCGAAACCAACAACGGCGAGACGTTTGGTCTGATTAAAGATTATCAAGACAAAGCCGTAAAATTCACTGACGGTTCCAACTACATCTGCAACGGTACCAACGACGGTATCGGTTCGGGTCTGGATCACTCTTCTATTCTTGAAATCAACAACCGCATCTTCATGATTAACCAATTCGAGTGTGAAGTGGGTGCCATGTACGGTATGGAGCTAAAACAAGCCTCTGACGGTACGCTTTCAGTCAAAGACGACTCCATGCAATTCATCAGCCAGACAGACGGTTTTGGCGGTTGGGTACACTGTGCTGGTATGACGACGCCATGGAACTCTCACCTTGGTTCTGAAGAGTATGAGCCTAATGCCCGCACACACGTTCTTAATGCAACTACCAAACTGACCGGTGATAAATACTTTGATGAAGTGACTAAAAAGTACTGGAAAGATGAAAACAATGCCAATGCTAGCTATGACAACAACGCGTATTTTTATGGATACATTCCTGAAGTTACCGTTGATGCATCTGAAAGTACTCCGGCATTCAACTATACTAAACACTTCAGCATGGGGCGTGCGGCATGGGAACTTGCTTATGTAATGCCGGATGCAAAAACCGTGTATATGTCTGATGACGGTACCAATGTCGGCTTCTTCATGTACGTTGCCGACAGCGCGGAAGATTTGAGTGCGGGTACACTGTATGCCGCAAAATGGATTCAGACATCGAGCGAAGGTGCGGGTGCGGCTGATCTTATGTGGATTAAACTCGGTCATGCAACCGATGCGGAGATTAAAGCCATTGTAGCTACGCAACCTGCATTCACAGACATTTTCTACACACAAGACCCCGTTGACGGTGCGTGCCCGACATCCAGCTACTCATACTTGAACAATGTCGGTGGTTTTGGCAACGAATGTCTTAAATTGAAATCCGGCAAAGAGAAAGAGGCTGCATTCCTTGAAACACGTCGTTATGCCGCTATGCTAGGTGCGACTACCGAGTTTAGAAAAGAAGAGGGTATTACGTTTAATGCCGAAGCGGGTCAGCTTTATGTTGCTATGAGCCAAGTTGCCAAAGGCATGAGCGATGGCAAGGGCGACATCCAGCTTGAACAAAACAAATGCGGCGCCGTTTATGCGCTTGACGTTGTTACAGACGCTTATGATGCATCACAAAACAAAATCAACAGCGAATATGTCGTAGGAAACGAGTACGGCATTATTGCGGGTTCTCGCGCATCGTATCCTGCCGGTTCTGCGTATGAGAGCTACTACTGTTCGGTAAACGGCCTTGCTAACCCAGACAATGTGACGTATCTTCCCGATTCTAACATTCTTGCCATCGGTGAAGACACAGGGTACCATCCTAACGACTTTGTATGGGCTTATGACGTTGTGAGCGGCAACCTTACACGCATCCTCTCCACGCCTTACGGTTCGGAAACCACATCTCCGTACTGGGAAACGATTAATGGCAAAACCTACCTTACGGTAGTAACACAGCACCCTTACGGCGAAGTTGAAAATGATGCGGACGCATATCTTGCAGACTTGGCGACTTCTGCTCAAAAAGAGTCTTTCGTAGGCGTTGTCGGGCCGTTTAAGTACTAAATTAAACGTAAGAGAAGGCACTGCCTTCTCTTTATCTGAGTCCTTAAAAGGCTTCAGACAAGGAGAACACAATGCACATCAAAAAAAGAGTAACGATTATCATACTGCTTGCTATCAGCCTGATAATCGGTTGTGGCGATAATCGCAGCAATCATCAAGATACTACTACTGCAAGCAGTAGCAGTGAAACGGTTTCAAGCGAGCCGTTTGAAAGTGCTCAAATCACCTCTACGAACTTGCGTGAAAAAACGCTTGTTCAAAACAAGGCAGCTTACATAACGTCGCAATGCTACACCAAAACCAAAGATGAAAACGGAGGCGTTCACAACCCGTGCATGAACTGTCATGTTCACTCAAAAGAGCCGAATTACCTAGATGACTATGCGCTTCAAGAAACGTATGCGTACACCAACGATTACACGCGTGTCAACCATTTTACCAACCTTTTTAAAGATCGCACCGATGCCGTTGATGCCATAAGCGATGAAGCCATTTTAGAATATGTGCGCCACGACAACTACAAAGACGATTCGGGTCGTATTACGTTGGCCGAACAGCTCAAACACCTGCCTGAAACTTGGGATTATAACGAAAACGGTACGTGGGACGGCTACACACCCGATTGCGAGTTTAATTTTGATGATGAAGGGTTTGATAAAAGCAACGATAATAACTACACCGGATGGAGGGCATTTGCGTATTATCCGTTTTTGGGAACCTTCTGGCCCACCAACGGCTCTACCGACGACGTGCTTATCCGCTTGAGCGAAGTGTTTAGGCAAGATGCCTCGGGCAATTTTAGTCTCGAAGCGTATAAGATCAATCTTGCCGTTGTCGAAGCGATGATTAAAGAGAACAATATCACTATTGACGCTACCGACGAAACCCAATGGGGTGTGGATCTTGATAAAGACGGCACACTGGCAACGGCGACACAAGTCACTTATGACTGGGCACCGCTTGAAAATCGCTATATGAGCTATGTCGGCAAAGCTAAAACAGAGTATGACGCCATCATGGCCTCAAGCGGTTATATGCCGATGGCGGCAGGGCTTTATCCGGCCGAAACCGAGTTTTTGCACTCCGTGCGCTATATTGACGTAGTCGATGGCACACCCACAATGGCCGCACGCATGAAAGAGCTGCGCTACGCACGTAAATATTCATGGAACACCTATCCCCAACTTCAAAACGCCGTGAATGCCGAAATTAAAGAAAAACACGATTTCCCTGAGCGACTGCGCACGATTATCGGCAATGTGGAGCAGGGCGTTCAAACATCGTATGGATGGGTTTATCAGGGCTTTATAGAAGATAAGGAGGGCTATTTACGCCCGCAAACCTATGAAGAGAGTATCTATTGCGTCGGTTGTCACTCAACAATGGGTGCTATCGTAGACTCTACCTTTGTATTTGCCCGAAAGTTTGATCATACGCAGCATCAGATGGGATGGTACCACTGGACACAAAAAGCGGATGCCTTTAAAAATCTTAAAGAGCCGCGTCTTGCCGATGGACGCTATGAGTATTCGCTCTATCTTGAACACAATCATGCCGGAGACGAGTTTAGGGACAATCAAGAAGTCATGGATAAATTTTTTGATGCCAACGGCACACTTAAAAGCGATGCCGTTAGCGCACTACACTCGGATGTATCGTCTTTGATCATTCCCTCGGCTACGCGTGCGCTAACGCTCAACAAGGCCTACAAAGTGATTGTGGATGAGCAGAGTTATATTTACGGACGCGATGCGCATGTATCGCCGGTGAGCAATGTGTATGAAGAGGTCGAGATGGATCAGGAAACCGGCAATAGTGCCGTTGAGATGGAGCGCTATCCGCTACAATAAATTCGTGTTACATGTAACACGAATGTGCACTTGAAGTAATACCTTGGCAATGACTTTTAGAGATGATAGCAGCGTCAATATTCCAACAAGGAGTGATGAAAATGACTTCTATCCAAACCCTCGCCGAGTACCTCGTTAAGCACCATTTTATGAACCTTCAAAATGCCATGATAATTGTCGAAGACGAATGGGAATATATCGAAGATATGATGCTTCGTGATGACGTTTCAATGGAAACTATGGCTCAAGAGCTGCTTGAGATCTACATGGTGGCCTAATCCTTACATGTAACACTGCTGTGACCTTGATGTAACGCCAAAGCAACGTCGCTTTGCGATAATACAAAATTACATTTTATCACGGGAGCTATCTGCAAATGGCAATTTCTGTCGAAACCTATTTTACCCATAATTATCCCGCTTTCGAGCACCTTCCGCAAACGCTAAAAAAAGCGATAATAGCCTTTTTTAAACGCCTTTTTCATGAAAGCGAAATCAATACGTTTTTGCACGAACACGCCAATAAAGACGCCTTTGGATTTATCGAAGCGATTATGGAGTATTTCAACCTCGATATCGCGATTAATAAGAACGAACTGCTTCGTATTCCCGCTTACGGCAAATGCGTAGTCATCGCCAATCATCCTCTTGGTGCCCTTGATGCTTTGGCACTCTTACATGTAATCAGCGACGTGCGCAAAGATATCAAAATTGTCGCCTCCAACTTTTTGAGCACGTTTGAAAACCTTAATGAAGTGCTGATTCCCATAGAGAACATCCGCGGCAAGATGGAGCGCGAATCGCTAAAAGCCATCTACGACGCACTTGCCAAAGAGCAGATGGTGATTGTTTTTCCTTCGGGCGAAGTGAGCCGCGCACGTCCCGCCGGCATTAAAGATACCAAATGGCGTAGCGGTTTTTTGAAAATCGCCGACAAGATGGAAGCACCGATTTTACCCATTTACATTCAAGCCAAAAACTCTAAAAGCTTCTATTTTATTTCTATGATCAATAAATCCCTCGCCACGGCGACGATTCCCAACGAGATGTTTAAATACCACAACAAAAAGATCGGCTTTCGTATCGGCAAGAGCATTCCGTTTGAGAGCTATCATATCCCCTCACTCAGTATCAACGACCGCGTGAAACTCTTTAGAAAGCACTTCTATAAGGTTGCCAAAAAGGGCAATGGGATTTTTAAGACTTTTAACGAAATCGCACTGGCCGAAAACCGTCAAGAACTCAAACACGAACTCGAAACTCTTGCAAAACCGCTAGGAGAGACCACGGATGGAAAAAAGATCTATCTCTACCGCAACGACGAAGAGAGTGCCCTTATCAAAGAGATTGGCCGTCTTCGTGAGATCAGTTTTCGTCAGGTCAAAGAGGGTAGCGGTAAAAAACGCGATTTAGACGAGTATGACTACTTTTACGAACATATCATTTTGTGGGATGACAAAAACCTTGAGATTGTCGGCTCTTACCGTATTGCCAAGGCGCAAGAGATGATTGAGATGTTCGATCTCGACGGCCTATACACCGCCACGCTTTTTGAGTACAAAGAGGAATTTACCAAGTACTTTATCGACGGTATCGAACTGGGACGCAGTTTTGTACAACCCAAATACCAAAACTCCCGCGCGCTTGATTACCTATGGCAGGGTATCGGGGCGTATCTGCGCGCCAATCCGCAGATTCGGTATATGTTTGGTCCGGTCAGTATCTCGCGCGCATATAACAGCGACGCCATTGCACTGCTTATTTTCTTTTACATGAACTACTTTGGTGCCGAAGAAAAAAGCGTATCGCACAAAGAGAGCTATAAACTGACCGAAGAGTACCGCAACCGTTGCAACGATATCTTTACATGTAACAACTACCGCGAAGACCTTGTGATGCTCAAACGCGAACTTCAGGCGATGGGACTGGCCATTCCAACCCTTTACAAACAGTACAGCGACCTGTGCGAAGAGGGTGGGGTGCAGTTTATCGACTTCGGCATCGACCGCGATTTTGATAACTGTGTGGATGGCTTTTTGGTGGTCGATCTGTACAAACTAAAACCGCAAAAACGCAAGCGCTATATTGGGTAGTAGCGGTAGCGTAAATGTTACAAAATAATTACAAAACGTAACACAATAAAAAATAAAGGGCACCACCAAAAACCCCACATCCATCATCCATTTAAAGCCTCCAACAATTTTTTAAAAAATTCAGAGCGGCTTTTTGTCTGAACTCACTTGATTTCTCTCTATGAGTTTGTCTTTTGTGGGCTATTTTGCCCTGTTTTCCCACTCTTTTCATATTCTTGCCACTCCATGGCACCGTACCAGCTGTTCATAGCGGCAGAGGTTGTAAATCAGATTAAGCAAACCGACTTCTGAATGTATCCTCTTGAATCCAATGGCACGCATATTGAGTGCATTGTTCATGGAGTTGGTCATGAAGCCAAAGATATGTTCTACCCTTGCACGTATCTTTGATTTCATCTGGTTGCGCAGTTGCTGTTCGATATCAAGTGATTTGTTACGGTACCCCTTCTCATGAATATGGCTTTTGCAGCCTATGGATGCGAGATAGGTTTCAATAGTCTCACTGCGGTAAGCGCTGTCGGCATAGGCTACAGTATCCTTTTCATCCAGAAGGTTCTCGGTTTGTGTGGAGTCATGAGGTGCGGCACTGGTTGTGCTATATTGGGTAATGAGCTTGGTTTTCATATCGGCATTGACATGGTTTTTGTAGCCGTAATAGCTTTCGTTGTTCTTCTTTGTCCATCTAGCATCGCAATCTTTTTGAGCCAATTTCGCTTTGTTCTTACCAAACGTCAGAGGCACGGCATCTTTTTTGATATCGGCATTCTCCTCTTTGGTGTTGCGCTGTTTGGGTACTTCAACAAAAGAGGCATCGACGATACTCCCTTCTCTGGCTACGATATTATGTTCTATCAGTTTTTGGGAAAACAGGTCAAAGAGGGTTTGGGAAAGATCATGGGATGCCAGTTTCTCTTTGAAGAGTTGGATGGTGTTTTGATCAGGAACGTCATCACCGATCTGTAAGCCAAGAAACTGCATAAAGGAGAGTCGATCCTTGATCTGAAATTCGGTCTGTTCGTTGGAGAGGTTGTAGTATTTTTGCAAAATCAAAATCTTAAACATCAGCAATCTGTCGTAGGGAGGTCTGCCGCCTTGGGCTTTGGGCTCTACATGCGCCCCGCAGGAAGTGCCCTTGGGGTATAAGGCCGCTTCCAAAGAGGATCGAAACCACTCCCAGTCGATGACACTATCAAGTTTCTGTAGTGGTGGCTTATGGGCGTTAATCCGATCTAATTGGTACTCGTAATCGAAGAGTCCTCGCATGATTTTCTCTCCCTCTCTTTTGCTCTATGTTCTATTGATTTTAGCTAAATTGGGCTTTGATGCTGTTTGGGGTGGGTTTTTGGTGGTGCCCCTAATCCTTTCCTGTTAACCAAAAAGTTTAGCTATAATTTATTAAAAAAAATTATTTAAGAGGCTATGTGAAAAAAGAGTACGACAAAACACTGTTTCGTTTATTGGAAATTTTAAAACGTCTTTATGAGGGCGAGGAGCTAAAAACAGCAGTTTTGGCACAGGATTTTGATGTCTCCCCAAGAACTATCAGGAGAGATTTCGCAAGACTCTCTTATTTTCCCATTGAAAAAAATAGCAAAGGGTACAAATTCTCAGATGGTTTTCACTTATTTAAAAGTTCTAAAGAAGATGAGCTTTTACTGTTTGAGATGTTTGAGCAGTTTTCAAAAAATATGGGTGACGGTGCATCGCGCATTCTTTCAAAACAACTTTCGAAGTTGCATAATCCTTCATCGAAGCACCCCTTTTTCTTTAATGCCGTTATAGAAGATATTACCGACAAAAGTGAACTTTTTTTATTAATGCAAGATGCGATTGAGCAAAATAGAGTGGTTGCACTGGAGTATCTTGGGGTATCAAGGGAGGTGCACCCTTATAAAATAGCCAGTTTTGAAGGTTTTTGGTACCTTTTTTGTAAAGAGGGAAAAAAGTATAAGACCTTCTATTTTAAAGAGATCCGAAACGTTAGTATTTTAGAGCAGATGTTCAAGGCCGATGCACCTGCACTTAAAACAATGGAAAATGCACTTAATATCTGGTTTGAAGCGCAAGAAAAAAGCTTTGAAACCGTGTTACATGTAAACAAAGAAATAGCTAAACATCTGGCGCGCCGTCCTCTGAGTAAAACACAAACGCTACTCCAACGCTATGAAAACGGAAGTATGGATATTGCGGTGCAGGCCACAAGCGACAATGAAGTAATTCACATGCTCAAACGGTGGATTCCGCATATTAAAGTGCTTTCTCCCAAACGCATAGCGATAACATTCAAAAAAGAGTTGCAGCAATATATTGCAGAGTGAAATAATGGACACGACGTTGTCCGTTTAGTATGTAATAATGTGTTTTCAAACGCTATAAACCAAGGAAATAAAAATGTTGTCTCAATTTATCAATCAATATCAGTTGTCTAAAACGCTTAGATTTGAGCTTATACCGGTAGGAAAAACAAAAGAGTTTGTCCAGCAAAAAGGCTTAATAGTTGAAGACGAAGAGCGGGCTGAAAAATATAAAAAGGTAAAAGAGATTATTGATAGGTATCATAAATGGTTTATTGATGAGTCATTGTATGGAATAGACCTAAATGCAGAAAACTATAAAAAAGACTCAAATGAAATTGATGAAAATAATAGTCGTTTGCTTATAAAATATCAAGAGCTATTTTATAAAAGCAATAGAGATGAAAAAGAGGATAAACTTTATCAAAAATCACAAGAGGCTTTACGTAAACAGATAGCCAAAGCCTTTACAGTGCATAATGCTTGGAAAACATTGTTCAAAAAAGAGCTGATTAAAAATGACCTATTAAATTGGGGTGACATAACCGATGAAGAGAGAGAGGTTATAAAAGAGTTTGATACATTTACCACATATTTCACAGGTTTTCATGAAAATAGAGCCAATATGTACACTCACGAAGATAAACACTCCGCAATCGCTTTTAGAATTATTCATGAAAACTTACCAATCTTTTTAGGCAATCTCAAACTTTTTGAAAAAATCAATGAGCAATATCCTGAGATAATTATACAGACGCAAGAAGCTTTAGGTGAGTATCTGCTTGGTGCTGTTGTGGAAGATATGTTTACATTGCACTACTTCAATAATACACTTTCACAAAAGTATATTGACCTTTATAATCAGATGATAGGGGGAATCAAGCAAGATGCGTTGAAAGTCCAAGGGTTTAATGAAAAGATAAATCTATTTAGGCAACAAAAAGGTTTAACTAAACGTGATTTACCAAATCTCAAACCTTTACATAAACAGATATTGAGTGATAGAGATACACTCTCTTGGTTGCCTGAGAAGTTTGAGAGCGAAGATGAATTGGTAGAGAGTATTGAGGAGTTTTATACATCACATATAAAAGAGTTTGAGTGTTGTGATGGCAAAACAAACTTACTCGAAAAACTTCCTGAGCTTTTTACTCAAAAGCAGTATTATGACTTATCCAAAATCTATATACGAAATGATAAATCAATTACGGATATATCAAAAGCAATTTTTGGTAGCTATGAGATAATAAAAGATGCTCTATGGGAAGTCAGTAAACCTAAAAAGTCTAAAGATATAGCAAGTGATGAAGAGAAGTTTTTTAATCGTAAAAATAGTTATTTTAGTGTAGCTCAAATACAAGAGGCAATTGACTCCGCAAAACTAAGTGCAAATATCATGGACTATTTTATTAACGATGGAGCAAAAGAGCTTACACAAAAGGTACAATCTACTTACAATGAATGGCAACAAAAGCCTCATGATAAAGAAACGATAAAAATATTTTTAGATGCACTTGTTGATTTGCAACGACATTACAAACCACTCAATACACCAAATGATATGGATAAGGATATAGCTTTTTATTCGCTTTTTGATGGGTACTTTGGAAGTTTGAGTAAGGTAAGTAAGCTCTATGACAAAGTGCGTAATTTTATGACTAAAAAGCCTTATTCGTTAGAGAAGTTTAAATTTAATTTTCAAAATAGCACTCTGCTTGATGGATGGGATGTCAATAAAGAACCTGATAATACAGCAATACTCTTTCACAAAGATGGGTTATACTATCTTGGAGTTATGGATAAAAAACATAATAAATCATTTAAAAACATTCAAAATTCAAAAAGTGAAAAGATATATGAGAAGATAGATTATAAACTTTTACCAGGGGCAAATAAGATGTTGCCAAAAGTTTTTTTCTCAAAGAAAAATATTGATTACTATAATCCTAGTCAAGAATTGTTAGACAAATATCATGCTGGCTATCATAAAAAAGGGGATGATTTTGATTTAGATTTTTGTCATGAATTAATTGACTTTTTCAAAGTTTCAATTCAAAAGCATGAAGATTGGAAACATTTTGAGTATGATTTTTCTCCAACAAAGAGTTATGAAGATTTGAGTGGGTTTTATAGAGAAGTAGAACAACAAGGATATAAAATCACTTTTAAAAATATTGATGAAGAGTATATTAACTCACTTGTCAACGATGGCAAACTCTATCTCTTTCAAATCTACAACAAAGATTTTTCCCCATATAGCAAAGGGACACCAAATATGCACACGATGTATTGGCGAGCACTTTTTGATGAGAGCAACCTAGCGAATGTAGTCTATAAACTCAACGGGCAAGCTGAGGTCTTTTATCGTAAAAAGTCCATCGAGTATTCTGATGAAAAACTCAAAAAGGGGCACCATTATGAGGAGTTAAAAGATAAGTTTGATTACCCTATCATCAAAGACCGCCGTTTTGCTTTTGATAAATTCCAGTTTCATGTGCCGATTACCCTTAACTTTAAAGCAGAAGGTAACGAAAATATTACCCCTAAAACTTTAGAGTTTATCCAATCAAATGCACAAGATATAAAAATAATCGGTATCGATAGAGGTGAGCGACATCTGCTTTATCTCTCATTGATTGATAATAATGGGAAAATTGTAGAGCAATACAGTCTTAATCAGATTATCAATAGCTACAACGGTAAAGAGCATACGATTGATTATCATGAAAAACTTGCCAAAAAAGAGGATGAGCGAGACAAAGCTCGTAAAGAGTGGGGTGTGATAGAGAATATCAAAGAGCTAAAAGAGGGGTATATGAGTCATGTCATCCACCGTATAGCAACACTTATACTTGAATACAATGCAATCGTGATACTTGAAGATCTTAACTTTGGGTTTAAAAGAGGTCGGTTTAAAGTAGAGAAGCAAGTCTACCAAAAGTTTGAAAAAACACTTATCGATAAGCTCAATTATCTTGTGGATAAAAAACGAGACAAAAACGCTCTTGGCGGTGTACTTAACGCACTTCAACTTACCAATAAGTTTCAAAGTTTTGAAAAGATGGGCAAACAAAATGGTTTCCTCTTCTATGTGCCAGCATGGAACACCTCTAAGATAGACCCAGTTACTGGATTTGTAAACTTATTTGATACAAGGTACTCAAGTGTTGAAAAAGCAAAAGAGTTCTTTAAAAAGTTTAAATCTATCCGTTACAACCAAGATAAAGATTACTTTGAATTTGAGATAGATAACTACACGCAGTTTAACCCGAAAGCGGACGGGACTCGTCAAGATTGGACGATTTGCACGTATGGAGAGCGGATAAAAACTTTTCGTAACAAAGAGAAAAATAGTAGTTGGGATAATAAAACAATTCACCTTACTACAGAGTTTAAAAATCTCTTTGGCAATTACGGGAGCGACCTTAAAAGCTATATATTAGCTCATGAAGAGAAGCCGTTTTTTGAGCAACTGCTTTATCTCTTTAAGCTCACACTTCAGATGCGTAACTCTGAGACTGGGACACAGATAGACTATATGATTTCCCCTATTGCAGATAAAAACGGTCTGTTTTATGATAGCCGTAAGGTAGATAACAGACTCCCAAAAGATGCGGATGCCAATGGAGCTTACAATATCGCACGAAAAGGGTTAATGCTCGTAAATCGTATCAAAGAGGGAGATTTGAGTAAAAAGATAGACCTCACAATCACAAACAGAGAGTGGTTGCAATATGCTCAAAGGGGATAGGGATGGAACCCTACATCCCCATCTCATTTTTAAACGATTTTATCTTTTGTCCTCGCTCTATCTACTTTCATCAGCTCTACTCTAAGAGCGATGAGCGTTTGTATCATACTATCGACCAAAGCGAAGGAAAAGCGGCGCACGCTACGGTTGATAGCAAAACCTACACGAGCGCCAAAAAAGTGCTTCAGACGATTGAAATTTATAGTCAAACGTACGCTCTAGGCGGCAAGATAGATACCTTTGATCAAAGTAGCGGTGTTTTAACGGAGCGAAAAAAGAGGATCAAAAGAATTTTTGACGGCTATATTTATCAGCTTTATGCACAGTATTACTGCTTGGTAGAGATGGGATATGAAGTAAAAAGCATACGGCTTTACAGTATGGATGACAATAAAGTGTACCCAATTGTTTTGCCTAAAGATGATTTTAAACGAGAACAAGGATTTAAAATGTTGCTACAACAGATACGTACATTTGATTTAGGTGCTCCTTTCTTAGTGAACCCAAACAAATGTTTTCGCTGTATTTATCGCTACTTGTGTGATGTGGCAGTATGATGAGCCTGAGCGATTTTAAACAAAAGCAGATCATTATTGCGCTCTTAAATCATGGTGAAAAGTTGAGCTTTAAAAATGACAATCTTGTCATAAAGGATGCCAACGGAAAAATAAAACACCAATCTACATGCTATAGGCTTTTTGCACTTTTTATCGTAGGGCATATTAGCATTACTTCGGGGCTTTTACAGCGCGCTAAAAAGTTTGGCTTTAGTATTACGATGCTCAGCTATGGGCTTATTCCTTATGGCATGTGGCAGTATAAAACAGAGGGAAATTTTTTGCTTAGACAAAAGCAGTATGCCTATAAAAACAATGCTATTGCACTTCATCTGGTGCAAAATAAAATTGACCAGCAGATTATCCATTTGCAAAAAAGACGGGACAAACCGCCTGCTCTCGTGGATGCTATAAATAAACTGCGTGATTATAGAGGACGGCTTTTGAACGTGTCTTTAGATTTTCAAGGGATTTTGGGTCTTGAAGGAGTAGCTTCAAGGCTCTATTTTTCTCATATGTTTGACAACATAGAGTGGAACGGCAGAACACCAAGAACCAAAAAGGATATTACGAACCTTTTATTGGATATTGGCTATATGCAGCTTTTTCATCTTATAGACGCCATGCTAAATCTTTATGGTTTTGATACCTATAAAGGGGTCTATCACAAAGAGTTTTATCAACGTAAATCTTTGGTTGCAGATATTATTGAGCCTTTTAGACCGATTGTAGACTATCAAATCAGAAAGGCGTACAATTTAGGGCAGATCAATCCTGATGATTTTGATGTGCTAAATGGGCAATATCGACTTTTTGGAGATAAAGCAAAACCTTATACCAGATGGCTTTTAGAGGCGATTTTAGAGTATAAAAATGAGATGTTCTTATATGTGCAACAGTACTACAGAGCATTTATGCAAGAGAAAGTCATAGGAGCTTACCCGATGTTTTTAGGAAAAAATCCATGATTATAGTTTCGTATGACATCAGCAACGACAAGCTTCGTGCAAAATTTTCAAAGTTTCTTTTAAAATATGGGTTTCGTTTGCAATATTCTATATTCCAAATCCGAAATAGTAAAAGGGTGCTCTCATTAGTCTCTTTTGAGATAAAGAATACGTTTGAAAAACGTTTTGAACAAACCGATAGTGTCATTATCTTTAATCTGAGTGAACAGTGTAAAATAACGCGCTACGGTTATGCAAAAAATGATGAAGAGGATCTCATAATAATCGACTAAAATGCAAACCTAGGTCTTTATGGCGATTTTTAAGTAAAAACGGAAAAAAAATCAGTATAAATTGCAAAAAGGTATGCGAAAATAGGGGATGTGGTTGTTGTTATCTGTCTAAAGAGACCACTAAATTTCTACTGTTGTAGATGAATAGTTGATATCTCCATATTTTGTGTCTAAAGAGACCACTAAATTTCTACTGTTGTAGATGGCCACCGTGAGCTGCCTGGGGTGACGGTCTAAAGAGACCACTAAATTTCTACTGTTGTAGATATATGCCGTTAGCCCGATTCTTTATTTGTCTAAAGAGACCACTAAATTTCTACTGTTGTAGATTGTTTGAGTCTATTTTTCCTAACGTTAGTCTAAAGAGACCACTAAATTTCTACTGTTGTAGATATGTCCATATTGTACAGACTGAAACCTTGTCTAAAGAGACCACTAAATTTCTACTGTTGTAGATCTTCCGGCAAGCATAGATACATATATTGTCTAAAGAGACCACTAAATTTCTACTGTTGTAGATTCAGCTGAACCCGCGTTAGCAAAAGCGTGTCTAAAGAGACCACTAAATTTCTACTGTTGTAGATCCCCAATTAATTCGGTCAAGATCTCTGTCTAAAGAGACCACTAAATTTCTACTGTTGTAGATAGATCATTATTCATGATTAATATCGCTGTCTAAAGAGACCACTAAATTTCTACTGTTGTAGATTTAATAATCCATTGAGCAACACCGGAAGTCTAAAGAGACCACTAAATTTCTACTGTTGTAGATTTCATAGCCAGTTGAGCCGCCATGCGTTGTCTAAAGAGACCACTAAATTTCTACTGTTGTAGATTGAGGATAAAAAGCCCCGCCACTATCAGTCTAAAGAGACCACTAAATTTCTACTGTTGTAGATTTCTTGTTTTGATTAAGCAGTATATTTGTGTCTAAAGAGACCACTAAATTTCTACTGTTGTAGATAATAGTTAAGCCAGTTCTTTTATTTCGGTCTAAAGAGACCACTAAATTTCTACTGTTGTAGATGTGAGAGCAGTTTACGTTTGATCTCCTGGTCTAAAGAGACCACTAAATTTCTACTGTTGTAGATAAAAGAAAAGCTAAATTAACAGAAGTTGGTCTAAAGAGACCACTAAATTTCTACTGTTGTAGATAGTTCCGCATACCCCATGCTCTGCTCCGTCTAAAGAGACCACTAAATTTCTACTGTTGTAGATCGAAGACCCCATATTTGCAGCAAATATGTCTAAAGAGACCACTAAATTTCGAAATACGGGTCAGGTGATGAATCACCACTTTTATGCTATAAGGAGGCACCATTTCAGCTCTGCCAAATTATGAAAACCTTGCATTATACCCCAAGGGCACTTCCTTCGGAGCGCATGTAACGCCTAAAAATAGTTGTGGACTCCGTCGCTGGTGCTTCGCACAACAGCTCTGGTTCCGAGGCTACAAACGCAAAGCAGTTTGCGTTTGCTTTACGCCTCTCATCTACCACCTGCCCACAAGCACCACGTACGCAGAACAAACCCAAAGCTTACAATACGACAAAGACGGCCTACTCACCAAAGCAGGCGAAACAACCCTGAAATAGGGGTACGGGTGTGCCAAGAAGGCGTAACAACCAAAGTTTAACCGACTTCGGGAGGATTACAAAAGCTATGCTGTATGAAAGATGAGGGAAGGCCCCTCGGAACCGCTGGGCAAGCGGAGGTTTCAAACCACCC